>FR885373.1:6535-9142 GCA_000436335.1 Clostridium sp. CAG:217
GCCGATCCGGCAGCCAAACTCAGCGCCGCAGAGGAATGAGACAGGGATTGCGCCGGAGGTGTTCTACCTCAACCGCAAATCAAATCAAGGACACAAGATATGGAAACCAAACAACTGGGAACAACAGAACAAGACCTGGCGCTGGCCGGGGAACTGCTGCGGCAGGGGCAGCTGGTGGCCTTTCCCACCGAGACAGTATACGGACTGGGCGCCGACGCGCTGAACGAAACCGCCGTGGCACAAATTTACGCCGCCAAGGGCCGCCCCAGCGACAACCCGCTGATTGTGCATGTGGCAGAGAAAGCAGACATTGCCCCGCTGGTGCAGGAAATTCCGGAGAAAGCCAAGAAACTTTTTGACCGCTTTTTCCCCGGACCGCTGACGGTGATCCTGCCCAAGAGCGATAAAATCGGCAAAGTGGTCAGCGGCGGACTGGACACGGTGGCAGTGCGTATGCCGGAGAACCCGGTGGCCCACCGACTGCTGCAACTGGCAGGAGTGCCGGTAGCGGCCCCCAGCGCCAACACCAGCGGGCTGCCCAGCCCCACAAGAGCCAAATATGTGCAAGAGGATATGAACGGCAAGATTGCTGCCATCGTAGACGGCGGCGACTGCGCCTACGGGGTGGAGTCCACGGTGATTACCCTGGCTACCCCTACCCCAACGCTGCTGCGCCCCGGCGCAGTAACCAAGGAAATGCTGGAGGCAGAGATCGGCCCCATTGCCGTGGCTCCCGCGGTGCTGGAAAAGATGGCAGACGGCGAGACCGCCGCCTCTCCCGGCATGAAATACAAGCACTACGCCCCCAAGGCGCAAGTGATTTTAGTAAACGGCGACAGCGCCGCCTACGCCGCCTTTGTAAACAGCCAACCGGGTTGCTACGCCCTGTGCTATGAAGAAGACCGGGTGACGGTGCCCAAGGTGCCCTACGGCAAGGCCACCGACGACCTAAGCCAGGCACGAGAGCTGTTTGACGCCCTGCGGCGGCTGGACGAACTGGGCGCCAAAAAAGTCTATGCCCGTATGCCCCGCAAAACCGGGGTGGGTATGGCAGTATACAACCGGCTGATCCGGGCAGCGGCCTTTCGCATTTTAGACCTGACCAAGCCTTTTCTTATCGGCGTAACCGGGCCTACCGGCGCAGGGAAAGGCTATGTGTGCCGCCTGCTGGCACAGGCCGGGCTGCACCCGGTGGACTGCGACCGGGTCTATGGCCAGCTGACCGTCCCCGGCGCGCCCCTGCTGCAAGACCTGGCGGCTGCCTTTGGGCAGGAGATCATCCAGGACGGCGCCCTGGACCGCAAAACCTTGGCAGCCAAAGCCTTTGCCACCCCTGCCGCTACGGAAAAGCTGGATCAGGTAACCCATCCGGCGGTGCTGGATGCCTGTGTGCAGCAAGCAAAGATACCGGCGGTGCTGGACGCGCCCCAGCTGTTTGAAAGCGGCGCGGACGCCCTGTGCGCCTACACCCTGGCGGTGACTGCGCCTAAGGACACCCGCCTGGCTCGAATTATGGAGCGGGACGGCATAGACCGGGCGGCGGCACAGTTGCGTATGCAGGCGCAACCGGCGGCAGACTTTTACACCGAGAAATGCACATTCACCGTCACCAATGACGGCAGAGATATAAAATCCCAAGTGGACAGAATACTGGAGGCTATCTTATGAATGAAGAAAAAACCAAGGGGCAGCAGCTGCAAGAGTTGCTGTTCAACAAGCGCGAGAACGGCGTAGACTTTATGGACGACGCCGAGCTGGGCGTATGTGATGATTTTTGCGAGGGGTACAAGGACTTCCTCTATCACTGCAAAACCGAGCGAGAGGCCGCTGCCCAGGCGCTGGACCAGGCGCGGGCTGCCGGGTTCCTGCCCTTTGACGAATTCGGCGACCAGCTGGAGCCGGGCGCCAAGGTGTACAAGATGAACCGGGGCAAGGCCATTATCCTGTGCGTGAAGGGCAAGCGCAGCATTAAGGACGGCGTGCGCATTGCAGCTGCCCACATTGACTCTCCGCGCATTGACTTAAAGCAGCGCCCGGTGTACGAGGACAACGGGCTGGCGCTGTTTAAGACCCACTACTACGGCGGTATTAAAAAGTACCAGTGGACCGCCATTCCCCTGTCCCTCCACGGCCGCATTTGCAAAAACGACGGCACCTATGTGGATGTGCGCCTGGGCGAGGAGCCGGGTGACCCCAAGTTCTGTATTACGGACATTCTGCCCCACCTGGCGCTGGAGCAGTACACCCGCAAGATCAACGAGCTGATCAAAGGGGAAGAGCTGAACATTGTCATCGGCTCCCGCCCCTTTAAGGACGACAAAGCCAGCGAAAAGGTGAAGCTCAATATCCTCAATTTGCTGTACGAGAAATACGGCATTGTGGAGCGGGATCTGCTGTCTGCCGAGCTGGAGCTGGTGCCGGCCTTTACCGTTGACGACCTGGGCTTTGACCGCTCCCTGATCGGCGGCTACGGCCACGACGACCGTGTGTGCGCCTATCCGGCCTTGCAGGCCATTCTCAGCGTCAGCGAGCCGCCGGAGTACACCTGCATTACCGTGCTGACGGATAAAGAGGAGACCGGCTCCGACGGCAACACCGGGCTGAACT
>FR885373.1:9151-16572 GCA_000436335.1 Clostridium sp. CAG:217
CCGGGGTGAACTCCAGCTATCTGAAATACTTTATTGAGGATTTGGCGCGGCTGGAGGGCTACGAGGGCCGCGATGTGCTGCGCAACTCCAAGTGCCTGAGCGCCGATGTAAACGCTGCCTTTGACCCCACCTGGTCCTCTGCCTTTGAGAAGAACAACGCCTCCTTTATCAACGAGGGCGTGGTGGTCACCAAGTTTACCGGCTCCCACGGCAAAAGCGGCACTTCCGACGCCAGCGCCGAGTATGTGAGCTTTGTCAAAAACTTGCTGGAGGAAAACGGCGTGCTGTGGCAAAGCGGCGAGCTGGGCAAGGTTGACGGTGGCGGCGGCGGCACCGTGGCTATGTATATTGCCAATTTGGATGTAGATGTGATTGATGTAGGCGTGCCGGTGCTTTCCATGCACGCACCCTATGAGATCGTTGCCAAAATTGATGTATATATGGCCTACAAAGCCTTCACCACCTTCTTTACCAAATAAGAAACGCAAAAAGAAAACCGACACTCCGCGTGTCGGTTTTTTGTATATAAATCTTATACCTCTTTGCCGCCCTTAACAAGGGAGGCAAAAAGGTTTATCTAGGGGCGGCAATCTGCCGCCCGCAGGCGGATAACCCCCTACGAGCAAAACTTATGATTGCCGATCACCTTGATCACCGGTCGGGAGTGCATAAACTTGTCCGAGGTTTTGGACGCATTGAAATAATACACCGCACCGCCGGAGGGGTCCCATCCGTTCAGGGCATCCGTGGCGGCGCGCTTGGCGCTGTCTGCCACCGGGGCGTACCAGTTGGAGTCGTTGACGCAGGAGAACGCCCCATTTTGGTACACCACGCCGCTGATGGAATTAGGGAAGGAGGGGTGCGCCACCCGATTCAGGATCACGGCACCCACCGCCACCTGACCCTCATAGGATTCGCCTCGAGCCTCAGCGCTGATCACCTTGGCCAGCAGCTCCACATCCGCATCCGAATACCCGGTACTGTTGCCGCTGCTGCTGCCGCCCAGCCCCAGGTACAACAGGGTCTTTGGTCCGGCCACGCCGTCTGCGGTAATGCCGCAGTTCTTTTGAAACGCCTTCACCGCCGCCTTGGTGGCATTGCCGTAAATACCGTCGGCAGCGCCGCTGTAATAGCCCAGCTCCTTGAGCTTCTTTTGCACACGGGTCACCTCCGCACCGGTGGAGCCCAGCTTGGAGAGCACCTGGCTGCTGGCAGCGGACTGCACCGCGTAGTACACCCCGCCGCCAATACACAGGGCACCGGCAGCCACCGCCAGCACCACAAACACCGTTAAGAAATTCCGCACGGCCTTATAAATCGTCATGAGAGATCACCCTTTCAACACAGCGTGTAGATCAAAAAGGACAGCGCCACCCCGGCCAGAGCACTGAGCAGACAACGCAGGGCAAAGTGCCACTTCTCTCGCCTGGAACGGCGCACTCTGGGCGGCCGACCGGCGCGGGCAGCCAGGGAATGGGCCTCTCTCTCCAGCACAGCCCGGTCCTCTCGGGCGTACTGGGGTTTTACAAAAAACACGATTTTTTCAAAATACGGGTTTTCCGGATTGGTCACCTCAAGCACCTGTTTGCTGACGCCTTTGATCATGCTGTTCGTCCTTTCTGTTTGCTGAATTTAGTGTGTGGCAAAGATGCCAAAAATATACCGGAATTTTGTGAATTGTGAGCATAAAAAAAGCCTTGACAGCCCACGCGGCCACTACAATCAGTATATTGACCTTGCGCCCACAGATTGTGGAAAAGACGGTGGAAAATGTTGAAAATTTGGGCATTTTTCGCATAATATCGGGCATTTTTCCGGTTGAAAACTCAAAATCATAGGAGTTTTTAACCCTTTACACATAGTTTTCAACATTTTTGAGAAGAAATCCCACACCGCGAATTTTTGTGAAAATTGCTATTTTTTAGAAAATTTCATCATTTCCTCTTGACAGAGAATAGAACACCCGCACCGCCGTTTGTCAAGAAAAAATATGCACAAAATCGCCCTGAATTTTTTAGTAATGATGGATAAAAAGCAAAAGAAAAAGAGACTGCCGGGCAGTCCCTTTTTTGTTTTATCCGATTGCTTTTCTGTTTTACTTTTTCTTCTTGCGGATATGCAGCACCCGCAGGGCATTCGCCACCGCCAACAGGCACACGCCCACATCACCGAACACTGCCAGCCACATGGCATTCTCATCAAAAATACCCACGGCGCAGCCAAGAATGATCAGCAGCTTAACCGCAATGGCAAAGATAATATTCTCCCGGGCAATGCCCACGGTCTTGCGGGCAACGGTCACGCCCACCGGCAGCTGGCTCAGGGAGTCGCCCTGGATCACCATATCCGACGCCTCAATGGCCACATCCGCTCCGGCGCCGCCCATGGCTACGCCCAGGTCCGCCGCTGCCAGCACCGGCGCGTCGTTAATCCCGTCGCCGGCATACAGCACCGTGTGGCCCTGCTGCTGCAAGGCCTGCACCCGCTGCACCTTCTCTTCCGGCAGCAGCTTGGCATAGTAGCCGTCCAGCCCGGCCTTGGCGGCAATATCCGCCGCAATGGGCTCTCGGTCGCCGGTGAGCATAATGGCCTGCTTCATACCCATGTGGTGCAGCCGGTCAATGGCCTCCCGGCTGTCCGTTTTAATAATATCCGCAAACACAATGTCGCCCAGGAACTCCGTGTCCGTGCAGCAATACACGGCGGTGCCCACCAGCTGCGTTTCTGTAAAGGGCACACCGATCTTTTGCATCAGCTTTTCATTCCCGGCATAGTAGCGCACGCCGTCCACCACCGCAGACACGCCCATACCGGCGTAGTTCTTGGCGTCCGTCACCACGCAGTCATCGGCAAACTGGCCAAAGGCCAGGCAAATGGACTTGGCAATGGGGTGGGTAGACAACCGCTCGCAGGCGGCAATAATCCGCAGCAGCTCCCGGTGGTTGTGCTTATCAATACAATGGCAGTGCACGCACTCGCACCGCACAAATTCAAACTTGCCGCTGGTGATGGTGCCGGTCTTGTCAAACACACCCACATCGCAGCGGGCCAGGGTCTCCAAATGATCGGCGCCCTTCACCAAAATACCCTCCCGGGAGCAGGTGCCCAGCCCACCGAAGAAGGACAGGGGAACGGAAATGACAATGGCGCAGGGACAGGACACCACCAGAGCCGACAACCCACGGTAGATCCACTCGTGCCAGTCGCCGCCGAAGAACAGGGGCGGGATCAGCACCAGCGCCAGCGCAATGCCGCACACAATGGGGGTGTAAATGCGGGCAAAGCGGGTGATGAATTTTTCCGTATGGCTTTTGCTGTCCTGGGCGTGCTCCAGTGCCGCCAGCACCCGGGCCACCGCCGAGTCGCCATAGGGCTTGTCTACCCGAATGGTCAGCGCGCCGTCAATGGCTACGCTGCCGGCCAGCACCTCCATACCCGGGGCAACGGATACCGGGATGCTCTCGCCGGTAAGGGCGGCGGTGTCCACCTCCGCATTACCCTCCAGCACCGTACCGTCCAGGTGGATCTTCTCCCCCGGTTCCACCACAATGGTTTGGCCCGGCTGCACCGTCTCCGGCGCCGCCTCCGTCAGACCGTCTTTTGCTTGCACCCGCACGGTGTCCGGCTTTTGCTCCAGCATACCTTTAATGGAGCGGCGGCTCTTTTGCACCGCCAGGCTTTGCAAAAATTCGCCCACGGTATAAAGCAGCACCACGGCGCAGCCCTCAGAATACTCCCCAATGGCAAAGGCGCCCAGAGACGCCACCGCCATCAGCAGATTTTCGTTAAAAATGTTCTTGGCCAGCACACCCTCCACCGCCTCGCGCAAAATGGAGAAGCCCACAAAAATATACGACAAGGCAAAGGCTGCCAGCTCAACATAATGCCACAGGGTGCTGCTCTCGCTGCCGGGGATCAGGTGCTCCACCGCCGCGCCCAGCAAAAAGAAGAAAAGCCCCGGCACAAACTTGCGCAAAAAGGCCTTTTTGTCAATGTCTTCATGGGCGTGGTCGTGACCGCAGCCGCAGCCGTCGTCGTGGTGATGGTGGTTGTGGCCGCAGGCGCAATCCGTCCCGTGGGTGTGCAATTCTTTTTCGCTCATATTACTCCTCAATATGCTCAATGGCGCAGTTAATAATGGTCTTTACATGGTCGTCCGCCAGGGCGTAGATCATATTCTTGCCCTCCCGGCGGTACTTGATCAGGTGGTTTTGCTTTAGAATACGCAACTGGTGGGAGATGGCAGTCTGGCTCATCTCCAAATTGGCAGCAATATCCCCTACGCACAACTCTCGGTCAAACAGTAGCACCAAAATGCGAATGCGGGTACTGTCTGCAAACAGCTTAAACAAATCGGCCACATCATAGGCCAATTCGTCCGACTGCTCCAAATTATTCGTCAAATATGCATCCATAAAAGGCTCCTTCTCCGGCAGGTTCTGTGTTTCCCTCCCGATTTTATTTTATTTTACACCACTTGTCAACCCCGCCCCTTGACAAACGGCCAGGCTTGCATATAATAATAGGTGACAAATACTTTTCGGGGCAGGGTGCAAATCCCTACCGGCAGTGAAAGTCTGCGAACCCGGCAACGGGCCGAGCCTGTGGAATTCAGGCACCGACGGTGAGCAAGGTATTCCCTTGTAAGTCCGGATGAGAGGAAAGGTACGGCGCAGTGCTGCGCCGCCGTTGGTCTTGTCAAACCAAATTGCCCCGGTACGCCATGTGCCGGGGTTTCTCTTTTGCCCACGGTCAAAAGGAGTAAGAAAGATGACCGCAAATTCAAAAACCACCAAATCCACCTCAAAAACCGGCGCCGCCCGGCGGCTTACCGGCATTGCCATGCTGTCTGCCGTTGCCTTTGCACTGCAATTTTTGGAATTCCCCATTCCTATTATGCCCGCTTTTATTAAGCTGGACTTTTCCGACCTGCCGGAGCTGCTGGCGGCCTTTGCCTACGGTCCGCTGGCAGGCGTGGCGGTGGCAGGAATCAAAAATCTGATCCACCTGCCCCTGTCCTCCAGTATGTATGTGGGCGAGCTGTCCAACTTCCTGCTGGGGGCGGTTCTGTCCGTTGCCGCCGGCGCGATCTATAAAAAACACAAGACCAAGCGGGGCGCCCTGGCCGCCGCCGTGCTGTCTGCGGTGATTATGGGGCTTATCAGCGTGCCGGTCAACTACTGGATTATCTATCCGCTTTACTACAATGTGCTGGGCTTTCCCCAGGCGGCAGTGCTGGATATGTACCAGGCCATTTTGCCCGCCACCAAGAGTATTTTGCAGGCGCTCTTTATCTTTAACCTGCCCTTTACCGTTGCCAAGGGGCTGCTGTGCGCTGCGCTTTGCGCCGGGATCTATAAACCCCTGTCGCCGCTGCTGCATGGTAGGAAATAAGAGGATTTCTAACAATCCCTCCGCGTTCGCCGATGGCGAACCCACCACCTAACGGGCGCCCGTCCCCTCTGTCGCTGCGCCACATCTCCCCGCACCGTGGGGAGTCACCCTTTGCAAGGGGGGCAAGCCCTACATAACTTGGCTCCCCTTATTTTTCATTAAGGGGAGCTGTCAGCGCAGCTGACTGAGGGGATAAAACAAAAAACGGCGGGATTTTTCCGCCACAAACGCCTAAAAAACAAAAAACTTCCCCCACCTTGACATTTCCCCCGGGCGTGTTATAATGACTTCATTACTGGATACGATACTATAATCTGTTGTGAAAGAGAGGAATTTTCATGCGCCTGTCGCTGATCGTACCCTGCTTTAACGAGCAGGACAATATTTTTCCCTTTGCCCGGGCGGTGGCCGAGGTATTTCCCGACCCATCCGATTACGAGATTGTCTTTGTCAACGACGGCAGCAAGGACAAGACCCTGCAAAATCTAAAGGAACTGCACCGGCAAAGCCAGCAGAACATTCGGGTGGTCAGCTTCTCCCGCAACTTTGGCAAGGAGAGCGCCATTTACGCCGGGCTGCAACACTGCGACGGCGAATATATCAGCTTGATTGACGCGGACCTGCAACAGGATCCGGCCATCGTAAAGCAAATGACAGAAATTTTGGACGCAGAGCCGGACACGGACTGCGTGTGCGCCTTTCAGGAGACCCGGCACGAGAACAAGCTGATGACCTCCGTGAAATCCGCTTTTTACAAAATGGCCACCAATATGAGCGAAGTGGATTTTGTGGACGGTGCTTCCGACTTTCGCACCTTCCGCCGCACCGTACGGGATGCGCTGCTGCAAATGCCGGAGTATTTCCGCTTTTCCAAGGGGCTGTTCAGCTGGGTGGGCTTTAACACCAAGTACATTCCCTATGAAGCCAAAGAGCGGGCCAGCGGCACCACCAAATGGGGGTTCAAAAAACTGTTGAAATACGGCTGGAACGGCATTTTGGCCTTCTCCACCGCGCCGCTGAAGCTGGCAACGGTGTTGGGTCTGCTTTCCACGGCCTTTTCTATTATCTACTTTATCGTGACCCTCCTTCGCAAGGCCACGGAGCACATTGCGGTAGACGGCTTTACCCAGACGGTGATTCTGATCGTTTTCTTTGGCGGTATGCAGCTGTTTACCATCGGCATCATCGGCGAGTACCTGGCCAAGAATTACATTGAGACCAAGCGCCGCCCGGTGTACCTGGCAAAAGAAATTCTCGATTACAAAAAATAATGGTGAAACGAAAGAGAGCGGGAAAAGGATACACTTCGTAAGGAGGCGTATCCTTTTAAATTTATTTAACCAGACAGAATATATGGCAGCTTGCCGAGAGTAGTGTTGATGCTAATTATGATTCTGTGCTATACTTACAATACGATAAATGGGAATTTTTATAAGGGGAATAAATGACTGAAATTTATTGTATGACCCAAATACATGAATATTGGAATGAAACTATTTGTTTGGCTGAAAAATGCTCGTGGAAAGCGGGCCCTTATTTGGCTCAAAAGATGAAAAGCAATGACTTTAATACATGGGAAAGAGTGTTTGTTGCTTGTGTAAATGGAAAAGTGGCAGGATTTTGCACATTGGTTGAAAAGGATGAGCTGCCAAAAGAATATCCGTTTACACCATTTATAGGATTTGTTTTTGTTGATGAACCATACCGTGGTAATAGACTATCGGAGTTAATGATTCAAAGCGCAATTTTATATGCTCGTGAGTTAGGATATGAAAAAGTATATATCCTGAGCGGAGAAATAGGGCTATACGAAAAATATGGTTTTGAAAAGTTGGGTGATTATAAAACAATATTTGGCTCAATTGATCAGCTATTTGTTAAGTCAACAATATGATCATTAGATATTCGGCTTAGAGGTTAGCTTATGAGATTACTTTCAAACCGACTGTGTCCACAGGTTTAGCGAGCATCGGATTGTGACACCACAATCCAAAGTAGAAGTCCGCGCCCTAAAATGGGCGCGGACT
>FR885374.1:0-1655 GCA_000436335.1 Clostridium sp. CAG:217
TAGTGGAGAAGCGGAATGATACGAGTAAGTGAGTTGCGTCTGGAACTGGATGAGGACGAGAGCCTGCTGCGCAAAAAGGCGGGCAAGGTGTTGCGCACCGATCCCAAATATATTGAAAAACTGACGATTTTTAAAAAGAGTGTGGACGCCCGCAAAAAGGACGATGTGCACTTCTCTTATACGGTAGATGTGACCCTGGGGCTGGACGAAACCCAGGTGCTGCGCCGCTGCCGCTCACCTAAGGCCAAGGCGGCGGAAGAATACAAGTACACCCTGCCGGTGAACCGGCGGCAGTCCGCTTTTCGCCCGGTGGTGGTTGGTTTTGGTCCGGCGGGTATGTTTGCCGGCCTGATCTTGGCTGAGGCAGGACTGCGCCCCATTGTGTTGGAGCGAGGCAAGGATATTCAGCGCCGCCAGCAGGATGTGAACGCCTTTTGGCAGCAGCATATTCTCAACGAGGAGAGCAATGTGCAGTTCGGCGAGGGCGGTGCCGGTACTTTTTCTGACGGCAAGTTGACCACCGGCATTAAAAGCCCCTTTATTCGCCAGGTGCTGCAAGAGCTGTACGAGGCCGGTGCGCCGGAGGAGATTTTATACGCCGCCAAGCCCCATATCGGCACGGACCGACTGGCTGTGGTGGTGCAGAATATTCGCAAAAAAATTGAGCGCCTGGGGGGCGAGGTGCGCCTGGAATGTCGGCTGGAGAATTTGATCTTGGCCAACGGCTTTATCCATGGGGTCACTTACAGCCATTTGGGTCAAACGGTGGATATGGAGACGGATGCGGTGATCCTGGCCATCGGCCACAGCGCCCGGGACACGGTGGAAATGCTTTATAAAAACGGCGCGCAAATTATCCAAAAGCCCTTTAGTGTGGGCGCCCGCATTGAGCACCCCCAAAAGCTCATTGACAAGGCCCAGTACGGCGCTTTTGCCGGCCACCCTAAGCTGGGGGCTGCGGATTACAAGCTCAGCTGCCACGGTCTGCACCAGCGAGGGGCGTATACCTTTTGTATGTGCCCGGGGGGCACGGTGGTGGCCGCCGCCAGCGAAAAGGGCGGCGTGATCGTCAACGGCATGAGCACCCTGGCCCGGGACGGCGAGAATGCCAACTCGGCGCTGCTAGTGGGTATTGACCCGGTGGACTTCCCCTCGGAGCATCCGCTGGCGGGGATGTATTATCAGCGAGAGATTGAGCAAAACGCCTTTGCCCTGGGCGGGGGCGATTACCGTGCACCGGCGCAGCTGGTGGGCGATTTCTTAGCGGATCGGAAAAGTCGGGCGCTGGGCAATGTGCAGCCCACCTGCCCGACCGGGGTCACGCTTACCAACCTGCGGTACTGCCTGCCGGACAAGGTGCGCACCACCATGCAGGCGGCCATTACGGAGATGGACAAGCGGCTCCACGGCTTTGCCCTGCCGGACGCGGTGCTTACTGCGCCGGAAACCCGCTCCTCCAGCAGCGTGCGGATTTTGCGGGACGAATTTTGCCAGTGCAATCTGCGCGGGGTGTACCCCTGCGGTGAGGGCGCCGGTTACGCCGGTGGCATTGTGTCCGCCGCCGTGGACGGCATAAAGTGCGCCCACGCTGTGCTGGCGGATGAGCACTAAGATAAAATAATAGGTATAGAAAAAGCACCCCGACGGGGGTGCTT
>FR885374.1:1759-2109 GCA_000436335.1 Clostridium sp. CAG:217
GTAGGCATTGCCGTAGGGATTTTGTGTATTGCAATCTGTCGGTAAAAATAGGCTGCTTACTTCAACTGCAACAGGCGGTGGACAAAGTAGATCACCAGCCCAAAGGTGGCCAGCAGACCCACGGCGGCCAGTACAAGAAAAATCTTATATCCATTGCCCAGGGAGGCCAGCGCCACCAAAGAGAGCAGGGCACTCACCGCCAGCTTTACCCAGCCGATCATAGTCTTTAATGTGCGGTAGACGGCGGTGCGGTTCTCCTCCGTTACGGTCACGCCGGTGTTCCAAATCCCGGGGAACTGCTCTAAAATCGTGATCAGCACATACAGCACCCACCCCAGCACCGGCAGCCG
>FR885374.1:2116-12275 GCA_000436335.1 Clostridium sp. CAG:217
TGCCACAGGGTGGCGCGGTCGGTCCAGCTGTCGATTTGGCCGTCGGCAGTATAATGCCCGGGAATGGTCATGGGAATTTGCGACCAGCGCACCAGCAGGTACAGGGTAACGGCTGCCAGGCAGGCCACCGCCNNNCAGGCAGGCCACCGCCGCTATGTTTAACAGAATGTCCGTTTTTGTGTTTTTGATTTTCATACCGTGACCTCCATGGGAAAATGGAATCCTCTGTTTTGCCGCCCTTGTCAAAGAGGAAGGCTTGGGGGGTGAAAATAGATTTGATATGCCGTGTCTCACCTTCTATATACCATATCGGAGAAGAAATGGCAAGAGGTTGGCGTTTTTAGGTGACGGGTTGTGATTTTGTCTAACATTCAAGTTACTCTTGACTAACCAAGCGGCCGGGTGGTATGCTTTTGTCACAAAAGAAGTACCCGCTTGAGGGAGTAGTTTGCACGCCGTGGGCGTGTGGCAAGTCAACAAACTGACTGCGGCGCTGTGCCGGGTCTGGCTTGTCTTAATGAACGAGACTCTTGCACGCCTGTTTTTCGTGCAGCAGTCTTTTATTTTTTACCCAAAAAGACCTAACGCACGGCAACGGCGGTAGGTCTTTTTCTTTGTAAAAATGAAGCAGGAGGACTTTCTATGCAGGCATTTACCGCAGAAAAAACGGAGTTGCTGGCAACCTACGGTACAGACGCGAACCGGGGGCTGACAGAAGCGCAGGCACAGAAAAACAAAGAACAGTACGGCGAGAACGCCCTCACCCGACGCAAGCCGGACTCGCTGCTGAAGCGCCTTTGGGATGCAGCCACGGAGCCTATGCTCTTAATGCTTATTGCAGCCGGGCTGATCGCTCTGGCGGTGAACATTGTGCGCCGGGTTACCGGCGGCGAGGCGGACTTTTTGGAGTGCGTGGGCGTGTTCGTGGCCATTGCTTTGTCTGTGGTGATCAGCGTAGTGATGGAGGGGCGCAGCGCCAAGGCGTTTGAGGCCCTGTCCAAAATCAACGCCGATATGACCGTGCGCGCGGTGCGGGACGGCCAAACCGTTACCCTGCAAAGCGCCCATTTGGCGGTGGGCGATGTGGTGTTGCTGTCTGCCGGAGACAAGGTGCCGGCGGACGGACGACTGCTGGAGAGCACTGCTCTGCAGGTGGATGAATCCGCCCTTACCGGCGAGAGCTTTCCGGTGAAGAAAGACAGCCAGCTGGTGCTTACGGACGAAAAAACGCCCCTGGCGGAGCGGGCCAATATGCTTTATAGCGGCACATTCGTTACCGAGGGGAACGGACGGCTGCTGGTGACGGCGGTGGGCGACGCTACGGAATTTGGCAAGATCGCCGGCGAGCTGGGCAATGCAGAAAAAAGCAGCACCCCCTTGCAGGAGAAGCTGGCCCGCTTGGGCAAGACCATTACCGTGCTTGGCGTGATTGCAGCGGGCATTGTGTTTGCGGCTCAGCTGATTTTCTTTGCCCTCCACGGCGGCCTGCATTTGGAGGCGGTGATGGAGGCGTTCATTACCAGTATCGTGCTGATTGTGGCGGCGGTGCCGGAGGGGCTGCCCACCATTGTGGCGGTGTCTCTGTCTATCAATATTATCAAGCTAAGTAAGCAAAACGCCCTGGTGAAGAAGATGATCGCCTCAGAGACCATCGGCTGTATCAGTGTGATCTGCTCGGACAAGACCGGTACTTTAACGGAAAACAAGATGACCGTGCGTGCCTTTTATGACACCCGGTGGCATAAAGAAGCGGCAGCGCTGCAAAACGAATACCTGACCCATAATATCTGCCTGAACACCACGGCAGACTTGGCGCCGGACGGCGGCTTTATCGGCAATCCCACGGAGTGCGCCATGCTGCGGTTCTTTGAGCAGGCAGACACCGGCAACACCTACCGTCGGGAGCGGGAGAACCACACCCGGCTGTGCGCGTTTCCTTTCTCGTCCGAGCTCAAGCACATGACCACCATTTCCAATGTGGACGGGCGCATTCTCTCTTATGTAAAGGGCAGCCCGGAGTGCGTGCTGGATATGTGTGCCTTGAAACCTGACCGTCTGGCGGAACTGTGCCGGGTGCTGGTGCAGGCAGAGGAGCAAGCTATGCGGGTGATTGCCTTTGCCCATAAGGAGTTGGCGGAGATGGAGGACTTCTCTGCAAAGGAGGCCCACCGCCGAATGGAAAGCGATATGGTCTTTGACGGCTTTGTGGCCATTGCGGACCCGCTGCGCAGCGATGTGTACGACGCTGTGGCCGCCTGCATGGTCAGTTGTTTTTTACGCAAGGTGCCCCGCCTCCATTCGCAGAAGATTCTTACCGGCGACAATATCGTTACCGCCACCGCCATTGCCAAGGAACTGGATCTGCTGGCGGACGGTTGTGTGGCGCTGGAAGCCAAAGAAGTGGAAGAAATGAGCGACCGCCGGCTGCAAAAAATGCTGCCCAAAATCAGCGTGATTGCTCGCAGCACCCCTACGGTGAAAATGCGGGTGGTGAAGCTGCTGAAAGCACGAGGCGAAGTGGTGGCTGTCACCGGCGACGGGATCAACGACGCACCGGCGCTGAAGAACGCCGATGTGGGAATCGCCATGGGCATTTCAGGCACGGAGGTGTCCAAGGAAGCCAGCGATATTGTGCTGTTGGACGACTCCTTTGCCACCATTGTTAAGGCCGTGGAATGGGGCCGCAATATTTATGAGAACTTTAAGCGGTTCATCAGCTTCCAGCTGACGGTGAATATTGCCTCTGTTATTTGCGTATTTGTGTCTGTTCTGATGGGGCTGCCGGCGCCCTTTACCGCCTTGCAGCTGCTGTGGATCAACATCATTATGGACGGCCCGCCGGCCCTGACCTTGGGACTGGAGCCGGGATACAGTGACCTGATGCGCCGCCGCCCCACCAACCGCAGCGAGAATATTATCTCCAAGGGTATGCTGGCGCGGATCACCGCTACCGGTGTGTATATGAGCGTGGTGTTCCTGCTGCAATACAAGCTGAATTTCCTGGGTGCTGCCCGGGGCGAGATGACCACCGTGCTGTTCACCCTGTTTGTGCTGTTTCAGCTGTTTAACGCCTTTAACTGCCGGGAACTGCACAGCGAGAGTATCTTTTGCCACCTGTTTAAGAACAAGCTGATGCTGTTGGTCGTGGGCTGCACCTTTGTGTTGCAAGTGCTGATCATCCAGTTTGCCGGTGCGTTTTTTGGCACCGTACCCCTGGGGATCACCATGTGGGGCAAGCTGTTTGCTCTGGCATTCTCCGTCATCGTCCTTTCTGAGGTCATTAAGGTTTTTGCCCGCCTGTTCCAAAAGAAAAAGGCATAACAAAAAGCATAATCATTGGATAAAAAACAAGGCCGTGTGTACGAAAAGGTACATACGGCCTTTTGGGATTTTTGCAGCGTTGGCTGGCTGCTCCGGTTTTAGTCTAGCCGGATGATGTTAAAACCGCGCCCGCTGCCGGGTAAAAGATAGGTAAAAGATTTTTTTCATTTGTTAAGGTTTGTTAAGAAAAATGCGTGAAAATGGGAATAATCTTGCATTTTGTACAAAATTCCTGCCGCAGAGATAGGAATTCGGGGCGGGGATTTGTTTACTTTGCCTATGTCAATTTTTACCGATTTGTGCTATAATAGAGATGTTCAAATAGAAAAACAGGCGAAAAAATAGTGTATTATTGTATTATCAAGAAAGGTGAGTGTCATGCAAATCGGTACTTTCGTGCATTACAGTACCAAGGGCATCTGCCAAGTGCGCGAAATTGAAACCATGAAGTTCTCCAGCGAGACCAAGGACTACTATGTGCTGGTGCCTGTGTTTGACCGGAACTCCAAGTATTACGTGCCCACGGATTACGATCCCCAGCGGATCAAAATTCGCTCAGCCATTGCCCCGGCAGCGGTGGAGGAATTGATGGGCTATGCCAAGACCTGCCAGCCCTACGAGTGGGTGAGCAACGTCCACGAGCGTAAGGCCAAGACGGAGGAGATCCTCCACAGCTCGGATCATAAGCGCATTTTGCGGTTGATTAAGACACTTCGCTGCCATGAGGAGCACCAAAAGCAGATCGGCAAGAAAATGTATCTTTCAGACGCCAAGGCGCTGCGCAGTGCGCTGCATATCATCAGCGATGAGTTTGCCTTTGTGCGGGGGGAAGATCCCAAGACCGTAGCCGCATATTTAGAAGCGGTATAAATCCAGATTATAAAAAGCGCCGTATCCTGAGGATACGGCGCTTTTTTGCGCCTTTTTTGGCAAACAAGTGCGTCTGTAAAATGACGGATTTTATGCATGTTTTGCCACAACCGTTCAAAACCGCGCAGATAAAGGGGCTGCGTTTGCATAAATTGCCCAAAAGAGCAGGCGCTCACTGTGCGGAATGAACGAAAATGAAGGAATGAACTTGACGGCTTTTGCTTGCCGTGGTACACTTTGGGTGTAAGGACGAGGGCGGCAAACGCCCGGAAAATTCAGAAAGGAACCGTCTATGCTTACCCAGGAAAGACACTTGCAGATTTTGGCCCAGTTAGAGGAAAAAGGGACCGTATCCGTTGCGCAGTTGACCCAGCTTTTGGGCGCCAGCGAAAGCACGGTGCGCCGGGATCTGATTGCGCTGGATCGGCTGGGCAAGCTGCACAAGGTGCATGGCGGTGCCACTTTGACCCGGCGGGATTTTATTCGCCGGGAGGAGAAGCTGGACGAAAAGCTGCAGCTGCACATGGACGAAAAAGAGATGATCGCCGCTTACGCCGCTGCCCAGGTGGACGATACGGATTTTGTATATTTAGACGCCGGCAGCTCCACCCTGTTAATGATCGACCACTTGCAGCCGGGTGCCACCTTTGTGACCAACGGTCTTCTCCACGCCCAGCGGCTGGTGGCCAAGGGTATGAAAACCTATGTGCTGGGCGGCGAGTTAAAGCACACCACCGATGCCATCATCGGTCTGGCTGCAGCCAAGAATTTGCACAACTACAATTTTTCCAAGTGTTTCATCGGCACCAACGGTATTGCCATTCGTCAGGGATTTACCACGCCGGACACGGACGAGGCCTACTTAAAAGCGGCGGCCATGGAGCGCAGTTTCGTCAGTTATGTGTTGGCGGACGCCAGCAAGTTTGACAAAGTATCTACCGTGAGCTTTGCGCCCCTGGATCAGGCGGCGATCATCACCGATCGGCTGCCGGACCCGGAGTACGGAGAACGCACGGTGGTAAAGGAGGTTGCGTTATTATGATCTATACCGTAACGTTGAACCCGGCGCTGGACTACATTCTGCGCCTGCCCCGGTTAAGCAGCGAGGATGTAAACCGGGCGGACAGCGCCCAGCTGCTGTGCGGCGGTAAGGGAATCAATGTGTCCATGGTGCTGTCCGGACTGGAGGTGCCCACCCGGGCACTGGGGTTCGTGGCCGGATTTACCGGCCGGGCACTGGAGCAGATGCTGCAGGCCCAGGGGATCCAAACGGATTTTGTGCCGCTGGCAGCGGGCAACACCCGAATCAATGTTAAGATCTTTGCCGATCGGCAAACGGATATTAATGCCCCAGGCGCCCAGCCGGCAGAGGCGGAAGTGGAGGCTCTGTTCCACAAGCTGGAGGGACTGATGCCCGGCGACTTTTTGGTGCTGGCCGGGGCGGTGCCCAGCCAAATGCCCGGCTCCATTTATGAGCAAATCTGCGCCAAGCTGCAAAATAAAGGCGTGCATATTGTGGTAGACACCACCGGTGACGCGCTGCTGGCGGTGCTGGATTACCACCCGTTTCTCATTAAGCCCAATCACCACGAGCTGGGCGAGATCTTTGGCGAGGATATTCGCCCGGACGATGAAGAGAAGATTCGCTTCTTTGCAGCCAAGTTGCAAGAGAAAGGCGCACGCAATGTGCTGGTGAGTCGTGGCAAGTACGGCGCCACACTGCTGGCAGAGGACGGCAGCACCCACTCCGTGGGCGTGGTGCCCGGCAAACCGGTGAACAATGTAGGCTGCGGCGATTCAATGGTGGCCGGGTTCCTGGCCGGGTACGCAGACAGCGGCGATTACAAGACGGCGCTCCAGTGGGCTTCCGCCGCCGGTAATGCCTCCGCCTTTTGTGAGGGCGTGGCAGACGGCGATACCATTCGCCGGTATAAGACACAGTATTTTGCCGACTGAGAGCAGTCGGAGAATAATTAAATGTGCAGGGCGACGCCCTGTGTAAGGAGGGTTCTCTATGAAGATTAAAGATTTGCTGTCTCCTCGGGCGATCCGGCTGAACGCCCCGGCTGAAAGCAAAAGCCAAGCCATCGACGCGCTGGTAGAGCTGCACGCGGCAGCAGGCAACCTAACGGACCCGTCGGCCTACAAGGCGGCGATCCTGGCGCGAGAGGGACAGGGCACCACTGCCATCGGCGAGGGCATTGCGGTACCTCATGCGAAGAGCGACAGCGTGGCCCATGCGGCACTGGCGGCGATGACCGTGCCCGGCGGTGTGGATTATGACGCCCCGGACGGCAAGCCCAGCTCGTTGCTGTTTATGATCGCGGCTCCGCCGGACGGCGATGTGCATTTGGAAATTCTCTCTCGCCTGATGGTGATGCTCATGGAGCCGGAATTTTGCGATCGGCTCCGTGGCGCCAAAACGGCAGAGGAATTTATTGAAATTATTGACGCCCAGGAGCGGGCCAAGTACCCGGAGGAGACCCCGGAGGATACGGTGGTAACCGCACAGGCGGCTCCGAAAGGCTATCGTATTTTGGCGGTGACCGCCTGCCCCACCGGCATTGCGCATACCTATATGGCTGCCGAGGCGCTGGAAAAGGCCGGCGCGGCCATGAATTGCCCCTTAAAGGCAGAGACCAACGGCTCCGGCGGCGCTAAAAATGTACTCACCCGCCGAGAGATCGCTGACTGTGACGGTATTATCATTGCGGCGGATAAAAATGTAGAGATGGACCGCTTTGACGGCAAGCCGGTATTGCAAACCACGGTTTCTGCCGGTATTAACAAACCGCAGGAGTTAATCCAAAAGGTGCTGGACGGCAAGGCTCCCATTTACCACGCAGAGGGCGGCGCAGCCCCCGTCGGGGATGACGATGAGAAAGAGAGCTTCGGCCACAAGGTGTATAAACACCTGATGAACGGCGTATCCCACATGCTGCCTTTCGTGGTCGGCGGCGGCGTGCTGATTGCTCTGGGCTTCTTGATTGATACATTGGCCGGCAACGCCAATGCCGGCGGCAACTTCGGCCAGACCAACCCGGTAGCGGCGGTGATCTTTTGGATCGGTAAAGCGGCATTTAGCTTTATGATTCCCATTTTGGCCGGGTATATTGCCCAGTCCATTGCGGATCGTCCCGGTTTGCTGCCCGGTATCGTTGGCGGTTATTTGGCCACCATCGGCGCCACGCTGCAGTCGCCTACCGGCGATGACAAGGCTGTGTCCGGATTCTTGGGCGCGCTGCTGGCCGGTTTTGTGGCCGGTCTGTTGGTCAACGGACTGAAAAAGGCCTTCTCCTGGATGCCCAAGAGCATGGACGGCATTAAGCCGGTGTTCCTGTATCCCCTGTTCGGCACTGTGTTGATCGGTCTGTTTATGTTGCTGATCAATCCCTTCGTGGGGTATATCAACTTGGCGTTGTCTGCCGGACTGAAAAGTCTGGGCGAAACCTCCCGCATTCTCCTGTCCGTTGTTCTGGCGGCTATGATGGCCACTGACATGGGCGGCCCGTTCAACAAGGCGGCTTATGTGTTCGGTACGGCTTCCGTCGCCACCGGCGATACCTGGATCATGGCGGCGGTGATGATTGGTGGTATGGTGCCGCCTATCGCCATCGCTTTGTCCACCACCTTTAACAAGAAGAAGTGGACCAAAGAGGAACTGAAGAGCGGTCCGGTCAATTATGCGATGGGTCTGTGCTTCATCACAGAGGGCGCGATTCCTTATGCGGCGTCTGATCCGCTGCGCGTGATTCCGTCCTGTATGGTGGGCTCTGCCGTAGCCGGTTTGGTCTGCGCGCTGTTTGGCTGTGCTTGCCCGGCACCCCACGGCGGTGTTTTCACTTTCGCAGTTGTGGATCATCCTCTGGGCTATATTGTGGCTCTGGTTGCAGGCTCTGTGGTCGGTGCGTTGATGCTGGCCCTGCTGAAAAAGAATAAAACAGAGAAGGAGAGAGCATAATGGTATCTCAGGTAACAAAGGTGATCAATAAAGAGGGCTTCCATATGCGCCCGGCAAATATGTTCGTTAAGGAAATGACTGCATTCCAGAGTGATGTGCATCTGATCTTAAACGGCAAGGACATTAACGCCAAGAGCATTATGAACATTATGGCCGGCTGCATTAAGTGCGGCAGCCAGCTGGAAGTGCGGGCCGACGGTCCGGACGAAAATGAGGCGCTGGCCAAGGCAGTCAGTCTGATTGAGTCCGGCTTAGGCGAGGCATAAGAAATTTTGCACACAGGGAACGGCTCTTTGGGGCAGTTCCCTGGCTGTGTTTATTAAGTTGAACAAGGAGAGGGAGCGATACCATGCTAAGAGGAACAGGCGTAAGCGAGGGCTGCGGCATCGGCAAGGCCTTGATCATTCAGCACCGGTCGCTGGATTACAGCGGCGTGGTCTTTGGCGGCGCCCAGCAGGAAAAAGAGCGGCTTCGGGCAGCCATTAACGCATTTATGCAAAAGACGGAGCAGCTGCGGGATCGTCTGCAAGCCTCTGCCGGAGAGAAAGAGGCAGCGATTTTAGACGGTCACATGGAGATGCTGCGGGATCCGTTTATGCTCTCCCAAATGGAGGAGATGATCGACGGCGGCGCCACGGCGGAAGCGGCGGCTGATGGGGTGTGCAACCAATTTATCGCCATGTTTTCCGGCATGGACGACGAGCTGACCCGTCAGAGAGCCAGCGATATTGCCGATGTGCGAGAGGATCTGCTGGGTATTATGCTGGGTGCGGAGCAGGTGGATTTGGGTGCCATTGAACCGGGCACGGTACTGGTGGCCCACGACTTTACCCCCTCTATGACCGGCAAAATGAACCGGGAGCATGTGGCAGCCATTGTGGCAGAGGTGGGCGGTATGACCTCCCACAGTGCCATTTTGGCGCGGGCCATGGGCATTCCGGCGGTACTGTCCGTCACCGGTGCAGTAGAGGCGCTGCACACCGGCCAATGCGTGGCGGTGGACGGCTTTCGCGGCACAGTGCTGCCGGAGCCTACGCCGGAGCAGACGGCGGAATTTAAGCGGCGGCAGCGGGAATATTTGGCAGAGCGAGAGGCGCTCAGCCGCTATTGTAATCTGCCTACCGTCACCAAGAACGGCGTGAAAAAGGCCGTGTACGGCAATATCGGCAAGCCGGAGGATGTGCAGGCGGTGGTGCAAAACGGCGGTGAGGGTATCGGCCTTTTCCGCACGGAATTCCTGTTTATGGATCGGATGTCCCGCCCCACGGAGGCAGAGCAGTTTGAGGCTTACGCCACGGTGGCCAAGGCCATGAACGGCCGGGAGGTCATCATCCGTACGCTGGACATTGGCGGTGATAAGGAAATTCCCTACTTAGAGATTGAAAAAGAGGACAATCCGTTCCTGGGACACCGGGCCATTCGCTACTGCCTGGACCACCCGGATCTGTTTTGCGACCAAATCCGCGCCATTTTGCGGGCGGCCAAGTTCGGCGACTTAAAGCTGATGCTGCCTCTGATCACCTGCAAGGAAGAAATCCTGGCAGCTAAAAAGCTGATTGAGCAGTGCCTGCGGGAGCTGATTGAAGCCGGCGAGGATGTGCACCCGGTGCCGGTAGGTATTATGGTAGAAACCCCGGCTGCGGCGCTGACCGCAGCGGAGCTGGCCAAGGAATCGGACTTCTTCTCCATCGGCACCAATGATCTGACCGGCTATGTGATGGCCGTGGATCGTGGCAATCAGGCGGTGGCGCGGCTGTACGATCCTATGCAGCCGGCAGTGCTCTCTGCTATTGAAATGACCATTAAGGCCGCCAAGGCCGCCGGTATTCCGGTGGGTATGTGCGGCGAGGGGGCGGCGGACCCCCGGCTGATCCCCCATCTGCTGGCGTGGGGACTGGACGAATTTTCCGTGTCTGCCGCTTCTATTCTGAAAACCCGCAAGAAGATCAGCGAGGAAGAAGCGTAAATATAGTACCCTTTTACGGCTCCCCTTGGAAACAAGGGGAG
>FR885374.1:12312-20404 GCA_000436335.1 Clostridium sp. CAG:217
TTTGAGCGAATGGATAGCGCCGCATCCCCCTGCTGGGCACGCGTCGATTAAAATAGAATGTGTATTGCAAAGGGGTGTAGCGTATGCTATACTGAGAATAGAAAATCGGGGCGGTTTACCGCTTTTTGCGCCGAGAGGAGGTTGCAGCCCATGCAAATGCTGTATATATGGATCCTTGCCGCCGTAGTATTTGGCGTGCTGGAGGGGATTACCGCCCAACTGGTGTCCATTTGGTTTGTGCTGGGCGCGGTGGCTGCGGCTGTTGCGGCAGCCTGCGGCGGGGCTGTCTGGCTCCAGGGGGTGCTGTTTGTGGCGGTATCCGTGGTGGCACTGCTGGCCACCAAACCGCTGGTGAAGAAGTACCTGCGCCCTCGTATTCAGGCCACCAACGCGGACCGCTGCGTTGGCCGAACCGGCGTGGTTCTGGAAGATATTGACAATTTAGCCGCCACCGGACAGGTGAGAGTGTGCGGCAGTGTGTGGTCTGCCCGCAGTACGGACGGCGCGCCCATTGCCGCCGGGACCACGGTGGTGGTGGATCGCATTGAGGGCGTGAAGCTGATGGTGCGCACGGCCAAAACTCCGGCGGGCAAAGTTTAATTTTGTTATCCATTTTTATCTATATAGAATGAAAGAAAAGGAGAATTTGTATGTTAAAGTGGATTATTTTAGCTGTGGTCATTCTGGCGCTGATTGCGCTGGTGCTGGCCAACATTCGTGTAGTGCCTCAGTCTAAGGCATTCGTTTTGGAGCGGCTGGGCACTTTCTACGCCACCTGGCAGACCGGTCTGCATGTAAAAATTCCGTTCATTGACCGGATTGCCAAGACCGTTTCTCTTAAGGAGCAGGTGGTTGACTTTAAGCCGCAGGCGGTGATCACCAAGGACAATGTGACCATGCAGATCGACACGGTGGTGTTCTTCCAGATCACGGACCCCAAACTGTACACCTACGGTGTGGAAAGCCCCATTTCTGCCATTGAGAACCTGTCTGCCACCACGCTGCGTAATATTATCGGCGAGATGGAGCTGGACAGCACCCTCACTTCCCGCGACACCATCAACACCAAGATCCGGGTGATTTTGGACGAGGCCACGGATCCCTGGGGCATTAAAGTGAACCGGGTGGAGTTGAAAAACATTATCCCGCCCCGGGAAATTCAGGACGCCATGGAAAAGCAGATGAAAGCGGAGCGCCAGCGCCGCGAGGCCATCTTGACCGCCGAGGGCGAGAAGCAGAGCCGTATTTTGGTGGCCGAGGGACACAAGGAGTCCAAGATCCTGGAAGCAGAGGCAGAAAAGCAGGCGGCCATCCTTCACGCCGAGGCTGTGAAAGAAGCGAAAATTCGCGAGGCTGAGGGTGAGGCTGCGGCTATTGAGGCGGTGCAAAAGGCCACCGCAGACGCCATTCGCCTGCTCAATGAGGCCAACGCCGGTGATGCGGTGATTAAGCTGAAAGCGCTGGAGGCGTTCTCCAAGGCTGCCGACGGTCAGGCCACCAAGATCATCATTCCGTCGGAAATTCAAGGCCTTGCCGGTTTGGCAGAGGGCGTTGTGTCTGCCGTGCAGAAATAAACAGATAAATGGGTATAAAAATGGAAACAGGGAACGGTGTGTACCGTTCCCTGTTTTTTGCGGGCGGCAGATTGCCGCCCCTACCGTAGGGCGGGGGCTTGCTCCCGCCGCTCCTTTTTACGCAAAAACACCCCTATGGCTCTTGCGGGTCATAGGGGCGTTTGGCATATTTATTGCGCTTATTTCTTGCTGTTCATACGCGCTGCGGCAGCGGTGACGAAACCGCGGAACAGCGGGTGCGGGCGGTTGGGACGGCTCTTGAATTCCGGATGGAACTGGCCGGCCACGAACCAGGGGTGATCCGGGATTTCCACCATCTCTACAATGTGGTTATCCGGTGAAGTACCGGCAAAGATCATGCCCCCATTCAGCAGGTCCGGGCGATAATCATTGTTTACCTCATAGCGGTGGCGGTGGCGCTCATAGATCATAGAGGCACCGTACAGGCTATAGGCCTTGGACTCCGGGTTCAAGGTGCAGGGGTACTGACCTAGGCGCATGGTGCCGCCCATGTCCGTTACATCCTTTTGCTCCGGCAAAATGTCGATCACCGGGTGTGTGGTGGACGGGTCGATCTCTGCCGAGTTGGCGTCTGCCATGCCCAGCACATCCCGGGCAAATTCAATAATTGCAATCTGCATACCCAGGCAGATTCCCAGGTAGGGCACGCCGTGGGTGCGGGCGTAGCGGCAGGCGTTGATTTTGCCTTCTATGCCACGGGAGCCAAAGCCGCCGGGTACCAAAATGCCGTCCATATCGCCCAAGATGGCGTCCAGATCCACATCATCACCCTCCAGGGTCTCCGAGTCGATCCAGTGAATATCCACGGCGCTGTGGGTGGCAATGCCGCCGTGCTTCAGCGCCTCGTTAACGCTGATATAGCTGTCGTGCAGCTCCACATATTTGCCCACCAGACCGATTTTGACCGTCTGTACCGGGTGGCGCAGCGCGTCCAGCATTTCCTGCCAATCGGTGAGATCCGGTGCACCGGGGCAGTCAATGCCCAGCTTGCGGATCACTACATCGTCCATGTGCTGCTGGTGGAGCATGATGGGCACGGCATAGAGAATGTCACAGTTGTTATTTTCAATGACGCATTCCGGATCCACATTGCAGAACAGGGAGATCTTGTGCTTGATCTCATCCGTCAGCGGGTGCTCCGTGCGGCAAACGATAATATCCGGATTGATGCCGATGGAAAGCATTTCCTTTACACTGTGCTGGGTGGGCTTGCTTTTCAGCTCATCAGAGGCTGCCAGGTAGGGCACCAAGGTCACATGGATAAACAGGCAGTTCTCTCGCCCGGCTTCCACGGCAAATTGGCGAATGGCCTCCAAAAACGGCTGGCTCTCAATATCGCCTACGGTGCCACCGATTTCTACCAGGCATACATCGGCACCGGTGTCTGCGTTGCGGGAGATGGAACGCTTGATCTCATTGGTCACATGGGGAATGATCTGAATGGTCTGGCCGCCATACACGCCCTTGCGCTCGTCGGTGATCACTTTCCAGTACACGCGTCCGGAGGTCAAGTTGGAGTTTTGGCTCAGGGACTCGTCAATAAAGCGCTCGTAGTGCCCCAGGTCCAGGTCCGTTTCCGCGCCGTCGTCGGTAACGAATACTTCGCCGTGCTGTACCGGGTTCATGGTGCCCGGGTCCACATTCAGGTACGGGTCCAGCTTCTGCGCGGTGACCTTTAGCCCTCTGGACTTCAGCAGTCGGCCCAGGGAAGCGGCGGTAATGCCCTTGCCCAGCCCGCTGACAACGCCGCCGGTAATGAAGATATACTTGGTTTTGCCCAATGAAATCACCCTTTCTGTGTTGTAGTCTGTATATAAAAATGATATTGGGTTGATCAGTAAATGAGCTTTTTGTCGCTTTTTGCAGTGCAGGTCAGGTGCACACCCAGCTTTTTCAGCGTGTTCTCATCCACGGAGGACAGCAGCACGGAACAGTGCACTTCGCAGTCCCGCAGCTTGCCCAGCTGTTCCAGCGCCAAGGCGGCGTTGGGGTCCGTCACCGCGCACATAGACAGGGCAATGAGCACCTCGTCCGTATGCAGCCGAGGGTTGTGGCTGCCCAGGTGGCGGGTCTTTAGCGCCTGGATGGGACGGATTACCTGCGGCGAGATCAGCAATGTTTCGTCCGGAATACCGCCCAGGTGCTTTAAGGCATTGAGCAGCATAGCGCTGGCGCAGCCCAGCAGCTCAGTGGTTTTGCCGGTGATCAAATCGCCGTTTTCCAGTTCAATGGCGGCGCAGGGCGTGCCGGTGTTTGCCGCAGTCCGGGTTGCAGCTGCCGCGCAGGCCCGATCGTCGGTATTCAGTCCGGCCTGGCCCAGCAGCAGCTCTAATTTATAAATTTCGTCGCTGCATTCCTTGCCGCGCAGCGCGTTGCAGCAGGCGGTAAAGTAGCGGCGCAGGATTTCCTCTTTGGCGGCGGTGCAGACGGCGTCGTCATCCACAATGCAGTTGCCGGCCATATTGACTCCCATATCCGTGGGGGACTGGTAGGGGCAGGTGCCATAGATCTTTTCAAATGTGGCTTTCAGCACCGGGAAGATCTCCACATCCCGGTTGTAGTTCACCGTGGTCTGGCCGTAGGCCTCCAGGTGCCAGGGGTCGATCATATTTACATCCCCCAGGTCCGCGGTGGCAGCCTCATAGGCCAGATTCACCGGATGGTTCAGAGGAATGTTCCAGATGGGGAAGGTCTCAAATTTTGCGTACCCGGCCTTAATGCCCCGCCGATTCTCATGGTACAGCTGGGACAGGCAGGTGGCCATCTTGCCGCTGCCCGGACCGGGGGCGGTGATGATTACCAGGGAGCGCCGGGTCTCAATATAATCATTTTTGCCGTAGCCGGCGTCGCTGACGATCTTGCTGATGCTGGCCGGGTAGCCGTCGATCAGATAGTGGTGGTACACCGCCACGCCTGCCGCCTGCAGCCGGGCCTCAAAGGCGTCCAGCTTGGGTGAGGGGGCGTACTTGGTGAGTACCGCTGAGCTGACGGTCAGCCCCTTGGAACGGAACGCCTCGATCAGCCGCAGGGTGTCTATATCATAGGTAATGCCCAAATCGCCACGCACCTTGTCCTTCTCAATATCCTGGGCACTGACTACAATGACGATCTCCGCCTGGTCCTTTAGTTGCAGCAGCATTTGCAGCTTGCTGTCCGGCTGAAAGCCCGGCAGTACCCGGCTGGCGTGGTAGTCGTCAAACAGCTTGCCGCCGAATTCCAGATACAGCTTGCCGCCGAATTCGGCAATCCGCTCCCGAATACGGCCGGATTGCATTTCTAAATATTTTTGATTGTCAAAACCTACTTTTTTCATAATCCCTCTACTTACGCGCGAACATTAAAATAAGAAAAACGGCTGTACGCCTGTACAACCGTCTGTACTTATACATTATACTGGAAAGTGCCCGCCAAATCAATAGCCAGTTCTATTTTTTTGACAAAATCAGTCTTTCTCTGCGATGGGATGGCTTTTTTCTGCCTGCAGTTTTTTGCAGTCCACCGCCAGTCGCCAAACCCACAGCCCCACAGCTACCGCCAGCAGCACGATGAATACCGCCATGCCCGGTCGGGTGTAAGCGTGGAGAAAGCGCAGTACGGTAAAGAGGGGAAACAGACCGGCGCCTGCCAGCGCCGCCAGAGCCTCTATCCGGTTGGCTGTGTTCAGGTGTTGCATCTCCGTGCGGTAGCGCACCAGCCCGATGAGAAAAACCATGGCTCCCACTACCACCAGTACAAAGGCCAGCACCAGCAGGTAAATCTCAATAAACATATAAAAGGGCTTGACCCAAAACAGCCGCACCTCGGTGATCAGCCCGATCACGCTGCCCGCCACCAACAGCGCTCCGGCCACGATCTTGGCCACCTGGTAGCGGCCTTGGGCACGGCGGGCTTCTGCGGCGCTGACGCTTTGCTGGATCTGCGCCGGTACTTCCCCGGTGAGCAATTCGTCAATGGTGATATCCAGGGCAGCAGCCAGTCCCGGCAGCAGCGAAATATCCGGAAAGCCGTCGCCGTTCTCCCACTTGGAGACGGTGCGGTTGCTAACCTGCAACTGGGCCGCCAGTTGCATTTGGGTCAGCCCCAGCGCCTTGCGGTGGGTGCTGATGGTGCGCCCGATCTCTTTTGCGTCCATATCTGCGGTGCGGGGACCGTGGTTCCCGCTCTCCTTTCCCTTGTTTACGACTTTATTGTAGCAGAAAGGGCGAATCTTTGCAACAGGCGGACGGTGGAAGTTGTCCACGCTCCGTGGAACTGCAATTTTTTTGGCTTTATACCGCGGTTTTTCTTTACATCGTCCCGGGTGCGGGTTATACTGGTAACAGAAAGACGGTGGTGGCAAAATGGTACAGCTTTATTACGGTGACGGCAAGGGCAAGACCACGGCGGCGGTGGGTGCAGCAGTGCGCGCGGCAGGTGCCGGGGCGTCGGTGCTCTTTGTATCGTTTTATAAAGATGGCTCCTCGTGCGAGGTGGCGGCGCTGGAGCGGCTGGGGGTGCAATGCCTGTTCCCCCGGGAGCAGTTCCAAATGTTTTGCCCGGTGACGGCAGAGAAGCAGGCGGCCTTGGCAGCGGATTATGCCCGGCTGCTAACGGAGATTGACGCGGTTGCGGCGGATTGCTTTTTGGTGGTGCTGGACGAGGGGGCAGACGCCTTTGCCGGTGACCTGCTGCCTCGGCAAGCGGTGCTGGACCTTTTGCAGCGCCATGGCAAGGACCGCGAAATCATCTTGACCGGCCACAGCCTGCCGGCGGACTTGGCGCCCTTGTGCGATTATGTTACCCGTATGACCAAGGAACGCCACCCCTTTGATACCGGCGCGCCGGCACGGCGGGGGATCGAATACTGAATACCCGTTGCAAATGGCTGCCGTTTGTGGTAGGATGATATTGTTGACCGAACTACACACTTTTTTGCATTATGAAGGGGGATTCATTTATGCGCAACCATGAGGTAACCACCATCCAGCCGCTGCTGGGACCGGATGGGATTTTGCAGGAGCCGGGTTGGTCTCGGCGGCCGTTGCAGCTGTACAGTCGGGCGGATATTAAAAAGCGCCCCACCCGCATTAAGGAGTGGGACTACTATTCGGTGCTGTCGCCCTCCGGGGACTTTGGCGTGTGCTTTACCCTGTCGGATGATGGGTACATTGGCTTACAGTCCGTGACTTTTTTGGACTTTAAGCATGCCTTTGAGCACACGGAGACCATTTTGAACGCCTTTCCCATGGGCAAGCTGCACATGCCCACCGTGTCCTCCGGCGGCAGTATCCGCTACTGCGACAAAAAGCTGGGTATGCAGTTTAATTTGGATTTTGAGCAGCGGGAGATCAAGTGCCACTTTAAGAATTTCTATAACGGCAAGCCCCTGCGGGCGCAGATCTTCTTAGAGGACCCACTCCAGGACTCCATGGTGATCGCCACGCCCTGGCTGGAGGACCCGCACGCGTTCTACTATAATCAGAAGATCAATTGTATGCGTGCCCGTGGCAAGGTGGAGTTTGACGGCAAAATCTATACCTTTGACCCGGCTACGGACTACGGCGCTTTGGACTGGGGTCGCGGCGTGTGGACCTATGACAACACCTGGTACTGGGGCTCCGGTTCCGGCACGGTGGACGGTCACCGTTTTGGCTTTAATATCGGTTACGGATTTGGCGACACCTCCGCCGCTTCGGAGAATATTTTGTTCTACGACGGGGTGGGGCATAAGCTGGACGATGTAACCTTCCTGATCAGCGATAATTACACAGATCCCTGGAAATTCACTTCCTCGGACGGTCGGTTTGAGATGGACTTTGTGCCCATTATCGACCGGGCGGCGCTGCTGGATGTGAAGCTGATCTGCTCCGACCAGCACCAGGTGTTTGGCCGCATGAGCGGCACCGCCGTGCTGGACGATGGCACCAAGGTGGTGCTGAAGGACTTCCTTTGCTTTGCGGAGAAAGTGCATAATAAATATTAAGAAAGTGACAGAAGATGGCAAAAAAAGAACTGAAAACCAATGTAATGCGGGTGCTGGACAGCAAAAAGCTGGCCTATAACCACTATACCTACGACAATTCTACCGTGAACGGCGTGGAGGTGGCTCGGCTGCTGGGCCAGGAACCGGACCGAGTGTTTAAGACCTTGGTGACCCGGGGCAAAAGCGGCGGCTTCTTTGTGTTTATGGTGCCGGTGGCAGAAGAACTGGATCTGAAAAAGGCGGCTCGCGCCTGCGGCGAAAAGGCGGTAGAAATGCTGCCCCAAAAAGAGCTGCTGCCCCGCACCGGCTATGTGCACGGCGGCTGCTCGCCCATTGGGATGAAAAAGCAGTTCCCCACCTATATCCACCAAACGGCGGCGGATTATGACACCATCTTCTTCTCTGCCGGGCGTGTGGGCGCCCAGGTGGAGCTGCCCCTGTCTGCTCTGCAACAGGCTCTGCCTGTCACCCCGGCGGATATTATTAAAGCATAAATCAGCAAAAAGCCCTTGCTTCGCAGCTGCAAAGCAAGGGC
>FR885375.1 GCA_000436335.1 Clostridium sp. CAG:217
GACGCCCCTTACATAGTATTGAAATTAGCATTTGTTAAAATGGTTTTATATTTTGCAAGCCATGTTTTTGTTACCGATACAGCTGCGTTATATCTTTTTTTGCTTCCGGAAACAGATTTTAATTTATTTCTTTTGCTGTCTGTCCATTCCCAGCCGGTTTTATCATCTGCGTGGGTAATATTATCACCTTTCGTATAAGATACTAAGTGTTGCGGTGTTGATTTTCCTCTGCCGATTTGTCCGTGTGCTTCTTTATCCTGTAACGGATGAAGAGCATAGCCTAGATACATATAAGCATTTTCTTTTTGCCCTTTTCCACGCCAACTCGCTCGCAACAAACCATGCAGATGCAGCATAATCTCTGCTGTCATCACTTCCTGAAGCATATTCATTGAAATGAATATACTGATTGGCAGAACCGGTTATAGCACCCCAACCTGAACTATATTTTATATCAACTTCTCTGTTGTATTTTCCTATTTTTTCAGCAACCGCAGCACTGAAATAGGATTTAGCAAGTGATGTAGTATCGTCCCTATGAACTCCTGCCCCCCATAAAGGCTGAACTCCACCATTTAATGATAGTTCTTCAGAGAACAAACCACCTATATGATCAAACATATTAAAACCTGCTGTAGCATCAGCAATTTTTTCTTCTTCAACATAGTCATTTATTTCAATAATATTTTTAAGAATACAAATTGTTTCTTGTGCATCTGTATTTAAGTCCAATTCCGAAATGATATTGTAAATATTTAATGCTTCAATTGATTGAAAATCATTTTTCATGATAATGAGCAAAATATAAATACTGTTCATCTTTTATTAGAGAAGATAGAATTATCATCATCCTTTCTTCTATAGTTTTATCACCAACCATATTTTCTACAAAATCAGGTTCACAAGAAAGGCGATTATTTAATACTTGATCCTTTTCTTCGTTATCTAAAAAGTCTATCTTGTTTCTTTTTATTTCATCTTTCACAGCTTTGTTGTTATAATTCAACACAACTTTATAGAGCCAGGATTTATAATTCCTGATTTCATTTCCACGTGATAAATTATCATACAAAACTTTGCAGACCTCTTGAGTACAATCCTCTGCATACTCATATTGATACTCAAAAAATTGATGTCAATAACGAATTAAATCCGTTCTGTATTGCTCGCAATCTTCCATTATATTATCTATGAACTTTTCATTGCTGTTTTTTTGGGCTTAAATTTAATCAAAATATTTTCCATAGTTTCAACAATCGATAGTGTTGTAAAAGCAATTAATCAATGGCAATTATTTGAAATAATTATCTAATCTTATTAAACATTATCGCAAGTGTTTTGTCAAGAGCTTTTACTAAAATAAAACAGGGTATAAAACAGTAAAATAAGGAACGGTTCCCTGTTTTGTGGTGTAGCGCTTCCTACCCCCAACTGCATACGCATAGCAAAAAGGCACAGCCGTATGGCTGTGCCTTTCTTTGTATGCCTATCATTTTTTCTAAATGGCGGGCGGCAACCTGTCGCTGCGCCACATCTCCCCGCACT
>FR885376.1 GCA_000436335.1 Clostridium sp. CAG:217
TATACGGTGACCTCAGACTGTAGACAAAGTCCGAGGACAAGTGCCTCGGATTTTCTTCGCCATTGAGCCAGAAAAGTCAGCACTTACAAGACTTTGAGGCTCTTTTTTGGTATAATAGATGTATCAAATACAGGCGGTGAGATGCTTATGATGACACAGAATGCGGATAAAAAAAGAGAACAGATTCAGTTGTTTTGCATGGATGACATGGTTCCACAGGACCATCTGCTGCGGATCATCGACAAAGCAATCGACTGGTCCTTCATTTATGAACTGGTAGAAGAAAAATACAGTCAGGACAACGGACGCCCCAGTATGGACCCCGTCATGCTGATCAAGATTCCTTTCATCCAATATCTTTATGGCATTAAAAGCATGCGCCAGACGGTAAAAGAGATTGAGGTAAATGTCGCCTACCGCTGGTTCCTCGGGCTGGATATGCTGGATAAAGTGCCGCATTTTTCAACCTTTGGAAAGAACTATACGAGACGCTTTAAAGACACCGACCTCTTTGAACAGATATTCGAGCATATCCTTTCTGAATGCTACAAATTTAAGCTGGTAGACCCTACTGAAGTTTTTGTGGATGCCACCCATGTAAAAGCCAGAGCAAACAATAAAAAGATGCAGAAGCGTATTGCTCATGATGAGGCATTATTTTTTGAAGATCTGCTGAAACAGGAAATCAATGAAGACCGTGAAGCACACGGGAAACGTCCGCTGAAAGAAAAAGAGGATGACAGCAATACACCATCCGGTGGAGCCGGCGGCAAAGAAGAAAAGACAGTGAAAGCAAGCACTTCTGATCCGGAAAGCGGATGGTTCCGCAAAGGAGAACATAAACATGTATTTGCTTATGCAGTACAGACCGCATGTGATAAGAATGGATGGATTCTCAGCTATAGCGTTCATCCCGGGAACAATCATGACAGCAGAACCTTCAAGTCCTTATATGACAAGATAAAAGGGATCGGAATAGAGACGCTGATAGGCGATGCAGGATATAAAACTCCCGGTATAGCAAAACTTTTGATCGATCAAGGAGTCAAACCGCTTCTGCCATACAAACGCCCCCTGACAAAAGAGGGTTTCTTCAAGAAATACGAGTACGTTTATGATGAGTATTACGACTGCTATATCTGTCCCAACAATCAGGTGCTGACCTATCGAACAACCAACCGTGAGGGATATCGGGAGTACAAAAGCTGTGGAAGTAGCTGTGCAAGCTGTGCCTATCTTGCAAAATGTACCCAAAGCAAAGATCATGTAAAGACGGTTATGCGCCACATATGGGAACCTTACATGGAGATGTGTGAGGAGATCCGCCAAACCGTGGGTATGAAAGAATTATATTCCCAAAGGAAAGAAACCATAGAACGAATCTTTGGAAGTGCAAAGGAGAATCATGGTTTCCGATATACACAGATGTTTGGAAAAGCCCGAATGGAAATGAAGGTCGGGCTTACATTTGCGTGCATGAATCTGAAAAAGCTGGCCAGGATGAAAGAGAAATGGGGGCTTCTAGAGGGAGAAGCCCCTTACACAAACTTTATTTGGAACGCAATTTGGTTAATAAAAGAAAACTGGCTCTGGGATACAAAGCCCAAAACCAGTTTGTCTACAGTCTGAGGTCACCGTATA
>FR885377.1:0-8768 GCA_000436335.1 Clostridium sp. CAG:217
GGCGGTGGTGATGGCAGCTGCCGGTGCGGCATCTACGATCACATAATTCAGGTTGCCGTTGATCAGGTCCTGCATGGCCAGAGAGGCGTTGTCATAGCCAACGAACTGTGCCTTCAAACCGGCAAAGCCCATATCCTCGCTGCCCTGTACATAGGACTGACCGGTGGTGCCGTTCTGGCCGCCGATCTTTACGCTGCTGTCCAGGCCGTTCAGGATCTTCTCCATATCTTCCTTGGTCTTGCAAGCGTCAAAGGTGGTGTCGTCGCCCTTTACAACCACTTTCTGAGAAGCGGAATAATAAGAGTCGGTAAAGTCTACCTGCTTTGCGCGGGTCTCGTTGACGGTCAAGCCGGCCATAGCGATGTCGCATTTCTGCTGCTGCACGGAGGTAACCACGGCCTCAAACTTCATGTCCTTGATTACCAGCTCTTTGCCCAGGCTGTCTGCCAGTGCTTTGGCAATCTCCATGTCAATGCCGTAGAAGGTGTCGCCCTTCTTGTACTCAAAAGGCTCAAACTCGGCGTTGGTGGCAACCACCAGCTGATCCTTGGAGCTGTCCTCGGTGGCGCTGGTCACGCCTGCCGGCTCACCGCTGCCAAAGTAGTGATTGCAGATTTCGTCCAGCTTGCCGTTTCCTTTGAGCTCTTTGATGAAAGCGTTGGCCTTCTCTTTCAGCTCCGGCTGCTTTTTGTCCACGCCAAAGGCGTATTCCTCGTCAGACAGTGCAATGTCGATCACCTTGACCTTCTGGGTCTTGGCGGCCTCTGTGGTGCCCTTGTCATCCTTGCCGCTGTTAGAGGAGCAAGCGGCGAAAGACGCAGCCACAAACAGGACAGCCAGCACCAGGGCAATGACTTTGTTAAACTTCTTCATTGTTTTGTACCTATCCTTTCAAAAAATTGCCGTACAGATACTCATAAATATACGGTTTATCGTGGTTCACTGTAGCACATTCCCACGAAAAATGCAAGAGATTTCCATAGATTATGCGCATAAATATGCAGTCTTTGCATAGCGAATGTATAGGCGCACAAAAAGGGGCGAAAAACAATACGCTTTTTTGTGCAATGTAGCATAAATCCGCTGCCGTTGACGAACGCCTGCCGGGGCGCTATAATAAGTAATAAATCAAGCCCGCCCGTCAAGGGGGGCTAAATAAGAGAGGTACAGTGTGATGATGACAAATATTCCTGAGCTGAAGCTGGGACTGGTGAGCGTGTCCCGAGACTGCTTCCCCATGGCGCTGTCCGTTGGACGGCGAGACGCATTGGCGGCAGCCTATGCCAAGTACGGCATGCTGCACAACTGCCCGGTGTGTATAGAGAGCGAAACGGATGTGGCGCCGGCTTTAGCAGACTTAAAGGCTGCCGGGGTCAACGCCTTGGTGATCTTCCTGGGCAACTTCGGTCCGGAGACGGCAGAGACCACTCTGGCCAAGCAGTTTGACGGCCCGGTGATGTTTTGCGCAGCGGCGGAGGAGAGCGGCGACAGCCTGCTGGACGGCCGCGGCGACGCCTACTGCGGTATGCTCAATGCGTCCTATAATTTGAACTTGCGTGGCGTGCAGGCGTATATTCCCCAGTACCCAGTGGGTACGGCAGCGGACTGTGCCGCCATGATCCGGGACTTTGTGCCGGTGGCAACGGCGCTGCTGGCACTGTCTGATTTGAAGATCATTTCCTTCGGCCCCCGTCCCCAGGACTTTTTGGCCTGCAACGCGCCTATCGCGCCCCTGCACCGGCTGGGCATTGAGATTGAGGAGAACAGCGAGCTGGATCTGTACGCAGCGTTCCACGCCCACGCCGGGGACGCCCGCATTCCCGATGTGGTAGCGGAGATGGAGGAAGAGCTGGGCGAGGGCAATAAGAAGCCGGAGATCCTGGCCAAGCTGGCGCAGTACGAGCTGACTTTGCTGGACTGGGTGGAGACCCACAAGGGCGCCCGCAAGTATGTGGCCATTGCCGGCAAGTGCTGGCCTGCATTCCAGACGGAGTTCCAGTTTGTGCCCTGTTATGTAAACAGCCGCCTGACCGCCAAGGGCATTCCCGTGTCCTGCGAGGTGGATATTTACGGCGTGCTGTCCGAGTTTATCGGCACCTGCGTCAGTCGGGACGCGGTGACTCTGCTGGATATTAACAACAGCGTGCCGGCCGATCTGTATGCGGAGAAGATCAAGAATGCGTATCCGTACAGCCTAACCGATACTTTTATGGGCTTCCACTGCGGCAACACCCCGGTTTGCAAGCTGTCCACCTGCGAGATGAAGTACCAGAAAATCATGGCGCGCACCCTGCCGGTGGAGTACACCAACGGCACCCTGGAGGGGGATATTGCCCCCGGTCCCATCACCTTCTTCCGGCTCCAGTCCACGGCGGATTGCCGGCTGCGGGGCTATGTGGCAGAGGGTGAGGTGCTGCCGGTACCTACCCGCTCCTTTGGCGGCATCGGCGTGTTTGCCATTCCCCAAATGGGTCGGTTCTATCGCCATGTGCTTATTGAAAAGAACTTCCCCCACCATGGGGCAGTGGCTTTTGGCCATTACGGCAAGGCCATCTTTGATGTGCTGCGGTGCCTGGGCGTTACCGATGTGGGCTTTAATCAGCCCCAGGGTATGCTCTATCCTACGGAAAATCCTTTTGCGTAAAAGCGGGTGTCCGTCGGCGGGAGCAAGCCCCCGCCCTACGAATAACTGCTTGAACTTCCTATCGCGGCGCGATTTCGCCGCTGGATCATCAACCCATTGCCCGGCTCTGCATAGCCGGGCTTTTTTGCGCCTTTTTGGGGTCAAAATGTGGATTTTTGCCCCCGGGGTTGACAAATGGAAAAATTGGATTATAATAACAATTAGCACTCGAAGTCAAAGAGTGCTAATTCTGAAATAACAAAGGTGATTTGAATGAGAAAAAAGCAATTCAAGGCAGAGTCTAAAAAGCTGCTGGATATGATGATCAACTCCATTTATACCCATAAGGAGATCTTTTTGCGGGAGCTGATCTCCAACGCCTCCGACGCGCTGGACAAGCTGTACTTCCGCTCTTTGACGGACGACACGGTGGGTATGAACCGCAGCGATTTTCACATTCGCCTGGCGGTGGACAAAGACGCCCGCACCCTGACCGTGACAGATAACGGCATCGGTATGACCGGCGAAGAACTGGAGCAGAACCTGGGCACCATCGCCAAGTCCGGTTCCCTGAACTTTAAGCAGGAGAACGACACCAAGGCTGCCGACGATGTAGAAGTGATCGGCCAGTTCGGCGTTGGGTTCTACTCCGCCTTTATGGTGGCGGACAAAGTGACCGTGGAGTCTAAGGCCTTTGGGGCAGATACAGCCAACTGCTGGACCTCTACCGGCGCAGACGGCTACACCTTAGAGCCTTGCGACAAGGCAGATTGCGGTACGGTGATCACCCTGCACTTGAAAGAGAACACCGAGGAAGAAAATTACGACGAATTCCTGGAGCCGTACCGGATTCAGGGACTGGTGAAGAAATACAGCGATTATATCCGCTATCCCATTATCATGCAGATGAGCCACCAGGTGCCGAACCCGGACAAAGAGGGCGAGACCGTGACAGAGGTGGCGGACGAGACCTTAAATTCTATGGTGCCTCTGTGGCGTAAGGCCAAAAGCGAGCTGAAGCCGGAAGACTACAATGCATTTTACAAGCAGCGCTTTGGCGACTATGAGGACCCGGTGGATGTGATGCACTTTAAGACCGAGGGTCAAGCCACCTTTGACGCCCTGCTGTATATCCCTAAGAACCCGCCTTTTGACTACTACACCAAGGAGTTTGAAAAAGGGCTGGCGCTATACTCCAACGGCGTGCTGATTATGGAGAAGTGCCCGGATCTGCTGCCGGATCACTTTAGCTTTGTGCGCGGGCTCATTGACAGTGCAGACCTGAGCCTGAACATCTCCCGTGAGATGCTCCAGCACGATCATCAGCTGAAGATCATTGCCAAGGCCATTAACCGCAAGATCAAGAATGAGCTGACCCGCATGCTGAAGAATGAGCGGGAGAAGTACGAGGCATTCTTTAAGACCTTTGGCGTGCAGCTGAAATTCGGCGTGTATGCCAACTACGGCGCCGAGAAGGACGACCTGAAAGACCTGCTGCTGTTCAGATCCTCTGCCGGGGAGGGTATGATGACCCTGAAAGAGTATGTGGATGGTATGGCCGAGGGGCAGAATACCATTTATTATGCCTGTGGCGACACGGCGGAGAAGATCGCTTTGCTGCCCCAGACGGATGCGGTGCTGAGCAAGGGTTACCAAGTGCTGTACCTGACGGACGATGTAGATGAGTTTGCCCTGCAAATGCTCATGGAGTACGATGGCAAGAAGTTCGCTAACATTACCAAGGACGACCTGAATTTGGAAAGCGAAGATGAAAAGAAAGCCATGGAGCAAAAGAATGCCGACGCCAAGGGTTTGCTGGACACGATGAAAGAGGCGTTGGGCGAGGAAGTCAGCGCCGTGAAATTCTCCGGCAACTTAGGCAGCCACGCCGTGTGCCTGTCGGCAGAGGGCTACCTGTCCATGGAGATGGAAAAAGTGCTTAGCAGTATGCCCGGCGGCGACCAGGGCGCCAAGGCCCAGCTGGTGCTGGAGATCAACGATAAGCACCCGCTGGCAGAGAAGTTGTTCGCCCTCTTAAAGGACGATCCGGAAACGCTGAAGAAATACACCAAGATCTTGTACGATCAGGCGCGGCTCATCAGCGGGCTGGATGTGCAAAACCCCACAGCGCTGGCAGACAGCATTGTGGATATGATGTTATAATCCATATAAAAAAACAAAAAACGGCACCGCTTGCAGTTGCAGGCAGTGCCGTTCTTTTTTGTTCAGTCTGTTGTGCGTACCCACACGGCCATTTGGTCCTCCTTACCGTTTAGTCTGCGGCAGAAGGGAATGAAACGAAGGGTGCGGGGCACGGCCTTTGGCGGTGATGTGGTGTACAGATGATCGCCGCCTTGCAGACAGGTGCCCGCGGCCAGCAGGCAGCCGTCCCGATAGACGATCGGTGATTTGGAGTCCAAAGTAAGGGCGTGGACAGAGGGAGCGCCTTGGGTCTCCAGCGCATAGATCAGACCGCCCCGACTGAGTGCTACTCGCCCGGCATTGGCGCCTACCCGGGCGTTGCTGTACAGCAGCCGTACCGTGGGTGCAAAGCAAAAGTCCAAGATGGTAGGGGCTGTGATCTGCTGCACATAGTAGCCGTCCTTCGCCGTAACAGGTTTGCCGTCCAGGGTAGGACATTTGCACCAGTCCGGCAGACGCAGGCGTAGGGTAAAGGGTCGCTTTAGCCGGGTGATCTTTACAGTGAAGTCACCGCTTTCCGGTAGGGCAGAGAGGATTTGCAGCTGCCCAAAAGGCGTGTCCACCTGCGCACCCAAGGGCAGTTCAACGGCCAGGCTGTTGTCATCTGCATAAAACCCGTATTGTCCGATCCCGGCAGTGACCCGCGCCACATTGGGTGGACAGCAGGCGCAGTCAAACCAGTTTTGGCGGCGCAACGCCTGGTGTTTGCGCTCCGGTACGGTATCGTTCAGTACACCCTCCGTCTCCAGTGGATTGGCGTAGTAGAAGTGGCAGCCGTCGGCGCTCATGGCTCCGGAAATTGTGTTCCACAGGGCAAGTTCCGCTACGGCGCCGTACGCAGCGTGCGGGTGGCAACGGTACAGCCGCTGCGCAAAGAATACCAGCCCGGCAGAGGCGCAGCTTTCCCCATACGCCAGTTCGTTCGGCAGATAATAGGCCGGGCCAAAAGCCTCGCCCACAGCCGTCTGGCCCAGCGCACCGGTCACATACAGTTTGGTGCGACACAGATCTTGCCACAGCGTTTCGCAGGCGGCTTGCAGCGCCCGGTTCCCGGTATGCTCTGCCACGGCGGCAGCCCCGGCATATAGGTACACGCCTCGCACTGCATGGCCCACGGCAGTTGTCTGTGCGGTCAGCGGGCAGTGGGCCTGGTTATAAATATAGTCGCTGCCGTCGGTGTCAACGCCTCGTTCCCTGTCAAAAAACAGCGGTCGGGTGCCCCGCGTGCGGATAAAAAAGTCGGCTGTTTGCAGATAGTCCGCCTTGCCGGTGACCTCATACAGTTGTACCAGTGCCAGCTCTGCCAGCGGGTGGCCGGGATAGCCGGGGCGCTTTCCTCTGCCAAAGGTGCGGCAAATGCAGTCCGCTGCTCGGCAAGCAATATCCAATAGGTCCCGCTCTCCCTGCATGGTCCACCGGGCACAGGCAGCTTGGGCCAGATGGCCGAAGCAGTACAGCTCATGGTAGTCTTTTAAGTTAGTGAATCGGTTTTGCAGGCCGTTGATGGAATACAGGGTGTCCAAATAGCCGTCCGTCTCCTGGGCGGCGGCAATGATCTCCACCGCTTCCCGGCTCTTTTCAGTTAGGTACGCTCGGTTGCCGTAGGGTATGGCATAGGCGGCGGCCTCCAGCCATTTGTACAGGTCGCTGTCCTGAAACACCCATCCCATAAAGGCGTTCTCCTGGCTGTTCTTGTCATCATAATACCATTTGTCCGTGGGGTAGGTGGGTCGGGGACCACCGGCTTTTGCTGCGGCAATGGCATGAGCGGCCTTTTGGAAGTTGGCGATGCAGCTGCTCTTTGGCGCACCGGGCACCTGATCGTGCAGCACCTGCCATTGGTAGGGCAGTACGATGTCAGCTACTGTGCGGATCCGAGGCGCCCAAAAGGGGTCGGTTACGGTGATGTGTTTAGGGCTGATAGGTTCCATAAGCCTGCTCCTTGGGTAAAAAAATAGACCTATTTTTGTACAGGCCTATTATAGCATATTTTGTTTTAAGCGGCAATGTGGCCGGCGTCCGCAGTGGTGGTGGAAACCAGGCGGCGGGCGGTGGCATCTTGCCGTGCCAGCCGGGCGCGGCGGCGCTGTCTGCGGGCATAGGCGGCTTTTTTGGCAGCCAATTTCTTTTCCCTGCGGGTGATCACCAGCCCCAGCACGGTGATATACAGCACAAATTCGGCGGCGAACACCAGCTTCATTTGGGTGGGGTCCAGCCAGTCCATCAGCCGGAAGGGCAGGCTGAGCAGGGCGTAGCCCACCACCAGGGCGGTCAGACTCAGCAGGGCGGATGTGATCAGGTGTTTTACAGTGTATTTTTTCATGGCGTTGTACCTCCTTCAAATTGCAACTTCATTGTAGCAATTCCCAAGGGTAGGCACAATGGGACTGGCAGCCAGAGTACCAAACTTGTCCCTGTTAGTAAATATCTTTACTTTGCTTTGCTTTTGCCGCTTCTTCCGCTTTGTATAGGGCGGCAGCCACGGCGAGGGCAGCTTCTTCCAGCCGATCGGCAGGCACAGCGGAGGGGGAGACCACCACTATATTTTTGCCGCTTTTCTCTTTTACAATATACAAGGCAAGCCCCGCCTGCTCAAAAGGGGCGCTGTCCGGTAGCATCGGCGTTTCAATCTGCACCTGCAGGCCGTTTTCACCCACGCGCACCGGATGGTCCGGCAGTGCCTTTGCCAGCAGGGCACACAGGGTCTTGGCTTTGCCGGTGTACAGACGGCGGATTTTTTTGGTGCGGGACTTCATATTCCCGTCCCGCAGATAGGCGCACAGGGCAATCTGCTCCGTCTTGGACGCAGTTTGGGCAAAGGTGTCTTTCATTTGATGGTAGGCGGCGGCCAGCGCCGGGCTGAGCACCATAAAGCTGATGCGAATGCCCGGCAGCAGCAGGGCGGAGAAGGCGCCCATATACACCACATTGCCGCTGCCCAGGGCGTACAGCGAGGGGGTGGGGGTGCTGCTGTACAGAAAGTCGTTTTCAAAGTCGTCCTCGATCACCACCGCGCCGGTATCTGCCGAGTGGGCGCACAGCTCCAGCCGCCGCTGAATGGGCATCACATCCCCCTGCCGGTTCATGTGGGAGGGTGATACATAGATAATGTCTGCGTCCTTGTACCGGGTGCGCACGGTGTAGCCGTGAGCGGCAAACACGGTGCTGCCCTGCACAAAGCTGCCGTCCGGGAAGGACACGGTGCGTCGCCCTTTCAGCAGCACGCAGAGGATCTCCAGCAGCATTTGCACCCCGGCGCCTACCACAATATGTTCCGGCGCAGTGACCACATTGCGCCGCTCCCGCACATAGTCTGCCAAGGCGCACCGCAAGTCGTACTCTCCCTGCGGCTCGCTGTAAGTGAGCAGCCGCTGCCGCTGGCGCAAGGCACTCTTAATGTAGCGCTGCCATAGGGAGAAGTCAAAGCTGGACAGATCGGCGCTGTTGCCGGTAAGATCCAGCCGAGGCGGTGTCTGCACCTGGGGGCGGGGCATGGGAGTCGCCGGCGCCTTAGGACCTCCCGCCACAAAGTAGCCGCTTTGGGGCTTGGCGTAAATATAGCCTTCCGCCGCCAATTGAAAGTAAGCATTCTGCACGGTGGTGCGGCTGATCCGGTAAAGCTCCGCCGCCCGGCGAATAGAGGGCATCCGTTCCCCTCGGCGCAGTCGTCCGTCGGCGATCATTTCCTTAAACATGGTGTAGGCTTGGGTGTATTTTAGCATAACTGTACCTTAAAAAATCGGGGCTTTTGTGTCTTTTATTCCTGTCAAAATTAGTATATACTATAGATAACAGAAAAGCAAGGGGGGCGAGAACTTGAAAAACTGCGTGGTCTTTAACGACCTTTCCGGCTACGGCAACTGCTCGCTGATGGCGGCCATTCCGGTGCTGACTGTCATGGGTGTGCGGGTGCACCCGGTGCCTACGGCGGTGCTTACCCGCC
>FR885377.1:8783-11167 GCA_000436335.1 Clostridium sp. CAG:217
TGGTGCTTACCCGCCAAACCGGCTATGACCGTTACTCTATGGAGGATTTGACCGGCTTTATGCCCCAATTTACTGCGGACTGGCAAGAGGTACAGCCGGACGGCATCATCACCGGCTTTCTCAGCAATCCGGCCCAGGGGGACTGCATTGCGGACTTTCTGGCTGTCCACCGCACGGCGGATACGCTCCTGGTGGTGGACCCGGTCATGGCGGACGACGGCAGCCTGTACGATGGGTTTGATGAGGCACGGTGTAATGCGGTGCGCCGTCTGGCAGCACAGGCAGATGTGCTCACGCCCAATGTAAACGAACTGGCGCTGCTGTGCGGGGCGGAGTATACCGAGGATCCGGCGGCGGTGCGGCAAATGGGCGCCCGCTTGGCAGAGGATCACCAGGTGGTGGCGGTCACCGGCTATCGGCAGGGAACGGAGATCCACACCCTGGTGTTTGCAGGCGGGGACTGCACAGACTTGGCAGCGCCCTTGCGCCCCGGTTCCTTTAGCGGCACCGGCGATCTGTTTGTTTCTGTATTCACCGGCGGCTTGCTTCGTGGCCGGGCGCCGGCACAGGCAGCCAAACAGGCGGTGGATTTTCTCAGCCACGCCATCGCCGTTACCCACGGTACAGACCCCCGGGACGGCGTAGATTTTGAAAAGATTATGGAGGATCTGTTATGAACAAGACGGTAAAAAAGATTTCATTCACGGCGCTGTTCGCCGCCATGGTGTTCGGCCTGACCATGCTGCACATTCCCATCGGTGCCGGCGGCTATATTCATGTGGGCGACGCCATGATTTATCTCAGTGGGCTGCTGCTGGGGCCTTGGGCGTTCCTGGCTGCTTCCATCGGCGCTGCGTTTTCTGATCTTGCCAGTGGGGTTGCCACCTATGCCATTCCCTCTGCCATCATCAAATTCCTTATTGCAATTCCCTTTGTTGCATTATATAATAAGAGCAATAAATTGCTGACGGTGTGGACGGCGCTGTGCACCATTCTGTCCGGTGCCATTACTGTTGGCGGCTACTATGTGGCGGATCTGGTGCTGTACCGGGAGGGCGCCATCGCAGATATACCGGCCAATGCCATTCAGGCGGTAGGCAGCGCAGTGGTGTTTATTGTACTGGCGCTGGCGCTGGACAAGGCCGGAATTTACAAAAGATTGAAGGGTTATCTCAATGGCTGATATTGTTTATCGCTATTACGACGGTGTGTATCTGAATATTACAAATCAGTGCCCCTGTAACTGCGCGTTTTGCATTCGCTCTAAGGGCGACGCTGTGGGCGATGCGAAGGAAATGTGGTTTGACACGGAGCCTACTTGGGAGGAAATCAAGGCGGCGATTGACGCTTACGATTTTGCCCACACGGACGAGGCGGTGTTTTGTGGTTACGGCGAGCCCACCAATGCGCTGGACCACCTGCTGCAAGCGGCGGATTATCTGCGCACGGTGAACCCAAAGATTCACCTGCGGCTGAATACCAACGGCCTGTCGGACTTAATCAACGGCAAGCCCACCGCAGAGCTGCTGTGCCGTCATTTTGACAGCATTTCCGTGTCTCTCAACGAGCCTACGGCAGAGAAGTACGACAAAATTACCCGCAACTGCTACGGCGGCAAGGCGTTTGACGCCATGCTGCAGTTCACTCGGGAATGTGTGGCGCACTGCCCGGATGTGCGTATGACGGTGGTGGATGTGATTTCGCCGGAGGATATTGAGAAGTCGCGCCAAGTGTGCGAAAGCACCGGCGCCAAGTTCCGTGTGCGCAGCTTTGCTGCCGGAAGATAAAAAGGAATAACCATTCGGTTTAGCTAAAGTGCTGTAACGACGATTTTAACGAAAGCAGAAGTCATCGTTACGGCATTTTTAATTTTTGGCAAATTTTGGTGTCACAATACAGGCAAAAAACGACTCTAAACAGGTGAACGCCCGAAAGCGGGGCGGTTGTAAAGCAAGAAAAAACAAAAACCTGATAAGGAGTGCGTGCGTATGAAAAAGACCATCGGAACAATTTTAGCGGTACTTTGTCTGGCTGCAGCATTGCTGCTGGGCAGCGGCACGGCGTTTGCGCAGACGGCCGGACAATGGACGCCAAGAGAACATCCCCAGGACACCATCGGCTGTGTAAACGGTGCGCAAAGCGATGAGATTATTGCCCAAGCAGATCGGGACCTGGGCGGCTGCAAATTCACCTACCGCGGCAAGGGAAAACTGACCGGATGGGAAGTGCCGTTGCTGGAGGAGGGCAAGGATTATAAAATTCTGTCGCAAAGCGGCCGCAGCATTACCATTGAGGCGTTAGACGAAGAGGGCTGTCTGCCCTATATCAATGCCAAGGTGCAGCAGCCGTCTGCTGTTCCCTCTACGGCTGCGGTAACCACTTCC
>FR885377.1:11189-21354 GCA_000436335.1 Clostridium sp. CAG:217
CTTCCGGCGTGGCTGCCGTACCGCCTGCAACGAAAAGAGAAACGGAAGCGCAGGCACAGATGCGCACGGAGAAACAGACGGAAAAAGCACCGCAAATGGAAGCAGGCAGCACAAAAGCAGCCACGGAAGCGGTGGACGGCGAGAAAGAAAGCACTGCCAAGGGAAGCCGGCCGGTATTGCCTTTGGCTGCGCTGGGCGCTTGTGTTTTGGCTACGGTTGCCCTTGTACTTTGGCAAAGAAAGCGGCGCCGATAAGAGAATAAGAAAAGAGAAAAGGGGGATCAGTCTATGACACAAGCAGAACGGGTGCGGCAGGCACAGGCCGGAGATATAGACGCCTTTTGCGCCTTATATACCGCGTATCAGCAAAAGCTGTTTCATTATGCCTACTACAAGCTGGGCAATGTGCAGGACGCTGAGGATGTGGTGCAGGATTGTATGCTTACGGCCTTTGAACAGCTGGGTATGCTGAAAAAGCCGGAGGCGTTCGGGTCGTGGCTATTTTCCATTTTATATCACGGTTGCGCCGGTACGATTAAAGAGCAGATCACACGCCGAAACCAATCGGATATTGCGCAGTATGCCAACAGCCTTGCCTGTGACCAAACCGCAGCGTTTGCGCGGGTCGAGCTGCAACAGGCGTTGGCTCTGCTTAGCGACACAGACCAAAATATTATTTTGCTGTCTGTGGTTGTTGGGCTGAAAAGCAAGGAAGTGGCGAGGATTACCGGATTAACTGCTGTAAATGTTCGACAAAGACGAAGCAGAAGCCTGGCAAAAATGAAGCGCTATTTGTCATAAAGGGAGTGCGTGCTATGAAACAAAAGGATTTTGACTTTATTCAGCATAAATTTGAGCAAGCGCAGCCGCCGCTGCCGGACGGCTTGCGTGCAGAATGCCTAAAGCAGCGCATTTTGAAAAAAGAGTCCCATAAGGTGATTGCAATGCCTAAGCGAACTTCACGGTACAAAGCGTGGGCAGTAACGGCGGCTTGTTTGGTAATGGTGTGTGCGGCTGCTGTGGGCGCAGGTGCAAGCTGGTACGGCGTGCCGGTGGACGGATTTCAAAGCGCGGCCCAGTTAACGGCTGTGACCGCTGCGATGACCCCTGTGGATACAGGAGAGGCCGGTTGCGCAGAGGCCACAACGGTTCTGACTAAACAGCAACCGGGTGTACAGCAGATGGAAAGGGTTCAAACGGAAAACGGATATATGTATTACGCATACAGCGCAAGCATGGCAGAAAAAGGGCGCAATTGCGTTTATGTGTTTGAAGCGTCGTCTAACCGACAGCAACCGCTGACGGTGATTGAAAATGTTGCCCCGGCGCAGGCAACGCTGCAAGGCGTGATAGCCCACGGGGAGCGCTTAGCGGTTTTGGCCCGGGGCGAGAATTGCACCTATTTGCGTATTTATTCGATTGCAGAGCCAACAAAGCCGGTGCTGCTGTCTGCCATAGAGCAAAGCGGCGCTTGTGTGCAGGCCGGATTGGTGGGCGAAAACGTGTATGTGCTTTCTCATTTTGTTTTTGATCCAAAAGCGGAACAGTCGGTGCCTGCCTTGACAGTTAACGGCGAGATACACCGGGCGCTGCCGGAGCATATCGTACGCCTTGCCGGTGCAAATCAGGCACAGTACACGGTTTTAGGCACGGTGAATGTACAAACCGGTAAAGCGGCGGAAGATGTGGCGGCTGTGTTGGGCGGCGGCCCAAAGGTGCAGCTGACAAAAAAAGCGGCTTATGTGGGCGCTTCTGGGGACGCAGACCGTACGGCGTACGGTGTAAAATGGAATTTGAAAAGCCAAAAATGTGCAAAAATCACGCGGCGAGAAGCCAAAACACTTTTTCAATTGCCCCATGAATTTGCGGCGGATTCTACCGAGCGTACCCTGTATGAGATGGGAGATGGTTGGCTAAGTATAGAGGAGAACTTGGAAACCGCTGCCCAAAGCCTTGCTCTGTATGATCGGGATTTTCAACTGCTGGATCGGTTGCAGCTGGAAGATGTGGCCGTGTCGCACCGAGCCGCCATAGAGCAGGGGCAAAGGGTGTTTGCTCTGCCGTCTTATACGGCGGATGCGCAGCAACGGTACTATGGTGCTACGGTGTTTGAAATTCGGCAAAACAAAATTGTGCTGCTGAAAACGGTGCAAAATCCGCACCCGGAGGCAATGTATCCGGGAGATTGTGTGCTGACGGATTCATACGTGTATTGCTTTGATTTTTGTGAAAGCGGGGACGGTGTGTGCGCCAATCGGTTTGCACACGCATACCGATAAGTAAAAAAGAGACTGCGGAAAAATTTGCAGTCTCTCTTTTTATCTGTGTGCCCTTGCACATTGGCGGCAATGGGGCTTAGAATGGTCTGTCCGTGTGCTTGAACAGCAGGCACATAAAGTTGAATGCAAAAGGAAAGACTTGGATGACCCTTGTTTTACAGACTGCCGTAGGGCTGGCCATTCCGTTTGGTCGTTGCTGCTGCCCGCTTTGAAACTGTCCGGCATATATGGTGTGACAATGCGTTGGTACGCTGCCGGTTGCATTGTCCGGTATATATGACCTGCCGGTGTGTGGATATGCACGCCTGGTTCGCTGCGCACATAGTATAGTCTGACGGCTCCCGGCGACAGCTTCCTATTTTCGCCTTTGAAAAAAAGGGATTGCGTCCGGGACAAAAATTTGATAAACTGTAAGAGGTTAGTTGCAACTAACTCAAAACGCAGAAAAAAGGAGAACACGCAATGACCCCTGTTTTACAGACTGCCGTAGGGCTGGCCATTCCGTTTGTTGGCACGGCGCTGGGCGCAGCCGCAGTGTTTCTTTTCAAATCCAATATTCCGCCTCGGGTGCAAAAGATTTTGTTGGGCTTTGCTTCCGGCGTGATGCTGGCAGCCTCCGTTTGGTCGTTGCTGCTGCCTGCTTTGGAGCTGTCCGGCAGCTGGCTGCCGGTTGTGGTCGGCTTTCTCGCGGGGATCGGGTTTCTTTTGGGACTGGATCAGCTTACGGCTCGGCTGCATTTAGAGCCAAAGCCGGGCACGGCAGGCGCCAATTCTTTTTTGTTGGTGTTGGCGGTGACTTTGCACAATGTGCCGGAGGGTATGGCGGTGGGCGTGGCGTTTGCCGGTATGCTGGCAGGCGACGGGGCCATTACGCCGGCGGACGCCTTTGCCCTTGCGGTCGGAATCGCATTGCAAAATATTCCGGAGGGCACCATTGTGGCGGCGCCGCTGCGCAGCGACGGTTGCTCTCGCAGCCGTTCCTTTGTGTATGGGGTGCTGTCCGGTGCCGTAGAGCCGGTGGGCGCGGTGCTGACCATATTGCTCACCGCCCTGCTGCGCCCGGTGCTGCCGTTTTTGTTAGCTTTTGCCGCCGGGGCGATGGTGTATGTGGTGCTGGAGGAGTTGAACCCCCAGGCCCAAACCGGACCCCACGGTCATACCGGTACCATGGGCGCTGCTGCCGGCTTTGCCTTGATGATGGCCATGGATGTGGCGCTGGGCTGAGTCGCCCTGGGGATAAAAAAGGCCGTCCGCTGCTTTGTGCAGCGGGCGGTTTAGCTTTTCTTTGCAGTTTAGAACTGGTTTTGCCCCAGCTTTTCGGCAATTTTTTGCCCGGTGGGAGTGGTGGCCAGTCCGGCCTGTGAGGTCTCGCGCAGGCAGGCGGGCAGCTGGCAGCCGATCTCGTACATGGCGTCAATTATCTCGTCCGGGGGGATCACGCTTTGGATCCCTGCCAGCGCCATTTGGGCGGCCACCACCGCATTGGCGGCGCCGGCGGCGTTGCGCTTAATGCAGGGGGTCTCTACCAGCCCGGCTACCGGGTCGCACACCAGTCCCAGCATATTTTTCAGCGCCATAGCGGCGCCCTGGGCAATGGCGTTGTTGTCGCCCCCTGCCAAATATACCAGACCACCGGCGGCCATGGCGGCTGCAGAGCCGATCTCTGCCTGGCAGCCCCCTTGGGCACCGCTGATGGAGGCGTTCTCGGCGATTACACTACCAATCCCGGCACTGACCAGCAGAGCACGCAGCAGTTCTCGGCGGGGCAGACCCTGTTGTTTCTGATAGGTGATGAGCACGGCTGGAATTACCCCGCAGCTGCCGGCAGTGGGGGCGGCTACAATGCGCTTCATACAGGCGTTGCTCTCTGCCACCTGCACCGCTGCGGCGATCACGGCGGACAGGTAGTCCCCCAGCAGGGTATCGCCTTTTTGGTTATATTCCGCCAGCCGGGCGCCGTTTTGGCCGCCCATTTTGCCGGTGGTCACCGCTGTCGGATCGTACTGGGTGATGGAGTCCTCCATGGCCTTTGCCATTTGGTCCATTTGGTCCAGTACGGCACTCTCCGGTAATTGGGTTTCCTTGGCCTGGGTGGTGAGTACTACCTGCCAAAAGGGGCACGCCCGGTCCCGGCAGCGGCGCAGGATCTCGTCTATTGAATGGTACGGCATGGCGTTTCCTCCAAACTCAGATAACTGACTTTTTTAATGCCCTCCAGGGCGCGAATGGCGGCAATGGTGGCGGCGGGTATCTCTTGGTCGCATTCGGCAATAAAGGCGGCCCGCTTGCCCCGCCCGGAGCGGTACAGCCGCATTTCCGCAATATTCACCTTTGCCTGTGCCAGTAAGGCGCTGATCTTGGCTACCATACCGGGTACATCGGTGTTGCTGACAATCAGGGTGGGGTAGTCGCCGCTTACATTGGCCTCCAGCCCGTCGATCTCTGCAATATTGATGATGGAGCCGCCCAAGGACTGGCCGATCAGATCCAGCACCTTGCCGCTTTCGCCCACCAGGTGCAGCTGCACGGAGTTGGGGTGGGCGTTCTTTAGCTTGGCCTGCTCCAGCCGAAAGCGCATGCCCCGGGCCTTGGCAACGGCAAAAGCCCGGGGGATCCGGGCGTCGTCCGGGTGCATACCGCACAGCCCGGCGATCAGTGCCAGGGGCGTGCCGTGGCCGCTACCGGTGAGCCAAAAGGAGCCGTACAGCTCCAGGGTGGCGTCCTTAACCGGCTCCCCCAGCAGTTGGCGGGAAATGTAGCCGATCCGCACCGCACCGGCGGTGTGAGAGCTGGACGGCCCCACCATCACCGGGCCTAAAATCTCAAAAATATTCATCACTTTGTCCTCCCTTGCGGAGTGGATAAAAAAACAGGCAACGGAGCCTTGCGCACCGTTGCCCTTTCTTATTATATCCGTCTTTGGCCCAACAGGCAAGCGCTTTTTTTATTCCTCCGTGTGCTTACGCTTGGCGGCGGTCAGCGCCAGCAGCGCAGCACCGCACAGCAGTGCGCCGGCAGCAGCGCCGGTGTGGCCGGTGGAGGGGGATTTGGCTGTGCTCTTTTTGGCGGTCTTGGCGGATTTTGTGGTGGTCTCTGTCTGTTTGGTGGTTTCTTCCGTCGTAGTAGGCTCTGTGGGGACCACCGGGTCGGTGGGCGCTGCGGGGTCCGTAGGCTGTACCGGGTCGGTGGGACCTTCCGGGTCCGTTGGCGGCTTGGGATCAGTGGGGCCTTCCGGGTCGGTGGGCGGCTCCGGCTCGCCGGTCCCGGGCACGGTGAGGGTCACCGTTTGCAGGCTCTGGTTGTCGCCCAAGGGGCCGGGATCAAAGAGAAAACCGGCTTCTTCCAGTTGGGCGGCGGTGTAAAAGGCCTTGACCGTCAGGGTAACGACGGTGTCTGCCTTGGCGGGTGTCACGGCGCCGGTGGTGGGGTCGATCACCTCTGGGTGGTCACTGGTCCAGCCGGTGACAATGCCGTAGTAGCTGAAGTCGTCGTCGCCGGTGGGCAGGTTTACCGGTTCGGTCACCCGGTCGGCTGCGGTGTTGTCGCCCAGCAGGGTTTGCAGATCGGCAGCCTTTTTGGCAGCCGCGTCCAGGCGCTCCTGGCGGCTGTAGGTGTGCATGGGCACCAGCACGGTCACTTCGCTTTCCTTGGTGCTTTGCAGGCAGGTGAGGGTCACGGAGACGGTCAGTTCTGCGCCGGTCTCGTCAAAGTTCAGCATATCGTCGGTAACGGCGTCGTAGTGGATCTTGCCGTTCTTGTCGATCACGGTGTAGTCCTCGTCCCACTCGTCGTTCTCTACCTTGTCCACCGTTACGGTGATCGGGTAGTCGGACTTCACTTTTTTGGCCAGGTATGCTTCAATGGCGCTCTGTACATTTACATCCTGATCGTCGGAGTCAATGTCTGCATAATGACCAAAGTCCGGGTCGCTGTGCACGCCGCTGTACTCGATCATCGCCAGTCCGTCGCCGGAGACGTTGAACAGGGCGTTGTCCGCCTGGGTCAGCAGCTTGTCCGCCGGGCTTTCCAGCTTAACGGTGATCACATAGTTGTTGTTTTTCAGCGCGGTGTCTGTGGCGTTAAAGGTCTTGCTGACGGGGGTGTAGCCCTCGGCGCTGACGGTGTAGCGGTACTGACCGAAGATGATGGTGTAGTACCCCTGTTCGTCCGGCAGGATCGGGTCGCCATAGGCGCCGGAAGCGCCGTTTTTGTACAGAGCCACCGTGGCATTTTGCGGGGTGGTGTTGAACCGCACCTTGTATTGGGTGTAGGTCAGCTGCACCGGGATCTGGCGGGTCTCGCCGGCAGCAACGGTAAAGCTGCCGCTGGCGGTCTGGCTGCCGCTTTGGTAGGTGGCGGTGTAGGTGTAGTCACCGGCGGGCAGCAGGTAGTTGTAGGTGTCGTAGCCGTACTCGTCCTCCTGGCAGGGCATGGTCTTGCCGTCCTTGTCCTGCACCTTTAGGGTGGCGTAGTCGGTGGTCTTGCCGGTGGCCAGGGTCACGGTAAAGGACACCTGGGTCTGGTCGTCCTGGGCTGCCGGGGTGTAGATGGCGCTGCCCAGGCAAAGCAGCAGGGCCAGCAGGCAGCAAAGGCTGCGGGTGATTTGTTTTTTCATTTTTCTCCTCCTTTTGCGGCACAAAAAAGCCGTGCCGATCTGGCGGCACGGATAGTATGGGTACGCAAAAAGAGCCTTGGAACGATCCCGTTCTAAAGCAAAACTGCACTTCCAACCTAAAGCACCGCAAACAACAGCTCGTGCGCGGCAGGTCTCCTGACTTATGCTTCATTCGCAAAAGCGGCCTTCTCACTCCCGGGGGAGCAATGGCTGCCGTTACCCAAACGGCGGTGCTTTCTTGTCGGCAAATACAGTAGAGGTTCGGGCTGCTCCGGATTCCCACCGGATTCCCTTTTCAGCCTTTGGCGGGGCGCGCAAAGGCACCAAACGCACGCTAAATTGTCTTTATGAGTATAGCATTTAGCGTGCGGCGTGTCAATATGAGTTCACCGGCGTTTTTCGATAGGTGGCAGTCCGGAGATTGGTAAAGCAGGCGGGGGTTGACAAGGCAGACGACTTTTGTGTAGACTATGTAAAGGTGTACCAAAACGAGAACGACCTGTCCGCCGTGCAGCCGGACAGTGACTTTACCGGCAGCTTTGATTTGGATGAAAAGCGATATGCAAAAAGCGCCTTGCAGCAGCAGGGCGCTTTTTATTGCGAATAGGAATGTGATTGTGATATAATGAGGATGAGAGACGCTTCAATCGGTTTTGCACAAGCAAAGAACGCGCATTCTCTCTGGAAGGGGAAACACAAAAAATGAAAGCTATACTGAAAAAATGCCTGTGCCTGCTGCTGACGGCAGGGCTGCTGGCCTCGCTGGCTGCCTGCGCCGGACAAACGGACACAGCGGTGGTAAAAGACCTGTTTGGCGACCTGCAAAAGGTCAGTTACAGCAGCACCTACACATCGCTGAAAGACAATAAGACCAACAAGACAGACAGCTGGCGGCAGGGTATGGTCTCCGGAAACGGGCTGCAAGGGTTCGTCACCAGCGGCGACCCCTACAGCGATACTTTTATTTTCCAAAATATGCACTTCCTGCTGCCTAACAAAAACGCCCGCACCTGCCCGGACACGACAAATGAGCTGGAGACGGTGCGCCAGCAGATCATTAAAGGGCAGGATATTACAGATAACGCCAGTTATGACGATGTGTACCGGTATCACCCGGGCGGCCAATTACGGATGGCGCAGACCAAGGCGCATGCCAAGGATTATGTGCGCTACACCGATTACGCCACCGGCCAAGTGGGCGTACGCTATACGGACAAGAACGGCACCTGGCTGCGCCGCTCCATCACCTCCATGGCGGACGGCGTGGTGATCACCCGGCTGGATCCGTCCACGACGGGTACGGCGCTGGACCTGACGCTCAGCTACGACGATCTGTCCACCCTGGCCAACTTTGGCAAAAGTGAAGAGGTGGACCTGCAATATAAAAAGGTCACGGCCCAGGACGGCAGCACCCTGGGGCTGATCGCCCATTACCCGGATTATGAGAACAGCGAGCGCAAGACCGGCGGCTATGTCACTTTGACCTATGTGCTGCCGGTGGGCGGCACCCGGGAGCGGGTGACGCTGGACAAGCAGACCAAAGAGCGCCAGTTTGTTGGCGACAATACCGGGGTGCGCATTACCGGCGCTGCCGGACTGGTGCTGCTGACCGTTAGCGACTACACCCTGGAGATGGGCAAGCTATCGGACTTTGCCGGGCAGGCGGAGTATCCGCTGCTGGCAGATCTGCGCGCGCAGCTGGAGACGGTGGCCGCCCGGTACAGCACCGACGGTGCTTTTGATTATGACGCCGCGCTGGCGGCGCATTTGAAGGTGTATCAGCCCCAATTTGACGCAGTGACTTTGACCCTGAGTGATGAGAATATCCAACCTAACGAGGCGTTGCTGAAAGCGCAAAAGGGCAAGAAAGAGATCAACGCGGCGCTGGCCCAGCGTACTTACTATGCCGGGCGGTACGCAGCCCTGTGCTGCGCCGGGTATTCTACCGGGCGGCTTTACGGTATGTGGACCGGGGAGTGGAACACCGGCTGGGGCAGCAAGTACACCATGGACGCCAATGTGAACCTGCAAACGGCGGCGCTGAACAGCTCCAATATGAGCCGTGGCCCCCAAGGCTATGTGTACTTCCTGCTGCGCCAGATGCCGGATTGGGAGGAAAATGCCCGGGCCACTCACGGCTTTACAGACGCTATTCAGGCACCGGTGAATACGGACGGGGACAAGGCGGTGCTGACGGAGACCTGCTATCCCTACCCCTTCCGGTACTGGAACGCCGGGGCGTCCTGGATGCTGCGCCCGCTGTATGAGACCCTGCAAAGCTACGGCAATATTCAGATCCCCCTCAGTGACGAATTCAACTTGCAGGCGCTGCGCTCCGTTTTGTCTGTCACGGAAAAGGATTTGACCGATGCCCAGGTGGCAGCCATAGAGAGGCGGGGCTATCTGCGGCTGGAGGAGGATATTCTCTACCCGCTGCTGACCAAGGCCGCCAACTACTGGGCGCAGCTGCTGACCCCGGAATATTACACTTCGGCGGACGGCTCCATTCATTATGAAAAGGGAAAGACGGCGCTGGGCGAGGGCGAAAGTTACTGCATTGTGCCCAGCTATTCGCCGGAAAATAATCCGGATAATTACGCCAGCCCGTCAGACGCCAACTGCGCCATTGATATTGCTGCTTGCCGGGATAATATGGAAATGCTGCTTTCCGTGATGAACGATGTAGCTCCCGGCGCGGACCAAAGTCGGTGGAAGCAGTTGAAAACGAACCTGCCGCCTTATTTGTATGACGATACCGGAGCGCTGAAGGAATGGGCTACGACTGCTTTTGAGGAGAATAACGAGCACCGGCACCTGAGCCACCTGTACTGTGCCTGGCCGCTGATGGAGACCCGGGGCAATGCCCGGCTGACCGCTGCCTGCAAGCAGGCGGTAGAGAACCGGAAAAGCGAGAATGAGGCATCCCACGCCCTGGTGCACCGCAGCCTGATCGCTGCCCGGCTGCAAGACCGCGCTGCCTTGACGGACGCACTGGTGAATTTGATGAACCATAAGATCCGGTACAACTCCCTGATGACCAACCATGACTATGACCGGGGCAGCTGCTACTGTACGGACTTTGCCATCGGTTATTTGGGCATTGTGCACGAGGCGCTGGTGTACTCCAATGCCGATGAGATCGAACTGCTGCCGGCGCTGCCGGAGAGCGGATTTGACAGGGGCACCCTCACCGGACTAAAGACCCGCAACCGGGCCACCGTTACCCGGCTGCAATGGGATCTGGCGGCCGGTACGGTGCAGGCGGTGCTCAC
>FR885377.1:21365-56025 GCA_000436335.1 Clostridium sp. CAG:217
GGTGCTCACCGCCGATGTGGACCGCACGCTGACCGTGCGCTGCGGCCAAACGGTACGCACCCTGCACTGCAAGGCCGGTGAGCCGGTGGAGGTGCAGTTCACTTTGGCGGATTGACACCGGGCGGTTGTTACTGCTAACACGACTCTGTAAATAGACAAAAACAAAAAGAGCACGCAGTGCGAACTGCGTGCTCTTTTTGTGTGTATCAAGTGTTTTGGCTGTCCGTCGCTGCCCGGCGGGCTTTCAGCTCCTGCTCCACCTGCGCCCGTTGGGCGGGGGTGTAGCGGATAAACAGCAGCGGGACGATATACAGCAGACTGGCAATGGCCGGGGTCAGAATCACCAGCGGCCAGATCCAGCGGTCAAAGGCGGCACTTTGGGTGCCCAGGTAGGTGGACGCCCCCTCAATGGGCTTGTAGTGCAGCAGGTGCAGCGCCAGGGTCGCCAGGCCGGCGGTAATACCGCTGGAGATCTTTGTAAACGAGGTCTGCATGGAGAAGGTGATGCCCTCAGTGCGCTTGCCGGTCTTCCACTCCATATAGTCGATGCTGTCGCAGAAGATGGCAGTTTGGGCAATGGCGGCGGCACCCAGGGGAATACCGCCCAGGCCGATCACCGCCATGGCAAACCACAAATTCTTGCCTTCAAATCCGATAAAGTACGCGGCAATGCGCGCTAAAATATTGCAGGCCTGCATCACGATCAGCGCATTCACATAGCCGTGGCACCATTTTTTGATCTTATCTGCCGCCAGCATACCTAAAAAGCCCGGCAGACCGGTCATAATGTAGTAGATGGTGGACAGCCCCAGCGCGCCGATCAGGCTGTTCTTGCCCAAAAAGTCTGCGGCAATCTCGTACTTGAAGAAGTAGGTCACCAAATTGACGCCAAAGCCCAGAGCGCCCAGTAGGTTGGCAAGGGTCACAAGTAGCAGCATTTTGTTCTTAAACAGCAAGGAAAAGCTCTCCCACAGGCTTTGCTGCTGCACCTCCTGCACCACATGGATCCGCTCCTGTGCCGCATAGCAGCGGTAGCTGAGCATGGAGCCGCCTAGCCCGAAAATCAGGGCAAACACCAGCGCCATCAGCGCCATACTTGCCCCGGCGGCATTGGCTATCATCTCCAGCGCCATGGGAATGACGGTGCTGAATGCGCTATATACGCAGGAGCCGATGGTGCGCGCCCATTGGACGAATCGGTCCCGCTCATTGGAATTGGGCGATACGGCGGCGGTAATGCCCCAGATGGACACATCCTGCACCGTGTAGGCCAAATCCCAACAAATATACATAATCACAAAGTAGCTGACCCGCAGCCACAACAGCTCTTCTTTGGTAGAGAACACCACAAACAGCAGCACGGTAAAGATCCCTACCGGCAGCGGGGTGTAGCGCAAAAACGGCCGCAGTTTTTCGCCGTTTTTGAAGGTGTGTTTATCAATAAAGGAGCCGACAATGGGATCGTTGACCCCGTCCCACACTTTCATTACGATCAGCAGCACGCTGACCACCAGTGCCGGGAACAGGGCAATATCCGTCATAAAATAAGTAAAGAATGACGCTCCAATTAGGGAATAGACCATATTTTGGCCGCTGAGGCCCATCAAAAAGCCGGTTTGTTCCCGGCGGCCGATATACTTCTTTTCTTCCATATTGCTTCCCCCTATATGTTCCGGTTGCGTTTTCGATTTTTGGCAACACGATCCTAAGATATAGAGTAGACTATCCCGGGTAAAAAAGAAAGCCTTTTTTGCAACTTCCATTGCAGAAAAGGCTTTTTGTCTATATTTATGCGACAATTTGGCGTGACTGCCGTTTAATCAGTGGCGGATCAGCCCCAGCACCAGGATTACGGCCACCAGTACCGGCAGCACATAGCACATATAGCCACGCATCCAGCGCTGCACTTTCAGTCCCTTGCCGGAGTTGGCCTCTTTGGTAAAGTTCTTCCAGCCCCAGCCGTAGCGGGAGGTGCAGAAGAAAATAAAGATGAGAGAGCCCAGCGGCAGCAGCAGATTGCTCACCACAAAGTCCTCCAGATCCAGCACGCCGGTGCCCGGGCCCAAAGGCTGGAACTTGGAGAGCACATTGAACCCTAATACGCAGGGCATACTCAGCAGGAGCATGAGAATGCCGTTGAACAGGCAGGCTTTTTTGCGGCTCCAGCCGGACAGATCCATGGTGCAGGACACAATGTTTTCAAACACGCCCAGCACGGTGGAAAAGGCGGCAAAGCTCATAAACACAAAGAACAGGCTGCCCCACACGCGCCCCAGGGGCATATGGTTAAAGATATTAGGCAGGGTAATGAAGATCAGGCTGGGACCGCTGTCCGGCTGCACACCGTAGGCAAAGCAGGCGGGGAAAATGATCAGTCCGGAGCACAGAGCCACCAGCGTGTCCAGCGCCGCCACCCGGGCAGACTCGCCCATCAGTGCGCGCTCCTTGCCGATATAGCTGCCAAAGATGGCCATAGCGCCGATGCCCAGACTCAGGGTAAAGAACGCCTGGTTCATGGCCCCGGCCACCACATTGCCAATGCCCACTTTCTTCATCCGCGCCAAATCCGGCACCAGGTAAAAGCGCAGCCCCTGGCTGCCCCCGGCGGTGCACACACTGTTGATGGCCAGCACCACCATAATGACCAGCAGTGCCACCATCATCCACTTGGTAATGCGCTCCAGCCCCTTTTGCAGGCTAAAGGAGCACACCAAGAAGCCCAACACGACGATAATGCCCATAAACAGGGTCATGCGTAGCGGGTCGCCCAGCATTTGGCTGAATTGTGCCGCCACACCGTCGGTGTCGGCGCCTACGAATTGGCCGCCGGCGGTGCGGACAAAGTAGTCCAGCATCCACCCGGCCACGCTGGTGTAAAACATCATCAGAATATAGTTGCCGGCCATGGCAACATAGCCGTGCAGGTGCCACTTGCTGCCCTTCGGCTCCAACTGCTGGTACAGCCGGGCGGGGCTGCGCTGGCCGGCGCGACCCATGGCAAATTCCATGGTCATTACCGGTATGCCCAGGATCACTAAGAAAAACAGATAGATCAGTACAAAGGCACCGCCGCCGTATTGCCCCACCATGTATGGAAATTTCCACACATTGCCAATGCCGATGGCGCACCCGGCGCTCAGCAGAATAAAGCCCAGGCGGCTGCCCAGTTGTTCGCGTTGTTCCATAATTTTCATTTTCGGCAGATGTCTGCCGCCCTCTCGTTGATTTGCCGTACCATTTTACACGATTATGCGTCCGTTTGCAAGAGGGTTTCTTCTACTGCCCGGCGCACGGTGCCCGGCAGGCGGGTGCACTTTAGCGCCCGGCGCAGTTCCTCCTTGGTCTTGGCGATTTTGAACAAACGGTAGCACTCGGTTTTGTGCGCATTGCTGCCCTGCCAGCGGCAAAAGATGTTCAGCACCCGCGCATTGACCGGTACTGCCTTGCGATAGGTAGCCCCTTGCAGGTGCAGTTGTGTCCCCACAGTAGGATCATAGTCGGTAAGAATTACGGTAGCTTCGCCTGCGGCATTTTGGGTCACTTCCGCTTCTGCGCAGGTGAGGACAGACGGCTCCAGATCCTTGAATACCAAGGTTAGCTGTCGCTTTTTCGGCAGCACGGTGCAGTCGCCGGCGGTGGGCGCCACAGTCACCGTCAGTGTACTGCCTTGCAGCTGCTGGGTGATTTGGGTCTCGGCCTTGTGGGTGTCAAAATCCGTTTGGCCGTTGTCCTCATATAAGGTAAAGTCGCCGTCCCCGGCATAGAGCCACAGGGTCAGCGCCGCCGGGTTGCCACAGGCGTTGCCCGGGTCGTCGCTTAGCGGTAGGATGGCTCCGGCCTTGGCCAGCACCGGCATTTCCGTCAATTCTCGGTGAAGGGTTAGGCACAGGGGACCGGTGTAGACCGCCCCGGTGAACAGATCTGTCCACCGTCCCGGCGGGATCCAGGCGTCCACAGCGCCCATACCCAACTGCTTTTTTTGCGGAGAGGTAATGGGGTACACCAACAGCTGGCTGCCAAACAGGTAGCCGTTGCCGTAGGCTTTGTCGTAGGCTTCCTCCGCCCCCGGGTAGGCATAGTACAGTGGCTCACACAGGGCCAGTCCCTCCCGGTGGGTGCGAGCGTCCATTGTGTAGAGGTAGGGAATTAGCCGATGGCGCAGGCGCAGCCAGTCCTTGGCAGCGGCGCACACATCCGGCCGATAGCGCCAAGGCTCTTTGCCCATCAGGTCGTTGGAAGTGGAGTGCAGCCGCAGAATGGGGCTGAATACCCCCAGTTGCAGCCAGCGCAGGTACAGCTCCTCGTTGCGCTCGCCCAGGTAGTGGCCGCCGATGTCGTGGCTCCACCAGGTGTAGCCCACATTGGCGGCCGTAGCTGTAAAGTAGGGCTGAAAGTGCAGCACCCGCCAGCTTTGGGCGGTGTCACCGGAAAAGCCCAGGGGATAGCGGTGGGCGCCGGGGCCGCTGTAGCGGGACAGGATCAGCGGCAGCCTGCCGTTCTCTGCGTTGTCCAAATAATGGTAGTGGTTCAGCGCCACCAGCGGGTCCAGCCCGGGCACATCACTTTTTTTGCCCTGCTGCCAGTCCAACCACCAAAAGTCCACGCCCTCTTTTTCATAGGGCTTGTGGAGCACATCAAAGTAGGCGTTCCAAAAGGCGTCACTGCCGCACCGGAACGGAATATCCTGCTTGGCTTTCGGGTCCAGCCCCATCGCCTTAGCCATGGCCGGGTACGGATCCTCAAAGGCGCGCACCCCGTCCGCCGGGTGCAGGTTGACGGTGGTGTGCAACCCCATTTGGTGCAGATCCTGCAAAAAGGCCTTGTAGTCCGGGAACAGTTCCGTATTCCAGGAATAGCCTGTCCAGCCGTCTTTGCCCTTATAGTGAGTGCCAAAGCGCTTGTTGGGGTCCGTCCAGTGCCAGTCCATATCCACGGTGGCTACCGTCAGCGGCACATTTTCCGCCGCAAAGCGCTTCATCAGCCCTAAGTATTCCTCCTGAGTGTAGGCGTGGTAGCGGCTCCACCACACGCCCAGGGCAAACCGGGGGATCAGGGGCACCGATCCGCTGATTTTATAAAAATCCTGTATCGCCGCCCGGTAGTCGTGGCCGTAGGCAAACACATACACATCTTTGCCCTTTCTCTTGCGGGGGCAGAAACGGCCGTCCGCATCCAGCAAAAAGCTGCGGCTGTCGTCTAAGAGGCTCACTCCGTCCCGGGACACCAGGCCGTCCTGCAAAGGTACCGGCCCAAAGGTGGCGTCCAGGGTGCGGCAGGTGCCGTGCAGGTTGCCGAAGTTCAGGCAGTCCGCCGTTTTGCCGTTTGAAAAAGTTACCGTCTGCGGTGTGCCGGTGCGGGCATAGACGGTGAGGGTGATCTCCGGTGTGGTTAGGGTGATTGTTCCCCGGTGCAGTGTCGCCTTGCACGGCGGCACATCAAAGGCTCGGAACCACACGGCAGTGCTGGCACGGTCTTCAAATGCGCCATCGGGGCAGTGCTCCACCCGGATCAGTCGCGGAGTCAGTACCGTCAGCCGGCAGTGACCGAAAACAAAAATCTGCTTCTCTTTGGCCGTACCCGCTGTGCGGGCACGCAGTGCTTCTTTTAACATAAAAAATCCCCCTGTCTTTCAAGCCTATTGTACCATATTCAGCGTCTAAAGCAATACCCGATTGTCCCCGGTTGACTTGCCGGGAAAAAACAGGTACAATGAGAGGGAGAAAAAGCCAAAACCGTACAGGGGGGAACAGTATGGGATTTTTGGAAAATACGCTGGGGGACAGCCCCATTGTGGCAGCTGTAAAGGACGAGCCGGGGTTGGAGCGGTGTCTGAACAGTCCGTGCCGGGTGGTATTTGTGCTGTTTGGAGATTTGAATTCCGTGCCGCGGATTGTGGCCGAGCTGAAAACGGCGGGCAAAACGGTATTTGTGCACGCAGACCTGATCGAAGGTCTGTCTGCCCGGGAGGCGGCAGTGGATTATCTGATTCACGCAGCCCGGCCGGATGGGATTATTTCTACCCGGCTGCCGCTATTGCGCTTTGCCAAGGCCAAGGGCCTGCGCACCATTTTGCGCTTTTTTCTGATTGATTCCATTGCGATGGAGAATATAGCCAAAATGAAGAACGAGCGCTGCGTGGATTTGATCGAAGTGCTGCCCGGGCTTATGCCAAAGGTGATTCATCGGGTGGCTGCCACCTGTGGCAAGCCCATTATCGCCGGGGGATTGGTGACGGAAAAGGCCGATGTGGTCAACGCCCTGGAGGCGGGCGCACTGGCAGTGTCCTCCACCAATCCGGGGGTTTGGCAGATGTAAGATAATGTACAAGTGTTCATTATCTTTTTTGCGTATTGCCAGCGGCAATTCTTTGTGTTATACTAAAATTACTTTAAGTGCATAACAGCCGAGAGATTTGAGCAACGGTAAAAGCACGGAGCAGAGCGCTCCGTCTTTTTTCGTTGCTTATTTTTTTGCCTGTTTTGCAAGAATAAGGGGGATATACAAATGTATGATGTAGCGATCATCGGCGGCGGTATTGCCGGGTGTGCCTGTGCTTACCGGCTGGCGCGCTGCCGGGTGCGGGTCGTTCTGTTGGAGAAAGAGAACGACATCTGTATGGGTGCCACCCGCGCCAACAGCGCCATTATGCACGCCGGGTACGATCCGCACCCGGGCACGCTGATGGCCAAGCTGAATGTAAAAGGCAATGCCATGAGCCGGGAGATTTGCAAAAAGCTCCATGTGTCTTGGAAAGACACCGGCTCCCTGGTGGTGGCCTTGAACGATGAAGACATGGATACCTTGCAGGACCTGCTGGAGCGGGGGCGCGAGAACGGTGTGCCGGGGCTGGAGCTTTGGGACGCCGCGCAGGTGCGAGCCAAGGAGCCCAATGTAACGGAGACGGCCAAGGGTGCTTTGTGGGCGCCTACGGCAGCCATTGTTAATCCTTGGGAGTTTGGTTTGGCTATGGCCGAGGTGGCGGTGCAAAACGGTTGTGAACTGCGCCGTCGGTTCCCGGTGGAGAAGATTGAAAAGACAGCGGAGGGCTATGCCCTGTCCGACGGCAAAGACACGGTGGAGGCACGGTATGTGATCAACGCTGCCGGCGTGTACGCCGATCGGGTGAACAACCTGGTGGCGGCGCCGTCCTTTACCGTAGAGCCTACGGTAGGCGAGTATTACCTGCTGGATAAGTGCGAGGGCAACCGGGTGTCTACGGTGATTTTTCAGTGCCCGGGCAAAGAAGGCAAGGGCGTGCTGGTGGCGCCTACGGTGCACGGCAATTTGATCGTAGGGCCAAATGCGGTGGTGCGCCGGGATCCGGACGATACGTCTGACACCGCAGCGGGCCTGGCTGAGGTGCGCCAAAAAGCGGTGCGCACGGTGCCCGGCGTGGATTTTCGCCAGAATATCCGCAACTTTGCCGGTATGCGGGCCAATTCCACCGTGGATGATTTTATTATTGATTTTGCGGCGGCGCATTTCCTGAATGTGGCGGGCATTCGCTCTCCCGGGTTGACTTCTGCGCCGGCCATTGCCGATTATGCGGCGGAGCTGCTGGCCGCAGACGGACTGGATCTGACGGAGAAAGACAGCTACATAGACAGTCGGGAGAAAGTGCATTTCAACCGGTTGAGCGCTGCGGAGCGCAAGGCGCTGATTGAGAAAAACCCTGCTTACGGGCGGGTGATTTGCCGATGTGAGACGGTGACGGAGGGCGAGATCTTAGATGCCATTCATTCGCCTATTCCGCCGGTATCCGTAGACGGCATTAAGCGCCGCACCGGCGCCGGTATGGGGCGCTGCCAGGGCGGTTTTTGCGGGCCGCGGGTGGTAGACCTGCTGGCACGGGAGCTGGGCGTGTCGCCGTTGACGATTTTGCAGGATCGGGACGGCAGCGAAATTCTTACTGCCTATACAAAAGGGGAGGTGCGTGCGTAATGTATGATCTGATCGTAATTGGCGGCGGACCTGCCGGTTTGGCAGCTGCCTATGCAGCCTGGAACAAAGGGCTGAAACACATTGCCATCTTAGAGCGGGACAAAGAACTGGGCGGTATTCTCAACCAGTGCATCCATAACGGCTTTGGCCTGCATTACTTCAAAGAGCAGCTTACCGGTCCGGAGTACGCCTCTCGCTTTGCCGCCATGGTGGCGGACACCGGCGTGGAGGTATTCCTGGACACCATGGTGCTCCAGGTGACCCCGGAGAAGCAGGTGCACGCGGTAAGCAAGAAAGAGGGCTACCGGGTGCTGGAGGCCAAGAGCATTGTGCTGGCCATGGGGTGCAGAGAGCGCACCCGCGGCGCCATTTCCATTCCCGGCACGCGCCCGGCCGGTGTGCTCACTGCCGGTGCTGCCCAGCGGTATGTGAATATGGAGGGCTACATGGTGGGCAAGCGTGTGGTCATTCTCGGCTCCGGTGACATTGGGCTGATTATGGCTCGGCGTATGACCCTGGAGGGCGCCAAGGTGCTGGCCTGTGTAGAGGTAATGCCTTATTCCGGCGGGTTGCAGCGCAACATTGTGCAGTGCCTGGAGGATTTTGATATTCCGCTGTATCTGTCCCACACCATTACGGACATTCGGGGCAAAGCCCTGGTGGAGCAGGTGGTCGTGTCCCAGGTGGACGACCAGCGCCGTCCCATTCCCGGTACGGAGATGACCTTTGACTGCGACACGGTGCTGTTGTCCGTGGGGCTGATCCCGGAGAATGAATTGACCCGGGACGCCGGAATCGTTATGGATCCACGCACCAACGGCGCGTTGGTGTATGAGAACCGGGAGACCTCGGTGCCCGGCATTTTTGCCTGCGGCAATGCGCTGCATGTGCATGATTTGGTAGACTTTGTGACCGCAGAGAGTATGGCTGCCGGCGCGGCGGCTGCGGATTATGTGCAGGCCGGCGAGCTGGATCGGGAGCGCACAGTGCAGGTGACCACCAATGCCCATATCGGCTATACGGTGCCCCAGCGTTTCCGTGCAGACAGTGACGGTGTGGAGTTCTACTTCCGGGTGCGGCGCGTGTTTAAAGAGAGCCGTATTCAGGTGACCTGCGGCGATCAGGTCATTGCGTCCTTTAAGCGGGAGCACATGGCTCCCGGCGAGATGGAGACCATTAAGATTCCTAAGGCGCTGCTGGCACGGATTGACGGCGACACCTTGCATATTGCAGCAGAGGAGGTACAGGCATGAAGGATTTGATTTGCATTATGTGCCCCAAGGGCTGCCACTTAAAGGTAGATGAGGAGCACGGTTATACGGTGACCGGCAATCGCTGTCCTCGGGGTGCGGAGTACGGTCACAATGAGCTGAAGAACCCCACCCGGGTAATCACCTCCACCGTGCGGCTGCGCAGCAAAAGCGCTTGCCGCCTGCCGGTAAAGACGGACGGCCAGATCCCCAAGTATATGATGGAGGAGGCCATGCGGCTTCTGGATAAAGTGGAGGTCACGGCGCCGGTGCATGTTGGCGATGTGGTGGTAGACAATATCTTCCGCACCGGGGTGCACTTTGTGGCCACCAAAACGGTAGAAGAATAAGCATATTCCCTTGGCCCGCTTGCTCCGGTAAGCGGGCTGTTTTAATAGACAGGCGCTGCCGGGTGCCGTGTAAATTTCCAAAGTTGAAAACCCTGTCGTTTTTTGGTAAAATAGGGACAGAAGCAGGTGCGCCGCTTGTGGCTGCCGGCGGATAAGGGGGATTTTTTATGAAGTTGAAAACAGTGGCATTAGGCGCCGCCGCAGCGGGCTTGGTTGCGGCAGAAGCGGTCAATCTGTATAAGCAGGTGATGGGTCGTGGGGATCGCCCCAAGCGCCCCATGACCCGCCTGATGGAGATGAAGGACAAGGACGATTACGCTATGGCGGACGCCTGGCGCCAAAAGTACACCGATTGGGTCAACACTCAGCCGGTGGAGAACTGCACCATCACCTCTGACCGAGGTGACCTGCTGCGGGGGTATTATCTGCCGCCGAAGGGTGACTCCAAGGTGATTGTGTTCGGTTCCCACGGATTCCATGCGGATCACACGGTGGACCCGCATACTTTTATTAAGCACTACCACGACCTGGGCTACGGCTTCTTTTGCTGCGACCATGTGGGCGCCGGTGCCTCCGGTGGCGAGTATGTGGGCTTTGATTACTATGAGAGCCAAGATATGCTCCGCTGGATCGAGTACCTGACTGCCCGCTTTGGGCAGGATATTACCGTGATACTCCACGGGGTGTCTATGGGCGCTGCTACCGTGTTGCAGCTGGCAGGCAGCCGCTGCCCGGATTGTGTTAAGCTGATTATTTCCGACTGCGCCTATACCAGTGCTAAGGACGAGTTTTCCTATGTGGCTCGGAATGCCGGGCTGCGCCACCCCCAGCCGGTGCTGTGGCTGTTAAATGAGATGAACAAGCGCCTGGCCGGGTTCGATTTGGAAAAGACAGATGTGCGCCAAAGCGTGCGAGAGGCCAAGGTGCCCATTCTCTTTATCCACGGTGCGCTGGACGACTTTGTACCCCCGGAGATGGTGTACGAACTCTATAACCTGTGTCCGGCGGATAAAAAGGAACTGAAAATTTTTGACAACGCCAAGCACGCCCAAAGTTGCCTGCTCAATGAGGAAGAATATCATCGGACCGTGGACGATTTTATCCGCCGACGGTTGCCCGTCACTATATAAAATAATATTCCGGGAGGAAATGTTGTGTCTGTAAAAAAAATAACCGTTACCGCGTTGGAGACGGCGCTGAAGGACATTATGCGCCAAACGCCCTTTGAGAAGATCACCGTGTCCGATATTACGAACCGGTGCCAGCTCAATCGTCAAACCTTTTATTATCATTTTGCAGACAAGTACGCCCTGCTGGGTCAGATTTATAAACAGGAGATTTTTGATCCCTTTACCGACGGTCTGACCTTTGAAAACTGGAATACCCATTTGTTGCAAATGTTTGAGACGATGGCGGCGGACGCGGCGCTTTATAAGAATGCGGTGCTCCACGCAGACGATGAGTTTCGTCGATTCTTGTTTCAGAGTGCAGCGACGCTGTTTCGGGACGCAGTGGCTAAGTTGAACTTGCGCTCCGGTTTGCAGGTCAGTGAGGAGGAGCAACACTTTATTGCGGACTTTTTTGCCTACGGCATTACAGGCACGGTGCTGGATTGGGTGCGCGGCGGAATGCGCAAGACCCCGGACCAGTTGGCGGCGCAGCTGCGTCACTTGGCTGCCGATTGCCAAAAGGTGGCGGTAGAGCGAGCCAGCGGTACGCTGTGACAATCGCATAAAACAGAAAGGACCCCGGCGGTGCAGCACCGTCGGGGCTTTGTTTATGCCGTAAAAAAGGAGCCTGCAATTGCTTACAGGCTCCTTGAAAGGGGTTTGCGGATTTATTTATTCCGCACAGCTTCCGATCCGTTTGTGATCATCTCTTTGATTTTATGACGATCACGGTAGGCGCTCAGCAGGGTAGTTGCCAGGGTGAATACCACCATAATGGCCACCAGGATCAGTACATCCTTGGTAACGCTGCCGTTCCATGTGCCGGCCAGTGCTTCCTTAAACAGGCGCACGGAGTAGGTCATGGGCATGAACGGATACAGCTTCTGGAAGAAGGTGGGGCAGGTCTCGATGGGGAAGGTGCCTGCGCAGGAGGTCAGCTGCAAGATCAGCAGCAGCAGCGCAACGAACTTGCCTGCGTCGCCCAAGTGTACCAGGCAGAACTGAATGATCGAGATAAAGGTCAGCGATACCAAACAGCAAGACAGGTACAGCATACCTAAGTTGGCGACTTTAATACCAAGTGCGTGGTGGATTACGAATGCCAGCAGCACCGCCTGGAGCAGACCCAGCAGCATGAACACGAATGCACGCAGTACCACATGGTCGCTGTCTTTAGACAGAATACGAATTTTCTTTTGATAATCCAGGTAGATACCGAAGAAGATCATCAAACCGCCGACCCACATAGACAGACTCATAAAGTAAGGGGCGAATGCGGAGCCGTAGTTGTCTACCGGCTGCACATGCTGGGTGTCGGTGGATACCGGCTCCTCACTGTAATCGGCCAAGCCGTCCAGAGCCTTCAGCTGGTCGTTGGTGGTGGTCAGGTTTTCCTCCACACCGTCCTTGGCGGTGTCTGTGCCGGCCTTTAATGCGGCGGCACCGGTGTTCAGCTTGGCAGCACCGTTTTCCAGTTGAGAGGCACCGCCGTTCAGCTGGTTGATCCCGCTTTGCAGCTGGGAGGCACCGTTTTGAATGGTCGTCGTCTTGGTGTTGATTTGGTCAGAACCGTCTGCCAGCTGGGCAGTGGCGATTTTCAGAGCCTTTACGCCTGCCAGCAGATCGCCTGCGCCGCTGTCCAGTGCGGTTACGCCCTTGGCCAGGGTGCCGGAAGAGGACAGCAGTGTGTCGGTGCCGTCTGCCAACTGGCTTGCACCGGTGGCTACGGCGGCTGCGCCTGCGTTCAGCGCATCATTGTTCTTTTCCAGGGTTTGCAGGCCCTTTTGCAGTTTTGCAGTGCCGGTGTTTAGAGCCACAGCACCGTCGTCTAACATTTTGACACCGGCCTGTACCTGACCGATACCCGCTTGCAGTTTGGCCATACTCTTGGCAGAGTCGGTCTCCAGCAGCTGCACGCCCTGCTTCATGGAGGCCAAACCGGTATTGATCTGGCTCTTGCCCTGCTTCAGTTTGGCAAGCTTCTCTCGATTTTCTGCGGTGTTGCACTGTTGCAGATACTGACCCACCTGCTGCTGCACAGCGGCGTTGCTAATGTAGGGATAAGCCCCGGTGAGCAGTTTTACGCTGGTCTCAAAGTTGGTGATCAGGCTGTCTACACCGGTGGTGTAGGTGCTCAGCTGGGTGGTCATCTGGTCCACGCCAGTCTCCAGCTTCTTCTCCGCGGCAGCCAGGTCGGTGGCGCCGTCTGCGGACTGGGTCTTCAGGTCGACCAAGCCGCTTTCCAGACCGGTAATGCCGGACTGGAGTTTGGCGATACCGTCCATCACATCGTCGCTGCCGGCAGAGGCGTTAGCCACGCCGTCGGTATATGCTTTCAGGTTGGTGCTTAGGGCAGCGGAACCGCCTGCCAACGCGGTGGCACCGTCGTTCAGCTTCTTTACGCCGCTTTTCAGGGCGGGTACATTGTTGTTTAACTGCTGGGTGCCGGCTTTCAAGGAGGCAGCGCCCTTTTGCAGCTTGGCGGCGCCGGTGTCTACCTGGGTGGCGCCGTCTGCCAGCTTGGCGGTACCGGCCTTAAATACAGACAGGCCGCTGACCAGGTCTTTGCTGCCCTTTGCCAGCTTTTCCGTGCCTACATTCAGGCTGATGGTGGCGGTGGACAGCTGCTGGGTGCCGCCTTTTACGGAACCGGCGCCGTCAGACAGCTGCTGTAAGCCGTCTTTCAGGATCTCCAGCGCGTCCGGCACGGAGTAAAGCTTATCTGTCAGGGTGGCGGTGATTTCCTTGTTTACCGCACCGTTGACGGTTTCTTTAATGGTGGGCATCATGCCGCTTTCCAAAATCTGGGAGGCTAAGTAGTTGCGCTTTTGGTTGGCAACATATTGGATTTGGGCGTGTTGCTTCTTGGTATTCTTGGAGGCCGTGGAGATGGAATCGGTCAAGTCTGCCGGAATCAGAACCTCGGCGTAATACTTGTCGTTCATCAGACCGTCTTTTGCGTCTGCCTCACTGACAAAGTGGAAGTCCAGCGAGCCGTCTTCCTCTAAATTATCACAAATTTCTTTACCTACATTGCGGTCTTTACCGTTGATTTTGGCGCCTTGGTCCAGGTTGACCACCGCCACAGATACATCTTGCAAGCGGGAATACGGATCCCAGAACGCGCTCAGATAGAAGTAACTGTACATCAGCGGAATGATCAGCACGCCGATAATTACGGCGGCCTTGATGATGGTCTTTGCCATCGGCTTTTTTTGCTTCGTAGCCACAACTAAAACTCCTTTTCTAAAAATTCTACACATAGTATATGACCGCGATAACGATTTGTAATTAGTTATTTATAACGAAATGTCTGAAAATTTGACAAATGCCGTAAAATGTATAAAAACTATAAAAAACGCAAAAAACGGACAGCTGCCACGACTGTGCGTTTCTTATATAAATATATATACCATATTATTCCGGGAAGTGCACGGTAATGGTTGTGCCTTGCCCCTCCACGCTGTCCAGCTCCACCGGCGCGTCGTGCACCTGGGCAATATGCTTGACGATGGCCAGCCCCAGCCCGGTCCCGCCGGTCTCTTTGCTGCGGCTTTTGTCCACTCGAAAGAAGCGTTCAAAGATACGCTCCCGGTACTTCTCCGGTATGCCGATGCCGGTGTCGGCCACCTGTAAGGCGGTGCCGCCCTGCTCCGGCCGCAGAGTTACCGTAACACTGCCTTGGGGCTTGTTGTAGCGAATGGCGTTGTCGCACAGGTTGTAGAGCAGTTCCTCCAGTAGGCTTTTGTTGCCCTTAATGTAAATGGGCGCTTTCGGGGCCGCCAGGTGCAGGTCTACCGTTCGGCTTTGGGCGTTGATTTGCAGGGACTGCACGCAGTCCGACGCCAATTCCGTTAAATTCACTTCTTCAAAGAGGATCTCGCCGTCGTTCTCCTCTAGCTGGGACAGTTGAATAATATCCTCTGCCAAAGACACCAGCCGCAGCGCCTGCTTGCGAATGGTGTGGGCAAAGGGCTTTATGTCCTCCGGCCGAGCCATTCCGTTTTCGATCAGTTCAGCATAACCGGCAATGGAGGTCAGTGGGGTTTTCAGTTCGTGGGACACATTGGCGGTAAATTGCTTTTTTTGTTTTTCCAGCTGGCGCTTTTTTTCATTATCGGCCTGGATCTTCTCCACAAAGGGGCGCAGCTCTTTTTCGGTTTGTACCCGGTCCATGTGGTCGATGTGTTCGCCCAACTGTTCCAGCGGTTGAATAATTGCGCCGGTGATGGCGTAGCTGACCGGCACGGAAGCCCCCAGCACTGCCGCTAAAATGCCCAGTACATAGGGCAGCTCCTTGCGGATGATGGCGCCGGTAAAGGCACCGGTGTCGCCGTGTGCTACTGTCAGCGCCAGGGTGATGAGCACCACGGTGGCGATCACTGCCAGAGCGGTAAAGCAAAATACACGGAAAAAGACTTTCTTACGCATGATCAGTCACCGATCTTGTAGCCCACATTGCGAATGGTTTTAATGGCGTCCCCGGCGGTGCCCAGCTTTTTGCGCAGGGACTGGATATGTACATCCACCGTGCGGTTGCCGTGTTCAAAATCGTAGCCCCAAATTTTTTCCATCAGGGAGTCTCTGGTAAGCACAATGCCCCGATTCTTCATCAGGTACTTGAGAATTTCGTATTCTTTATAGGTCAGCTCCACCTCGTTGCCGTCTACCTGCACGGTGTGTCGGCTCACGTCTATGCGAATGGTGCCGTAGTTCAGATCCTCTTTCTTTACCCGGTCAATGCGGCGCAGCAGCGCCTTTACCCGAGAGATCAGCTCCATCACCCCAAAGGGCTTGGTTATATAGTCGTCGGCGCCGGAGTCCAGCCCCTTAACTGCGTCGATCTCGCCGGTTTTGGCAGTAACCAGGATCACCGGCAGTTTGCTGTAAGCGGGGGTGGAGCGAATGGTCTCCAGCACTTTCAGTCCGTCTGTGCCCGGCAGCATAATGTCCAGCAGGATCAGATCCGGCAGGTGGCTCTCCATTTGGGCGAAGAAATCCCGGCTGTTCTCAAATCCCAGCGTTTCAAATCCGGCGCTCTTTAGCGCATAGCTTTCCAGCTCTCGAATACTGGCATCGTCTTCTACAATATAGATCTTTTGGCTCACACCGTCACCTCCTACTCCTTTTAGCATAGCAAAAATTCGCCGTTAGTGCAATGCGTATTTGCGCAAATAATCCTCAAAGCTTTTCATAAACCGGGCGTTCTCTTGGCTCTTTACGCTCTTTAAGTAGCGATGGGTCTGGTAGCTGCCCTGGCTCAGCTCAATAATGCACACAGCCAGATTGGAGCAGTGGTCCGCAATGCGCTCAAAGCTGTTAATGATGTCAAAGAACAGCATACCGGTCTCAATGGTGCATTCCCCGGCCTGTAAGCGCTTGGTGTGGCGGGCGCGCAGCTCTGCCTTTAAGTTGTCAATCACCTGCTCCAGCGGCTCAATGGTTTGGGCGGCAGCCACATCGTTCTCAATAAAGGCGTTGGTGGCCTTGGTGATGATCTCCTGCACGGCGCTGCTCATCACTTCCAGCTCCTTGGAGGCTTCCTTGGAGAAGTGAATCTTGTCCTCGTGCATGGTGCGCTTGGTTTTTAGAATATTCACTGCGTAGTCGCCGATTCGTTCAAAATTGCCGATGGCGTGGGACAGCTTGCTCACCTGCATACTGTTCTCCAGGCTCAGCTGCATACTGCTGATCTTGACCAGGTAGGTCTCCAGTTCGTCCTCAAAGGCATCCAGCGCCTTTTCATTTTGGCGAATCGCCTCGCTGTCTTTCTTATTGTAGACCCGGATGAAGCCCAGGGACAGCAGGGTGTTTTTCTGGGCCAGGCGGGCCATATCGTTGGTGCGCTCCCGGCACTTCTCAATGGCAAAGGACGGGGACATCAAAAAGCGCTCCTCTACCAGTGCGTCGCTGTCTGCGGCAGCGGGCTGCGTCTTATCTGCCTTGTCCCGCACGATCAGGCAGGACAGCTTTTCCAGCTGCTTGCCAAAGGGAAACAGCAGCACAGTGCAAAATACATTGAATGCGGTGTGAATGGCGGCAATGTCTGCGCCGTTTACCGCTTTATCCAAAAAGGCAAAGTGGAAGATGGCATTGGCACCGTAGAACAGCGCCATACCGCACACCACGCCGATGATGTTAAAGGTTAGGTGAATGACAGCGGTGCGCTTGGCGTTTTTGTTGGTGCCGATACTGGAGATCAGCGCCGTGATGCAGGTGCCGATATTTTGCCCCAAAATAATGGGAAATGCGGCGCCCACGGAGATGGCACCGGTGGCGGACAGTGCTTGCAGAATACCCACGGAAGCGGAAGAACTTTGAATGATGGCGGTGAGGATCATACCCACCAGCACGCCCAGAATGGGGTTAGAGAACATGGTGAATACGCCGGTAAAGGCCGGATCGCTCTCCAGCGGTGCCACAGCTCCGCTCATAGCCTCCATGCCGAACATCAGAGTAGAGAAGCCCAGGAGAATGGAACCCAGTTCCTTCTTCTTCTCGCTTTTGCAGAACATATAGAGTACAATGCCGATCAGCGCCAGTATCGGGGAGAAGGTGCTGGGTTTCAGCATGGTCAAGAATACATTGCTGCTCTCAATGCCGGTGAGCGACAGCAGCCAGGAGGTGATACAGGTGCCGATATTGGCGCCCATAATAATGCCCACCACTTGGTTCAGTGCCATAATGCCGGAATTTACAAAGCCCACGGCCATCACGGTCACGGCGCTGGAGGACTGGATCACGGCGGTAACGCCGGCGCCCAGCAGCACGCCCTTAATGCGGTTGTTGGTCATTTTTTCCAGCACGGACTCGAATTTGCCGCCGCCCATTTTTTCCAGGCCGCTGCCCATCACATTCATGCCAAAGAGAAAGAGGGCCAGACCGCCGATCAGGCTTAAGAAGTTGAAAATTGTCATCGGATATACCCCGCTGTTTTCTGTTTTGTCTTGTTTTTTATTTCGTTCCCACTTAGCATATAGGAAGTCTGTTAAGTTTGAATTCGGCCAATGTTAAATTTGGGTTAAATGTTCTGCGACAAAAGACTGGATATTTTGTCGGAAAGTGCGCGAATTTGGCTGTAAACGGTGGTTGACGATTGGCGATGAGTATGGTATAGTCATAGTGTACTACTATGTATAGTACAGAGAACGAGAAAAAGGAGCGTGCACGGTTGTTTCATATAGATAATCGCAGTCGGGTGCCCATTCACCAGCAGCTGCAAGCGCAGATCGTGCGGTATGTGTCCCTGGGGCTGTTGCTGCCGGACCAGCAGCTGCCGTCGGTGCGTGCCATGGCACAGCAACTGGGCATTAACCCCAACACGGTACAAAAGGCCTATGCCGCTCTGGAGATGAACGGCGTGCTTTATACAGTAGCCGGGCGGGGTGCTTTTATTTCGCCGGAGAAGGATCAGCTGTCCCAGTTTAAGAAGCTGGCGGCAGATCGCTTTGCCGCAGCGGTACAGGCAGCGGCAGACGCCGGCCTGACCCGGCAGGAGCTGGGGCAGATTGTAGAAGAACAGATGGAGAGGAGGGACCGAGATGATTGAAATTCAAGATGTGAGCAAGCAGTTTGACTGCGTTACCGCCTTGCGCCACTTGACGCTGAAGGTGCAGGACGGCTCCGTTTTTGGGCTGGTAGGTTCTAACGGCGCCGGTAAGTCCACGCTGCTGCGTATTTTGGCCGGTGTGTATCGGCCGGACAGCGGGCGGGTGCTCATTAACGGCCAGGCGCCTTTTGAGAATGAGCAGGTCAAGCGCAGCACTGTGTTTATCTCGGACTATCCGTATTTAGCTCCCACCGCCACCGTGCGGCGGCTGGCACGGCTGTACCGCAGCGTGTATCCCGGGTGGAGCGAGGACTACTTTGCCCGGATGGAAAAGCTGTTTCCCATTTCCTTTGACGCTCGGCTGGGCAAGATGAGTAAGGGTATGCAGCGCCAGGCGGCGATTCTGCTGGGGTTGTCTACCCAGCCTCGCTGTATCTTGTTTGACGAGATTTTTGACGGCCTGGACCCGGTGGTGCGGGAACTGGTGAAGAAGCTGCTGGTGGACTTTGTGGCGGAGAACGGCGCGCCTGTGATGATCGCCAGTCACAATTTGCGGGAGCTGGAGGATGTGTGCGACCATGTGGGGCTGCTCCATCGGGGCGGTGCCTTGTGCGAGGACGACCTGGATCGGCTGAAGCTGGGGATCACCCGCTTGCAGTTTGCATTGGCGGATCCGGCGGATTTTGAAACGGTGCGCTCCGGGCTGAATTTGCTCAAATGCAGCCAGCAGGGCAAGCTGTTTGAGATGACGGTGCGGGGCACGGAGACAGAGACTTTGGCGCTGGTGCAGCGGCTGCATCCGCTGTTTTGCGAGACCCTGCCGATTACTCTGGAAGAATTATTTATCAGCGAAATGGAGGTGGCCGGTTATGACATCAACAAGGTCATCTAAGTGGGTGCTGTTTTCCGCTTTGCAGCGGGAGGGGCGCCGTATGTCTGTTTGGCTGGCATTGTTTCCGTTTTTAGGCTTCTTGTATGCTCTGTGCCACGGCCTTTTGCAGGCACTTATGAATCAGGATACCGACACTGTCGCCGCGCAGGATCAGACGGTGCGCATTTTTGGCAGTATAGCGCTGTTTTTGTCCGCCGCCACAATCATGGCGGGGTTGCCCGCCGCCACAATCATGGCGGGGGCGTTCTTTGCCATATCTGCTTTTCGCTTTCTGTACAGTCGGCGGCAAAGCGATTTCTATTTATCCCTGCCGGTGACTCGGCGCACTTTTTACTTTGTCAAGTGGGTGATAGGGGAATTGGTGCTTTTGCTGGCCTTTTGCGGCGCCGGGATCGGATGCTGGTTGTTGCCGCAGCTGATTCCTCGCAAGTGGCATGTTCAACTGGATGCCGGTTACGGCCTGCGGCTGCTGGCAGTTGCCTTTGCAGCGGCGGCGGCTTTCTACTGTATTTGTTTGCTATGCGCCGTTACGGCAGGCAAGGTGTGGCAATACTGGACCCTGCTTATCGGTATCGGCGGCTGTTTGCCCCTGGGACTGATTTCTTATGCAGAGTTGTTTCCTGCTTTCCTGTCCGGGCTGAACCAGCAGCCGGTACGGATCGTGGCTCTGGTCAGCCCTATCGCGTATGTGCCCTTTGGGGTGCAGGGAGTGTTTGATTTTCGCTATTTGCTGCTGGCGGCTTTGCTGGTGGGGGCAGTCAGCTTCTTTGCCGGAATGTTCTTTTATCGGCGTCGCTCCGGCGAGTGCGCGGAGCAGACCCTGTCCACACCGGTGGTCTATGTGTTGGCCACCACCGGGGCGGCGCTGAGCCTGGTGTGTTTGCCTATGCTGCTAACCTTGCAGGCGAATCAGTATGGCGTGTATGCGCTGCTGTGTGGTGCCGGTGTGGGCGTGATGACCCTGGTGTGTACCTTGGTGTACACCCGCAAGGTCGTTAATCCCACTGCTGCGGTGCTGTGCAGTACCTTAGTGGTGGTGACCGTTGGCACCGTGTGCCTTTTAGGCGTGCAGGGCAGCGACTACCGCAACAAGGTGCCGGCAGCAGAGGATGTGGCGCAGGTGACGGTGCAGCCTATGGTGCAGGACCCGCTGGTGGATCTGCCGGATTATATGTTGGAGCCGGGTACGCATTCGGTTTCTACCGATACGACGGAGTCGCAAGAGCTGGAATCTAGCTATACTTTTACGGATCCGGCGTCTGTGGCTGCCATTGTGCAGCTGCATCGGGATTGCATTACCGCAGCAGAGACTGAGGCGCTGGGCGGCAGCGGCTTTAAGTCCAGTTTTCGATATAAATTAAAGAACGGCAAGGTCCTGACCCGGATCTATACCGCTTACGGGGACAACGGCGCCAATGTGATCCGCTCCACCAAGGAATATAAGCAGCAACAGCCCTTTGTGAAGAACAGCGCCAAGGAGAACCTGCTGCTGGTGTCCTTAATCAGCACGGAACGGGACGATTTGTACTGGAACCAGACCATGGAGGACAATCGGGGCGAGGTGCAGGTGGATCAGACCGCCTACTACGCTGCCATTCGAGCGGATTTTATGGAGCTGACCCAGGCGGACTGGACCTATATGAATATGCAAGACGCGTCCTGGAGCACTGTGCCCTTTGCCATTTACCAGGTGCGCCCGGGCACGGACAGCAAGACCCGCCGCCAACTGCAAAAGATGGACCCGCAGGCCTTGCGTACCTATTATAACCGCTTTTACAGCACCCATACAGACAGTGATCCGCCGTGCCCGGTGGAGCGCTCGGTGGTGTATCTGCCCAATCAGTCCGGCGGGGCGAATCGCACCTTAAAGCTGCTGCAAAAAGACGGCTTTATCTATGGGGCGCAGACCACGCTGCCGTCTGCCGATCAGGTGGAGACTATGCTGGTATCGCCGATTTGTACGGTGACAGCTGATTATACCGAATGCCTGCTGGGCGAGCCGGACAGTGAGGACGGCTATTACCTAACCCGCCCGGAGAGCCTGTTGGGCGGCCAGGTGGTGCGCAAGAACTTTGCGTCCCTTTATACCGATCCGTTCCGTACAGTAACGGACCGAAAAGCCATTGCCCGCACGCTTGCCGGTGTACAGCCGGGCGCTGACCAAATGGAACGGCTGAAGCAGGCAAAGCAGGGTTATGCCGTCAGCTTGATCACCAAGGACGGCAAGGCCACCAAGATGTATTTTGTGCCGACTGCCTATGGGTATGCGCAGGGGAAGCCTACAACGGACACCGCAAGCGATCTGGCCTATGCGCTGGAATAATCAGTGCTTATAAAGCAAAGAGGAAAGGACCGTATCTGAGAGATACGGTCCTTTTTGCATTCTATGTATATCCGGTCAGGCCAAGGCGATCATGAAAGTGCCTGCCACCACCAGTGCCAGCGCCAATAGGCTGCGGCGAGTCTGCTTCTCTTTTAAGAAGATGGCGGACAGCGCCACGGCAAAGAGCATGGAGCACTTGTCGATGGGCACTACCACGCTGGCGCGGCCGGTTTGCAGCGCCCGGTAGTAGCACAGCCAGCTGGCGCCGGTGGTGATCCCGGACAGCACCAGGAGCACGGCGTCCCGGCGGGTCATCTTTTTCCAGTCGCCGCCCTCTTTCTTGACCAGCACAATGGCCCAGGCAAAGACCAGCACCACCACGGTGCGCAGGGCGGTGGCCAGGGTGGAGTCCATATCCTGCACGCCCACCTTGCCCAGTATGGACTGCAGCGCGGCAAAGACGGCGCTGCCCGCGGCGTAAAACAGCCAGCCTCTTTCGCCCTTTTTGGCGTCGCCCTTTTCCAGCATTAGGGCTGTGCCGACGATCATCACGGCGATCCCCAGCCCGGTGAGCCAGTGAAACGGCTCGTGGAAGAAGATCAGCGCCAGCAGAATGGTCAGAAAAGTGGAGGATTTGTCCACCGCCACCACCTTGCTCAGGTTGCCGATGGATAGGGCCTTAAAGTAGCACAGCCAGGACAGTCCGGTGGCGGCGCCGGACAGGGCCAGAAACACCAGTGCCCGTGGGGTGATGGTGGAGACGGCGTTTTGGCACCCGACCACAAAGACCATCAGCCAGGAGAAGATCAGCACCATGCCGGTGCGAAAGGCAGTGGCAAAGTCCGAGGACACGGATTTGATCCCCGCCTTGGCCAGTACAGAGGTAGCGCCGGCAAAAAAGGCGCTGCCTACGGCAAATAAGATCCACATAAAGAGCCCCACCTCTTTCCATCAAAAAAGCCTCGCCGCCCGGTAAAGTACCGCAGCGCCGGGGCGTGCTTTTTGTTAAGATACAAAGGCGTAAATGCCAACGCCCAACCCGCTGCAAGCCATCAGCAGCGCCAGAATAATGGCGGTCACCTTGACCCATTTTTGCTGCATATTCTCTCTACTTCCTTTCTGTTACGCCATCCAGGCGGCACTTTCGTCTATGAGCTGCTGCCCCATTTTCTGGGCAACGGCTTTGTCTGCGGCTACGGCGGTCACATAGGTTTTGATCTTCGGCTCCGTGCCGGAGGGGCGCACGATCAGCTTGCAGCCGTTCTCTGCCTTGTATTCCAGCACATTGGATTTGGGCAGGTCAATGGGGGTGGATTTGCCGCTAACCAGATCGGTGGACAGGGAGCTTTGGTAGTCGCTGTGTTCCACCACCGGGCTGTCGCCCAAAGACTTCGGCGGATTTTGGCGCAGGTGGTTCATGATCCCGGCCATCTTTTCCATACCGGCCTCGCCCTCAAAGGTGTAGCTGACAACTGCGTTGTCATAGTAGCCGTAGTCGGCGTAAATTTTGTCCATTACATCGCCCAAACTCAGCCCTTGCAGCTTGTAGTAGGCGGCCATTTCGCAAATGAGCATACTGGCCACCACGGCGTCCTTATCCCGGGCATGGGTGCCGGCCAGATAGCCGTAGCTTTCCTCAAAGCCCATCACAAAGTCGTCTGCACGGCCCTGGGACTCCAGCTGCGTCACCACCTCGCCGATGTACTTAAATCCGGTGAGCAGATTCTTAAAGGTGCAGCCGTAGCGGGCAGCAATGGCCTGGGCCAGATCGGTGGATACAAAGGACTTCACCGCCACGCTGTTTTGGCTCAGGGTGCCTTTTTGCTTTCGCATTTCCAGCAGGTAATTGAGCAGCATAGCGCCCACTTCGTTGCCGCTCATCAGCCGTACTTTGCCCCCTTGCATTACCGCAATGCCTACCCGGTCGCAGTCCGGATCGGTTGCCAGCAGCAGATCGGCGTGGATATTTTCGTTCATTTTCAGTGCCAGTTCAAAGGCCTGCTTGATCTCCGGGTTCGGGTAGGGGCAGGTGGGGAAGTTGCCGTCCGGCAGCTCCTGCTCCGGCACCACATACACATGGGGCACGCCGATCCGGTCAAGGATCGCCCGTACCGGCTTATTGCCGGTGCCGTTTAGGGGGGTGTAGATCACTTTCAGGTCTGCCTTTTGGCACACGCCCCGGTTCATACACTGGGTCTCTACCGCGTCCAAAAAGGCGGTCATCATCTTTTCGCCAATGTATTCCACGGTGCCGTCTGCCACAGCGGCGTCAAAGTTCGCTTTCTGAATGCCGGTGAAGTAGTCCACCTTTTCAATATAATGGTAAGTCTCCGCCGCCTCGTCGTCGGTCATTTGGTAGCCGTTTTTGTTGTAGCACTTGTAGCCGTTATACTTGGCCGGGTTGTGGGAGGCGGTGAGGATAATGCCGCTCTGGGCGCCCAGCTGCCGCACCGCAAAGGACAGGCAGGGGGTGGGCTCCAACTCTTCATAAAGATATACCTTAATGCCGTTGCCCGCCAGCACAGCAGCCGCCTCTTTGGAGAACAGGTCGCTCTTGATCCGGGAGTCATAGCCGATGGCCACGGACGGGTGGTCGTATTTGGCGTTCAGATAATCGGCCAGTCCTTGGGTGGCACGGCCTACGGTGTACACATTCATACGGTTTGTACCGGCGCCGATCACGCCTCGCAGCCCGGCGGTGCCGAACTCCAGTGAGCGGTAGAACCGATCGCGAATTTCCTCATCCTGTCCGGCGATGGCTTGCAGCTCTGCCTGCAGGTCCGGATCAGCGGTGGCCTTTTCCAGCCACTGGGTATAGAGTTCTGTGGTATTCATACTGTCACCTTTGCCTTTCTTTGACGATGGGTCTGTCTCTTTCTGCTCCTCATCACGCTATTATTTTAATCCCAATTTGCACCGGTGTCAATAAGCATTGTCAAACGGCTGTCGGTCGTGTATAATAAAAGCAGAAAATCAGGAGAAGAGGTCGTTATTATGTATGCGAAGGTGGAGAGCTTGGGCCTGAACGGGCTGGACGCTTTTTCCGTTACGGTAGAGGCGGATATCAGCACCGGTCTGCCCCGGTTTGACATTGTAGGTCTGCCGGATATGGCGGTGCGAGAGAGTCGGGAGCGGGTGCGGGCGACCATTAAAAACGGGGGCTACCAGTTCCCGGTGTCCCGTATGACGGTAAATATTGCCCCGGCAGATGTAAAGAAAGAGGGCGCCGTTTACGACCTGCCGGTGTTTGTGGCACTGATGAAAGCCAGCGGCCAAATTCACGGCAGCACCGACGGCTGTGCCTTTTTAGGCGAGCTGTCTCTGGACGGCGAAATTCGGCCCTGCACCGGGGTGCTGCCCATGGTGCTGTGCGCCCGGGAAAAAGGGCTGCACGCGGTGTTTGTTCCCGCTGCCAACCGGGACGAGGGCAGCATAGTGGAGGGCATAGATGTGTTGCCGGTGGCCCATGTGCGCCAGGTGCTGGATCACTTGCAGGGCAAGGCACCGGTAGAGCCTTGCTACCGGGCATTTTCCCCGGAGGAGGACACGCTGGAGTACCTGGACTTTGCAGATGTAAAGGGGCAGCAAAACGCCAAGCGAGCGCTGGAGATCGCAGCTGCCGGGGGACACAATTGCCTGATGATCGGCCCGCCGGGCACCGGCAAGTCTATGCTGGCCAAGCGACTGCCGTCTATTTTGCCGGAAATGACCTTTGAGGAGCAGATCGAGACCACCAAGATTTATTCCATTGCCGGGGCATTGCCCAGCGGCACTCGGCTGATCAGCCACCGCCCTTTTCGCAGTCCCCACCACACGGTATCGCCCCAGGGGCTTACCGGCGGCGGTGCGGTGCCTAAGCCCGGCGAGATTAGCCTGGCCCATAACGGAGTGCTGTTTATGGACGAGTTCCCGGAGTTTGACCGGCGCACGAAGGAGTCTCTGCGCCAGCCCTTGGAGGACGGTGTGATCACCATTTCCCGCGCCGGGGGCAGCCTAACCTATCCCTCTAATATTATGGTGGTGGCGGCGATGAACCCTTGCCCCTGCGGATTTTTGGGTCATCCCACCAAGGACTGCACTTGCAGCCAGGCGGCGGTGAACCGCTACCGGGACAAGGTCAGCGGTCCCATTTTGGATCGGATTGACCTGCATGTGGAGGTGCAGAGCGTGGACTATGCCCAGTTGGCAGATACCACCCGGGGCGAACCAAGCAGCGCCATTCGGCAGCGGGTGAATCGGGCACGCCAAATGCAGGCGCGGCGCTTTGCGGGCACCGGCATTACCTGCAATGCCAAAATGCCGCCTCAAATGACCAAGGACTGTTGCCGCCTGACGGAGGATGCCTCCGCTTTGCTGCAAATCAGCTTTGATAAATTAGGGTTGTCTGCCCGGGCGTATGACAAAATCCTGCGCATTGCCCGCACCATTGCGGACCTGGAGCAGACAGAGGAAATCAACGGCGCCCACATCTCGGAGGCGCTGCAATACCGGGCGCTGGACCGGAAATACTGGAACCGATAAGAAAGGAGCGACTGGGATGGACGCAAGAATAGAAGAAACCATCAAAAACTTAAAAAGACGGGGATTTGAGCCGTATTATTTGGAGAGCCGGGCACAGGTGCTGCCCCTGGTGCAAAAGCTGGTGCCTGCGGGCAGCAGCGTGTCCCACGGCGGATCGGAGACCTTAAAGGAAGTGGGCGTGATCGACCTGCTCTCCGGTGGGGATTATCAATATATCAACCGGGCCGGACTGGAGGGCGAGGCGTTGCGCCAATGCTACCAGGATGCCTTTGGCTGTGACGCCTATTTCACTTCTTCCAACGCCATTACTACCGACGGCGTACTTTATAATGTGGACGGCAACTCCAACCGGGTGGCCTGCATTGTGTTTGGTCCTCGCCAGGTGATTATGATCGTGGGGCGCAACAAGATCGTAGATACCTTTGACCAGGCGGTAGAGCGGGTAAAACGCATTGCCGCTCCCCGCAACACCCAGCGGCTCCATTGCAAGACCCCTTGCGCCGCTACCGGCCATTGTATCAGTCTGGATCAGGAGAATCCCGCCCTGTGCGACGGCTGCTTTAGCCCCCAGCGGGTGTGCTGCAACTATGTGACCACCGCCTTTGACCGCCACATCGGCCGCATTAAGGTGCTGATCGTGGACGAGGAACTGGGTTATTGATTTATTGTATTGCCCGATTACCTATGTGTACATGAAAGGCGCCCCATACGATGGAATACCCATCGTATGGGGCACCTTTTTAGATTTAACTGGCGATAGACTCAATATTCTCTAATGTTAAGATCATATCACTATCATTAGAAAACTTGGTTTTGCTGTTTTTGTATTTTTTCAAAGTACGCTCATATTCTGATTTACTGACTGCTTTATCATTCACTTTATATGTTGGTGTGTCTGGTGTGGCCGCCTCATCGCTATACATAGAAATAATCTTTTTGCACATATCTGCATTTACGCTGTATATTGTTAATGATAAATGACCTTGATACCCCCAGTCCACATATATTAACCCACCTTTTTCGATATAACCAATCACGCCAAATGTGCCGCCTAAATCACCAACCAATTTGACTACTTTTGAATTTATGCAAGTATAAACATGTGCAGCAGAAAAATGCGCATCACCATCGCGTACCACAAGTTCTGGGGCATCGTCATTATCTATGTACACAAGGCTAAAACCGCATGCTTCAGGATTGTCTGCTTCAGCCAGAAATTGCTTTAAGAAGTTGGTATATGCCTTGCGCCAGTTGCCGACCGTTGGGTGCTTTTCTGCTTGTGTAGTGGCCGGCTTTGTGGTTGTTGGTTTGGGCGTGGTACATTTAGCCACTATTTTTCCTGACTCAATATGCCATTGCTTTTTTATTTTGCTGCTTTTACTGTCCCAGATTTTCCAGGATATTTTTATCTTTAACTTGCCCAAGACGCTATCTTGCGAATTTATAAATAGGTCGAGCGGTACATAGGCTTTGATGTCTAAACAGCCGTATTTGTTTGTGGACGCGTCGGCATTAAATACACCTATGGTCCCGCCAAAGTCAAACATATCTACATTAAATACTTCGCCTGCGATACAGATTTCCGGATTTACATAGCCCTTTACTTTTAATTCCAAATCGGTTTGCGGTGATGTGTTGGTTTGCCGGAATATGGGCAGTGCGCCTTGCTTGTATTTCATGGTTTCCGTTACCGTGGTTGAAGAAATGACAGACACACTTCCGTCTATGCCAATCTTTACGGTTATCTTTATTGCCGCGCCTAGCACGCCAAAAAGCTTTGCGTCCACGCGCACCGGTATTTTAGTTTCGGTTTTACCGGATACGGATATTTTGGATTCCAGGTCATAGGAGAGGTGTGCGTTACAGTTTTTGACAGTAATACCTACTGCATTGAATTCATCAACTCGCATGATTAACTTTTTGAGCGATATAGTACCGCTGATTTTTACATTGCCTACCTTTTTGGAGAGTTTTATGTCGTAGTTGAATGGGCTGGTGCTTGTGCTTGTTGGAATTTCGTTCCCTGCTAAGGCCAATGGCGTAATCGCGGCGGGAGTAACGGTTGGTGTAGTATCGGCATTTCCTGTTTCAATTTTCACAGTTGTATCTTTGTCGGAGGATGAAACAGCTGTTACTACCGGCGACGCTTCACCTGAAAATGTGTATGCGCCCAAAAATTCGTCCAGGCCGGGCGTGGTGAATTCTATGTTTTCTCCTTTTACCTTCTTAATCTTGAGTGCTTTTCCCGATGGATATGCGTCGCAAGGCTCTATTACCAATATGTCGCCAACTTTTACTGGTTGTAGCGTTGTGGCCTGATTCCCATGTATTTTTATGGAGCTTGTGTCAATTTTCTTGACATTATCTTTGTATTCTACGCTGCCGCTATTCTTGAGTTTGATGCCCTCTTTGATTTGCTTGGTGTTATTTAATATTTTTGTTGCATAATCGGCGTCAATATACGACTGATTATCAAAACGATCTCCTGTTTTTTCTTTGTAGAAATGAATGATTTCACTATCCGTGCGAATGGGTTTGTCATTAGCCGATATAAATTGCAGTCCGATGGATTTTACTGCAGTAATTACGGCAAATTCAGTTGTAGCTTTGTCATTTGGTAAAAACGATCCACCTTTGTCTAGGATTTCCCATTCGGCGCAGGCTTGTATTTTTTTGAAATTATCATTGCTTTGGTTTATGTCGTCAAAATAGCTTTTGTCATTCTTGCAGTCGGTATAGCCCTCCTGGTCAGCCAGCATTGCAATCCACTCTGTTCTGGTGATGGCATTTTCAGAAGATACGGCCGGTACACTGTGGTTGTTGTTTGCGGTATGCAGTAATAAGGCGACTGCTCCGGCAATGATAGCCGTTAGGAGCAGAAAGATACTTATTACGAGAATGAGTATCTTTGTGCCTTTATTAAGGGCTCGACTTTTTGCCCGGTTTTGGTTTGAGATGGATGGATTGTTGTTTTGATTATATGTATTTAAGGTCCTTTTGCAATAAGGGCAAGTATGATAGCCGACAGGTATTTCTCTATGACAGTTAGGACACTTCATTATATATCTCCCCTTAATCAATACTATATTTTGTATTGTATTAAATGGGCAGATCTTTTTCAATACGCTGCCAGCGTACTCTTCATGTCAAATTCGGCTTTGTATACAGAAAAACGCACTTGCATACTTGCAAGTGCGTTTGCTTATGTATGATTATTTGCCTTCCGCGCGGCTCATAGCCAGCTGGAAGTCTTTCTGATGGGTGAAGATCTCGTGACGATAGGGGTTGGTCTTGGTCTCCTTGGCTTTCTTCATAATGAAACCGAATACCACCACATTGACTGCCAGTGACAGTATAGAGATTACGCCCTGCGCTGTGGGGTTGGCAGCGGTGGGGTGCACCGCCGGGTTCATAAACCCGTCAGCATACACACTGGTGATCACGGCAAACTTGCCTTGATCCTGGAACAGCGGGAACACCTGGGCAAACATACACCAAATGGCCAGCGTGTAGGCACGGTTCTGGATCCAGCCGCCCTTGTTCCACAGCGCGTTGGCAAAGGTGGGCGCCAGCAGCAGAGCCAGGCCGCAGTACCAGGAGTGGGTGGGCAGGTTGTTGTAGGTGTACTCAAAGTTCCAAATATCGTAGGCCAGAATGTAGCACCAAGTCATATCCGGCCACAGCATATCTTGGTGGTTCTTAGAGGAGTAAATACCCCACCAGCCGGTCATACACAGAATGTTGATGATACCGGCCAGGCCGTTGAGGATATTCCACCAGCCGCCGAACAGCCACACATTTTCGCTGGAGAGCCACCAACCACCGGCAGCACCGCCGGCGCTGATGCCCTTAATGGCAGACTCAAAGTCGCTGGCCACAGCGATCAGAATGTTAATGGCCACAATGACAAAGGGGAACACCTTGAACCATTGGGTCTTGCCGATGCTCCACTTGTACTTAAGCATCATAAAGCCAATGCACCCTGCGGTGGCAGCATACAGCTTGGCATAATGGAACCAGCTGTTCATGTGGACCACCGTATCGTTATTAACCGCCCAGTCAACACCCTTTGCGGCCGCCACATTGATGACGATAAAGTACACGCTCAGTGCAGCCGGAAGCACCAGGAAAAAGAAAATGCCGCCTGCCTTGGAGCGGCGGGCGATTTCGTTAGCCAGCACCAACCCGGTGAAGACCAATGCCCAGCCCAGCAGCTGCCACAGCGCAGTATCGCCGTAGATTTGGAATAACATAGTTATCTCCTCCTAAAAATAAATCATTTTGCGCCGCAGCGCACCCCTTCCGTGGGCGGTTTTCCGCCCGCTTCAATGTTCAGTTTAGTCCTGTTTTTGTAGATTGTCAATCTTTTAACAAGCCCGGCTGCACATTTCTACATATTGGCAAAAACCGGGGCGGTTTTTTGTTGAAATTGAGTAGCAAAGATGATACAATGTCACTGGTATTACCAAGAACCACAGGAGGGGAACCTATGGAATTTGAAAAGCTGCAGACCGCCAGTTTGAAGGAATTGTTTATTTCGTCTGTGGAGGACAAGATTTTGTCCGGCGAGCTGCCCATCGGCGCGCAGCTGCCCACGGAGCGGGAGTTGGCGGAGATGATGGATGTAAGCCGGGGTGTGGTGAATAGCGGCATTGCGGAGATGGCGCACAAAGGCTTTTTAGAGGTGCGACCCCGGGTGGGCACCTTTGTGGCAGATTATCGCCGGGTGGGCAAGTCGGATATTTTTCTGTCCATTATGCACTATAACGGCGGTATTCTGCCGGAGCAGGAAATTCGCTCCCTGCTGGAGTTTAAGAGCCTGATCGACTGTTTTTCCGTGCGCAAACTCACTGCCCGCGCCATTACGGAGGCAGAGGTGCAAAAGCTGGAGGATTTTGTGGACCAAATGGCCGAGACGGATGACCCGCAGCGGGTGTCAGAGCTGGCTTATGCGTATAATCAGGAACTGAGCTTCCTTAGCGGCAACACCTTTGCGCCGCTGATCTATAATTCTTTTAAGACCGCCAATGTGCAGTTGGGCGCTCGATATGTGCAGCGTTATGGCAAGGCGTCCCTGTACCATTATCTGCAGCAACTGCTGGTGCAGCTGCTCAACGGCGATACCGCTCGGGCGGTGGCGCTGGTGGAGACGCACTTAACGGATATGATGACCGGCGAGCACCAGATTTACGAATAAGCACACACCAATACAGACGCAAAAAACAGGCTAAGCAATCTACATTGCTTAGCCTGTTTTGTATGTTGTTAGGAATTATGAATACGATAGACTTTTACGCCGTGGTGGGGTACGGTGGCGTTAATGGTGTTGTCGTTGAACCACTCGTCGCTCCACAGCTCATGCACCTCGTACTTGCCCGGCGTTTTGCGGAAGTTCAGGTACGCATCGTCCGCCAGAGCGTTAATGTCGTAGGTGACCGTGCGGCGGGAGGTGCCCTTGTTAAACAGGCACAGGGCCACATCGCCGTTTTGCAGCGGGCGGGCCAGAATATCCAGCCCGGCCTGGCGACGAATGCGCTTGCAGGGCTTGCACAGCGGGTCCTGGTCAATGTTGATCAGGTTTTTGTTGGTGACAATTTTTAAGGTGGGGTTCTCCCGCACCTGCTCGTTGTTGCCGTCCACAAACTTGCGCACATCGTTGCCAAGGATCAGCGGCGCGGCCATCATGCACCACAGGGAGAAGTGCGCCCTGTTCTCGTTCTCTGTCAGCTTGCCGTTGCCAACTTCCAACATATCCGGGTCATTCCAGGCCCCGGGACCGGCGTGCTCATACAGGCGTACATTGTGCTCATAAATCGTCTTAATGCTTAGCCACTTGGGCATGATATCCGGCGTGGTGCGCCACATATTGCCTGCCTTGGCTCCCCATTTGTAGGGATAAGCAAAGCCCCATTCGCAGATGGAATAGATGATGGGGCGCTCCTCTTCGCCGGTGATGACAGCCCATTCCTTGGTGGCCTCTTGCAGTTCTCGACCCATGCGGGCGTATTGCAGGTAAGAGGAGTCAGCCCGGGTAACCACCGGGTTGTAGAGCAACAGGTGGTTCTCGCCCGATTGCAGCTCAACCGTCAGCTGGATACGGCCGGTGGGGCTGGCGCCCTTGGTGGTGGGGAACAGCAGCTCATGTTCCTTGCCGTTGTTGACTCGAATGCGCAGGTAGCGCTGGTGGAGGCACAGAGATTTGTTATAGGCCAGGGTCAGGGCATAGGTGCCGCCTGCTTCTACGCTAAAGCGGAATCCGGCGGTGCCGGAGCCGTAACCGATCATACCGATGCCTTGACCGGAGGGCAGATCGCTGCACTTGACTACCCGGCCTTTGCCGGTAAATTCTGCTTCGCCGGGCAGCAGGATCAGTGCCGGTTCCGTCGTACCCGGCAGGTTCAGTTGCAGGTTTTCAATAATGGGCACATCACCCTTTAATACATGGTGATGACAAAAGTCATACTTGAAGAATTCGCAGCCCCAGCTGGCCAAGGTTTTGGCATCCAGCCGTTCGTGACCTAAACTGGCCGGTAGATCCTCGCAGGTGAGGGTCCCGTTAGAGGAGTACAGACCCACCTTAAAGCCCCGGCTGTTCAGTTGCTTGATCAGCGCCGGGATCCCCATAGAGAAGGTGCCCAAATCCCCTTGCAGGCGACCCATTTCGTCTCGCACGGAGCTGTGCCAGCAGTCGTCCAGGTTGATATAGTTGTAGCCCGCTTCTGCCAGGCCGCTGGCCTCCATGGCCTCTGCCACCTCCAGAATCAGATCCTGATTGATGTTTTGGCGGAAGGTGTTCCAGCTGGACCAGCCCATAGGGGGCACGGTAGCGCCGCCGTAATTCGGTGCGTCCGTGGTGTCTATGGTCAGCTTAGAGGGGTGTGCAATCTTTTCCATGGCGCACAGCGGGCAGTTGCCGTTGACGCGGGTGATGATAAACCAGGCTACAAACCACACCAATAAAATGGCTGCGATAGCCAGCAAAATAATACCAAAAATCATAACAATCCCATCTCCTTAAAGAATTCCAGTTCTTCCTTGGCAGCGGCGTAGGCATCGTCGCTGTCCAGTCCCCGGGCGGTGCGCACCATAAAGTCCTTGCGGTGCCGGGTGTTGTAAATCAGACGGTAGCACCAGGCGTACGGGGTCAGCCAGGGGTGGCCGTCTAAAAATCGAATATAGGGTATGCGGCGCATTTGGCTGTATGCCGGAAACGCCAGACGCAGCTTGCTGCGCAGGGGGCTTGCTTTCTCGCCTTGCTCCATTTGGCGGCGGGCAATGACGGCGCTTTTGTTCCGGTCCGCGTTACCAAAGGCACCGTAGCTGACCAAAAACGATTCACAGTCCGCTGTGTCATCCACATAAGGCGTACCCACGCCGTACCAGCGATAACACACGGTGAGCACAATCTTGGCGAATTGTGCCAAACCGGCTTTTTCGCACAAGGTCAGCACCGCTTTTTCGTCGATCCGGCACCTTTGCAGCATCACGGCAAGATCCAGGATCAGCTTGATTCCGGCGCCGTAAAAGCGAAAGTGGTGGGCCAAGTGGGCGATTAGATAGGCAAAGTGGTAATTGTCCTCCAATTTGCCGCAGCAGCCTTCAAATTGGGCTTGATCCATGGCGTTTGCAAAGGCAGTCTCACACCGGGGATCATCGCTGATCAGTGCTGTGTGCACCTCCAGCAACACATCGCCCTTGCGATAGTCATATACCGGGCCGTTCTGGGCAGTGCAGGCAAAGCCGCTGCTCATTAGCGCTTTTTTGGCTGCCTGGCGGTTCGCCGGGTTAATGAGCAGGTCAATGTCGCCCATTAGGCGGCACTCCGGCACCGGGTACAGCTCTTTTAAGATCGCGCCCTTAAAAAATACATGGGGGATGCCGGCGTCGCTGAGAACGCGGTACACCCGCTCTACACCCTGCTTTTGGTGCTCGTACAGGAACACGCTGCTAAAGAAGTGCTCGCTGAGTGCCAGTCGGCAGTCCTCCGGGATCACCTCGGTATTGGGTGCTTTGTTGCACACTGCGTACACCACAGCGATCAGATTATGCGCCTTGGCAATGCCGCACAGCTTGCGATAATCCATATCCGGGCGCAAGGTTACCGGCTCGTCCCGCAAAAAGGCGGCGGTCAGTTCAATTAAATAGGCAGTTTCAGCACACATGGATTCCATCGTTAAATAATGTTGTTTTGGTCCAGAAAATCGTGGGCGGCAATGAGAATACTCTTGTCATTGTCAAACCGCAGCAGCGACAGCGCCCGGTCATAGGTGAGCCAAATGTAGTCCTCAATTTCTTCCTTTTGCATGTGGATCACCGTGCTCGGGGTGGTGGCGGCAAAGATGGTTACCGTCTTTTCAACCCGATCCCGAATCCGATATTTGGACAGGCAGGAGAACCCCTCAATCAGCTTAACCCGCAAGCCCGTTTCCTCCTGTACCTCCCGTAGGGCGGTCTGCTCCTTGGTCTCGCCCCTTTCAATATGCCCTTTGGGGAAGCCCCAGTGGGCGGAGCGCTTGTTCTTGATCAGCAGGTAGCGCACCTCCCCCTTAATATCATGGAAGATGACCGCGCCGCAGCTGCTCTCGTAAAGGCATTCCAGCCGGTAGCCGGGAAAGTCCCGCTCCGGGTCCAGATATTCCAAAATGTCGTTGACAATGAATCGTGT
>FR885377.1:56045-57547 GCA_000436335.1 Clostridium sp. CAG:217
ATCGTGTGCTCTTGGGCGCCACAATCCAAATGGATTTCTTTTCTTTTTTGTTTCGGAGGACGGCTATCACACGCCCGTCAAAGTTACGCACAGGGTGGTGGATGCCCATAATGTAGGCAGTCTGGTCCTTTTCACCGTATACTGTGCCGTAGTTCAGCGGATACCGATAGCCCGTACCGTCCGTAGAGCCAATAGGCATAACGACCTTGACTCTGGCGTATTTACCGAGCAATTTGTATTCACCACCGAGATAAAAGTTACTATGCACTTATTATATATAAATTGCAAAAGCAATACAAGGCTTTCGCAAAGAAAATTCAAAAAGCCGTAAAACTTGGCGAAAAAAAAGCAGCCCTCCGGGGCAGGTGAGAGCCTGCACCCAAAGGGCGTTCTATATTATATACATTATATACAGGAGCCTGTCCGGCGGCGGGTAACAAAAATGGCGTACCCGAAGGTACGCCATTTTCATTTAGGAATGGGGGATTAACCACCCAGCTGCTGAAGCAGGTTACACAGTTCGCCGATTACTTTGTCGGTGTCGCCTTTCAGCATATTCAGCACGGTGCCTACCACATCGGTAATGGAGCTGTTGTCAGATCCACCGATCAGGGAGCCTACCAAGCTGGCTACTGTGTTGTAGTTATCCTTGTAGTTGACAACTTCAACCAGGTACCGCAGCACGGCAATCAAAGTCTCAGAGGCGTCGCCCTTTACAAACACGCGCGTGCCGTAAGTGGCAGCCTGAGAAGCATCGGTCATCACCTTGCCGTGGCTTGCCAGCTGGAACCAGTCAATATCCATCAGTTCCAGACCCAGGGGTTTACCCTTGATCTTGATCATGCCAAGCACCTGATTCAGCAGGGGAACAATGTTGTCCACGCCGATGATGGGCTTCAGCATAGCGGTCAGATCGTACAGGTCAATGTTCAGATCCAACTTCAGGCCAACCTTAGCCAGTAAACCATTCAGATCCACTTTGAAGGCCTTGAATACCTGAGTCAGTACGGTGTTCACATTCACGATGGGCTTCAAAGCATCCAGCAGAGCGGAAACCGGTGTAAACAGGTTCTCGATCAGCTGCAGCAGGCCGTCGTTGGCAATGAACAGTGCCAGGTTGGGCAGCATGGACATCAGGGTCTGCAGCGGTGCATTCAGAATGTCCTCTACCTTATCCCACAGGGAGTTGACAATATCCAACAGGATGTTGTCATAGGCCTTGCTGATGTCCTCTCTGTACTGATACTGGGTCTTAATGTTGTAGCAGCCGAATGCCTCCAGCAGCGGAACGACCACGGAAGAGTAGCCGTTGGAGCCGGGGATATGAACGATGTTGAAGATGCCCAGAGAAGCATCATTCAGCAGTACATCCAATACGCCGTAGAACGGACGCATTACAGCAGCCAGTGCATTAAAGAAGCTATCCTTATCCTTTACGCCCCACTTAAGAGCGGAGGTGTTGACCTTGGACCAGGAGGAGGCGGAGCCGATTACGGCAGGGG
>FR885377.1:57560-64040 GCA_000436335.1 Clostridium sp. CAG:217
GCCAGCCGCATTCGCGAAGGTCTTGCCATAGGACTCATCGGTGAGCAGCTTGGCAACGGTCTTGGTAGAATAGTCAATGCCGGTCTGAGCCAGCAGGGCGGTCAGGTTGGTGGAGTCGTTGATCTTCACACCGTCCAGTGCCTTGCCGATGCCGGTGATCATGCCATTGATGGTGCTGTCCTTAAAGGCAGCGTCAGCGATCAGCTTGTTCAGATCAGCCAAGCTACCGATCAGGCCATCCAGCATAGGCGGAATGTTCTTCAAGAATTCTTGATCCACAGTGGAGGGATAAGAGAACTTGTAGTCCTTGGTCTGGTATTCGCTGTAATTCCAGAACGCGTTGGTGGGATTCTCCTGGAGCAGATAGAACAGCGCACGGATGATCTGGTCTGCGGAGGAGGTGCCGATCTGGTCAAGTACCGCGTTGATGATGGACTTGTAATCCTTGATCGCGTCGATACCGCCCAAAATGGACTTCAAACCGCTGATGTTCTTGGTCAGCAGGTTGGCTACATAGCGGAGCACGGCGATCAGCGTTTCGCCCTGGTTTGCAGTAACGTGCTTTCTATTATAATAGCCTTCGCTGTTCTTTGCAGCGCTCTTGACCGTGCTGACTGTGCCGTGGCTTGCCAGGGTACCCCAGTCGATCTTGGGCAACTGAATGTTGATTTTCTTAGACTTGAGCAGTTTGTTCACCAGCGGAACGATGGCGTTTTGGATGTCGCACTTGTTCAGGTGGTTCAGATTCAGGTGAATGTTCACACCCAGTGCGTCCTTAACCAGGTCGTTCAGTGACTTGCCGGCCAGAGCCTTGACAATGACCTCAACATCTACGCCGTTCTTCTTCAGTACCGGAAGGAGAGATGTTACCGGCGACAGAAGATTGTTGACGAGCTGTGCCAGGCCATTATTATCAATGTAGTATGCCACATTGGGCAGTACTGCGGTGAGGGTATCGAACGGAGCGTCCAGTACCTTGTTCAGGAAGCCTACGATGGGATTCAACACATCCGTCAGTACGCTGTCGGTAGACTTCTTAATGTCTGCCTTGTACTGCTTGTAGGTCTTCACGTTGGGGCACTCCAGTGCCTCCAGCAGCGGAACGATGGCACTTTCGTAACCATTGCCGCCATAGATGCTCAGGGACTTCACATCCTCGATCACTTTGTACAGGTTGATCTCCAGTACAGAGGTCTTGGAATACTTGTCAGAGCCCTTGATGCGAATGCGCAGTTTGCCATTCTTCAGCTGTACGGTGTCCTTAGAGGAACCGAAGTTCAGGTTCTTCACCAAATCGGTAAGGATCTGGCCAACGGCCAAGTCGTCGCCTGCCAGCAGCAGAGACAGTACGCCGTCCAGCGGACGCAGGATCGCAGCCAGGCCGTTTACAAAGCCCTGCTGTGCCTTTGCGGAGCCATCGGTGAAGCCCCAGTTGATGTTGCCCAGCTTCTTCCAGCTCTTGGCGTTTTTGATCGCCTTAGCTGCGGAGGAGTAGGTCTTGCCGTAGCTGCCGTCCGTCAGGAGCTTAGCTACGCCCTTCTTGCTTACATCAATGCCGGCATAGCCCAGGTAATCCTTGTAAGGATCAATGGCGCCGTACAGTGCGGAAGCCAGCTTGGTCAGGTTGGCGTTGGTGAAGATCAGGGAGCTAACCAGGTCTTTCAGGTTATCCTGCTTCACTACATCCAGGCCGGCCAGCAGACCGATCACGGAGGTGACCATGGTGTCCAGATCGCCAACAGCGTCGCTGGCGTCCTGTGCGGTCACACCGGCGGGATAATAGAAGCCGGTGGTCTTTTCCTGTACATACTGGAGGAAGGTCCAGTAAGCAGTGGTGGGATCTGTGGTCTTGGCGATCACAGCGTTGATGATGTTCAGCAGATCCTTCTTGGTCAGGCGGCTGATCATATCCAGCACTTGGCTTATGGAAGGATTGTCGATCACGACTTTCAGCAGATCAATGATCTGGCGAATTTGCAGTACATCGACCACCAGGTGGGTCAGGTACTTCAGAACAGCCTCTGCATTCTTGCAGTTTGCAATGTCCTTAAACAGGGTGGTGGGCAGTTCAAAGCCGAAGTTAGCCAGCTGGCTGTTTACAGCGTTGATCACGGTCACATCGTTGATGCCCAAGCCAGCCTTGGTTGCGCTCTTCTTCAGCAGGCCGGTTACAAGGGCAATCGTCTGCTTATTCTGCGCGTTTTGATCCTTGTCGTCCGTATTGGTCTTAAAGATCAGGCCCAGTATCGCGGAGAACCATGCGTCGTTCTTTGCCATAGAGGGCATCAGGTTGGACACCTTTGCGCTCAGAATGTTGGATACGCCGTGGATCTCCTTGTACAGCGGGTAAATGGCGGCAGTCGCCACATTGTTCAGGTCCTTGTTCATCACAATGGACAGGCCCTTGATCAGGTTGGTCAGCACGGAGACAGGCTTGCTGTAGAAGCCGTCCAGCAGCTTGCTGATGGGGGTGAGAATAGCCAGCAGGCCGGTTGCGCCGTCCTTTACGCTGCCCTTTGCATACACGCCCAGGCTAAAGCCCTGGGCTTTTTCCAGATCCTTAAAGATGGGGTACAGTACACCGTCATAGTAACCGGCATCCTTGGTCAGCACGCCGATCAGATCGGTGATGATGCCCAGGCTCTCGCCGAAGTTCTGGAAGAACTTGGTGTTGTTGCCTGCGCGGAAGCCCCAGTTGATCTTAATGTTGGTGGCGCCGGTCCAGCCGCTGGTGCTCTTGTCCAAGCGAATGGCGTTGTGCCAGGTAGGCAGGCTTGCCAGCTTCTTGGCGGCGGACTTGTTGGTCAGGTGATTGCTCACTGCGTGGGGAGAAATCAAGCCCTTCAGCGCAGCAGCCAAAATGTTGTAGTGGTAAGCACCGGTCTTGCTGGTGTAGTACACCGGCTTGCCGGCCTTATTCTTCTTCTTGTACAGCTTCTGGTTGCCGTCGTAGAAAACATTCAGGCCCAGAGCGTCCTCGTTCACCAGATAGTAATCAATTACATTCTCCAGTGCAACATACATCTGAACTACCAGATTGGTCAGATGATCCTCAGTGTAAACCTTCTTGTCTGAGGTATCGGTGGGCTTCTTGTCCCCGTCGTTCAGGAAGTTTAAGGTCTTATTGAGCATCTTCAGCATCGGGTTGGTGTTATCGCTGCCCAGGATGTAAGAACCAAGGCTTACCAGACCGCACAGGATGCCGGGGGTGGTGTTCAGGTTGAAGTTGTTCAGTGTGGAGTTCTCCAGCACCTTGGACAGTGCGGAGTCCAGATTGGACAGCAGAGAAGCGCCGCTCTTACTGGAGGTCTTGGGTACCTTTGCCCACTTGGGCTGGGTCTGGATCTTTGCCATCTTGCCGTTCACTTTCGGGAAGCTCACGTCGATGGTGTTCTTGGTCTTGGTGTCCATGGCCTGGATCACATTCACCAGCTGACCGATGTTGGACAACAGGAAGTAAGCACTTTCGGTGCTCAGACCAACAAACTTGGAATCCTTGTTATACACGCCCATTACGAAAGAGGCCTTGTCGTTGTACTTCAGCTGGAATACACCGTTGAGTACATCGCTGATGGTGCTCTTTTCGCCCAGACCGCCCATAGCGCGGATCAGACCGGTGATGATGGGCAGGTTGGTGGTGATCTTGTTGTCGGTGGCGGTCACATCATTGAGCAGGTCAATGATGGCGTTGAACCAGTCGTTCACAAAGATGTTTACAAAGCAGTCCAGAATCTTGGCCGGCTTGCCGCCGTCTGCCAGGTTCTTAAAGTTAACCAAAGACTGGTTGTAGAAGAACGCTTTGTCGCCAACGGTATCGCTCTTAATCTTATAATCGCTATAAGACCAGTCGGAAGCCTTCTTGGTGTTGTCAGCGCTCTTTACATCATATTTTTTAATGAAGTTCTTGCCCATGATGTCCAGAATTTTGGGCAGGGCAACGAAGAGGTTGTTGACGCCGTGGTTGTAAACGGTGCCCTCTTCCTTGGTCATGGCGCCACTCTTGGCGTCTTTTTCACCATAGGCAGCCACATACTGATCCACAGCAGCGGTGAAGAAGGTGGCCAGCTCGGACACAGCCTCATTCACGGCAGTGGCAGCGTCGCCGGTGAGCTTCAGTGCATCGGCAATGCCGGATGCCTTGGCACCCTGCAGCGCCTTATCGGCTGCATAGATGTTCAGGATTACCGGGGTCTTGGTGTCATCGTACTTGCCGGTGGTGGGGTCACCATACACCTGGCTGACGATCACATCTTTGCCGTCGGCATCCTTGCCATACTCAACACCGCTGATGTTGTAGTATGTAAAGTCATAGTTGGTGTCGCCGATCAGCCAGTGCATCAGGGTGGGCAGAACCTCGTTCAAATCCCAGCTCAGACCACCGCCCAAACCGACGGGGCTGCCAACGCTCTGGCCGTATTGATCCATCAGACCGCTCAGCAAACCGCCCAGGAAACCATTAAAGGGATCACCCTCCTGGTTGAATACCATGGGGATCAGCACTTCGTCAATCACAACGGTCAAAACAGGCAGCAACTGCATAATGGTTTCAACCGGGTGCTCGTACAGGTTCATCCATATATCGGTGAGCGCACCCTTCAGGTCAACCTTGGACTCTACCAGTTTGTAGACCACTTCGTTCATAACCGCATTACCGGTGAGGTGCAAGCCTGCGATGGTTACGCCTTCCTGATCCTCAGGATCCAGCAGTACCATGTACTGATTGATGGCGTTGTTTACAGCAGCAACAGCGAAGGAATCCTTAAAGCCGTATTTCGCGAAAGAATACTTTCTGCAAGAATTAGAGATAACCTTGGCGTCGGTAATCTCAAAGTAGAAATCAACGGCCTCGTCAACGCTCTCTTTCAGTTCACCACTGTAGAAGGTCTTTAGCAGATCTTGGTTGATGGTGGCGATCACTTCTTCGGGGGACATGCCGCCGACAGTTCTGTTCTCCATCAACGCTCTGCGGTAAATACCCTCGGTACGCGTAACCAGATCCTCACTGCTCCAGTAAGTGGCCATTGCCGGCTTGGTTACAGGAGCGATGCCCTTGTCTGCATAGTCGCCGTTCAGGTAAGCCTGGAAGGTGTCACGGCTGGAACCGATTTTTGCGTTGCCGTCGGGCACATTCTTGTTCATGTCCTCACGCAGGGCAGCTACGGTAGCGTCATCCAGCTGCGCAGCATAGTACTCGCTAACAAAGGCGTTATCGCCGTTGTTGGCCAGTACGGCAGCACCGATCTTGCAAGCGGCTGCCAGTGCAGCATCGTCATCCTTGATGGTGTTGTAGTCCTTCTTGGCCAGCTTGCACAGATAAGCCTTGGCGGCCTCTGCCAGTTCACTGCTTGCCTTGTCGGACTGATACTGGAGCAGCACATACCAAATCGCTTCGCTCATGGTGCTGACTTTCTTCTTGCTGCCGGCTTCTTCGAAGTAGGCGGTGAAGGTGCCAAAGCACTTAGCTACATCCTTGAAATCGTCCAGAGCAATCAAGTCGTCTACTTTGTACGATTTGTCTTTGTAGGTAACGGTAGCTTTCTGGATGTCTTCCAGGGTGTCCAGGCTGCCTTCAGCAGTACCCAGCACCTCGAGCACTTTGTTCAGTGCGTCATAGGCAGCGCTCAGGTCTTCCTGCTGCTTAGCCTGTTTCTCGGGGAACTGCTCCAGCAGGGCGGACAGATCGCTCAGCGTGTCCTCGCACCATTTGGCCAGTTCTGCGTCGCTGGACGAAATGTTGTTGACGCAAAAAGAAAACAGCTGATAAAAGCTCATCTTCGCATCTTTCTCGTCCAGGTAGGCATACGCCACATCGGAATACCCTTTCTGGTAACCGTCAATGATGTCTGCCTTATTCATGGGGCTGCTCAAAAGATTAAGCAGCGTGGGAGACACACCCATGATCAGATCACTGATCGAGGTGGTGTCGGTGACGGTCATCCCCAACTTCTCCTCAAGTGCCTTTTTGATACTCGGCTGATTGAGCAATGCCGGAACATAGGTGTCTACCAGTTCCGTCAGTGCGTCAAAGGTGGAATCGGCACTTGTGGAGTTCTTCCAGATGCCCTTGTCTTTGTCCGCTGCAAATGCAGTGAACCCGACAGAGCAGGTGGTGACCATCATTACTACAGCCAAAAATAGGCTGAGTAACTTTTTGCCCGTCTTCATAATTCATCTCTCCTTCTGATATGTTGACGAACTTGTCGTTTTGGATTCGCCTGGGCAGCGCACCCTTTTAGCGGAGGATGTGCTTGCAAGTTGCGTTAACAATTTGTTCACAATTCCTCTGCTAAAAGGGCGCAGGATACCCACGCGTACAACAAATACAGTATATTTATACCAAATATAGAACGGCAAGTCAATAGATTTCCGAAAACTTTTTAACAAAATGTGAACGGGTGGGCAAAATTTCCCGATTTATAGCGAAATTCCGGCGCAACATTTTTTTGCTTACTTATATATCAAGCCATGTTTGGCCCGGCT
>FR885377.1:64068-71120 GCA_000436335.1 Clostridium sp. CAG:217
TTTGGCCCGGCTGATGGACCATGTTTGGCCCGGTCGATGGATCTGCGCTGCATTCTTAATCTTGGATTTGCGTGGAGGATCAGGGCGCGTTTATCGTTATTGCTGCATTCGACAACTGCTGACAGAAATTCCACCGGTTTTGGAGGAAAAATTGTGGAAAATCCTGTGGAACTTGTGAAAGTTTCCCGCCGTTACGCCAAAAAATCGATGGTGTAAAGGGGCACACCTTTGCGTGTGAAAATCCCGCGTAAAGCACATAACCTTTACAAGTCGAAACTTGCAAAATAATGGGCATTGTCTTTTAACTAAGCGATAAAATATGAACAAATTGTTAATTTCGTGTAAATTAAATTTGTCCGTTCGCACAAAAAACGGCCGCTCAAATTGTGCAACATTCCGAAAATCAGAAAAATCACGGCTCTTTATTGATTTTTGGTGACCATCGTGTTTTAATAAGAATGCGATAAATGTGTTTCTATGCGCATTTTCATAATGTATGGCGTCCGGCTGCAATGCCTTCATCCTGAATATCGGATTGCCCGATGGTCAGAGGATGGGACGGCGCGTACACGCAACCATTTATTCGTAAGAATTACAAATTACTATGGAGGTAAAAATTAGTGAAAGCTAAAAAGTTTTCCCGCAAGTTGCTTGCGCTCTTTTTGGCGGTCTTGATGGCGATGAGCTGTTTCTCCGGTGCTATGGTCGCTTCCGCGGCTAATGCTTCGGCAAACACGAAGTACCATGACCAGGACTTGGACTTCAACTCACTGGGTTGGCCCATCCTCAATGATGAGCAGGCCTGCACAGCCCTTTTGGACTTTGTGGATCTGACTCTTGCTCAGGCAAACATCGCACCGATGAATATCGACCTGAGTGTTCTTGGTAGCATCACCATCAAACTGGGCAGCGTGGATGAGGTGCTTAAAACTGTTCAAGATCTGGATTCTTTCCTGAACAGCAAGTCCGCACTGCTTCTGCTGGCCGGCGATGCCCGCTATGTAGATTTGAGCGCAGTTAACGGAATGTCCCGCAGCGCAACTTCCTCTACCGATATTGTACGCGGTATTGTGAAGCTGGTTCGGAACATTTCTTCCGACGGGGGTCCTGAAGGCGCCAACGGCAATATCGTAAAGAAATTGCTGCGCGGCGATCTTGGCCTTGGTATCGTAAGCAGCTTCTTGGATGTTTACAAGACCATTGGTGACCTGATTGGTATGCCCAGCGGCTATCAGAGCAATATGGTATATAATATTGTTCAGCAGCTGGTTCTGGAGAATACCGGTTGGTTTACTGCAGAGGAGAAGGCTCAGATCCGGAACAATCCCAGTCTGGAGACCAGCAAGCTGGATTCCATCCTGCTTAATAAGCTCTCCACCCAGTTGCTCAGCAACATTACCGCACAGATTACATACGCCGACGGTACCAATTCTCGAGACAGATACGCGCAGTATCTGGAGAAGGGTTCCGCACCGTATATTGACACGACCAACCTGCATTATGTAACGCAGGAGGATCATGACAAGAACGGCGAGGCCATCGGTAATGTATATCTGTTCCGCTACAAGGATCAGAAGTTGGTGCTGAAGCCCACAGATACGCTGTTTGACTTTGGCTTCCAAGCCTTTGAGATGGTGTGGAACACCGCCTTGAAGGATACGCTGGGCCAGTTGAATTCCGGTGTGGGCGGTTACGACTACAATTACTATATGTGGTACACCGGTGCCACGACCCACAACACGGCTTGGGACTACAGCAATGTAGCCAACAACTACGGCGCTGCCGATGTGCAGGCTTGGGCCGCATATGAGTGCCAAAAGGCTGCAAAGAACTTGAAGCCCGGCCAGACCCTTGGCGAAGAGTACAAGGATGCGGCTTCCTATCTGGCTTACATCAAGGCGGATCTGGAGAAGTACAACAGCCGTGACCTGGTGAAGACTCCTACCTACACCTGGAGAGATATTGACTCCACCACCCTGTTCAACAAACTGCGTTTCAGCCCCATGTCTGTTTACTACTTTAAGCAGGCAACCGGCCCCCTGAACTGCAGCTTTGCTGAGACCGGTATGAAGAACATTGAGGCATTCATGGCAAATGATTACAGCAGCTACAGCTCCATGCTGGCAGCGCTGAATGATTTCCTGGTTGCCGCAGTAAAGGACTTCCTGCCGAGCTATGACGCCAGCGGTCTGACGAAGGTAAATTCCGAGGATCCCGGCAATGTAGCGCAGACCCTGGTTGGCAATATGCTGAAGGTGCTGCAGTTCATCTGTGATAAAACGGATGCGAACATTCTCGGTGCTTTCTATCATGAGAACGGCGAGGGCACTGCTCTGACCGAGGCCAATCTGGAGAGCGCGATGATTCCGTTTGCAATTTCTGCACTGCGGAATATCCCCGACTTCAAGAAGGGCATCCACAATGAGGACCTGGACGCTTGCAACGATGCAGAGGGCGTAGCTGCTCTGGCGTTGCAGCTGTATCTGGGCTATGTGCTGCCGGATCACGACTACTCTTCTCTGGTGCAGAAGGGCGCAGACGGTAAGTACGATGTAACCATTGACAATCTGCTGCTGATGGCTCGTGATGCTGTGGGTTATGTAATGAGCCCCTATATCATCATGCACGACAAGGACGGCAACCTGTGGAATCCGGAGACCGCTACTCTGAATGACGGCGTTTCTCTGTTTGATCTGCTGAATTCCGTTGTTGTTTACTATGCCGGCACCGACACCTTTAAGGACGGCGAGCATGGCAAGGGTATTGCCAATCTTCTGGGCGTTTGCGACACCAACGGCAATTGCCTGGTGAAGATGTCCAACTCCCTGTGGGAGAACATCAATGTGATCGCCAACAAGCTGCTGCCTGTTGCAGGCGTGCTGCAGTATGGCGATTCTGCAAAGAAAGGCGCTTTGAATTCCGAAGAGCTGATCTACACCGATGTGATCCAGGGTATGCTGAATATTGGTGTGGCAGATGCGAACGGCCAGTATGGCGTAACCGGGTTTGTAACCCGTCTGCTGACCATGGTTTCCGCACCGCCCATCAAGAGCGAAGGCATTATCCGCACCGTTTACAATGTATTGGCTGATCTGGTGAACGTTGTATTCGGCGGCCGCTACGGCACAGCCCGTAATGTGGTTCCCGCTGCTGCGACCAACGATCATCCCTTCGACGATCTGCTGCAGAAGGATACCTTTGCCGGTACTTCCAGCAACAGCAGTTACGGCGTACTAGGTACCCTGGTATACAATGTGTATGAAGCCAGCGGCGGTGTAAAAGGCGACAGCGGCAAGACCGATACGATCCTGCCCGGCGCTATGTACACCGTACAGGCTGTGAACAGCCTGATCGGCGGCCTGATCACCACTTTGGCGGATCATAACATGAAGCTGGCTTCCGCTCGTGTGGCAGACAGCAACTTGACCCTCAGCTATGGCGGTGACACCACCACCACAACGCTGACGGTTACCAATAACTGCTACGGTCTGAACCGTGCAGTGAAGAACGCCGAGGGTAACTTCGTTGCTCGTGGCCGTTACAACATTGAGATCACGAATGTGGCCTCCGATAACAGTGCTTGCACCGTAGACTTCTCCAGCAAGACAGTTGTTCCTGAGAAGTCCGCTTCCTTCACTGTTACCAACGGCGGTTTTGATGCAGATACTGTAGTAACTTACACCGTTACTTACAACATTATCGACACCAACACCAACCAGGCCCTCTACACCGGGCTGACCTGCAAGACTTATCAGTTTGTGACTCCGGGGAAGAACTGGTCCGATTCTGTGTATCCGGGCGGTTCTCAGGACGGCAGATTCTCCAATGGTTCTTCCGGTATGACCTCCGATGGCCAGGCTACCGTGAACAACACCGGTTACTTTGGTAACCCTTACGCGAACCAGAAGCCGTTCCGTGTAAGCTATCCTACCGATATTGTTCTGGCAAGCTCTAACCTGGATGCAGTGAAGAACTACAAGATTCGTCTTGGCTATGACCGTACCCTTGCCGGTTCTCCCGACAAGACTTTGGACGGCGTTTTTGCTTACAGCACCGGTTCTGTTAAGGATTCCTTTAACAACAAGACCGTAACTGTAAACAATTCCAACATGATGGCCGCGTTTGATAAGGTCACCGGTGATGTGCTGAACTACGAAAAGGTAGACTACACCACCGATGGCGGTCAGACTTGGGTCAAGGGTGTTGCCGCAAATCAGGTTCCCTCCAACGGCGTATCTCGTGTGAACCACGCTTACACGCTGAGCGAGCTGAACGGCGGCGGCGCACTGGCTGCTGCTGTTAAGGATAGCAACGGTTATTACACCGCTGTTTATCTGAAGAGCGGCTCTGGCGACTTCGCTTACAGCAACTTGCTGGGCAAGGTTTCCGGCGCAACCGGCATTGACGGTCTGTACATCCAGACTGGTTCCGTGACTCTGTCTAAGGACAGCTCCTCTTCCCTGGATCTGTTCAAGTATGATGGTTCTACGGATATTTCTCAGGTATCCAAGAAAGAAGTGAAGTTGAGCTTCTACTGCGGCAACCACCCGGCAACCGGTAGCTTGAAAGTGACCGTTGCTGACGATGGTAACCGTGGCCAGTTCAATAGTGCGTACGATTCTTTGAATAACTACATTAAGAACTACAGACCTTCTGACTTTAAGGATTACGATAAGGCCAGCGGCTCTTCTGCAACCTATGATGCGGCAACCGCTGCTTTGGCTGCCGGCTTTGAGGCCCGCCAGTCTCCGCTGAATCTGTCCACTGCCGGCACTCTGTCCAGTGCGTTCGCTAAGACGCCTGTTACCTCTGAGGTGAAGACCGTGATCGGCGAGCCTGCAACCAAGCCCGTAACTTCCTTGGATCAGCTGCCTGCAGCTCTGGCTGCTTATGCAACGACTGACGGCACTTATTACTATGCTGACAGCGCTATGAGCCAGCTTTATTACACTACGGAGGCTCTGACCGATGCTGATGTAACCGGTGCGACTTCCACCAATGTTGGTGGTCAGGCTTACACCACGGCTACCGATCCCACCGGCCAGACTGTTGTGAAGAGCGGTTCTTCCTGGTACTTCCTGAACGCCCAGGCTTATGCCACCGCATGGGATACCACCTCTTATGAGGCTGCTCCCTATGCGATCAACGGTGCTGAAAAGGAAGGCACCTTCAATCAGGCGAAGTTCGTTTACTACAATGCCAATGGCGTTGCCGTGAGCAAGGACTTCACTGTGAAGCACATGGTGACCGAGAAGTCCATTGTCAACAATGGTGAGGAAACCCGTGCACTTGCCATGCAGGCAAGAGACAAGATGCGCTATGCTGTGGATCAGTGTGCGCAGATGCTGAGCGTTACCGTTGCCGGTCAGATCTTCACGGATGTTTCTTCCATTCGTGACGGTATGACGGACGCCAACTTCGATCTGCCCGAGTACCAGAAGATGGTATCCGTGGCGAAGGATGCTGAAAAGATGTACGCTGCAGATATTTACCTGAAGAGTGACGAGTCCAAGACGGTGCTTGCCACCTGCGCTTGGAACCAGATCGACCAGACCATTGCTGACCTGGCAAACACAAACGGTAATGACGCTGCGGATTATACCTATGCATTCTCCACCAGCACTTCTTCTCTGCTGATTGAAGAGGCTGTTCGTATGTTTAGCCTGTACATGGGCACTGTGACCGAGCGCGGCTATATCGGCGACAAGGTGGAGGCTGAGGTTTCTCACGCCAGCGGCAGCGCTTACAGCGCAATGACCACCACCTGGACAGATTCCGGTAAGGTCGATGCAGATGGCAACGCCATCAAGAATGCTGCAATCGCCACCACCGCGACTTCCGCGAAGTACGGTGCTGTTGAGGGCGGCAAGCTGGTTAACAAGGGCGAGAAGGTTTACACCGACGAGTCCTGGACCAACTATGTGAACGCACTGGCTGCTGCTGTAGATGTTGCGACCACCGGTAACGGCGACTACGCCCATAAGGACGCTGCCACCTATGTTCCGGCTGATAAGGACAACTACACCGCCAACCTGTCTGCTTGCTTCACCGCTTACAAGAACCTGGTAGATGCAGAGAACTCTCTTGAAGAGGGCACTGCTCCCTCCGGCTTCGCTGTAACCGGTAAGGTGCTTGCTCTGGCGAACACAACCGGTAAGGTTGCTGGTAATGCATTTACCGTTGTTGGCTGTGATGTGGTCATCAATGGCGAGACTGTGGCTACCACTGGTCAGGATGGTACCTTTACCATTCCGTCTTTGGCTGCCGGTAAGTACACAGCAACGCTCAGCTACCAGTATGGCTTTGACCGTAACATCACCATTGAGGTGAAGGACGGTAATGTGGATCTGGGCAGCTTTGGCATGGTTGCTTGTAACTTTAAGAAGGATGCATCGATCGATGCTTCCGACTTTAGTGCTTATAAGCGTGCAACCGGTAAGAAGAGTACTGACTCTGCTTATAATGCGGCTTGCGACTTCAACCATGACGGTAGCATTGATGCTACGGACTACAGCATTTATAAGGCATTCTCCGGTAAAAACCTGAGCGACGCTATTTACGGCTAAATCCTAACTTAAAGTACCCGGGCGGTGCTTCGGCACCGCTTGGGTCACACTGATTTTGATTATGAAATTGAACAAACTCAAGAGAACACTTGCTGCTTTCTTATCGTTTGTATTGATTTTGACCTTAACCTCTATAACCCCGCTGGCTGCCCAGGGTACCTTGGGCACCGAGCAGCCCCACCTCTCCTGTACCTTTACGGACAGCGAGGGCCGGGCGGTAGACGGCAATGCACTGTCTGCCGGGGATTATACCGTATCCTTTACGCTTTCCGGTATGCAGTCCTTTGCCGTGATGCAGTACACCATGTCTTATGACGCGGCTGTGCTGACGGTCAACGGTCACAGTGATCTGCTGTCGGACAGCAAGCCGGATCAGCTGCGGGGCCTTGGCGCCGCCGGTGTGCTGGTGCAGAATGGGACCATCAACTTTGGTTTTATCACCAGGGTGGACCAGACCGCCACCACCACCGCCATTGATGCGGCGGG
>FR885377.1:71130-71814 GCA_000436335.1 Clostridium sp. CAG:217
TGATGCGGCGGGTCAGCTCCTTTTGAAGTTGCAGGTTACCGTTGCTACGGTTGCGCCTGTGGACTTTGCAAAGATTGTGACCTTGGATACGGACCCGAACCAAACCTTCATTGAGGCAGATTATGCGGATTATGCCGATTATGGCACGGCTGACCAAGACTGCTATGCGCTGGTCACCGCCTTTGACGGCTATACCGCAACGCTGTATCCCATGACAGCGGATCTGTCCCCGGCCACCGGCCATGCCGTTACCGGCAAGGTGCTGGCGCTGGCCAATACCAGCGGCAAGGTCGCCGGCAGTGCATTTACCGTCATCGGTTGTGATGTGCTGATCAATGGAGAGGTTGTGGCAACTACCGGCGCAGATGGCGTATTTACCATTCCGTCTTTGGCAGCCGGTACTTATACCGCTACGCTGAGCTACGCCTACGGCTACGACCGTGACATTGAGATTACGGTTGCTGACGGTGATGTGGATCTGGGCACCTACGGCATGGTTGTTTGTAACTTTAAGAAAGATGCAACTGTTGATGCATCTGATTATAGTGCTTATAAGCGAGCAACCGGTAAGAGTAGTTCCGACGATGCTTACAATGCTGCGTGCGACTTTAACCACGATGGCAACATAGATGCGACTGATTACAGCATCTATAAGGCGTTTACCGGTAAAAATCTAAACAATGA
>FR885378.1:0-26221 GCA_000436335.1 Clostridium sp. CAG:217
GGACACCCGGCCAGCCGAGACGGCGCGCCGGAGGGAGAGAGCATAAACAACGCCGGCGCCGCCCACACATCGGCGCTGCACGGCGCCACATAAATAGGCAGATCGCCGATCAGGTAAACACCCCGGGCATTGGCATAAGCCCGCAGCGCTCGCCACTGATGATCCAAAAAATATTGCAGCATTTTATGGTACAAAACCCGCCGCTCCATCTGCACTGCCGCCCTCTTCAAAGCCGACGGCTCTCGCTGCCGCAAAGCCGACGGCCACAGAAAAAAGCGCTTTCCATAGCGTTCACTAAGGGCACAAAACAGGGCATAATCCTCCAGCCAATCGGCCTGACTTTGGCAAAAGCAGTCAAAGTCTGTCGGTATATGGCGCACAAAGCGGTCAAACAGTCGATCAAACAGCACTTGACGCCCCCGGCGCACAGCCGGATAATCCACCCGGTCATCACCACCGCAGGGTAACAAATCCAAATCCGGCGGCTGCAAATACCCGCTTTCCACCAGCAGCTGCGGGTCAATATACACCGCATCGCCTGCAAAGCTGCCGGGGCTTTGGTACGGTGAATTCCCCTGCCCTGCCGGGCACAGGGGCAGCAGCTGCCAGTACCGCTGCCCGGCAGACGACAAATCGTCTACAAAGCGGTAAGCCGCGGCACCCATCGTGCCGATCCCGTAGAGCCCGGGCAAAGAAAACAGCGGCAGCAGCACCCCGGCGCCACGCCGCTGCAACAAGCGGTCAGTCACAGATACAGACCTCCGTTTCCGGGTCAAACAAATGGAGCGCCTCCATGTTGGGGTACAGCACTGTTTGGTCTTCCTTTTGGAAAGAGACGGTGCCGGGCACCCGGGCGATCACTCGCCGTCCTTGTAAATCTGCATACAAATAGGTTTCCGCCCCCATACGCTCCGCCATCTCCACCTGGACCCGAAAGGCCGCAGGATCTGTTATATTCAGCCATGCCGGGTCCGTGGACAGATCCTCCGCGCGCAGGCCCAAAAGCACATCCCGATCCACATACGTCAACAGTTTGGCATGGCTTTGCAGTCGATGGGGCAAAGCCACCTCCGTACCCAGCACTTGCAAATCAAGGGCGTTCCCCCGCCGCACCAAACGGCCGGGCAATATATTCATAGGCGGCGTGCCGATAAACCCGGCTACAAACACATTGCAGGGGTGGGCATACAACTGTGCGGGCGTGTCTGCCTGCTGAATCTTGCCGTCCAACATGACCACGATCCGATCCGCCATGGTCATGGCCTCCGTTTGGTCATGGGTCACATACACAAAGGTGGTACCCAGTTCCCGGTGCAGCTCTGCAATGCGTGCGCGCATTTCTGTACGCAGCTTGGCGTCCAGGTTAGACAGGGGCTCGTCCAAAAGGAACACCGCCGGATCCCGCACCATAGCACGACCCAGCGCCACCCGCTGCCGCTGCCCGCCGGACGCTGCCGCTGCCCGCCGGACAGGGCGCGGGGTCGCCGATCCAGGTACGCGGTCAGTTCCAGCGCCTGTGCGGCTGTCCGCACCTTGCGGTCGATCTCCGCCTTGGGCACTCGCCGCAGTTGCAGACCAAAGGCCATATTCTTGTACACCGTCATGTGAGGGTACAGAGCGTAGCTTTGGAACACCATGGCAATATCCCGATCCTTGGGCGGCAGATCGTTCACTACCCGGTCACCGATCTTCAAGGTGCCGCCGCTGATGTCCTCCAACCCGGCAATCATACGCAGAGTGGTGGACTTGCCGCAACCGGAAGGTCCTACTAAAATCAAAAATTCCCGATCCCGGATTTCCAAATTCAGATCCGGTATGACAGTCACGCCGTCCTCATAAGTTTTTTTAATATGTTCAAGCGAGATAGACGCCACTGGGGCACACTCCTTTCCGCAGCTGCCGTTTAGCCCTTAACCGCACCGGCTACCACGCCTTTGATAATATATTTTTGGCAAAACAGATAAAAGACCACAATGGGGATCATCGCCAGCACCAGCATGGCCATCAGCCCGCCGTAATCTGTGGAGCCGTAGGCACCCTGCATGGCAATTTGAATGGCCACCGGCACGGTCTTTTTCTCCGTGCCCAGCACCAGGTACGGCAGCAGATAATCATTCCAGATCCACATCGTATTGAGGATCGCCACCGTCACCGCCGTGGGTTTTAAGAGTGGTAACACCACCAAAAAGAAAGTCTGTACCGGATTGCAGCCGTCAATGGTGGCTGCCTCCTCCAGCTCCCGGGGAATTCCTCGGATAAAACCGCACAGCATAAACACGGACAGCCCGGCGCCAAAGCCCAGATAAATAAACGGCATGCCAAGAACGGTATTCAGCTTTGCCCGGCCAACCAAATAGGTCATGGTGTACATCACCATTTGAAACGGCACGATCATGCTGAAAACGAACAGGTAGTACATACCCTTGGTCAGTGCCGTGCGTACCCGCATGAGATACCAGGCGGCCATGGAGGTGCAAAGGACGATCAGCCCCACAGACACAACGGTGATCAGCAGCGAACGGCCAAAGGCGGCGAAAAAGCCGCCGGCAGACAGACCGCTGATATAGTTTTCCAACGCCACAAAGGTCTCTTTGTTGGGCAGTGCAAACGGGTCGCCGGAGATATAAAATCGGGACTTAAAGGAATTTTGCACCACCAAAAAGAGAGGCACCAGGGTCAGCGCCGCCAGCAACACCAGAAGAAGCGTTTCCAGCGTACTTTGGGGAGCTTTCTGTTTTTGTTTTTTTCTCATACGCCGTGGGCCTCCCGCTGTCCGGTCACGCGCAGTTGCAAAAAGGCAAGCAACGCCACGATGATAAAGAACACAACCGCCTTGGCTTGACCCACCCCCTGCCAGCCGCTGCGGCCGTAAAAGGTATTATAAATATTCAGCGCCAACAGCTCCGTCTTTTGCTCAGGGGCTCCGCCGGTAAGCGCCAGGTTTTGGTCAAACATCTTAAAGGTATTTGTAAGGGTCAGAAAAGTGCAAATAGTCACCGCGGGCATCACCAGTGGCAGCTTGATGCGAAACAGAGTCTGCGTCCGGGATGCGCCGTCAATGGCCGCCGCCTCCAAAAGATCGTCCGGCACATTTTGCAGCGCCGCAATATAGACCACCATCATATAGCCGATCAGCTGCCAGTTGGTCAGCGCCACCAGCCCCCAAAAGCCGTAGGCGGGCTGATAGGTAATATCCACCCCCGCCCAGGCCAACACACCGTTAATGAGCAAATTCCAAATATATCCCAGCACAATCCCGCCGATCAAATTAGGCATAAAGAACACGCCGCGAAAGAAATTGGTGCCCCGCAGCCCTCGGGTAAGAAGCAGCGCCAGTGCAAAGGCAAGCACATTCACTGTGATGATACTCACGCCGGAGAACAGCGCCGTAAACCACAGCGCGTGGAGAAAGCCGCTGTCTGCAGTAAAGGCCTGCACATAGTTTTGCAGTCCGACCCACGCGGCGTCCGTCACCGTCCGGAACCGGGTAAAGGAAAGCCCTACCCCCAGTACAAAAGGCGCCGCAAAGGCAAAGAGAAAGGCCACTGCCGTAGGCAGTAAAAACAACCAGCCGTATTTTTTCAAATTTTTCTGCATACCGTCGTTCCTTTAGGCGGAGGCAGCCGCTTCACTTTTCCAGTCCGCCACGGTATTCTCCTGCACCTGCGCCCATGTTTTTCTGCCCTGGGCATAGCTCAGTAGCGCGGAGCCAAAATGCTGCTTGAAGGTCTGAGATGGGAATACAGTAAAGTCCCAGGGAATGCTGTAAATGCCCTGCTTGTTCATCCAAAGCTGCACCTGCACCGCCAGCGGGTCCTCCGGCACATCTTCTGCGGAGAAGGTGTCAAAGGGGGCAATAAAGCCCAACGCATCCGTTACGAATTTTTTGCCTGTATCGGAAGAATATAACCAATAAATAAAATCGGCTGCCGCCTTTTGCTGTGCCTCTGTTGCCTTGGCGTTGATGGCATAGAAATTCTCCGTGCCCACGCACAAGCCTTGGTTTTCCTCGCCGTCTGCGCCGATATAAATAGGCAGGAACTTGATTTTGTCTGCCTGCACCTTGTTACCGGTGACACCGGCGATCTGTTCCCATGCCCAGTTACCATTTTGTACCATGGCGCACTTTTCCAGCGCAAACTCCGCCATGGAGTCCGTCACCGTCTTGGTGCCGCACTTTTTCGCCTCCACCGTGCTGTCCGTTAAATACAGGTCAAAAATATTCTTAAAATTGTCACCGAAGGAGAAAGTGATCTCCTTGGTGGCGTCCGTAGTCAAATCCACCTTATTCTGCTTAAATTCATAATAGATGGGCACATTCATCAAGTGGGTCTGCCAGCGCCAGTCTTCGCCGCTTTTCAGTGAAGTAGCGGCAAACACGCCTTCAATGCCCAGCTCCTTCTTGTGCTTTTGCATATCGTCTGCCACAGACTTCAGCGCTGCAAAGGAACGCACCTCATCCATGGATTTGTACTTACTGTCCCGATCCTTCAGTGCAAAATACTTGTCCGTGATGGCCTCGTTATAGATGATCCCGTAACCCTCCACTACATAGGGAATGCCGTACACCTTGCCGTCGCCGGTGACCGCCAGAGATTTGTCCGTTAAGTGCTCATACAGCTTGGTATCGGACAGATCAGCGCAATAAGGCGCCCAGTTTGCATAGCCCTTGGGACCGTTGATCTGAAACAGCGTGGGCGCCTCTGCTGTGGCCATCTTGGCCGTCAGCGTAGACTCGTACTGGTTATTGGCCGCCGTCTCTACAATCACATTCACGCCGGTTTCTTCCTTGTAGGCTTTGGCGATCTTTTCATATACCCCGGCTATCTCCGGCTTAAAGTTCAGGTAGCGCAGGGTCACCTGGCTCTTGGCCGCGTCCGTGGCGTTGGTGGTGCCGTCGTCCGTCTGCTTGCCACAGGCGGCAAACAGCCCGCCGGTGGACAGCAGCAGCACCCCACACAGCAGCAAAGAAAGCCATTTTTTCATCATTTTCATTTTGAAAACCTCCGTTCGCTTTGATGTTTATAGTGTGTGCCGCCCATCAAGCGATATACAAAAAGAAAAGCGACCATAACCGGCAAAGCCGATCACAGTCGCTGAAACAGATAGAATTTAAATTTATTTTTTATCCTGCGCCATGGCTTTTAAGTCGTGGCGTTTTTCGGCAAAATAGGCTCTCGTCTCCTTGCCCACCACCCCGGACAGGGCAAACAGGGCAATCAGGTTGGGAAATGCCATCAGGCCGTTACAAATATCCGCAATGTTCCACACAGCCGCCACGGTCAGGTACGGGCCGATGAACACGGCAAGAATGTACAGATAGCGGTATACCTTGGTGAACTTTTGGGAGCCTACCAGGTACTCCAGGCAGCGCTCGGAGTAGTAATTCCAGCCCAAAATGGTGGTAAAGGCAAAGAACGCCAGGCACAACATCAGCACGAAGGCAGAGAACCGACCGTTCCAGGGCAGACCCGTCTGCCAGGCACGGCTGGTAATCTTTACGCCCTCTACGGAACCGGCCACAAAAGCGTTCTGGGCACCGGTAACCACAATGGACAGACCGGTGAGGGTGCAAATCACAATGGTATCAATAAAGGTACCGGTCATCGTCACCAAACCCTGGCGCACCGTGTCCTTGGTCTTGGCGGCAGCGGCAGCAATCGGCGCAGAACCAAGGCCCGCCTCGTTGGAGAAAATGCCGCGGCCAATACCCTTTTGCATAGCCAGCTTAATGGTTACGCCGGTGGCAGCACCAAGGGCTGCCTGCGGATCGAAGGCACTCTGGCAGATCAGCTTCACCGCAGCGGGAATAGCGGTAATGTGGCCCAGCACGATAACCAGCGCAAATACCACATAAGTGATGGCCATAAAGGGCACGATCACCTGAGACACCTTGGCAATGCGCTGAATACCACCCAGCACCACCAGTGCCACACAAAGGGTGACCACCAGGCCGCCGATCACGGTGGCCCAGGTGTAATCATTGCCAAGCAGCGTAAACGCCACATGGGCAGACTCCGGATCAAAGAAATCCTGCACGGCCGTTGCAATACCGTTAATCTGGGTAAAGGTGCCGATACCAAAGAGACCGACGCAGATGCCAAACACGGCAAACAGCTTCGCCAGCCACTTCCACTTGGAACCCATGCCCTTTTCTATGTAGTAGAACGGACCGCCCAGATAATGGCTGTCGTCCTTCTTCTCTCTGTACTTAATGGCCAAAAAGCCCTCGCTGTACTTGGTGGCCATACCGAAGAAGGCGGCCAACAACATCCACAGCAGTGCACCGGGACCACCCAGGCAAATGGCCGTAGCCACGCCTACGATATTGCCGGTACCAATGGTGGCGGACAGCGCCGTGCACAGCGCGCCGAAGGAAGTAACCTCTCCCTCGCCGTTGTCCTCATTCTTAACCATAAACTTCAGTGCCTTGCCCAGGTGCCGCACCTGAACAAAGCCGGTTCGCACCGTCAGCCACACGCCGGCGGCTAAAATCAAAATGATCAGCGGCCAGCCCCATACGGCGTTCTGTACCTTACCAATGATGTCATCCACGGACATTGCAAGTGTAATTGTCTGCATTGTTTCACCCTTTCTGCAAATAAAAAAACTGATACAAGTTTACCACAAACCGGGCGACCATTCAATGTGCAAACTGCAAAAAAAGAGGCGAATATGTATTTTTATACATATCCGCCATAGGTTTGGCTGTTTATCAAAGAATTCTTGGTTAAAATTACAGGCTGTTTTGCAGTTTGGCAGCGGTCAGCGTGTTCTCCAGCAGCATGGAGATGGTCATGGGACCCACACCACCGGGCACCGGGGTAATGGCGCCGCACACCTGGGAAACACCGTCAAAATCCACATCGCCGCACAGCTTGCCGTTCTCATCCCGGTCCATGCCTACATCAATAACCACCGCGCCGGGCTTTACCATATCTGCTGTAACGAACTTAGGACGACCCACTGCCGCCACCAACACATCCGCCTGCCTGGTCAGCTCTGCCAAATTCTGTGTCTTGGAATGGGCAATGGTCACTGTGGCATTCTCGTGCAGCAGCAGCATAGCCATGGGCTTGCCCACAATGTTGCTGCGCCCCAGCACCACCGCCCGCTTGCCGGTCAGGTCCGTGCCGGTGGAACGGATCAGTTCCATCACCCCGGCAGGGGTGCAGGGCAAAAAGCGGTAGTCGCCAATCATAATAGCACCCACATTCTCCGGGTGGAAGGCGTCTACATCCTTGGCCGGGTCAATACGTGCGATCACCTCTTTGTCGCTTAGGTGCGGCGGCAAAGGCAGCTGGCAAAGGATGCCGTTTATCTCCTTTTTCCCGTTCAATTCGTCTACCAGTGCATTCAGCTGCGCCTGGGTGGTGTCAGCGGGCAGCGTGTATTTTTCGCTGTAAAAGCCCACCTCGGCGCAAGCTTTTTCCTTGTTGCGCACATACACCTGGGATGCCGGATCCTCGCCTACCAAGATAACTGCCAGCCCCGGGGTCACGCCCTGTTCTTTTAATGCAAGGGTCTCCTGTGCCACCCGCGCCCGCACGGCGCGCGACACGGCCTTGCCGTCAATGATCTGTGCCATTTTTCTCCTCGTTTACTCCTTTATTCTTTGTTTTGCCACGCTTGGCCGCCTGGGCAGCACGGCGCTCCTCCTTGGTGGGGCGTGGTGGCAGCTCCTCTACCGGCACCACCCGCAGGCGCTGGGGCAGACGGCCCTGCTTCTTCTTCACCATCACCACAATAAAGTATACCAGTGCCACAACGGCAATCACCGCCGACAGCACCTGGCTGACCCGAATACTGGTGGAGCCGATGTACAGACTGTCTGTACGCATACCCTCCACTACCATACGCTCCACGCCGTACCAAACGCCGTATAGCACAAAAATCTCGCCCTTAAAGCTGCGGTGTTTATGCACAATGTAATTGAGGATCAGAAAGCCCAATACACACCACAGGCTTTCATACAGGAAAGTGGGGTGCACCGGCACCTCCGGGTCCACGGTCACACCCTTAGCAGCCAAATCCGCAGAAGAGGCGGCCAGCGTATCTCTGATCTTTACGCTCCACATTCTAAAGAGCGCGGTATCCGTATTGGTGCCAAAGGCCTCCTGGTTAAAGAAATTGCCCCAGCGGCCGATACCCTGGCCGATAAGCAGACCCAAGGCACCCAGGTCCAGCAAATTGCGAAAGTCGATCTTGCCCACCTTGCAGCCGATGGCGGCGCCGATCAGGGCACCGATAATGCCACCGTAAATGGCAAGCCCGCCGTTCCAAATTTGCACGATCTCTGCCGGGTGGGCGCTGTAATAGCTCCACTCAAAAATCACATAATATGCCCGAGCGCAGACGATACCGAAGACCGTACCCCAAATGAGCACATCCGTCATCCCGTCCAGGCTCATACGCCACTTGTATGCCATACGGCCGCCGTACAGCACCGCCAGCATAAAGCCAAAGGCGATAATGATACCGTAAAAATGAATATCATAACTGCCGATGGTAAACGCCACAGAAGGCAGATCAAAGTCGATCCCCAGCCCGGGGAAGTACACGCGGGTAAAATTACTCATGCTGCTCCTCCTCTGCCTTTACAACGGACAGGGCGCTGTACTGCGGGTTCATTACCTGCTGCAAGCGCGCCTCAATCTTCTCCTTGGTAATGGCCTTGTAGCGATTCGTCACATCAAAGATGGAAAAGCCGTTAAAGTGGGCATCTATCATACCGTTGGCCACACTGTCAATATCGTTATAGGACATCACTTCCCGACCATAGGACTTGCGCAGGGCTGCCTGGTACAGATCCTCCGGAATCCCCTCCCGGCGCAGGCGTTCTGCCTCTGCCTGAATGGCGGCCGCCACCTGCCGGGGGTCCGTGCTCTCGCCGTCAAAGATAATGGCTTCATACCCGTGGCCGTGAAAATACTCCGTAGAGAATTCGCCGCTGATCAGTCCTCGGTCAAACAAGTCTTTATAGAGCGGCGAGGAGTCACCGGCCATAATCTCCAGCAGCAGATTGGTGAGAATAATGGTCTCTATGTCCTGCTCCGGCTTGGTGCAGGCTTCTTTATAGCCAAAGGAGAACACCGGAATGGAGGTAGCCAAATGACACTCCTGATAGTCCTGCACGATCTCTCGCGGTTCCGGCAGGAACGCCCGCTCTACCGTCACATCGGCTGTCGGTTTTAAGCACCGATCGCAGACGGCCAGCACCTGCTCCGGTGTCACATTGCCCACCACCGCCAGTGCCATATTGTGCAAGTTATAAAAAGTATTGTAGCAGTCATACAGCAGCTTGTCCGTAATGTGGGAGATGGACTCCACCGTACCGGCAATATCAATGCGCACCGGGTGGTTCTTATACAGGCACCGCAACAGGTTAAAGGTGCTCATCCAGCCGGGTACATCATAGTACATGGTGATCTCCTGGCCGATAATCCCCTGCTCTTTTTCCACCGTTTGAGGCGTAAAGTACGGGTGCTGCACAAAGTCCAGCAAAATCTCCAACGACTGGTCAAAGTGGTCGCTGCACTGGAACAGATAGCAGGTCTTGTCAAAGGAAGTATACGCATTGGCAGACGCACCGGTGGCCGCAAAGCGCTGAAAAGCGTCCAGCTCCTCGGACTCAAACAGCTTGTGCTCCAAAAAGTGTGCAATTCCTTCCGGTACCTGGGTGTATTCGGCAGCGTCCGAGCGCTTAAAGCGATTGTCAATGGAGCCATACTTGGTACCGATCACCGCATAAGCAGAGCGGTAATGGGCCTTAGGCATCACAAATATTTTCAGCCCCGTAGGGTGGTCAATTTCATAATAGCGTTCGTCCAAAATGGAAGAAACTTGTTCTTTCACTGTGCCTGCACCTCCTCTTTCTCTGCCACTAAGCGGTAAACGGTATCCAACGACAACCGACCGGCACATTCTTGTAACTGCTCCACAGTCACGCTCCGGGTCTCCTCCGCCACCTGGGCAGGGGTACGGAAGTCATCGTCCAACAGCCGGGCGGCATACCAGTTTTCCAGGCCGTTGGGGGTGTCCGCCACGCCGTCCAGCGCGTCGATCATGGCAATGCGGGAGCTTTCCAGCTCGGCTTTGCAGTCACCATCCCGAATCATCTCCAGCTGATGCAGGATCTCGGCCACAGCCTTGTCCATATTCTCCTCCTCGCAGCCGCACTGAATAAAGATGTAGCTGTTTTGGCGGGCAAAGCGAGCAGAACAGTAGTAACAAAGGCTCATCTTCTCTCGCACATTCATAAAGAGTTTGGAGTACGGGCCGCCGCCGAACACATCGCAAAAGCTGCGCATAGCCGGTGCCAACGGATCACCTGGGCGCATATCCACACGAAAGCCCAGCACCAGCTTACCTTGACGAATTTTTTCGCTCTCCCGCACGTCTTTCACCTGTTCGCACCGGGCCACAAAATGGGGAGTGGGCATGGGCTGATACGCCCGCTCCACGCCCTCTAACCGACGGCGCAGCGCCGTACAGGCCGCCTCCGGATCCGTGCTGCCGACTACAGTTACCAGCATTTTGCTCTCTCGCAGCATGCGGTGCCAGGCGGCGGTTACGCTCTCCGGCGTGGCAGCCAACAAAGTCTCTTTGGTGCCTTTGGGATTTATCCGGTACGGATCGCCGGCAAACATAATCTGCTGCATTTGCATGACCGCGTACAGGCGTTTTTCGTTCTCCTCGGCAGCCAGCTTCTCCAGCAGTACCCGGCGCTCCGTCTCAATATCCGCCGGTGAGAACAGGCCGTTCTCCCCCAAAAGCGGGTCAAACAGCAGATTCATCAGCAGTTCCAGTCCCGCCTCGGCAATCTTCTCGTCATCCAGGGCAAAACGATCGTCCAGTGTGGTAATGCCCATTTTCAAAATTTGGCAGCCGCCGGATTTGTTGGCCGTGACACTGATGGCCGCGCCGTAGAGCTTGTCCAACTGCAAGTGCAGCGCACGCATATCCGGATAGGCCTTGCCCTTACGGCTGACCGCTGAGATGGCCAGCGCATAGTTTGCCGCCATCTGCTCCTCCATAGGCACTGCCAAGTGAATGGCCAGTTCATTGGTCTTAAACCGCCCGGCAGGCACAGCCAAAAGCTCTACCCCGGGGGCTATCTTCTTTTGCACATAATCTGTCAAAATGAAACTTCCTTTCATTGTGAGATGTTACACAAACGGATTATAACATATTTTACCCTATTTTTCCAACCCTTATCAAAACAAAAGATAAAGCAGAGCCAAAAGCAGCGCCTGATCTGCGCCTTCGCGTCCTAAAAGCAGAAGCAGCATTAAGATTACGGCGTTGTCATCCCCTTCGTTCTCCGATGCCGGTTCCTCCGGGTTTGGCGCAGCCGGGGATGCTTTTTCCTTGCCGGGCGGCGGTGCCGTCTGACGGTCGTTATGCTCTTGCGGCGGTTCCTCCCGGGGCAGATACGACCCGGCACGAGCATGCATACGGCGCACCCGCTCCTTGGCTTCATTGATCTGGTCCTCACTAAACGCCGGCACTAAAACAACTCCTCCAGCATAGGCAGCACCTCAAACAGACGCAGGATCTGCATGGCCTGGTCCGCCTTGTTTTGGCTCTTGGGGCTTAAATGGGGCTTCAGCGCCCGGATCAGGTCCACATTTTTATTGCTGCTGCGGTTCATACGGTCAAAAATGGACTTGGCTTTCATCATCATTTCAAAGTCCGCCTTGCCAAAGTTCAGTCCCTCCAACCCGGACAGCAGATTTTGCATATTCTGGGCACCGGCCACCGTGTCTGTCAGCTGCTGCACGGCGCTGTTGGCGCTCCCCGGCTTAGGCTGGGGCGTAGGCTGTGCACCGGGAGGGGACGCCGCACCGGGCGCACTTCCCTGCCCGCCGTCGCCTAAGATGGACGCGGCCACGCCCCGCAGCATTTCCATATCCTGCGGGGTCAAATTGGCAATGATCTGGTTAATATCGTCCATATTACCGCTTCCCGCCTAACTTTTCCATCAGTGCCTTGGCCTGGGGAGAATTGAGCATTTGCTGCAATCGTTCTTTGTCATTGAGCACCGCCTCTAATTTGGCCTTGGTGTCCGGGTCCAGGTTTTGCTGCAAATAGGCCTGCTGCTGTCCGGCTTTGGCCGCCGCTTGGAATGCCGCCGGGTCAAATCCTTTTTTCTGTTTTCTCGGGTCCTGCATAAAACGCACTCCTCTTTTTATCTGCAAAGCCGCTTGCCGTGGGCACGCAGATATGTTATACTCAGTACATAGTATGCAGAAAGGCGGGGATTATGAATGCGCTTACTGGTCGCCTCGGACTCTCACCGAGCCGCTGGCAATCTGCTGGACATTGTGGAGCTGCACCTGGAGGACAGCGATGTGCTGCTCTTTCTCGGCGACGGCGGAAATGATTTGGAAAATGTGCGTATGTTGTACCCCCGGTTGCATATTTTGCAAGTGGCCGGGAATTGCGATTGGGGCAGCGACCTGCCCGCCTGGGGCACAGCCAAACTGGGCGGCAAAACGGTGCTTTATACCCACGGCCACCCGTTCCATGTAAAATTTGGTCTGGCAGAGTTGGAGCAGGCTGCCCGGGAGGCCCACGCAGACATTTGCCTGTTTGGTCACACCCATCAGCAGATGACCGACTACCGGGACGGCTTATATCTAATGAATCCCGGCGCGGTGGCAGAGGGCTGCTACGGTATGGTAGACATTACCCCCGGCGGCATTATGCTGCTGCCCTGCCGGCTATAAACACGATTTTCAAAGAAAAGAGGCAGAACCTATGACTTATTGCGAACATTGCGGCCAACCTCTGGCACCCGGCACTGCAGAATGCCCGGTGTGCCATACCCCCAACTTTGCGGGCTGCACCGCACAGCAGAACGCCCAATCCCAAAGCGCGCCCTACGGTCAGCAGGCATACAACCAGCCCCAAGGCGACCCCTACGGCCAACAGGCGCACAACCAGCCGCAGGGCGACACTTACGGCCAGCAAAATTACAACCACGGTCAAACGAACTATGGTGAGCAGGCATATAACGCCGGCTACAACAACTGGGGCAACCCTTACCAGCCCCCCTACGGTGCGCCGGTGAACGAAGCCCAGTATCGCCAAATGACAGAAAAGGCGGACAACGCCTACATACTGGCCATAATCGGTCTGATCTTAGGGATTCTCATGGGTCCGCTGTTCGGCTGGATCATGGGCGGCATTGCCTTGTCCAACGGCCGCCAGGCGTATGAGATCACCGGCAGTGAAAAGGCGCGCAGCGCCACAAACATTGCCAAGTGGGCCATTGGCGTGTCCACTGCTATCTTTGCCGTTGCCCTGATCGTGTGTATCTTGATGTTTACTGTATTTTCCGCCACCGTGCTGGGCGGTCTGTACTGATGGATCAGGCACAGCAGATTAAAAAGCGGTTGGCAGAACTGCAAAATCGAGGCACCTTTGGCGGCTACACGGTTTATACGGATTTTTTAGGCCTGGAGGAGCAAAGTCTGCTGGCAGAGATGGCCGGCCCCCAGTTTGTGCCCGCCTACGGCGGATTTGACGGTGCCGAGCGGGTGATGGCAGCCTTTGGCCCGGCGCCGGAGCCGGCGGACTACCCCATCACCTGCCTGCATATTGCGCCCAAGCAGGAAAAATTTGCCGAGGAATTGACCCACCGGGACTACCTGGGCACCTTAATGGGCTTAGGGCTGGAGCGGCGGGTGCTGGGCGACATTCTCCCCTGCGGCAAAGGGGCATATCTCTTTTGCACCGCAGGCATGGCGGAGTATATTGAGACTCAACTGCACCGGGTGCGCCACACAGAGGTGACCTGCACCCGGGCGGACGTCCTGCCCCCGCACCTGCTGCCCCAACCGGAAGACAGAGAAGTGATCGTGCCCTCTCTGCGGCTGGATGTGCTGGTGGGCGCAGTATACAATCTCTCCCGCAGCAGCGCAGACAAATTCTTTTTACAGCAAAAGGTATTTGTCAACGGACGTTGCATAGAGAACCGTGCCCACACTGTACAGCCGGGGGACAAAATTTCCGTGCGGGGTCACGGCCGATTTACCGCCGGTGCGCCTCTGCGCCGCACCAAAAAAGACCGGCTGGTGGTGCCGGTAGAAGTGTATTAAATCATACCCATAGCAAAAGGAGCAGTACCTGCAAGTACCGCTCCTTTCTTCTTTCACGCTATTGGTGCCTTGTAGTCTGCCGGGTAGGCGTTTGGGTTCTTCTCCGGCGGATAATAAGGTGTCATTTGCACCTGTTCTTTTCCATTCCAAAAAGGTTTTTGGTAGTAGGACACCGGTTGGCAGTCAAAGCTGCCGTCCGGGTGCACAGTAATGCGGGTAAAACCACGCTGGGCGCCGTAATTCTTTATGCCGATATAAGCGAGATAGTCCACGGACAGGCCGTAGGTCAACCGTATACCCTTGTAAGTGACGGACAAATTGTTCAAATGGTCGTGGCCGCAGAATGTGCCCCGAGTGCTGCCCACCTGCTGCAAGGTGTCAAACACATTGTCCGGGTGCAAACTGGGGAACAGGCCGCCCTTTTCGCCGATGCCGCCGTAGTGCACCTGCACTTCACCGGTGTCTTTATAGCCGTTTTCTTTATAAGCCTCCCAGGCAGTCTTGTACTGAGCAATGGGAATGTGAAAGAACATCAGGCTCTTCGGCATCGGTGCGCCCAACGCCCGGTTGTGAGCGGTCAAGGCTTCCACCTCGCCCCTGTACCAGTCCATTTGGTTCTTGTGCATACCGTCATATTTCCACATAAAGCCCAGATAGTCGCCGTCCACATAGCTGCCGGTATCGGTAAAAAACAGCGCCTGGGTCACGGCGCCACGACGGTTCTCCACCGCCACAGTATAGTTGCCCACGCCGTCCACGCCCTCCGGCCCGGAGCGGAACAGGCAGTAGGACTTGCTGCCGGCTTTGGCGAACTTCTGTTCTTGATAATATTTGCCGATATAGCGGCGGTTGTACACCGCGTAGGACTCTGTATCGTGGTTGCCCAGCACCGGCGCCCAGTACACGCCCAGGTTCTGCATCACCCGGCCAAACAGACGAGCGGCGGTTTTGTTGTTAAATGTGCCGGACTGGAACGGCACCGGGTAGGCAATGTCGCCGGTCACAGCCACCAGGTCCGGCTGTTCGGCGGTGACCATACGCACCACGCAGTCAATGGCCCGCCGGTCTTTGAAGAAGCTCATCCAGCCGCCGCCAATATGCACATCCGTCAGCGTCATAACACGAAAATCCCCATCGGTGGTGAACACCCAACGGCCATCCAGCGGTTGGGGCTGCAACTGATTTTTATACTGTACCGGCGCAATGCCCGCCACATACCGCAGCTGTAAAAGCGCCAAGATGCCGTTGACCAGCACGGTGAGCAGCACCACAGCCGCCACCACGCCGAGAAGGATCCAAAATACCAAAGGAATAACCTCGCTTTACTCTACAAAATGATGATAAATATAACTGAGCACACCCGCATCGGAAGTACACGCCACAGCGTTTGCCGCCTGCTTAAGTTCGTCACAGGCGTTGGCTACCGCCAGCCCTGTGCCGGCGTAGCGGATCATAGACAAATCGTTGCGGCTGTCGCCCACGGCGATCACCTGCTCCGGGGTAAGCCCCAGGTGCTCCGCCAGTTTTTGCAGGGCGCTGCCCTTGTCCACCCCGCGGCGCAGGATCTCCAAATTGCTCTGCATAGAATAGGTGCAGAGCAGCTCCGGGAACAGCTCCGCCGCCCGGTCTATAAACGCCCGGCGTTCATCGTCCAGGTGGAAGAAGATATTGAACATCTCCGTTTTTTCCTCCCCGGCCAGCAGTGCCTCCAAGTCTGTGCAGGGCACCCGGCTGGCCGCCATCACCGGGTGATAGATCGGCTCAATACGGTAGTAGTCGTAGGCCAACCGGTTCAGCTTATCCGCCGGGGCATACGGCCGCCCGCCGTAGAACACCTCGATCATGGTATCGTACTGCCGTAGCAGGTGCAGCACCGCCAGTGCCTTTTCCCGGCTGTAATAGCTGGAAAAGAGGGTCTCCCCTGCCGCATTCACCGCGGCAGCGCCATCGCCGTACACCGCATAGGGCACCAGCGGGTTAAACCGCAGCTCTGCGGGCATTTCATAAAAGGTGCGCCCGGTTACCGCCGCAGCGGTCACGCCCGCTGCCGATAGTTGTTCCAGCGCGCAGAAGTTGGCCGGGGCTATTTTGCCGTCACTGCCGATGAGTGTATCGTCTAAATCAAAAGCCACCAATTTGGGTCTTGTCATAACAGTCTGTTCTCCTTACCGGTTTTGCACCAGTATATGCCAAATAGAGGAAGAGAGCAAGCGCCGGGGTGACGGCGCCTGCTCCGAAGAGGGTGCCCGGTACAGAACAAAACAAAATCCGGTGATCGACGGGGAAGTCAGATCAAAACAAAAAATGCACCGAGCAGGGGTATATCTAAAAAGGGCGCTGCCCTCTTTAGCCGTTAGGCAGCCGCACCGGCGGGGGTATCTGCGCTCTCCGGCAGTGGCTCCACCTTGGCTTTCTTTTTGCGGTGGATGACAAAACGGTTCAGCGGATAAGTCCACAGGGTGGGTACGGTCATCACCAGCAGCTTGGTGAGCAGGGTGATAAACACGCTGTCCCAGTGGTGATTGGTGACGATGGTGCCCAGGTACGCACCGAACCAGGTGTTAAAGGCGATGGTGCACACCACCATAATGGTGTAAAGAATGGTGGACAGTACCGGATTGGCGTCTGCCTGGAAAGTAAGCTTGCGGTTCATCACATACGCCGCCGCGTAGCCGATAACGGCGCTGATGGCGTAGGAGTACATATAACCCTTATACTGAATCCCCAGGAAGTGCAGCACCGCATTGTCCGTAACCGGGGTGGTGTTCATACTCTTAAAGACTACATATTGTAAAAAGGCGAATACCGCCAACTCCAGTACTGAGGTGCTGGCCCCGGTAAATGTAAACTTGATAAACTTCCAAATTTCTGCGTGTTTCTTAGTAAAAGCGACCCATTTTTCTTTCATACAATAACCTTGCCTTTCTCGCTTTCGGGTGTTTGTCGTTGTCTTTTTGTTTCTGCTGTCAGCATACGCCGTCCGCGCGCCGGCTGCAAGGCACTTTACAGAAACTTAACTTGCAAATGACACAAAATAAAAATAACTGACCCCACCTTTACAAACTTTGCAAATTCTTAATACCACCGGACAGATCCAAACGGTTGCAAAGCACACACCCTTGTGGTAAAATGGCGATATACATTATATGTAAAAGGCCCGTCCTTGACTTCCCGAGAGTGCGGGATTATAATGTAGGCCGTTTAACCTGTGTGAAAGAAGAGGATAGTAATGAAAAGCAAGTTGACCGTTCGGCGAAAACCGATGAAAAATAGAAACCGATTGTTTTTGATCTACACCGCCGCATTTTTACTGTGTGCTGCCGGTGTTTATGCCTGCTTTATTGTAAAGGGGCGCAGCTTAGTTGTCAGCGGCGACGGATGGAAACAACACTTCACAGCTTTTGTTTATTTTGGCCAGTATGGCCGTACTGTACTGCGCACACTGCTGACGGAACATCAACTGGTGCTGCCTCAATGGAACTTCAGCTTGGGCTACGGCGGCGATATTCTCACCACCCTGCACTACTATGTAATCGGCGATCCGCTGGACCTGCTGAGCATTGCCTGTCCTACCCGGTACGCCGTGTATCTTTACAGCTTTTTGTCCCTGTTCCGGCTGTACTTGGCCGGGCTGGGCTTCGGCGCCTTTTGCCGGTATAAAATGCAGGGCGCGCCCCTGCCTGTGGCTGTAGGCAGCGTTTGCTATGTGTTCTTTACTTACAGCTTCCTTATGGTGGCACGGCACCCGTTCTTTGCCTTACCTATGGTGTACCTGCCCCTGCTGCTTTTAGGCGTAGAGCAGGTGCTTGCCAAGCGGCGGCCGTATCTGCTCATCGTCACCGTCTTTTTGGCGGCTGTCAGCAATTTTTACTTTTTCTATATGCTGGCGATCATCACGGCCATTTATACCGTCTATCGTCTGTGCTGCCTGTATGATCGGCACAGCGCCAAGCAGGCTGTGGGCGGACTGCTGCAAGTGACCCTTTGGGCTGTGGTAGGCGCACTGATGAGCGCCGCCATTCTGCTGCCGGTGGTATTGGCTTTTATGAACGATACACGCACCGCCGGCTATCAGTTCAACTGGTTTTATGACGCCAAGTTCTATAAGAACTTTCTTTCTACCTACTTCACTTCTTCCAGCGAGCTGGGCAGCCAAACCTACTTGGGCTTTAATGCCATTGCATTCCCGGCCATTTGCCTGCTGTTTTTTAAGCGCAAACCGGAAGAAAAGCCCATGCGTATTCTGTTCATACTGTCTACGCTGTTGCTGTTATTTCCTGCGTTCGGCTGGCTGCTCAACGGTCTTTCTTATGCAACCAATCGCTGGATCTGGGCATACAGCCTGCTGGTGGCCTATATCGTGACCACCCAGTGGAAAAAGCTGCGCCACATCACCGTGGGTCAGGCAGTGGCCTGCGTAGGTGCGCTGGCGCTCTATTCGCTGCTCGCCATTCCGCTGATGACCACGGACACCCGCAATATCGGCGTATCCGTGCTGCTGGCTTTCCTGATCATCGTGCTTTGCGCCCTGGCGCCCAAGTTCAAGAAAAAGCACCTGGCAACCGCTTTGGTGCTGGTACTGGTGCTCACCTCCTTTACCGGCAACGCCGCCTATTTTTACAGCAGTCACGGCAGCGATTACGCTTCTAAGTTTGTCACCTATGACCAGGTGAGCAAGAAGCTGAAAAACACCGACGCCAAAAAAGTAAAAAAAGCAGCCAAAAAAGACGACAGCTTTTACCGCTACTCCGGCAGCAATTTGGTCTACAATACAGATTTGCTGGCTAAAACCCATTCCACCTCTTTCTATTGGAGCCTGCAAAATCCGAATATCGCCCAATTTATCAACGAAACAGAGTTACCCGCTCGTGAGGACTATATGTACAAGGATTTAAATGGCAGCGCCGCTTTGCAAGCCCTGGCCGGTGTCAAATACTATGTACAGAAGAACGGCAACGCCGATGAAGTCCCCTATGGCTTTACCGCATTCAAAAACAAGGTTTTCCAAAGCAGTAACGCCCTGCCCCTGGGCTACACCTATGACAGCGCCATTATCCGGGCGGATTATGAAAAACTGTCCTCGCTGGAGAAGCAGCAGGCCCTGCTGCAAGGGGTGGTATTGGACAGCGTGCCTACCGGCACGGCACAAACCACTCTGTCCTTTACGGACAAGTCCCTGCCCTACACCATCACCGCAGACAAAAATGTGGCGGTAGACGGCAAAAAGATCCATGTGTATGACAAAGGCGCCAAGGTGACCCTGCATTTTAACGGCACACCAAACAGCGAGACTTATTTACGCATGGGGCTGCGCAATTATACGGATTACCCGGCCTATACCTATTACAAGACCCAAGAGAACGACCCGCTGCACCGCTATAACAAAGAAAAGTGGGAAAAGAAGGACGATACGCAAAAAGCCCTTGTAAAGCAGTCGGCCCGCAAGTTCAAGCAAGAGACGCTACTTGGGTTCCGATTTGGGTATTCCACAGAGAACATCAGCGTAAAACAAAGCCGCACATTAAACTTCGCTTCTGCGTATGAGTTGCGCTTTGACGGTTACAAAACCTATACAGTCAATGCCGGCTACAGCAAAGATGCAAAGACAGATATTACCGTCACTTTTGACGCACGGGGTATCTATGATTTCAGCACCCTGGAGGTGCTGGAGCAGCCTATGACAGACACAAACAGACAAGTGGCAAAACTGGCGGAGAATACGCTGGAGAATATCCAAATCGGCACAGACACGGTAGACGGCACCGTGACCCTGGACCGGTCCAAGATTCTGCTGCTGACCATTCCCTACTGCGACGGCTGGACCGCTACGGTAGACGGCAAGGAAGCCCAGCTGCTGCAAGCCAACACCATGTTCAGCGCGCTGGCACTGGAACCGGGCGAACACACCATTCACCTGACCTACCGCACCCCTCACTTAAAAGCGGGGTTGGCGGTGAGCGTACTGGGCTTTGCAGCCTTTGGTGCTACCCTTCTGTGCACAGAAGTGAAAAAGAGAAAAGAGAGAAAAGCATAATTTTCAATTCTATGGCAAGAGGCAAAGAGTAATGAAAACCAATCCACTGGAAAAGATGAAAAAGCGCAGCCCGCGCACCCGGTTCTTTTGGTGCTATACCCTGGGCTTTTTGCTTTGCGCCGCCGGGTGCTACTGTTGGTTCCTGATCAAGGGCAAGACCCTGATCGTAGACAGCGACGGCTGGCGCCAGCACTTTGCCGCCTTTGTGTACCTGGGCCAATACGGCCGTGAGGTGGCCCGCACCCTGCTGACCACCCACAAGCTGATCCTGCCCCAATGGGACTTTTCCATCGGGCTGGGCAGCGATGTGCTCACCACCCTGCACTTTTACGCCATCGGCGATCCGCTGGATTTGCTCAGCGTGGTGTGCCCCACCCGCTATGCGGCGTATCTTTACAGCTTTTTATCCTTGCTGCGACTGTATCTGGCCGGGCTGGCCTTCGGTGCTTTCTGCTTTGTGAAAAAGCAGCGCCGGGTAGGCGGCGTGACCGTCGGTGCGCTGGTGTATGTGTTCACCCTGTACAGCCTGTTCATCGTCTCTCACCATCCGTTCTTTGCCTTGCCCATGGTGTTTCTGCCCCTGTTGCTGCTGGGTGTGGAGCAGATCTTGGCAGGCAAGCGGCCGTATCTGTTTATCTTCATTGTTTTTTTGGCCGCTGTCAGCAATTTTTACTTTTTCTATATGCTGGCGATCATCACGGCGTTGTACACGCTGTATCAGCTGATTTGCCGTTTCCGGCACCGGGGCAAAGCTGCGGTGGGCAAGTTCTTTCAAATCACCGGCTGTGCCTTGCTGGGCGTAGTGCTCAGTGCCGTGGTACTGCTGCCGGTGGTGCTGGCCTTTATGGGTGACAGCCGCTCTGCCGAGAGCTATGTGCGCACCTGGGTCTATAGTGCGGATTACTACCGCAACTTCCTGTCCGCCCTGTTCACCACAGAGACCAAGCTGGGCTACCTGACCTTCCTGGGCTACAACGCGGTGGCGTTCCCGGCTATCTGCCTGCTGTTCTTTACCAAGAACAAACACTACCGCCCGCTGCGGGTGGTGTTCCTGATCGCCACTGCGCTGCTGCTGATCCCGGTATTCGGCTGGGGCATGAATGGCTTTTCTTATGTAGCCAATCGCTGGGTGTGGGCCTACGGTATGATCGTGGCATACATTGTGGCAACCACCTGGCAGCACCTGCGCCAAATCAGCATTGGCAAGGGCGTGGCGGTTATTGCCGCCCTGGCGATGTACTCCTTGGTTGCCATTCCCCTGATGAATACAGACACCCGCAATGTGGGCGTTTCCGTTCTGCTGGCATTTCTGCTGGTGATCGTGTGTATGTTCGGCCCCAAAATGCCTAAGAAATATATGGCCCCGGTGCTGGCGCTGGTGCTGGTGTTTACCTCCTTTGCAGGTAACGCCGCCTACTTTTACAGCCACCACGGCCAAAACCACATTGCCCGCTATGTGAGCTACAGCGATGTGAACAAAAAGCTAAAATCCACTGCCGCCCGCAAGGTGAAGAAAGCCACCAAGAACGACGACAGCTTTTATCGTTACAGCGGAGACAAGGTCAATTACAACGAGGCGCTCACCGCCGGTATGAACGGCACCTCTTTCTATTGGAGCTTGCAAAACAAGCACCTGACCCAGTTTATTACGGAGACAGAGCAACCGGCCAACGCTGCCTATATGATCCGCAGCTTTAACAGCTCTGCCGCCTTGAACGCGGTAAACAGCGTAAAATACTACGCCAAGCGGAGCAAGACCGCCCTGCCCTACGGCTTTACCAAGATCAGCGGCAAGGTGTATCAAAACGAGAACGCCCTGCCTCTGGGCTACACCACCGCCCATGTGATCACCCGGGCGGAGTACGAAAAGCTGTCCTCTCTGGAGAAGCAGCAGACCCTGCTGCAAGGGGTGGTGCTGGACAGCGTACCCACCGGTATGACCGCCACCAAGCCCACCTTTACAGACAAGAGCCTGCCCTACACCATCGTAGGCAATGACGACGCCGCCGTGGAGGGTCAAAAGCTGCACATTTACAAGAAAAAAGGCAGCGTGACCATTCAGTTCACCGGCAGCGCCGCACAGGAGACCTACCTGCGCTTTACGCTGAAAAACTACACCGATTACCCGGCGTACACCTACTACAAGACCCAGGAGAACGACCCGCTGCACCGCTATTCCACAGAGAAGTGGAACAAAAAGGACGAGATTGACCAAAATCTTGTAAAGATCAGCGCCCGCAAGTTCCGCCTGCCCAGTTCGCTGAACCTGCGTTTCTCTGCCCAAACGGAGAGCGGCAAGACCTACAAGACCAATACCCTCACCTGCTACTCGGACGCCTATGTGCGCTACACCGGCGCCAAGACTTACCTGGTGGGGCTGGGTTATACGGACAGTGCCAAAAAGAGCATCACCATCACCTTTGATGAGCGGGGCATTTACGACCTGGCAGACATTGAAGTGCTGGAGCAGCCGGTAGATGATGCCAAGGCGCAGATCGCTGCCCTGAGCGCAGACACCATGCAAAATGTGCAGATGCGCGCCAACGCCATTACCGGCACAGTGGATCTGAAAGAGACAAAAATACTGTGCCTATCCATTCCATACAGCAACGGCTGGACCGCCACAGTAGACGGCAAAAAAGCAGAGCTGCTGCAAGCGAACACCGCATTCAGCGCCCTGGCGCTGGAACCCGGTAAGCACACAGTGGAGCTGCACTACCACACCCCCTACCTGCGCACCGGCGCCTGTCTGAGCGCCGCAGGCGTGGCAGCCTTTGCCGCACTGATCGTCATCACAGAGATCAGCCGAAAAAAGAAAAAACAGCACCCGGCGGGCTAAACCTTTACAACCGACGCCCCTTGTGCTAAAATAACAGTAACCTGTAAAGGAGCGGGACAGCTGCACACCTGTGTGCAACTGTCCCTTTTGCGTATTTTATGGAATATTTACTTTCTGCCGGGATTGATATTGGCACCACAACCACGCACCTGGTAATCAGCCGCATCGGCATCGCCGTGGAGCGTGGCTGGGGCACGGTGCCCAAGGCCGAGATCAAAGAAAAAACAATTCTATACCAAAGTCCCATTTACTTTACCCCGCTGGCAGACGGTCAAATTGACCTGCCCCAGGTGCAGACCATCATCCACCTGGAGCTGGAAAAGGCCGGTACAACGCCCGACCGGATATGAGCGAGAGCGACTACACCGTGGTGTCCAACATCAGCCGCTACGGTATGGCACCGGTAGAAGCCGGAGCCTATATTGCCGACGTGATCCAAGACCTGCTGCAAAAGGGCGGAAAGTAAAGACAAACAAAAAAGGCCTGTTGTCTGCTGTGGACAACAGGTCTTTTTTTAGTTTCTGTAAGCGGTGGGTGTGGTACCCTTTAGCTGCTTGAACACCCGGGAAAAATAACTCATATCGTTAAACCCGCAGGCAAAGGCGATCTCTGTCACGCTTTTATCTGTTAAGGTCAACCGCTCGCAGGCGCATTCAATGCGGTAATAGTTCAGATACGCAATGGGGGTCCTGCCGGTGAGCGCTGCAAAGGCACGACAAAAATACCGGGACGACATGCCCGCCACAGCTGCCAATTCATCCAAAGTAATGGGCTCGCCGTAGTTATTGCGGATATAGGTGAGCACATTTTTCATCCGGGTGATCTGCTGGCGGCTTTGTGGCGGCTTGATGTCGCTGTGCATACCCAAAAGGCAGCCCAGCAATTGCCACAGTAGCCCCACGGTGGTCCACTCATAGCCCAGCTGTTCCCGCTCCATAGCATCAAAAATGCGATCCGCCAGCGCCGCCTCCGTGCTGCCCTTGGCTAAGCGGCCGGAAAAGCCATTCTCGCTGGCCAGGAATGCGGCCGCCGACTTGGTGCACACCGGGGTATCCTGGAGCAAGGTGCCCAAGTCAAATACCACACACTCGTAAATACAGTCGTGGGGCGCACCTCCATGGATCACCCCGTCGGCGATCCAAGCACTGTCCCCGGCTTGCAACTCCATCTGGCGGCCGTCCAAGCTTAGGGTAAAGCTGCCTTGCAACACCAAGATGAGCTCATATTCCAAGTGCCAGTGCAGGGGCATTTGGTACCGGGGCGCGCCCGGCTCCACATAATAAAGCTCTATGGGAAAATCAAAAGTGCCCCGCTTTTTGTCCTCATGCAATTCGCTGTAATTCATAGACCCTCAAAAAGTGAATATTGTGCTACTCGCAAGTGCATATCCTGCGTGCAAAGAATATTTATATCTAATATAATACAATTAGCATACCATGGCGGGCTTGGATTGTCAACCATGGGCAAGGAGGTTTATCTATGCAAAATACCAACGAAATCAAGGACCAGATTTGCGATGTTTGCCACAAAATGTGGCAGCTGGGCTGGGTGGCCGCCAATGACGGCAATGTGAGTGTGCGGCTGGAGGACGGTCGGATCCTTGCCACCCCCACCGGTATGAGCAAATCCTTTATTACCCCGGAAAAGCTGGTGCTGCTGGATCCGGAGGGCAATGTGTTGGAAGCCGCAGATGGCCTGCGCCCCTCCAGCGAAATCAAAATGCACCTACGCTGCTACGACAAGCGGGACGATGTGATGAGCGTGATCCATGCCCATCCGCCGGGAGCAACCGGCTTTGCCGTGGCACACAAGGCCATGGATATGTACAATATGATCGAAGACGTGGCCGTCATCGGTGCCGTACCACTGACGCCTTACGGTACCCCTTCCACCGTAGAAGTGCCCAACGCTATTGAGCCGTACCTGGAGGCACACGATGTGATGCTGCTGGAGAACCACGGTGCACTGGCCGTTGGCAGCGATGTCATCACTGCCTTTTATCGTATGGAAAGCCTGGAACTGTGGGCCAAAATCACCATTAACGCTGTGATCCTGGGCGGCAGCCATGACATCAGCCGCGACAATATTCAAAAGCTCATTGATCTGCGGGGCTATTACAGAGTCACCGGCCGTCACCCGGGCTACAAACAATTTAACCCGGATGACGAACTGCTGCACAAGAAAGACTAAGGAGTAGGCTATGTTAAAAGGAATTTCTCCCCTGCTGTCCCCGGAACTGCTAAAGGCCCTGGACGAAATGGGCCACGGCGACACTCTGGTAATCGCTGACGGCAACTTCCCGGCAAAGAGTGTCGGCAAAAACGCCAAGGTGATCCGTGCAGACGGTCACGGCGTGCCGGAGCTGCTGGATGCGGTACTGGCGCTGTTGCCTCTGGATGCCTACGTGGACGCCCCCGTATCCCTGATGGAAGTGGTGCCCGGCGACACCTGCGGCACACCCAAGATTTGGGACAAATACAAGGACATTCTCCACCGGCACGAGCCGGAACACAGCGGTATTCAAATGGTGGAGCGCTTTGCATTCTATGAAAAAGCAAAGGATGCTTACTTAATTATCGCCACCGGCGAGACCGCCATTTATGCCAACATTCTGCTGCAAAAAGGCGTGGTGCAGGCATGAAAAAGACCGTAGTTGCCTTTGACTTCGGCGCGTCCAGCGGGCGTGCTATTGCCGGTACTTATCAAGACGGCAGACTGGAATATAAGGAAGTCCACCGATTTGACAATATCCCGGTAGATGACGACGGCCGTATGTGCCACAACTTCCCTGCCATTTGTAAGGAAGTAGACGCGGCGCTCTCTAAAATGAACAGCGCCGACGGCCTGAGCTTTGACACTTGGGGTGTGGACTACGGCTTGCTGAACAAAAGCGGCAACCTGCTGCGCTTGCCCTGCCATTACAGAGACACCCGCACCGCCGGAACGGTAGAGAAAGTGCTGAAAAAAATACCGGCAGACAATCTGTACCGGGCCACCGGCAATCAGATTATGGAGATCAACACCCTGTTCCAGTTGACCACGGAAGACACTGCCGGTGCAGAGAAGCTGCTGTTTATGCCGGACTTATTTGCCCACCATCTGTGCGGCAGTATGCAAACGGAACCCACCATTGCTTCCACCTCTCAGCTGCTGGATCCGGTGAACCAAACATGGCGGACAGATATTGCCAAGGCCTGCGGCATTGACCCGCAGCTGCTGCCCGCCGTTGGCCCGTCGGCTACC
>FR885378.1:26313-38290 GCA_000436335.1 Clostridium sp. CAG:217
CGGCCATGCCTGCCGCTGCCGGTGAGCAGCCGGCGTTCCTGTCCTGCGGCACCTGGTCGCTGATCGGCTGCGAGCTGGACGAACCCATCCTAACGCCGGAGAGCCGGGCGGACGATTTGTCCAACGAACAGGGTGCCAACGGAAAGACCAATTATTTAAAGAACATCAGCGGTCTGTGGCTGATCCAGGAGACCCGGCGGGCCTATCGCCGTGCAGGCGCAGAATACAGCTACAACGACTTAGAGCAGCTGGCGCGGGCGGCGGAGCCGTTCACCTGCTTTATCGACCCGGACGACCCTCGCTTTTCCACCCCCGGCGATCTGCCGGAACGGATCCGTGACTTTTGCCGGGAGACCGGACAGCCGGTACCGGAAAGCGTAGGCGCCGTGGTACGCTGCATTTACGAGAGTCTGGCTATGAAGTACCGCTTTGCTTTGGACCAGATCAGCGCCCGCACCGGGCGGCAATTCAATGTGCTGCACCTGCTGGGCGGCGGCACCAAAGACGGCTTCCTTTGTCAAATGACGGCAGACAGCCTGGCTTTCCCGGTGATTGCCGGACCTACGGAAGCCACGGCTCTCGGCAATATGCTGCTGCAACTGATCGCACTGAACCAGCTGCCGGATGTGGCAGCCNNNCAGCTGCCGGATGTGGCAGCCGGTCGGGAGCTGATCTGCAAAACCGAGACCTTAAGAACCTATGAACCTAAGCCCACGGCAGCCCGAGACCGGGCGTACCGTGACTTTCAAAACATATTGCGCTAAGCGCAAACGGAGGTAATGACGATGACTTATCCAAAAATCGGTATTCGCCCCACCATTGACGGCCGCTGGGGCGGCGTGCGGGAGAGCCTGGAGGCGCAGACCATGGGCATGGCCACCGCAGCCAAAGCGCTGATTGAAGAAAATCTGCACTATCCGGATGGCACGCCGGTACAGTGCGTGCTCTCCCCCACCACCATCGGCGGCGGCGCAGAGGCAGCCAAGTGCGCCGAATACTTTGCCGGCGAGAATGTGGTGGCCACCCTGACGGTGACCCCCTGCTGGTGCTACGGATCAGAGACCTTTGACATGGACCCCCACACCATTAAGGCGGTTTGGGGCTTTAACGGCACGGAGCGCCCTGGCGCTGTGTACCTGGCCGCCGTCATGGCTGCTTACGCGCAAAAGGGGCTGCCTGCCTTCTCCATTTACGGCCATGATGTGCAGGATATGACGGATAAAGAGATCCCTGCCGATGTGGCAGAGAAGATCTTGCGCTTTGCCCACGCTGCCGCTGCAGTAGGCTGGATGAAGAACAAGGCCTATGTGAACCTGGGCGGCATTGCCATGGGTATTGCCGGCAGCTTCTGCAATGCAGAAATGTTCCAAAAATACTTTGGCATTCGTGCCGAGTGGGTAGATATGACCGAGATTGTGCGCCGGATCACCCTGGGCATTTACGATCATGACGAGTTTGACAAGGCGCTGAGCTGGGTTAAAGCCAACTGCAAAGAGGGCTTTGACTGCAACGCCGGTAAGGACTTGCCGGAGATCATTCGCAAGTCCAAGGTGGTAGACCCGGACAAGGACTGGGCGTTCATCACCAAGATGACCATGATCATGCGGGATATTTTGTACGGCAATCCCAAGCTGGACGAAATGGGCTGGCACGAGGAGGCTCTGGGCAAGAACGCCATTGCCGGCGGCTTCCAGGGGCAACGCAACTGGACCGACTGGCTGCCCAATGCGGACTTTACCGAGGCCATTATGGCTTCCAGCTTTGACTGGAACGGCAAAAAGGCCCCCACGCCCTTTGCCACAGAGAACGATACTCTGAACGGCGTGGCGATGATGCTGGGCACCCTGGTCTCCGGCACCGCGCCTTGCTTCCACGATGTGCGCACCTATTGGAGCCCGGAGGCCTGCCAGCGGGTCACCGGAATGGCACCCACCGGCGTGGCAAAAGATGGCTTTATCCACCTGATCAACTCCGGCGCTACCGCACTGGACGGCACCGGTGCCTGCCGCAATGCCAAGGGCGAACCTTGCATGAAACCGTTTTGGGAAATGACGGATGCGGACATTAAAGCCTGCTTGAACGCCACCGACTGGTGCCGAGCGAACTATGAATACTTCCGCGGTGGCGGCTTTTCCAGCCACTTCCGCTGCCGTGCAGAAATGCCGGTAACCATGCTGCGCGTGAATGTGATCGACGGCATCGGGCCGGTTCTGCAACTGGCGGAGGGGTACACCGCCGACCTGCCGGATCAGATCCACAACACCATCGACAAGCGCACGGATCCCACCTGGCCCACCACCTGGTTCTGCCCCCGACTCACCGGCGAGGGCGCCTTTAAGGATGTGTACAGTGTGATGGCCAACTGGGGCGCCAACCACGGCGTTACCGTGTACGGCCATGTGGGCGCTGATTTGATCACCCTGGCCTCCATGCTGCGTATTCCCGTGAATATGCACAATGTGCCGGAAGCGCAGATCTTCCGCCCCCACGCCTGGGCTGCCTTTGGCACAGAAGACCGCCAGTCCGCAGACTACCGCGCCTGCGCCACCTACGGTCCCTTGTATAAATAAGATCTATTAAACCTAACGCCATTCTGTTCTTTGAAACAGGATGGCGTTTTCTTTGTCTGTAACTTCTTCTTTTTAATTTTACAAATGCAACTTGTTATGGCGGCAGAAGGATGATATAATGAAAGAGCCAAACATTATTACATTTGAACAACTCACTTGTGCAGTATGTCTTTTTATCCTTGATAAAAATGCATGCTCTTATTTGCATACTGCTTTTTAAGTGAGTTGTAATGATGTTTGGCGACAGTTGAGCTATGCGTTTTTTGTGCGTATGGCTTCTGCTGTACGCATTTTTTTATTTTAAGGAGAAGAAAAATGAAAAAAGTTGTAAAAAAGGTGAAAGACGACCTCTGCGACTTCAAACAAGAAACCCAACGACTGAAAACAATTCGGGAGGAACTGAACAAATTACGAAAGGACAACTGGTATAAAATCAAAAAGAGCGATACTTACAAACAGCAAGAAGCCCGGCTACTACAAGAGCAAAAAGAAATAGAACAAAAGCATAACCGCAAGCAGCGAAAATACTGGATCGTCGGTATCGTGATCATATTTCTGCTCTTTTTTATCATCATTGAGATCGGCATAGCGACCGAACGAAACCAACCGACGAGTGCAGATACAAACACTGCTTCAGCGGTGCATATAACGGACGAAAGTACAGAGGCTTTCAGTGATTTAACAGAAACGACCACAGTTGAAGCCACAACAGAAAAACCAGAAAGCACCACGGAAAAGACAACCGCCGCCAAACCGACTACGGCCACAACGACCCATTCCGCACAAGCAAAGGAGCAAACCGTACTGACAGTCAAGAACTGCCCGGAACTGAAAAAGCTGTTAGAGCTGAAAAATCCGGATGACGAGTATGTAAAGGCGTTTGCAAAGGAACATAAAGGCGATACCATCCAGTTTAACGGTTGCGTCACTTTTGTTTCCAATCACTATAAGGATGACGGCACGATTTATAAAACCAGATATGATGTTATGTTTGGATACGGCAATTACAATGAGTCCCAACAAAAGGGTCCAAACTTCAAATACGATAATGTAAATCGCACGGATATGGGATATACCGGAGAGGGGCTGCATGTAGGCAAAAATGTAAAGATCAAAGCGATCATATCCGATTATGACGAATACACTTCCCTATTCTACTTAGACCCGGTCAAGTTAGAAGACCGTTGATCCGTCAAAAATACATAAAAAAGCCCCGCACCGTTTGGTGCGGGGTTCTGCAGTTATGTAAGGAAATTTAGATGGACTTGAGCAGCTTGGGCAGCTTCGCCAAAGCACCGCCAATACCGCCAAGGATCTTATTAAAGCCAACGAAGGTGGAACGATCGTCGTTGAGGATCATCAACAGGCCCTCTGCCATCTTGGGGGAGAACACGCCCATGGACATGGCGATAAAGTTACGGATCGGGATCTGGGTAGCCATAGCTGCCAGCATCTGACCGTCACCGTTCTCCGCAGAGCCGAACTTGCCCACCACCTTGCTGATCAGACGGCAAATCTTGCCGCCCCATTTGGTGTGGCTGGCATCGTCCAGGCAGTTGTACAGGTCAATGGGCTTGGTGGTGTCCCGCTCACGGGCAGGCAATGCCTTGCCGTACACAGCGGTCCACTGGGCATCGTCCATTGCCGCCAGGTCTGCGGTGTAGTAAGCCGGTGCCGTCTTTCTGTAATCCGGCACGGCAGCGGTGCAGTCGGAAATGATATTTACAGCCTTAGTCAGGCGAATATCCCGGCTGGAAGCACCAACCATAATATCAAACAGACCGGTCTCTACCTGCCAGTCCTGCAGCTCCACATTATAAAATGCGAAGGCGCGCTTGGACAGGGTAACGGAGACTTCCTTCTCCTCCCCGGCTTTCAGGAACACTTTCTTAAAGGCACGCAGCTCCTTCTTGGGACGGAAGATGGTGCTCTCCTGATCGGCCACATAAATCTCTGCGATCTCTGCGCCGTCCACATCGCCGGTGTTCTTGATCTTAAAGGTAACGGTCAGGTCGTCCGTGTCCTTAATATTGGAGGAGGACAGCTCCAGATCGCTGTATTCAAAAGTGGTATAAGACAGGCCGTAACCGAACGGGAACAGCACTTCTTTCTCTGCGGTGTCATAGTAGCGGTAGCCAATGTACACACTCTCTTTATGCTCGCTGACCACCGGCTGGCCGGGATAGTTGCCATAAGTGGGATTATCCTCAAAGGACAGCGGATACGTCTCGGAGGTCTTACCGCTGGGACATACGGCGCCGGTCAAAATACGAGCCACAGCCTTGCCGCCGGCCTGGCCGGACAGGCCACTGTTCAGCAGCGCCTTTGCGCTGTTCAGCCAGGGCATGTGAATAACGGAACCGCCTGCCAGCACTACCACGGTGTTGGGATTGGCAGCAGCCACCTGCTCGATCAGCTGATTATGATTGGCGGGCATTTCAATATTCGCGCGGTCATAGCCCTCGCCCTCAAACTCCTCGGTCAAACCGGCAAACACCACAGCCACATCCGCAGCCTTAGCAGCAGCTAAAGCCTCGGCCACCAGTGCATCGTCCACCTGCTCGGTGCCCTTCTTGTAACCCTGGGCATAAGTCACATCTACGCCCAACTCTACCAGATTGTCATAGGCATTTTCCATCTTGGTGGGGTTGATCACGGAAGAGCCGGCACCCTGGTAACGGGGAGCCTTCGCCATCTCGCCGATGACGGCCACTTTCTGCCCTTTCTTCAGCGGCAGCAGGCCATCGTCATTCTTCAGCAGCTGAATGGAGCCCTCGGCTACCTGGCAAGCCAGGTCGTGGTGCGCGTCCACATCATAAGTCTTTTTGCCCTCGTCCAGGGTCTTCTTGGCTTTCAGGATCAGGTTGACCACATTGTCTACCCGCTCATTGAGCACATTCTCGTCCAGCTTACCCTCTTTGACAGCGGCAATGATCCGCTGGGTGTTCAGGTCACCGGAGGACGGCATTTCCAGATCGGTGCCGTTCTCCAAACCGGGAATACGGTCTACGGAAGAACCCCAGTCAGTCACGAACAGACCCTGGAAGCCCCACTCGCCGCGAGCCACCTGCTGTTGCAGCCAGCCGTTTTGAGAAGCATAAACGCCGTTAATACGGTTATAAGAGTTCATCACCGTCCAAGGCTGCGCCTCTTTAATGGCGATCTCAAAGGCGGTCAGATAGATCTCGCGCATAGCACGCTCGTCGATCACCTCGTTGATGACCATACGGTATGCCTCCTGCGAGTTGCAGGCAAAGTGCTTCAAAGAAGTACCGATGCCCTTGGACTGTACGCCGTTGATGATATTGGCAGAGCACTTACCGGCCAGGTACGGGTCCTCAGAGAAATACTCAAAGTTACGGCCGCAAACCGGCGCGCGCTTAATGTTGGTACCGGGGCCAAGAATTACAGAAACTTCTTCCTGCAAGCACTCCTCACCCAGCGCCTCGCCCTCTTTGCGCAGCAGCTCCTCGTCCCAAGAGCAGCTGGAAGTAGCAGCGGTAGGGAAGCAGGTAGCCGGATAAGAGTTACCCAGACCCACGGAGTCGCCGTTCGGGTTCTGCTTACGCAGGCCGTGAGGGCCGTCCGTTACCATGATCTTGGGCAGACCCAGCTCCGGGGCCTCCTCCAGGTGCCAGTAGTCAAAACCGGAAACAAAAGCCGCCTTTTGCTCCAGGCTCATCTTGTTCACAATGTCAGCGTGTTTCATTCTAAATCTCCCTTCACATAATGCCGAATGGAATTCGCTGTTACATTATACAATATTTGCCGGTCGTTTCCAAGACCTTTTGTGAAAAAAGAAAAAAAGATATGGGATTTTTACCAAAATCACGGAAACAAAGAATCGGCCGCACCTCCTGCCCCCGCAAAAAGGAAGAAAAAAGCGCCGCCCCTGCTTAATACGAAAACAGGTGCAGCGCTTGTCCGTACAACGGTCAAAGCCGCTTACTTTAAGAAGCGGATCAGCTCCATAGCGGCGTTGGTGTCGCCGTCTACTTTCAGCTTGCCGGTGGTGAAAGCCAGCACCGGATCCAGCTTGCCGTTCACCAACTTCATCAAGTTGGTGCCGTTGATGATCAGCCGTGCATTGCGATCATGGTAATCATAAGGCTCCACATGCAGCTGGCCGTCCTTGATCTCTATGTAAAAGATACCCTCTGCTTTGCCTTCCACATCGACCTGGAATGCCAAAGTGCCGGGAATGGACGAAACATCTGCCTTGCTGAGCTTTTTGCGCACAGCCGCAACAATAGACTCGTATGTCATAGCAGCCATTAGTATGTACCTCCTATCTGTTTTTTATTATTATAGCACAATAGTCTTGCACATTCAATAGGAGTTTCCGAACATTTATTGTGCACTTTCAACAAATATTCGCAATTTTTCACTTGTAATAACTCGTAGTGACAAATTATTTATCCTTAGGTCTTGCCACCCAGGCTACCACCAGTGCGCTGAGCACCGCCACGGTCACCCCACCGGCGCAGGCGGTAAACCCGCCGGTGAACACGCCCAGCAGACCGTCCTTTTGCACCGCTTCCTTGACCCCTTGAGCCAGTGCATTGCCAAAACCGGTCAGCGGCACCGTAGCGCCGGCACCTGCCAACTCCACCAGTTTAGGATACCAGCCCAGACCGCCCAGCACCACTCCCAGACACACAAACAGTACCAAAATCCGCGCAGGTGTCAGCTTGGTCAGATCCATCAACAGCTGCCCCGCCATACAGATCAGTCCGCCGATCAAAAACGCATAGAGATAGATCATCGTCCCGCCCCCTTAATACAAATGAAAAACAAAGAGGATCAGGCCGTACAGCACGGAGGTAGTCACACCGTACACCAGCACCGGTCCGGCAATGGAGAACATTTGCGCCGCCGTACCCAGTACAAAGCCCTCGTGCTGGAATTCCAGCGCCGGCGACACCACAGCATTGGCAAAACCGGTAATGGGCACAATCGTGCCTGCACCTGCCTGGCGGGCGATCTTGTCAAACACACCGATACCGGTAAGCACCGCCGTTGCAACGATCAGCACCGCCGGGGTGGCCAGGCGCACCTGCCGCTCCCCCAATCCCAGGCTCTCAAACAATGTATTCAGCAGCTGCCCCAGCAGGCAAATACCACCGCCGAACAAAAACGCTTTCACCGCGTTCAACAGCTTTGGGGAATTGGGGCTGGCCTTGTCTGCCATCTTGCTGTAATCACTCTTACTGATACCCAAAGAAATCACCTCATTCCTATTATTCATAGAAACTTCACGATTATACCCTTGACATTTGTCTTTCGCTTCTGTAAAATAGCATTATACTATTTGTAAATCTTAATTAAAGAAGGTATCGTCATGCACTTGATTGATGTACGCGATGTTTATAAAATCTACAACCCCGGCGAAAACCAGGTGAACGCGCTGGACGGCGTAAGCCTGACCATTGACGAGGGTGAATTTGTAGCCATTATCGGCCAGTCCGGCTCCGGTAAATCCACCTTGATGAATATGCTGGGTCTGTTGGATGTACCCACCAGTGGGGAGTATTACATCAACGGCAACCTGGTAGAGGATTTGACCGACGACCAGATGAGCGTGATCCGCAATGAGCAGATCGGCTTTATCTTCCAAGGGTTCAACCTGATCTCCTCCCTGACCGCTGTGGAGAATGTGGAGCTGCCGCTGGTATACAGAGGTATGGGTCGCCAGGAGCGGCGAGAGATCGCCGAGAAAGCGCTGGCTCGCGTGGGACTGGATAAGCGTATGCACCATCTGCCGGCGGAAATGAGCGGCGGGCAGCAGCAGCGTGTGGCCGTGGCTCGCGCCATTGCCGCAGCACCTCCGGTCATTTTGGCCGATGAGCCCACCGGCAACCTGGACACCAAATCCACCAAAGAGGTTATGGCGATTCTGCACCGACTCAAGGACGAGGGCCGCACCGTGGTGGTCATCACCCATGATAATGAGATCGCCATGGAGGCGGAGCGGGTGGTGCGTATCCGTGACGGCAAGATCGTGGAGGACTACATCAATCCCGGCTTTGAGGAAAAATACGGCCGCGAGTCCAAAAAGGACAACGCCAACCCCATTGACCAGGGCTAATAGAAAGCAGACAAAAAGGGCTTGAGATATGATGATCTCAAGCCCTTTTCTTTTGCAAAAATACAGGCCGCGTGCGTGGGCACACGGCCATTTGTGCGTGATTTATTTCTTTGTGGTGGAACCAAATCCGCCGTCCCGCACCCCGTTGGCGGCGTCGTCCTCGGTGATCCCAAAGGGCAGAAAAATGCCCTGGGCAAAGCCGTCGCCGGCGGCTACCGTGGCGCTGTGACCCGCATCGTGCGCGGTGCAGCTCATTTTGATCATAATGTGCCCCTCGTTGGAGGAGCCGTAATAATCGGCGTCAATAATGCCAACGGTATTATCCAGCCCGATCCGGTGCTTAAAGCCCAGCCCGGAGCGGGGAAAGATCGCCAGCACCCAGCCCTCCGCCATCCGGGCGCGAATGCCGGTGGGCACCAGCACAGAGGCGTCCTTCGGGAAGGTTACCGCAGCCGGCACATAAAAATCATACCCGGCAGACCCGGCGGTGGCGCGCTGTGGCAGCACGATACTGTCATAGACAGCCTGCACATCCTCCGTCTCCGGGAACGCTTTTAGCCAGTCCTTTTGGAACCGGTCAAAACTTACTTTTTCAAACTTGGCGATCTTTTGCATATCCGTTCTCCTTTGCGTTTCTGCTCCCAGTATAGCACAAAGAGCGGCAAAAAGAAAGAGCCGATGCGCAAAAGCTACAACCCAAAGGACACGGAAATGGCGTGGTCCACCTTGCCCATATCCTGACCGTCCAGCGCGCCCATACGCTCCTTTAGGCGGCGTTTGTCAATGGTGCGCACCTGCTCCAGCAGCACCACGCTGTCCCGTGCCAGTCCGCAGCTGCCGGCGTTCACCTCAATATGGGTAGGCAGTCGGCTTTTGTCGTGCTGGGAGGTAATGGCGGCAGCGATCACCGTGGGCGAGTATTTGTTGCCCACATCGTTTTGTACAATGAGCACCGGGCGCACGCCCCCCTGCTCTGAGCCCACCACCGGGCTTAAGTCCGCGTAATAAATTTCTCCGCGCTTTACAAGCACTTGGATCACCCTCGTATGCAAATTCAGACCCGGGTGCGGCCGCACTCCCGTCATGCATAGGATAGCCGGATCTGCAAGAATTTAATCAAAGGGAGAGAAAATAAAAACTCCCCTATCATTCTATGCCACCCACCAGTGGGCGCAACTGTGCACACCCGCCTAAAAAACGGCATAGAATAGTGAGAAAGGAGAGTTCATTATGGAGAAATACGAGGAGCTTTTTAACCCCTCTTTCTTAAAAAAAGAGTCTGCGGCAAAGGATGCCTGCGACAATCGACCCCCGCTGCCAAAGGACGCTGCCGTGACCATGGCCTATGTGCCGCTGCAAACGGATATGATCACCTACGATGAGGACAAAGCGCTGCAATGCGGCACGCTGTTCCCCACCTTGAACAAAGTCTTTTTAGGAGGGAGCGCCAAGTGAAGAAAGATAAATTGCTGCGTCGCCTGTCCGCCATGCAGTTTGCTATGTGGGAGATGCGGGAATTCCTGGATACCCACCCCAACTGCCCGGACGCCAAGGCGCTCTATAACGCCTATAAAGAAAAATACGATACCCTGGCCAAGGAGTACGAGGCCCGCTTTGGCCCCCTGACCTTAAACGGCGCCAACAGCGACGCCTGGCTCCAAGACCCCTGGCCTTGGGATGCCGACTTTGACACGGACGAATAAAACGCAACAAAAAAACGGACGGTCCCCTGCCGAAAGGCAAAGGATCGTCCGTTTGGTTATTCGTAATTTTTGCACTGCGCAATAATGCCCATGGACAAGCCGGTCAGCCGTTGTATCGCACGGATAGAGGCACCGGCTTGCTTTAACATAGCAGCGTAGCGCCTTTGATCCGCCGGCCGCAGCAGTTATTTAGATTCAAGAAGTTCGTTCATAAAAATGCAATCAGCAAAACAAGCACAGAGTTTATAGCTTACTATCACAGAAAGTCAGCGTTCTGTAAAGATAAATCGTGTAAACTTTTTACACCTGCTCGGCATGAACGCGCACGCGCATGGGTTTGTACCGGGTCAGCACGGTTTGCAGGGCTTCGGACGCCAACACCTCTTTTACAAAGCTGTCCGGGTCGTCGGCGCACACCAGGTCAGAGTATTCCTCCAGCTGCGCCTCCGGCGGGTAATAGAAGCAAATGGTCAGCTCCCAGTTGCCGCTGCGGGCGCACACCCGGCGGGTAAACAGCAGTTCATAGAACTCCTCGCAAGCCTGGTTGAACACCCCCGCTTCAAAGCGGTACAGGTTCTCCTCAGCGATCTTGTAACCGCCGATACCCTGCAAGAATTTCTCCAGCGCCTCCGGCGTGGGGGCATCATAATCCAGCCCCGCCTCCTCGGCACAAAGAGCGGTAATGCTCTCCAATGTCTCTGCCATACCGGCCTCGGTACTGTCCGTATAGTCCGTGACCACGCACTCCGCATGGGTAAAGCGAACGGTAAATTCGTACAGTTCGCCCTGCTCGTCCCCCAGCAGCGCCGCCAGGCAAAAGGCGCCGTCCGCCAGGCTCACTTCCTCGTGAAGCCAGGTCTTGCCCACCGGGTCGCCCTCGCTGCAAGTAATATCTGCATCGTACAGCACCAGCTTCTCCACATCGGAAAAGCTCTCGCTGTTGTCAAAATACAGCACCACCTGGTCTTGGCGCGCCGCCACATCGGTGATCACGCTGCCGTGGAAGGTCTTGCACACGCACGCCGGCAGCTTGCTTTGAATTTTAGACAGCGCCCGCTGATAGTCCCGCATGGCGTTGTCCGGCTTTTTATTGAATTTTAACTTGCCGCCTGCTGCCCGCTGCTGTTCCTCAGCCAGCGCGGCACGGTACCATTCTTTTGTAAAATACTTCATAATTGCCTCCATGGCCGTTATCGCTCAATATATCCTACGCCCATACCCGGCTGCCCACCGGCAAGCAAATAGGCTTTCAACCGCCGTTGCAGGTCCGTCTCTGCCGGGTAATCCTCTGTGCGGCGACACTTAGCGCCAAACACCCGCTCCATGGTCTGCGCCGGGAAAGGCAGGTCGCACACCGGATGAAACAGCGCCGCAAACTGCAAAATATTGCACCCCGGGCGCATAAAATCCTTGTTGCCGCTAAACAGCAGCCAGCTTTCGCTAAAAAAGCAGGTATAGGCATAATCCGGGAACACCCGGTCAAAAAACGCCCGTGCCCGGGCAATCGACAACCGACAGGCTTCCGTCTCCAGGGGCGCGCCCTGGGGAATATGGATATACACCACCGGCGCGCCTACCATCAGCGGCGCGGTATGGGGATATGCAGCCACCGGCGG
>FR885378.1:38316-40670 GCA_000436335.1 Clostridium sp. CAG:217
CAGCCGATACAGCTGGAATTGCAGCCGCCCCAGGCGAAACAAACGGGCGTCCAAATGATTTTTGATCCAGTGCACATTGTGCAGGCCGCCACCGCCGCAATTGGCGCACCAAATGCCAATGTCGCTCATGGTTTCTGCAAACACCGTATCCTCAATGCCCAGTTGCCTGTATTTTTCGTGGGTATCCGGCAGCATAGCCAGCACCACCGCCAGGCGGGTCAAATCGTTGCAGTGATCCAAATAGCCAAAATACTGTCTGGTACGGCGCACCGCCCATTGCAGCCGCCGGGGGTGCGCCTCTATCCATTCGGTGACCAAGCTGCGGGTATCCGCCGGCAAATCCGCCGCACGCAGATAAAAATCATTGATCATTGCTCTTTGTTGCCGCAGCGGTCGGCTTGGCGGTCTGCGGCCGGGTGGTCTCATTCTTAGAGGTCAGGCCGGAGGACACAATGTGCGTAATCTTGTAATTCATCTTATACAAGGACAGAGTAGACAGCACATTATTATTTAAGAAGTTGCTGTTGGCATTCTCGTCCTGCACGGTAAAGGTGCTGCCTGCCGGCTCATATTTAATCGCCGCGATCAGTCCCTCTACGCCGTTTACCTCCTGGCCCTCGTAAAACAGATACGTTCCCTTTACGGTGATCACATGGTCGTAATTGGTGGTTTCCTGGGTGGTGTCTTCCGTCTTTGCCGCCTGGGTGGTGGTCTCCTTGGGTTTTAAGCCAAAGTCGTATGTACCGGTAAAGTACAAGGCAGCACACACAGCCACGGCCGCCACCAGCAACAGGATCAGCACATAGGCGCTTTTGTGGTTCTTTTTCTTTTTACGGAACCGGTGACGCTCAATGGTGGGTGCCTCCAGCTCGTCCTCCGTATGGGTGGCGGTCATTCCGTCCTCCACTGCGTCCGGCTGGTAAGAGGCGTCTCCCTCTTTGTGCACAATCAGCGGGCTGCACAGCACCGGTGCGGTCTGCCCCGTCTTTTCCGTCTGCGGTGCTTCCGCCGCCGGGCTTTCTTCTGTCGGGATCGGTTCCTCTGCTGCCGGGGCCGTCGGCTCCCCGTGGGTTATATCGATCTGTGCCGGCGCTTTTGTTTCCTGCTCCGGGCGCTTTTTTTCTTCATTCATGGGTATTCCTCCAATTTGGTGGTTCTGATTTGATCTTACCATAAACAAGGCTTTTTTTCAATTCATATTGTGTTGAAATTTGAATTTTTTGCTGATATAATAACAATCAAGGGGAAACCTGTTTGCCGATGGGTTGTTCTATCCTTTGCGGGACGAGCATACACTGGTACCAAGACCGGCAGGCAACGTTTATCACTGGAGGACGATTATGAACATTCTCACTTTTGACATTGGCGTGACCAACATTCGCTATGCACTGTGCGACGAGCAATTCCGGCTCAGCGATGTGCACACGGTGCCCACACGGGCGCAGCAGGGCGGCCAGCAAATTATGGAGCGGCTGCTGGAGATCATCGGTACATACCAGCATATTGACCGAGTTGCGGTGTCCACCGTTGGGCAGGTAGACAGCCAAAACGGCATTGTGGTCTACTCCGCCGGAAATATTCCCTACTACACCGGTATGATGATCAAAAAGCGCATTGAGAACGACACCGGTCTGCCCACACATGTGGAGAATGATGTGAATGCGGCAGCTCTGGGCGAGGCGCACTTTGGCGCCGGACAGGGACAAAAAGACTTTCTCTGCCTGATGTACGGCACCGGAATCGGCGGTGCGCTGTATCTCAACGGTCAGCTGTATAAAGGCAGTGCCTCCTGCGCAGCGGAGTTCGGCCATATGATCACCCACGCCGGCGGTTTGGACTGCCCCTGCGGCGGAAAAGGCTGCTACGAGCGATACGCCTCCACCAAGGCGCTGATTGAAAAGGTGCGTACCGCCACAAACAAACCGCTGGACGCTTTTACAATCTTTGAAAAAGAAAATTTGCAGGACCCGGCTGTACGCGCTGTGGTGGACCAATGGATTGACGAGTTGATCCTGGGGCTCACCAATTTGATTTATATTTTCAACCCGCCTTTGGTGATCTTAGGCGGCGGGGTCATCAACGAGGACTATATTATTGAGTTGATTGACCGCAAGATCTACAAAAATATGATGGAGAATTACAAAAAGGTGAACATTGTGCGCACCAAGCTGGGCAGCACAGCCGGCCTCCTTGGCGCCGCCTACGCCGCCGCGCAGTTGTAAAGATGGCTTTACCTGTAAGGAAGCCGCACAGACTGCCCGCCGAGATGTATTTGCAAGGCTGTTTTTTCATTACCATATGCACAAAAGAAAGGCGAAACTGCCTGTCTGCACTGGTAGGGGCGGATAGTATCC
>FR885378.1:40698-53849 GCA_000436335.1 Clostridium sp. CAG:217
CCGCCCGCCGGAAGTTCGCTTGACCCACGCCGGTGCCGTTGTACAAATTGCACTGCAAAAGGTCGAAAAAGTGTATCCCAGCTGCCGCGTGCTTTCCTATGTCATTATGCCCAACCATCTCCACTTCTTGTTAGAGATCCGCCCTGTCACGCAAGGCGGGCGGCAGATTGCCGCCCCTACGGTCATTGGGCAATTTAAGCGACAAGTCAGCCGGGAACTGGGCTACAGCCTGTGGCAAAAAGGCTGCTACGACCACATCATTCGCGATGAGGACGACTACTTGAATAAATGCCGGTATATTGAAGAAAATCCGGCTAAATGGGCAGACGACCCATACTATAATAATAGCAGCGCACCTGCATGACTTACAGGTGCGCTGCTGTTTTATTTTTATGTATCCAACCGAGATTTCAGGGTCGGAACGGACAAGCAATCGGCGGTGCAAAGCAGGCGGCGATAGCGCTCCATATTCACATCGCTGTGCTCGGTCTCCTTGCTCCACAGGTGCATTACCCAGCTGTCTGCACCAAAATAAGTGGGCACCAGCACGCCCACCACCGCCATTTTGGCAGCGGAGAGCACATCACCCTCCAGTCCCAAATTCAGGAAGTAGCGAAACAGAAAATACATGGCGATCTGCCGACCGAAATGGCTCTCTCCCACCGGGGCAGTCAGATCACCGGCTGCTACTTTCTCCGGCCACTGGGGATTGATCAGCTCCGGATTTTGGAACACAGAGCGAAAGTCCATTTTCTCGGTCACTGTGGGCAACGCACCGATTTGGCCTTGTAGCTCCTCTGCAAAATCCAGTAATTCCGCCAGGCACCGGGCAAGGGGCTTTGTGCTGTCCTGCACCAGAGCATAAGCGGTCTTGCGTGCCGACAGCAGGGTGAAGTATAACCGGGCGTCAATGTCATTGAGGGTTGGTGGCAGATCGTTCATCTCCTCGGTAAAAGAGAAATCATACTTAGGGTCAAACATCATCTCAGCTGCCACCGGGCAGCTAAAGGACAGTCCCATCTCCCGCAATGCGCCAAAGTCATTGATAAACCGAGGAAAGGTGCGGCAGGTAAAAGGCGTATGCTCCCCGCCGATGGCAATGTGCATATCGCACAGATTCTCGCTGTTCAAAAAGGGACAGCACTTTTGATCTGACAGGCGAAAAATAGTATTGCCGTACTCATCTTGATCCAAAACAGAAAAGATACGCCGGCGTATTTCACTCTCCGGCAGGGTGTGGTAATACGCCATGGACGCCGGGTCCGCATCCACCTCCCAGCCTTGGCAGCAAGAGTCCGGACAAGCGCCGGCAATGCACGCAAAATCCCGATAAAAAGCGGGCACACGCAACTTCATACAGATCCCTCCCGATAAATCGGCCTTTATTATATAATGTATGGCCGATCCCGTCAAGCCACCGCGTGCAATTTAAAAATTGCAATAAAAAACCGGGTATGCTATAATGGTAAAAAAGAAAGGAGCCACGCCTATGTGCACAGCAGCAACCTATCAATCGGCCGGTTTTTATTTTGGCCGTACCCTGGATTATGAAGTTTCTTACGGCAACCAAATCGTGATTACCCCCAGGAACTACGCCCTGCGCTTTCGCCACACGGAGGATCAGCCGCACCACTACGCCATCATCGGTATGGGGCTGGTTGCAGAGGACTATCCCCTTTACTATGATGCGATGAACGAAAAGGGCCTGTGCATGGCGGGGCTGAATTTTGTCGGCAACGCTGCGTATTCCGAACCGGGTCATGACAAAGAAAATGTAGCACAATTTGAATTTATCCCTTGGCTACTGGGTCAATGTGCCAATTTGGCAGAGGCCAAAGAAAAGCTGCAAAACCTGCAGCTCACCGATACGCTCTTTAACACCGCAATGCCTCGCGCCCAGCTGCACTGGCTAATCGCGGATCGTACCGGTGCAGTGGTCGTAGAGTCTATGGCCGACGGACTGCACCTGTACGACAATCCGGTCGGCGTACTCACCAACAATCCACCGTTCCCGGAGCAAATGCGCCATCTGAGCCTGTACCAAGGACTGTCGCCCCGGCAGCCGGAAAACAACGCCGTACCCGGAGCAGAGTTACCACTGTTCAGCCGCGGTATGGGTGCCTACGGGCTGCCCGGCGATCTGTCCTCCCCCTCCCGCTTTGTGAAAGCGGCGTTTACCCGGGCAAACGCCAAATCCGCCCGCTCGGAAACTGCCGCCGTCAGTCAGCTGCTGCATATTTTGGGTAGTGTAGAGCAACAGCGGGGCTGCTGTCAAGTGGCAGAGGGCAAGTACGAGATCACCCTATACACCAGCTGTTGCAGCGCAGACACCGGCACCTATTACTACACCACCTATGACAATCACCGGATCTGTGCCGTGCGCCTGTCCGGAGCAGAAGCGGACAGCGCCACGCTGCAAACCTATCCCCTGCAGCAAGAGCAGGATATTTTATATCAAAACTGAATGAACAAAAGGAAATGCCCCGGCACAAGAATTCTTGCGCCGGGGCACGGTGTTGTGGGGGCGACCCCCACGCGGCTGGCATCAACCCTAATTCCAATCTTCCATCTTTTCTTTGAACGAGGAAAAAAGACCCTCTATTATATAGTGTGCCTTTTTGCCAAAATACGCCAAAAAAAATCAAAAATTTTTTAAAAAAATTTTTTAAAGCGGGTAAGTGTTCATTAACCGCAAAATTTTACCGACAAAGTGTTGACAAAATGAACTGTTTATGGCATATTTTTCTCGTATACAGATGATTTTTTTATTTTTTCCATATGAGGCATTATGATAGAACAAACACCAAACGCGCCGCCGGCAGAAGCCACCGTTCAAAAGACGGTGGAGGACTGCCAGCGCTATCGAGACAAATTGTATTGGCGATGTCGGTTGTACTTCCGGGATTGGCCGGACTACGCGGAGGACTGCGTACAAGAGGCATACATAGAGCTGATGCAAGCGCTGCGTGCCGGCCGTTGTATTCACAATTATGAAGCCTGGCTGTTTAAAGTCGCTATTCTCAAAGGTCAGGTGATGATCCGGGAGGAAAAAATGCGCCGGGAAATGCAATTTGAAAACAGCAGCGACAAAGTGATCGCCATGGAGCAGGCCGGGATCTATCAACAAACATTCCCTTCGGATACAGATCCGGACCCTACGGATGAGGAGATCCGCCGTCGTGCCGTTACAGTTCTTTCCAAACTAAACGACACAGATCGTCGTATTTACTATGAGCATTATGTACGACGAAAACCGCTGCGGCAGGTGGCAGCCGAACTGAACATGACGGAGAACGCTGTCAGCAAACGCCATGTGCGATTGAAAGAAAAGATCAAGCGATCTATACAATCGCTGAAATAAAATCAAAGAACGAAATGAAAGAGGAAAACCACGATGACTGCAACACAAAAACAAGTAAAGCGGGCACTGTATAACGGACTGCCCAATCTGAGCGACCGGGAGCTGCGGCAGATGATCGACCGGGAGCTGGAAAAAGACAGCAGCCAGATCGATATGAATTATATCGACACTTGCTTTGACTTAATGGAAATGCACGCCGACGGCAGAATCACCGTACAGCCCCGTCGCAAGTGGCTGAAAGCTGTGATTGTAGCAGCCCTGATTGCCGCCGCCACCGTATCTGCCATGAGCGTATCCGCCCATCTGTTCAACTTTAACATTCCGTCCGAGATCGCCCACAAGATCAACGGCAGTGCGCAGATTGACCCCAATCTGGCGGAGGCAGACACCAGCGCCGCCGGTTATGCGCTGACGGCAAGTCCGGTTGCCAAGCAACTGGCAAAACTGGGCATCTCCCCGGTGACCCTGCCCCGGCAGTTGGCGCAAAGCCATATTCAGTCTGTCCACACCATTCAAAGCGACAGCGTCATGACCGCCGCCCAGGTTCTGTTTGAAGCTGACGGCGTCGCCGGCAATCTGACGGTGACCCGGTACGCCACCGCCAATGACTGGGAGGGCAAAGACCGGGTGACCGATATTGACAGCGGTAAATTGGTACACGCCAACGGGCTGGACATTCTGATTTTAGCCCGGGACAACAGCTGCACCCTACGCTATCGGGACGGTAACACCGAATACGATCTGTATTTGGAATGCGACGAGGACACAGCCGTGGCATTTGCCGAAGATCTGGCATAAACAGAATCGCCCATACAAAAAGACAGCCTTGTGCTCTGCACCGGCTGTCTTTTTTTGCTGCCGCAAAGCAGAAAAGCAGAACCCTAAAGTCCTGCCTTTCCGCTTATATTGATTTTGACCGTGGGTGCCCCCACTTGTATATCCGGGCCGCAGCCCCGATTACCGAATGACCAGCGGTGTGTAAGCAAAACTGCCGGCTTGCAGCCCCATACACCGCTCCACAAAAATCATATCCCGGGTGTTGATCATACCGTCGTGGTTCATATCCACATAGCTGAGATACCCGGCCAGACCCTGATGGGTGCCAAAGATCAGCTTAAACATATAGTAGTCCTGATCGTCGATCTTGCCGTCCTTGTTCCAGTCACAGCCGATCACCGGCACGCTGCCGCATTGCAGATCCCGGTCGCTGACCACCACATACAGGGTGCGGCTAAAGCCGTAAGCATAGCGCACAGTCAGGGCATAAGTGCCGCTTTTCAGCTGCAGGGAGAAGTTGCCTTTCTCGTCCGTGGTCGCCAGGGTGTAGCCGTTTAGCAGAATATCTGCGCCAATGGCGGCGTGGGTGCCCTTGGTTGCCGCTCGATCCGCTGCCAGCACCACCGTGCCGGTCACGGTGTGGGTCTCCTCCACCGCCGTGCCGCTGCCGGGCAGCACCGTGTAGCTGCTGTCGCCGCAGTTTTGGCAGGTGGTGATGCGCACCCCATCCCGACCGTCTGCCGCCGGGGTCTCGCTAACCACATAGTTGTGACCGGTGGCGGTGGTGTGCCGCTCTTCCAAAATTGCGGAGCAATACTCGCATACACCAATGGCGTAACCGTCATGAGTGCAATCCGCAGCGTACACGGTCAGCCACTGAATATCGCCGTGACCATCCGTGCAAAAGCCCAGATAACCGGCATAAATATCCCGCTTCATGGCGCACAGATCGGCAAACGCGTCTGCGTCCGTGTACAGCTCTGTGGGAATGTTCCGGGTCTTGGCGTACACGGCCGCGTCCGACCCGGCCATGGTGTAAACGGTCAGTGCCGGGCAACGGGCAAACACATGGGTGCGGTTGGTGCCCAGCTGCACATACCGGGTGCTCTGGCTGCCGATGTACACCTCCGTCAGCGCCTTGCAGTCTGCAAATGCGCCCGGATTAAAGGCAGCTACGCTGTCCGGCACCACCACGCCTGTCAGGGCAGTACAATTCCGAAATGCGTAGGTGGGCAGCGCCGTCAGTCCACCGGACAACAATACAGACGCCAGGGCGGTACAGTTCTCAAACACATTGTTGCCCAAGTTGGTAACTGTATCCGGCAGTTCCAGCACTTTCAGCGCAGTACAGCCGGTAAAGGCGCTGGCGCCGATCTGCTGCAAGCCGTCGGTCAGCTGCACATACTTCAGCTTCTGATCGTAGGCAAAGGCTTTGGTACCAACGGTACGCACGCTCTTGCCCAGCGTGACCTTCTTTAATTTTGCATTACAAGACAGCGCCCAGTCGCCGATGGCGGAGGCGGTGTTTTCTGTATAATCCCCCTTGCCGGTTACAGCGGCATAGAGCGTAGATTTATCCTTAGAATACAGCCCGCTGCCGTCTGTGTACAAATAGGGGTTCTCACTGCTGACGGTCACCTGCTCCAGGTTGCCGTTGCCGATAAACTCGGCGGCAAAGGCCTTGGTGTAATCGGCGGGGTAGCCCTTTTTGATTTCATAGCCGATCCGCTGCACCTGCTTGCCCAGGGTCACACGCTTGACCTTATCCGTCTGGGCTGCCAAGAAGTGCATACTCAGAGCGGTGGCATGGTCGCCCACCACCACAGCCAAACCGGCAGTATTTTCGCCAATGCGGCGGAAGCTGTTGTAGCCCTCCACGGAGTAGGCCATGCCTGCGCCGGGGATCATAGGCTTTTGGCCGCCGTAATAGGCCAGGTGGCAAGCCACCATATCCGCGTTGGTCAGCGCGTTCACAGCACTGTCCAGAGTCAGTTGGTAACAGTTCACCGCGTTGTCAAAAGCGTAGCTCTCCACCTTGGTTAGCCCGCTGCCCAGGGTGATCTTTTCCACATTCAGCAGTCCGGCAAAGGCACGACTGCCAACGGTGGTTACACTATTGGGCAGAGTCAGGAACACCACGGAAACCGCATTTTGGAACGCATTGGGGCCAATGGTGACCACGCCTTCGTCAAAGGCAATATCCTTGACACCGGTACAGTCTGCAAAGGCAAAGGCCGGTATTTCCGTCAGCCCGCTGCCGATCTCGATCCCGGTAGCGCCGGTACAGTTACGGAATGCGCCCACGCCCAGCCGGGTCACACGATCCGGCAGGCTGATGGCTGCCAGAGCGGTACAACCGGCAAAGGCCTCACGGCCGATGGACACGGTGCTGCCCAAATCTAAATTCGTCAGCGCCTTACAGTCTGTAAAGGCGCGATCGTCGATCACAGCCGCCCCTTTGCCCAAGGTCAGATCGGTCAGCCCGGTGCACCCGGCAAATGCGGTGGAAGTGATCTTGGTTACCGCCGGCAGTTCCAGGAACTGCAAGGCTGTGCAGTTTTGGAACGCATGGTCGCTAATGGTGGCAGCCAGGGGCAGATCTACCGTTTGCAGTGCCGTACAATCGGCAAAGCTGTTGGCGCCGATCTTGGTCACTGCCGGCAGGCTGACGCTTTTCAGCCCGGTGCAGCCTACAAAGGCATCCGTGTTAATATTGGTCAGACTGTCCGTTGCCGTTACCTGCTCCAAGGTGGTGATTCCGGCAAAGATATCGCCCAGGTTCTTCACGCCATTTAGCAGGTGCACAGAGCGCACCCCGGCCTGCTTATATTTCCAAAGTTGGCCGTTTGTAAAATAAAAGCCCTGCTTCGTCCCCACATTGGTGGCGTTGGTAGACAGTGCGCCGGTGCGCTTGTCAAAGTACCAGTCGCCGTCGCCCACAGTACCATACAGGTAATTTTCCTCGTTAAAGTCCGTGTCCTCCGGGCCGATCATTTTGTACTGCAAGTCGTTTTCCTTGGCGTAGCGAATGGCCTCGCTGGCCGCCGGCGCAATGACAGTCACATCGTCCATTTTGAACACGGTCACATTGCCGTCGTTCTCCGAGGCGGTAAAGCCCAAGGGATACTTGCCCATCTCCGTCAGGCTCATAGGCAAACGGAAAGTGGCATGGCACCCGGCAAAGGCGTAATCGCCCAAGGTTTTGACGCCGCTGACCACAGATACCTCTGTGAGCGCGCTGCCTGCAAAAGCCATACGGCCCATCTGCTGCACCGTGTTGGGTACCACCAGCAAAGTCAGCCCAGTGGTATAAAAGGCATAGTCACCAATGCTCACCAGCGACTCCGGAAAATCAATGGAAGTCAGCGCCGTGCAGGCACGAAAGGCGTTGTCCCCAATGCGGGTGACGTCCTCATTCAGCTCCACCGAGGTCAGCTTGCGGCAATTGCGGAATGCACCGTCGTTGATTTCCATTACATCTATACCGGTAGCTACCTTTTGCAAGGCAGAGTATTCAAAGGCGCCGGGGGCAATGTATAGCCCCTGGGGAATATCAAATGTCTGGATCTGCGTGTAAGCAAACACATCGGTGGGCAGGGTCTCCACACCGCCCAGACTCCAAATTTCTTGCAATGCACTGTGTGCAAATGCGCTTTCGCCCAGCGTTTTTACCGTAGTGGGCAAATCCAGTATTTGAATACCGGTATTTTGAAATGCCTCTTCGCCGATTTCCGTAATGCCGGCAAAATCGAACTCCGTCAGCGCCTTACAACCGTCAAAAGTAGAGGTGGGCAGCGTTTTCAAGTTTTCAGACAGCCGCACCTGCGACAAAGACGAACAGCCCTGAAATACGCCCTCACCCAGTTGGGTTACGCTATTGGGCAGCGTAATTTCCTTCAGCTTTGTACAGTTATAAAAAGCAGCGTCTTGAATGGTGGTCAATGTATTCGGCAAGTCCACCTGCGTCAACGGACAATCCGCAAACATCACCGGTGCCAATTCGGTAATTCCTTCTTCTACATGGACAATTTCAATATTGCTGCCGCCAAACACCTTTTCACCCACATGCTTTAATGAGCCGGGCAGCGTTAGCTCCTTCAGCACCGTACAGCCGCTAAATGCCGAACCTTCAATAGTGATCAAACCCTCCGGTAGCTGTAAATCCGTTAAATGCATGCAGTTAAAAAATGCAGCTTTGCCAATGGATTGCAAGCCGACAGGCAGACTGACCCGCTCCACATAGCTGGCATAGAACATACGCTCCGGCACAGCCGTTATGGTCGTCGGCAGCGTGGCGCTGACCATGGAACGGGTCTGCTCAAAAGCACCGCTTCCAATGGAACGTACCGTATCCGGAAGGATTGCATTCTTGATACCGGAGCGATAAAAAGCCTTGTCTCCGATTCTTTCCAGCTGCGGCGGCAATTCTACATCTAATGACTTACAACCGCCAAAGGTCCGCTTGCCGATTTCTGTTACGCCTTGCGGCATATTCAGCGTTTCCAGCCAAGTGCAACCGTCAAACATCCCGTCTCGCAAGGTATGCATACCGGCAGGCAGGCGAATTTCACTCAGATTACCGGCGCCTTTGCAGGTAAAGTTTTCTGCAGTCAAGCTGTCCGGCAAATAGATGGTATTCGTTTCGCTGTCGGCAATCGAATATACGGTAGCACCTTCTGGACCGATGGCAGTAATGCCTTCTTCCACGACCAACTGAGATACGCTGAATGCGTCCAGCATGTTCACTGCCGTTGACCCATCCGCACCTAACACCTGACCGGAAAACCGACCGGAGCCGCTGACCGTTAAGGTCCGGGTATCGTAATCATAGGTAATCGCAATCTCTGCGTTTGTTGGGTCTGTATAGGCAACAACACTTGTCTGCGCCTCTGCAGCCAAGGCTTGCAGGGGCAAGGCGGACAGCGTCAACAACAGACACAAAAGCAATGCCGTCCATCTCCGCCAATTCATTTTTTGTTTTGCGTTCATTTTGCCCCTCCTTAATCGTCTATACCGGGAATCACTTCCGGCAGATCCTGTTTCAATTCCACCTTGATCTGATTGGCCTTGGCGTACTGGTACGGGGTAGTGCCCAGATAGCACTGCACCACCAGCCGATTAGAGTTGTACAGCACCTGCTCCTCCATCACCGGGGACAAGCAGTTAAAGCGCACATCACGCAGCAGCACGCTGTACAGCGCCTGCTTGCCGATATACTTGACCGTGCCGGGCAAAGTGATGGCTGTGGCCTTGCAACTTTCAAAGGCACCGCTTTCAATACGCTCCACGCCCTCCGGCAACACAATGGTCTTGGCATTAGTAGCACGAAAAGCCTCCTGCGGTACAACGGCAATGCCGGACGGCAGCCGTACTTCAGTTAAGCCCGGACAATAGGCAAAGGCACGCTTGCCAATGGATTTTATGCTTTGCGGCAGGGCACCGATTTGCAGCTGCCGACAGAAGTAAAAGGCATTTTCACCGGCAGCTTCCAGTTGTGCAGGAAATGCAAAAGTAACAGCTTGGCAATCCGAGAACGCGTAATCCCCGACCCGGCGCAAATGTTCAGTTCCGGTAACGGTTTTCAAACGACCGCAGCCTTCAAAGGCCCAACTGCCGATTTCTGTCACCTGACCTTGCAACCGCACGGACTCCAGATGCGTGCAATCGTTGCAAAGCCCCTCCGGGATGACAGTCACACCTTTGCCCAGGCGCAGACGTTGCAACGCCGTTTCGGCAAAAGCGCGACGACCGATTTGGGTTAAGCTGTCTCCGGTTTCCGCTTCTGCCAATGCTTTACAACCTGCAAAAGCTTCTTCACCTAACTGCTGCAGCTTCGGCAGCTCCGCTTGTGTCAACGCCGTACAACCGGCAAAGGCTTTTGCTCCGACATAAGTCACATAGGGCAGCTCAACGGTAGTTAATTCCGTATGCTTTCGGAATACCTCATCCGCAATGGCAAAAATACGGTTGCCGTCTACCACATTGCAAATCAGCTCTTTTGCTGTTCCACGGTAAGCGGTCACATACGCACCGGCTTTGCAAAGCAAATAATCATACCGTTCACTATGGCAAATGGTACTTTCTCTCGTTTCTTCATTGGGTCGCACGGTAATGGATATTTCTACCAAAAAGCCCTTATACAGAATATTTAGGGTCACATCCGCCGTGCGGTTCATATTCACTTGGGTGGTATAAGTACAATTCTTCAATGCCACCGGTTTCGTGGTGCCGTCACTCCAGTCTGCCGTTAAGGTCAGGCCGTCGTAGCTGAGCTGTTCGCCGTAAATGTAGTGGCTCTTAAAACTTTCGCCCAACTGGGCATTAAATCCAATCACACGCACAGCCTTGGTGGTCTCCTCCGGTTGATCCGGCTGGGTGGGCTTGTGGTGCACATTATCACCGGTCACTTTCTTGGTGGTCGGTTCTTTCTTGGTGGTGCTCTCCTGCTCCCGTTCCGTGGGAGTGGTCGTGGTGGGTTGCGTGACGGCAGCCGCCGTGGTGGTTTGCTCCGGTTGACGGGTAGCGGTTTCTCCGTTTGCGGTGGTACGCTCCGGCGCCGTCGTGGACTCGCTCTTTTCCGTGGTGCCGGGCACAGTGGTTGGCTGGTCAACATCGTCCTCGCCACCAATGATTTCCGGCCCCAGCACAGAGGCGGAAATCGCCTTACCGATATGCTCTAAAATGTTGTAATCAAACGCAGCGTCTACCATGGCGTTTACACTGATGGTGGAGGCGAGAATCGCCGCAGCGATCAGCGCGCCACGCGCCGCACCGTTTAGTCGAGCCGTATTGCCGGCCTTGCGCTGAATTAAGTGCAAAAACGCTTTATCCTGCATCAGCGGCACCATCACTGCCAAATGGTCCCGATCCCGCCGCATTTCCAGCAGCGCGTCTACACACTGGTCGATCAGGTCGCAGTTCATTTCCGCTTCCGGTCTCTGCATTTCTTCATCGATCACCGTCTCTAACAGACGGATAAGATCGTCCTGGTTCACTTTTTCTGCAATGATTTTGTCAATATGCAGTGTCGCCATAACGCGTCCTTTCCGGGAGTTAAAACAGCTGGTTTAAGATCTCCCTTAGTTTTTTTCGCAGCCGATGGAGCCGCGTGGTTACTGCCGGCACGCTCATATCCATGCGCGCGGCAATGTCTTCAATCTTTAGATCCTCTATGTAACGCATCGAGAACAGGGCTGCGTCCGTGTCTGACAGAGCGGCACTGATCTGGCGGGAATACTCCTCAAAGGTCAGTCGCTCATCCGGATCCGCATTCTGGGCAGGAATTTCAATTACCTCGTCCAGAGTGATGCAGTTTTGCGCCCGCTTTTGCCGGTCAAACTGCTTTTGCACCAGGTGATCCGCCGTGCGGTACAAAAACGCCCGGGGCGCTGTGAACACCTCGCCGGTGCGCAGCCGCTTATAATAGACCACAAAGGCCTCTTGCGCCACATCCTCACTTTTGTGCGGGTCGCCCAATCGAGAGAGCGCATAGCGGTAGATTGCCGTGTAATACTTGGCGTACCCCTCTTGCAGCAAATCGTCTGCTTTCTTTTTCTCACTGCCTGCCAAATCGTGCCACCTCCTTTCAGCCGCCTTTCACTTAGTAGTCCGTTTGGCGGGTCAAAACCTTACACCATTTTGGTATTTTTTTGCAAAAAAAGTGTCTCGTCTTATTGTACCATATTTTGACCCCTTTTGCCTACTGTGGGCACTGCATTCTGCCGCATTTTTCATTTAATGAGAATTTTTCACAATTTAGCGCATATTTCGACAGACATCGACGGCACCGGCAAGATATAATGCAGTTGTAGGGACAATCCCCTGCACCGTGCGCTTTGGCACAAAAAAAGAAAGAGGTGTACCAAAATGAAAAAATGGATCCATTCGGTGATTGCCGTTTTGCTGGCGAGCATTTGCCTGCTGCCTAGCGCGGCCTTTGCTGCAGACAACACAGACACCGTACCGGAGGGCGGCTACATTGCAGCCGATCCCACAGAGGACGATGTAATTTTTACCCAAGAGGATTTGCTGATCTTGGACGCTGCCGAGGATTACGGCGCCACCGCAACCGGCGCCCGCACCAGCGGACTGATCACATCTGCCACGCTGAAGTTCGCCATGAACAGCAACACCATGACCATCAGCGGGCTGACCAAATGTGTGTCCGGTGTGAAAAAGTGCGGCTTTACCAAGGTAGTGGTTATGCGCAGACTAAACGCCAGCTACACCTGGTCGCCCTACAAGACCTACAAAGACCTGTATAAAGATGGCACTACCTACAGCCTTTCCAAAAAGTTGGTGGTCAACCCCGGTTGGTATTATTATGTTGAGGGCGTGCATTATGCCAAAAAGAACGCCCTGTCTACCCAAAAAATCACTTCAGAAACCGGCGTTAAAAAGGTTTAACGCTCTTCTGTCTCATTTCTCCCCAACGCCAAAGCCACAAAAACAAAACACACCGGGTGACCCGGTGTGTTTTTTATTATCATTCCGTATATAAAAGGCGCAAATCGCGTCAGTTCGTTTCTTTCACCTGTTTTTCCAATACAATCCTTTGCTCCTGCATACCCAAGGATTTATAAAACGCCAATGCCGGCGCATTAAACGCCCATACCATCAAATCCATTCTTTCAGCACCGATCTCGCTTGCAGTGTCCTGCATTTGCCTGAATAACCTAGTGGCAATGCCCCGCCGACGGAATGGTTCAAGCACAAAGATGGCGTCAATATAGATAGACCGGACCGTCCGGTCTTTGATGGTTGCAAGGGCTATACCTGCAATTTCTCCGTTTTCGGCAAATGTCAGGGCAATTTTGTTCTTGTCTTTAAGCATCGCCTTGAATTCCTTTTTAGTAATCGGATGCGCATTTTCAGAATAAAAATCGCTCCTGTTTTCAACATGAATTTTATGCAGCGCCGCCATCATCGGCTCCACTTTTTCAAAATCATCGATCGTCAATTCCCGTATCATAATACCTCCAAAAAAGCAGCTCTCAAGACTTTCGTGTTCGTC
>FR885378.1:53897-54275 GCA_000436335.1 Clostridium sp. CAG:217
AATAAGGAAACGGCATTAAATCCCTGAGGTGCACAACGGTGCCGTCGTTATCCACCACCACTTGTATATCGTTTGCATGACTGAATTGCCCCATAAATTCTCGGCAAGCGCCGCAAGGCGGCAACACTTTTCCGTTTTTGTTCACGGCAATCACTATGTCAACATCAAATTCGCCTGCGGTAATCATTGTGGACAAAGCATTTCGTTCAGCACACATACCCAGTGAGCAATCGGTGTCCACGCACACCCCTGTGAAAATACGGCCTTGCTTTGAGCATACCGCTGCGCCGACACCGCCGGAACACATTTGTTCACTGATCACCTGGGGAACTGCAACGGCTTTTGCCGCCAGATATAGCTTTTGAATTTTCTCATCGT
>FR885378.1:54325-55422 GCA_000436335.1 Clostridium sp. CAG:217
CTTGATCATTTCCAACACCTAATAAAATGGTTTCTATCCTACTCCTGCCCAAGCACCTTGGAAAACACATTGTAATTATCGTCGGGCCTTCCATTACTTTTAATGGCAAAAACGACTTTAGAAAAACTGTGTTTATAAAGCTCCTCTTGCAGCACTTCACAAAAAGCCCGGGCTACCAATTCCGGCGGATTGCGAAAAGCACCGCAGCCGAAAGCGCCTAATACAACCGTGGTAACTTGGTGTTCCATGGCCACACGGCATATTTCCCGGATCCGTGACTTAAATAAGGCTTTCAAATCGCTCGGCGTAATATGCACCGGCTCACCAAGATATGGTGCAGCGCAAGTGAGCACATCCACCCGGAACCATTGCTCCCTGGGTAATAACTGCGGCACCGGCTGATCGTCTTTGAAAACCACTACGTCCGGCGTATAGACCACACGGTCCGTAAACAGATGATCCGCCCGATTGCGATGAAATTGATAATACTCCGCCTGGGCACAGGGTGCAAAAAGGCAGGGATACAAATTACTACTACGGCACAAACATTCCTCTTGAGCCATAGCGCCATGCTCTACGCCACCACCGGCGTAATGGGGATTAGCGAAGTTCAGCACCGCCACATGTTCCCGTTTATTCTCCTTTTGCAGATACTTGCGTGCCGCAGAAAAGGTGGTATCGGCCACCACTTCCACATCACACGAATCAATGTAAAGCCATTTGGCAAAATAAGCAGCCTGATTATTATCCCAAAAAACAGGATACACCACAGTATCAGCCTTGGACTTCATTGTTTCAGCGCGTAGAAATGGGTCCGTTTGGATCCAGTGCATTGTATCGTTAAAGCAATCTATAAGCTGGTGCACATTTGCCATAATGATCCCTCCACCAATCATTATAGCGAAAACAGAAATATACCGCAATACACAAACAGCAGATGAGATAAAAAAAGCGTAGCAGATGCCACGCAAAAGTAAATATATAAGAAAAAGCCTCTCACAAAAGTGAGAGGCTTATGTCGGCACAGACCTATTTTTCCAGGCAGTCGCCCGCCAAGTATCTTCGGCACGAATGAGCTTAACTACCGTGTTCGGGAT
>FR885379.1:0-11671 GCA_000436335.1 Clostridium sp. CAG:217
AGCAGTATTTCTAATAAACCCGGCGGTTTTTCTGAAGTCCGGCCGGTATGCGCGTGGTATAGTAAGACTGTGTGCCGGGCAACGAGAACCGAATATAGACAATCGCCGCCGGGCGTAACCCTGTAAAAAGCGCAAAAAAGACGGAACCGCTCTACATGGTTCCGTCTTTCGTTTTGCTTGATGGACTTACTCCCCCGCCTCGGTAGAGAGCAGCACCCGGTCGTTGTCAAACTCCTCACCGGAGGTAACCTTAAACTTATCCAGCAGATCCTTGGTGGTCAGTTTCTTCTTCTCCTCACCGCTTACATCATAGATGATCTTGCCCTCGTTCATCATAATCAGCCGGTTGCCGATGGCAATGGCGTCCTTCATATTGTGGGTAATCATAATGGTAGTCAGGTGATCTCGGGCCACGATCTTCTCCGTCAGATCCAGCACCTTCTTGGCGGTCTTAGGATCCAGCGCTGCGGTGTGCTCATCCAGCAGCAGCACCTTCGGCTTCTTCAAAGTGGCCATCAACAGGGTCACCGCCTGGCGCTGACCGCCGCTGAGCAGACCCACCTTGGAGGTCAGGCGGGTATCCAGCCCCAGATCCAGCTCCTTGAGCATCTCTGCATACTGAACCTTTTCTTTTTTACTAACGCCGGAACGCAGGGTTCGCCCCTTGCCACGGCGAGCGGCGATGGCCAAATTCTCGGCGATCTGCATATCCGCAGCCGTGCCGGTCATGGGGTCCTGGAACACACGGCCGATGAACTTGGCGCGCTTGTATTCCGGCAGCTTAGTCACATCCTTGCCGTCGATCACAATGGAACCGCAGTCCACCGGGTACACACCGGCAATCATATTCAGCATCGTGGATTTACCGGCGCCGTTGCCGCCGATCACCGTTACAAAATCGCCCTCGTTCAAGGTCAGATCAATGCCGCAAAGGGCCTTTTTCTCATTGATGGTGCCGGGGTTAAATGTCTTTTGTACACCTGTGATTTTAAGCATTGTCCTTGTCCCCCTTATTCGTCTTTACATGCTTGGCGCTCAGCTGCCCTTTCCAGTACGGCACGCCCAGGAACAGCGCCACCACCAAAGCGGAGAACAGCTTCAGGTCGTTGGCGTTCAGACCCATTTGCAGCACCAACTGAATGACAATATAGTAGATCACGCCGCCCAGCACCGCTGCCAGCAGGCGCAGAGCAAAGTTCTTGAACAGCTTGCCAAAGATCACATCGCCGATGATCACGGCCGCCAGGCCGATAACGATAGCGCCGCGGCCCATATTGATGTCCGCAAAGCCCTGATACTGGGCCAGCAGACCGCCGGACAATGCCACAATGCCGTTGGAGAGCACCAGTCCCAGCACCTTGTTGAACCCGGTGTTGATGCCGTTGGCGCGGGCCATGGCCTCATTGCACCCGGTGGCGCGCACGCCGGCGCCCAGTTCCGTGCCGAAGAACCAGTACAGCAACCCAATGATCACCAGCGCAAAAGCACCGCCGACGAGAATGGATTTGGGAATATACCGCAGGGATACCAAGATCCCGTATTCATCAATATTCAGCGCCACATTGGCACGACCGCTCATAATCCGCAGGTTTACGGAATACAGCGCCAGCTGGGTCAAAATACCTGCCAAGATCGCCGGTATGCCAAACTTGGTATGCAAAATACCGGTAACCAGTCCGGCAATACACCCGGCCAAGAACGCCAGCAGCATGGCCAGCCAAATGTTCATCCCTGCAATGGTACACACCACCAGCACGGCGCCGCCGGTGCCAAAGCTGCCGTCCACCGTCAAGTCGGCCAAATCGAGAACCTTAAAGGTCAAATACACGCCCACTGCCATGATACCCCAGATGATACCCTGGGCACAAGCACCGGGCAAAGAAGCTAAAAATCCGCTCATTGCACAATCTCCTTCAATTTAAAGTGCTAAATTCGCAAAGCGTAGTCCTATCTTACCAAATCCGCCGTAAAAAATCAAGTAGAGGACGCCAATATAAAGGACGCCAATCTCTCCACCACCGAACCACACGCCGAATCAACCACACAAAAACCGGGCAGCATTTCTGCTGCCCGGCATCGTAGCAATGTTTAACCTTCGATTGCCTTGTAGCCGTCTACCACCTTCACGCCCAGTGCCTTGCAGCGGGCGGCGTCATATTCCTTGGTCAACTTATCTTCCGGCACAAACTCAATGTCCATGGTTGCCGGGTCTTTGCCGTTAACCAGAATGTCATAAGCCATTTCGCCGGCCTTGTAGCCGATGTCGTAATAGCTGATGGACAGAGTGGCTATACCGCAGCCGGAGCAAATGCCCTCCTCACCGGCAATAATGGGTACGCCGGCAGGCTTTGCAATGTTGTCAATGGTCTTGGCGCTGGAGGCCATGGTGTTGTCTGTGGGAACATACAGCACATCGCTGTTCTGGCAAGCCAGCTTGGTCACAGAAGCGATCTCATTGGAGTCCGCAGCGGTGTATTCCTTCACCTCCAGGCCCATTTCCTTCAGCTTTGCGCCCACAACGGTAGCCTGGTACTTGGAGTTTTTCTCCGCTGAGCAGTACAGAATACCCACTTTCTTGGCATTCGGCACCCACTCTTTAACCATGGCGGCCTGCTTATCCAGCGGCGCCAGGTCGGCGGTACCGGTCACATTGATCCCGGTCTTGGTGGCAGTCTCGTCCTTCAGACCCAGAGCCACGCCGTAGCTGGTGACGGAGGTACCCACAATCGGAATGGTGTTGGTTGCCGTGCGGGCAGCCACCAGTGCATCCGTAGCGTTGGCCATGATCAGGTCCACATTCTGGGACACATACTGGTTAACAATGGTGGAGCACAGGGTGGAATCGCCGGCGGCGTTCTGCTCTTTGAAAGTCACCTTGTCGCCCAACTTGTCCGTCAGCGCCTTCTTAAAGCCCTCGGTAGCCTTGTCCAGTGCCGGATGCTGCATGGACTGGCAGATACCTACGGTATAAGTGTCCTTGGCACTGCCGCCGGAACAACCGGCAAATACAGAAGCCACCAGCAGCCCGGACAGCGCCACGGCAGCGATCTTCTTCACAACCTTATTCATTGTAATAACCCCTTTTCTCGGTAAATTTATGATGATTTTAGTTTAGCACATAAAAGCGTTAAAGTCAACACCTTTTTTCTTGCATAAATGCCTGCCCGGGTGTATAGTGAAGTTATCCTAACGAAAAGAGGATATTCCTATGCAACTGAACCCGTACCAGGATCTGCCCTGGGAGTAGCTGATGCCCACCGCCCGGCGGAAGCTGCTGTGCAGCGACAAAAACTATATGTTCGTCTTAATGGAGTGCAAGGCCGGCACTGCCCAGCCACCCCACAGCCATCCCCACACCCAGGTGGATTACCTACTGGAGGGCGAGATTGATATGCAGGTGGGTAACGAAGTGCGCCGTATGCACGCCGGCGACATTGTGCAGGTGCCCGGCAATGTGCCCCACGCCTTTTGCCGGGTCTACCAAGATACCCGCTGGCTGGAATTCTTCACCCCTGCCCGAGAGGACATTTTGCCCCGGGAAGAACAGAAAGAAAAAGAATAATTCAAACCCTTTGGCGCCCCTTGTTGCAAGGGGCGCGCTTTTTTGTTTTGCTTGTTCCAATAAATAAGTAAGGGCGGCAATCTGCCGCCCTTACCAAAATTACAAACAACATCACACCACCTACAAAGCCCGACGCTTCCTTTTCCCTGCCTGCCGAATATAAAGCGCCCCGCAAAATCCGGCGCAAACGACGGCAGCAATGGGCACGGCCCACCAAACAGCCCCGGTGCCCAGGGGTGCCGCCAGGCACGCACCCACGCACAGGCACAACGGCAGCGCACCGGCGGTAACCAGCGCCGATTTGGCTCGGTTTACCGACTGGAAATAGGCACTCACCGTCAGTACCGGCGGCAAGAACAACAGAGCCGGTGCCCACCGCCAGAACAACAGAGCCGGTGCCAACCGCCGCAAGCAGTAGACACCAAATTGCACGATCGCCGGATCGCGAGTAAAAATACCCAGCAGCGCTCCGCTCAGGGTATAACACACTGCCACAGCAACCACCGCATACACCAGCCCCAGCTGCACCGTGCGCACCACCGTTTGGCGTACCCGGCTATGCAGTCCGGCGCCGTAGCTGCTGCCGATGATCGGCGCTGCCGCCAAACAAAGGGCGGAGAACGGCGCCAAGGCAAATTCCGCCAACCGACTCACATAGCCAAAGGCCGCCACACCTACTGTGCCTGCCCGAGGCGCTAACAAACCGTTCATCACCACCAGCACAACAGACAGACTGCCCATTTGCACCAAGGTGGGCAGCCCCAGAGTCAAGATCCGCCCTACTGTGGCGCGATCCGCCCGCACGCCACGAAATTGCTGGCAGGAAAACCGGGTGAAAAACAATACGCTCATACAAAAGCTCGCCGCTTGGGCGATCACCGTGGCCCACGCCGCACCGGCAATACCCAGGTGCAGCCGATAGATCAGCAACCAATCCAGCAACAGGTTCACCCCGGTAGGCAACAGCCAGATCCAAAGGCTGTAATCCATACGCCCCTCCGCCCGTATAATAGACGAAAACCCGGTGGAGAACACATTGCCCGCTGCCAAAATGGTAAAATAGGTGCGGGCATAAGGCAAGATCTCTGCCGTGGCACCGAACAGCCGCAGCAGCGGCGTGCGAAACAACAAGCAAACGCAGGTAATCCCCAGCGCTGTGGTGTAAAAGAACGCCATGGCGCTTTTTGTAACCCGGCCTGCCGCCCGGTAGTCCTTTTGCCCCAAACAGGGCGACACCAGTGCCCCGGCACCGGCGCCAACCATTTGGGCAATGGCACCCTGCAAAACCGTCAGAGGAAAGACCACGCTGATTCCCGCAGCCGCCAGGTCGCCTACCCCGTGGCTGACAAACAACGTGTCTGCCACATTATAAAAGGCACTAAAGAGCAGCGAAGCCAGAGTGTACGGCAGGTGCCGCAGCAGACGGCCGGTCACCGGCGCAGTGGTCAGCGCCTGCGCCTTGTCCTGCGCCTTTTGGCGCCCGCCCTTACCCACGGCGCAAAGCGGCAAAGGCCGCCTTGTAAGCCACAGAAGCACCACCTATATCCACCATCCAGCCCTGGCTCAAGGGCGTAAAGCGATAATATTTTTCCACTTCCTGGATCAACGCCAGCAGCCCCTGGGCAAAGGCGTAGCGCAGCCGGGTCTCTCGGTTGACTTGCACCGGTACCCGGCAAAGGGCGTTGTGGGCTGCCAAGGACAAAGTCTTTTTGTCCAGCGGCGCAGTAAAGGACTCCAGCGACAAAAAGTCCAACACCGGGTCGCCCCACAGGCTGCGCTCCGGGTCGATCCAGGCAAACCGGGTTTGTCCGTCCACCGTATGGCACAGGATATTGCTGCTCCACAGATCAAAATTCACCATCACGCAAGGTGCCGCCGCCAGCACTGCCCGATACTGCCGGGCATACGCCAGCAGGCGCTGCCCGCGGCGGCTGGTCTTGCCCATACGCCGGGCGTCTGCCAGCAGGTTCTCAATCATGGAAATGTAAGCGTCCGCCCAGTTCTCATACAGCCCATTTTGCACATAACCGTAGCCGGTGCCGGACACATTATGGATCTGCGCCACCATCTCCGCCGTGCGCCGGTGCTTCTCCGCACTTGGCAGCGGGCACTTGTCTCGGTGCACCCCGGGCAGTCGCTCCATCACCACCCAGGGTGCGCCGCACAGGTTGCCCGCCGGGTCACTATACAGAATATCCGGCACAGTAATCTCCGTGTGCTGCCGGATCTGATCGTACCAGTACAGCTCGGTGGCCAGCATATCCCGCTCATAGGTCATCACCGGCACCTGGGGTCGGGGTGCAATCTTCATCACCACCGGCGGGTTTGTCTCCGCTGCAAAAACGGCGTTGAACATACCGTCCCCCAGCAGCCGAAATTGCACCCCCGCGCTGTCCAGTCCGGCTTGTTTCAGCATATCCCGCAGCACCGCATCGGTAGGCAGGGTCTTGGTCTTACTTTTCATATTTTGGTCACTCCTTTCCAACGCTATCATAGCACAACCCCCCATTTTGTCTACCAAAAAGCCGAGAAAATACAACAAATCCCCATCGACTTGCGCCGCCCCGGTTGACGGACAGCCTCCGGGCAGCTATACTGCACTTAGGGGGAATTCAAATGGATAGTGCATCTTTAATGAGTATTCGGGTGATCCCGAAAAGCGTCAAGGAAGAAACCGGACACCACGCGCTGGAGCGACTGCACCATACCCCATACCGGGACGAGGTGCGCCTGTTCTCCTGCCTGCAACGGGGTGATCTGAAAAAGCTGATCTACGAACTGGGGCAGATCGGCATACAAAATATTACCGTAGGCCAAATGTCGGAGAACGACTTGCAGCAGCAAAAATATATGGCTGTCAGCTTTATCACCCTGGCCACCCGCTACGCCATTCAAGGAGGACTGGGCGAAAGCGACGCCTATGCGTATTCGGACGATTTTATTCGCCGCATTGACGCGGCCAGCGCCAAGCGCACCGTGCACGCCGCCATTGTGGACGGCGCCATTGAACTGACCAATATGGTCAGCCGGGCGCAAAAGGACCTGACCTACTCACCCCATGTGCGCCGCTGCATTGCCTATATCAACAAAAACCCGGACCGCAAGCTGACGGTGGCTGCCGTGGCCGCCCACTGCGGCCTGTCGCCGGACTATCTCTCCCATCTGTTCAAATGCGAATTGGGCGTAAATCTGAGCACCTATATGACCGCCCAAAAACTGGAGCTGGCCAAAACCCTGCTGTGGGAGGGCTGCGCCGCCGAGCAGGTGTGTTACAGCCTGGGCTTCTCCTCCCAATCCCATTTTATCGCCCTGTTTAAGCGCCGATTCGGTATGACCCCACGGGAATACACCGCCCTGCTGGGCACAGAAAAGTGAAGGTATAATAACAGCGCCCCTTGATTTGCAAGGGGCGTTTTTTGTTTTACTTGCCGTAGGGCGGGGGCTTGCTCCCGCCGTCCAATCCCTCCGTCTGCTCGCAAGCTCGCATCCACCTCCCTTTGCAAGGGAGGCAAATCGGTTACAACACCTTAGGCTCCCTTGTAAAGGGTGACTCCCCGCAGTGTGGGGAGATGTCGCGCAGCGACAAAGGGGACGAGTGCCAGTTAGGCGCTGTCAGCGCAGCTGACTGAGGGATTTGCGGGCGGCAGATTGCCGCCCCTACCAAGCATCAAATCAAATACGGTCCGATAGACAAAAGACGCAAGCACGCGCTGCAAATCCCCACGCCGCCGCACTTCACCCTTGATTCTTCCGCAAAAGGTGGTATAATCGTTGTGCACATTTTTTGTATGCGGAGAGGAAATTATGAAATATAACAGAAGCGCGACTTTGCGCTTTGCGTTCAAGCAATCGCTGCCGGTGCTGTTCGGCTACTTGTTTTTAGGCGCAGCGTTCGGTATTATGCTGTTTAAGGCCGGCTACAATTGGGTGTGGGCAGCGCTGATCTCGCTGCTGGTGTATGCCGGGTCCGGCCAGTTTCTGCTGGTGTCGCTGATCTCCTCCGGCGCCGGGCTGGCCACCACCGCACTGATGACGCTGTTTATCAACACCCGCCATATGTTCTATGGCCTGTCTTATATTGAAAAGTTCAAGGCCGGCGGCTGGCGCTATCCTTTTATGATCTTTACTTTAACGGACGAAACCTACTCGGTCAACGCCTCCATTCTATCTGTGCCGGATGGGGTGGACGAGCCCCGGGCGCGCTTTCTCATCGGCGAGCTTGACCATGTGTACTGGATCATCGGCTCCGTGCTGGGCTCTCTGCTCAGTGCCGCCCTGCCCATGGACTTTACTGGCATTGATTTCTCTATGACCGCCCTGTTTGTGGTGATTTTTATTGACCTGATCCGCAACCAAAAGGGTCGCGCCGGGTTAATCGGCGCGCTGGGGCTGTGCGCCGGCATTCTGTGCCTGCTGATCTTCGGGGCAGACAAGTTTCTGCTTCCCTCCCTGGTGCTGACCGTGGCGGTGCTGTCCGCCGGACGCCCCTTCTTTGATCCGGAACGGAGGGCTGCCAAATGACCAACACCCATTTGCTGATTATGGTGCTGGTGGCTGGCGCCTGTACCTTTGCCACCCGCCTGTTTCCCTTTGCCCTGTTTGGGGGCAAAAAGCAGGTACCCAAGTTCGTGCAGTACCTGGGCAATGTGCTGCCGGTAGCGATCCTGGGCATTCTCATCGTCTATTGTCTTAAGGATTTTGAGCAGGGCAATGTGAACTACATTGTGCCCCAGCTGATCGCCGTAGCGCTCACCGCCGGGGTGCATCTGTGGCGCAAAAACACCCTCCTGAGCATCGCCGTGGGCACCATCGGCTATATGCTCCTGATCCACTTTGTGTTTGTGTGACAAAAACAAAAAATACAAAAATGACCGCACCGGGAATGGTGCGGTCATTCTTTTGCTCTCAGTGATATTCACACCGCAGCGGGGACAAAGCGATAGCCACGGCCCCACACTGTATGGATCAGATCTAAATTAGAATCCAGCTCCTTGAATTTGTCTCGGATCCGGTTTACATGAACGGTGACGGTAGAGGTCTCGCCCAAGCTGTTGTACTGCCAAATCCGATCAAACAGCTGTTCCTTGCTAAAAACTTCGTCCGGGTGGCCGGCCAAAAAATACAGCAGCTCAAACTCCTTATTGGTCAACGCCACCTCCTGCTCCCGAAACCAGGCACGGCGGGTGGCAGGATCCAACCGCAGGGCACCGCTCTCCAGCACTGCGTCCTTGGTCGGCGGGTGCGCAGCGCCGTCGCCGGTGAGCCGCTCATACCGGCTGATATGCGCCAGCACCCGGGCCACCAACTCACCGGGGGAAAAGGGCTTAACCACATAGTCGTCCGCACCAACGCCCAGGCCCTTGATCTTGTCCAAATCCTCTTTCTTGGCACTGACTAAGATAATCGGTACATTCTGCTCCCGGCGAATGGAGCGGCAAACCTCCAGTCCATCCATTCCCGGCAACATAATATCCAGCAAAATCAGGTCAAACCGACCATCCAACGCCGTGCGCAGTCCGGAGGGGCCGTCCGCTGCCACCGATGCCTGTAAGCCTGCCGCCTCCAGATAATCCCGCTCCAGCCCGGCAATGCGTGGGTCGTCCTCAATAATCAATATCTGCTTCATCTGCAACATGCTCCCTTTTGGGTAACGAAATAAAAATCGACAGCCCCGCGTCCGTATGACTGCGGGCCCAAATGGAGCCGCCGTTCTGCTCTACAATTTGCTTGCACACCGCCAGCCCCAGTCCGCTGCCCTGGCTCACCTGGCTGCGGGCCGGATCCGTGCGATACATGGCGTCAAAAATCTTGCGCAGCTGATCCTTATCCACGCCGATGCCGTTGTCTGCAAATTCCAGGATCACCACCCGATCATAGGCGGTGGCCGTCAATGTCAACCGACCGGGCACACCCGGGCGAGCGTACTTAACCGCATTGCCCAGAATGTTCAAAAACACCCGGCGAAAAGCGTCCGTGTCGATCTCAATCTGCGTATCTGCCGGACAGTGATTTTCCAGCGCAAAGGTACAGCCGCGGTCCTCCATAAAAGCCGTCAGCTCCGGCGCAGCATCATCCAGCACCGCTTGCAGCTGCACAATGGAGCGATCGTTGCCTGTGCTGCCCAGCTCCAGCTTGGACAGCGCCAGCAGATCATCGAGAATTTTCTCTGTCTGCACAGCGGAGTCGTAAATGGTCTGCAAATACCGCTGCTGCTTCTCCGGCGTGTTGGCAATGCCGTCCCGCAGCCCCTCGGCGTAGCCCTTAATGCTGGTGAGCGGGGTGCGCAGATCATGGGCAAAGCCGGCGGTCATCTCCCGCCGCAGTTGCTCGCTTTTTTCGCGGCTCTCAATGGTCTCTTTCAGCCGCAGGCGCATGGCGTTAAAGCTCTCCACCGTTTGGCCCAACTCATTGGTAGAGTCATAGTCGATCTGATAATCCAGATTGCCACCGGCAATGGCGTCCGCGCCCCGGGCAATCTTCTGAATGGGGCGCACAATGGTGCGGCTGGTAAAGAAAGAGAACGCCGCCACCGCAGCGGCAAAAATCAGCACAATGGCCAGCACCACCAATCCGGTACGCCCCATCAACAGACGCGACAGCGTGCCCCGCGCCGCCGGCTCCGTTTGATCCGCCACCGTATAGCCGGTGCCGGTGAGCACCAGGCGGCAGCGCTGATCCCCGGCCTGCACATGACTGACGATCACCAGCCCGTCCTGACCGAAGTGGTACACATTTTTTTCCGAATCAAAGGCCACGATCTGCCGGGCACGCCCCAGCACATCCTTGCACCCGGCGCTTCGATAAAATACCTTGTCACCCCGTCGAATTTCCAGCGCCACGCCCCGCTTCTCCAGCGGTGCGGCGTAGGCGGCAATATCCGCCAGCTTTTCTGCGTCCGTATCTTTGGTGCGCAGCAACACATCGGACAGGTTGCTCACCGTCTGATTCCAGCCGATCTGGTTGACCAGGCTGTACCTGTCCGCCGTCTCCGCCGCCAACTGAAAGGTGTGGGAGGTGCTGTGCAGCAGCCCCAGGCACACCAGCGCCACCAGCACCAGCGGTATGGCGATGGCCAGCACGGTGGTGAGCACAATGCGGGTGTTGATCTTTAAGTTCTTGGAAGAACGCTTTGGCTTTTTGCCGGACATATCAATCGCTCTCCCGGGGAACCCGTCCGTGTTTTACATCCTTGCTGTGACGAATAATCTCCAAAATGGAGCCCAGATGAATCCGGGCAAAATTGTACGCCTCGGTTTGTATATCCATATCATCATGGGTCACCCAGTATCGAATAACCCCTTTCATACCGGTAATAATATATTCAATACTCAGGTCACTGATCCCCTCAATGTCCCCTTTGATCAGGTCCAACGCCGTGCGAATGGTTTTCTCGATCTTTTCGGAGAACACCACGGTGCCCGGATCCGTCAACAGCAACCGATACAAATCCCGATCCTCGTCGATCACCCGTTGAATACTGATCAGCAGTGCGGCGGTGCAATCAATGGTAAAGTCCAGATCCTTGATCTTGATCAGATCTTTGCTCACCCGCCAATACACTTTGCGCATCAGCTCATTGCTGATTTTGTTAAGCAGATCAAACTTGTCCTCATAATGCAAATAAAATGTATTCCGGCTGATCAGCGCCCGGTCGGTAATATCCTTGACTGTAACGGAATCAAATCCGTTTTCGTCAATCAATTCAAAAAAGGCATCCCGAATGGACTTTTTGGTGCGCCGAATACGCAGATCTGTTTTTTCCTCCGGATTATTCCCGGAATTCCGCTTGGACATACGATACCCCTTTTCACGTGCCCGCAAAACGAGCGTGTTTGTTATGATACAGTGCTAAATAACTAACACCTGTACTTATAACAGTACACGAAAACGGAATCAATGTCAATAAATCGCCCCTTTTTTCCCGTTTTTGACATTTTTTTGCAGAAAAAAGCACCTGCCTTTGTTAACAGACAGGTGCGATATGACAACCTTTTTGCCTCCCTTGTAAAGGGAGGTGGATGCGAGCTTGCGAGCAGACGGAGGGATTTCCAATCGCCTCTGGCGCAATCCCCCCTGCGGCTATGCCGCTTCCGCCTAACGGGCGACCGT
>FR885379.1:11792-14112 GCA_000436335.1 Clostridium sp. CAG:217
GTGGCAATCTGCTGCCCGCAATTTCTCATTCCGCCAGCAAATCGTTCTCCCGCAGCAGCGCGGCAAAATGCGCCACATCCGCGGCAGCACGCTGCCGTTCCACTTCATACTCATGCATCAGCGCCTCAACTACCTGCGCTTCGGTGGTGGGCTGCAAAAAGCAGTTCCAAAGAAAAGCCCCGGTATCGTTCAGGGTAATCATACCGTTAAAATCCGACGAGGCGGCACCCACAGGCACCACTATGTTGCTGCCGGCAATCTTGCGCATGGCAAAGCCCGGTTTGATCTGCATAAAAAGTCACCTCAAAGTCATTCTTTTACCTATACTATACTGTATTGGGGCAAAACTTTCAACAACTTGCTTAAAACATTCTTACAAATAGCGACATTTTTTTATAGTTTTAGTCTTGAAGCGCAGCAAAAAAATGGTTATAATAACCTTGGTAATTTTGATAAATTATTAAGTATTGTTGGAAGGAGTAAATCATCATGACTTATTCAAATGAAGTTGAGCAGATGTGTACCGTTAAAAAGGGTCCGCATCACGGTCCGGCTCCCATTCCTGAAGAAGGCAAGTGGGTCAAGAGCTACCAGATCAGCGACATCTCCGGTTTCTCTCACGGTATCGGCTGGTGCGCACCCCAGCAGGGCGCCTGCAAGCTGAGCCTGAATGTGAAGAACGGTATCGTAGAGGAGGCCCTGGTGGAGACTGTGGGCTGCTCCGGTATGACCCATTCCGCCGCTATGGCCGCAGAGATCCTGCCCGGCAAGACCTTGCTGGAGTGCCTGAACACCGACCTGGTGTGCGACGCCATCAATGTGGCTATGCGCGAGATCTTCAAGCAGCTGGCTTACGGTCGTTCTCAGTCCGCATTCTCTGAGGACGGTCTGGTTGTCGGCGCTGCTCTGGAGGACCTGGGCAAGGGCCTGCGCAGCCAGGTGGGCACCATGTTCTCCACCAAGCTGAAGGGCGTGCGCTACATGGAGATGGCTGAGGGTTATGTGACCCGCATGGCTCTGGACGAAGAGGGCGAGGTCATCGGCTATGAGTTCGTAAAGCTGGGCAAAATGCTGGAGGATATTCGTCACGGCAAGAGCCCCAACGAGGCTTACGAGGCAAACATTGGCAACTACGGTCGCTTTGCTAACGCTGCAAAGTACATTGACCCCAGAGAAGAATAAGAGAAGGAGGACAATACCATGGCAAATGATGTAAAGTTTGAAGGCAAGGAAAGAAGACTTGCCAAGATCGAAAAGTGCCTTGCCGAGTACGGTCTCTCCAGCCTGGAGGAGGCAAGAGATCTTTGCCTGTCCAAGGGCATTGATGTAGACGGTATCGTAAAGGGCGTGCAGCCCATCGCTTTTGATAACGCCAGCTGGGCATACACCCTGGGTGTGGCCGTTGCACTGAAAAAAGGTGTGGCCACCGCTTCCGAGGCTGCCGCAGCCATCGGTATCGGCCTGCAGGCATTCTGCATTCCCGGTTCCGTTGCCGAGCAGCGTAATGTAGGTCTGGGCCACGGTAACCTGGGCGCCCGCCTGCTGCACGAGGACACCAAGTGCTTCGCTTTCCTGGCCGGCCACGAGAGCTTTGCTGCCGCTGAGGGCGCAATCGGCATTGCCCGTACCGCCAACAAGGTTCGCAAAGAGCCCCTGAAGGTCATCCTGAACGGCCTGGGCAAGGACGCTGCTTATATCATCTCCCGCGTTAACGGCTTCACCTATGTAAAGACCGATTATGATTTTTACACCGGCGAGCTGAAGATTGAGGAAGAAAAGGCATTCTCCGACGGCGAGCGCGCTGCCGTAAAGTGCTACGGCGCCAACGATGTGCTTGAGGGCGTTGCCATTATGAAGCATGAGGGTGTAGATGTTTCCATCACCGGTAACTCTACCAACCCCACCCGCTTCCAGCACCTGGTTGCCGGCACTTACAAGAAGTGGTGCCTGGAGAACGGCAAAAAGTACTTCTCCGTGGCTTCCGGCGGCGGCACCGGCCGTACCCTGCACCCGGACAATATGGCTGCCGGTCCCGCTTCCTACGGTCTGACTGACTCTATGGGTCGTATGCACGGCGACGCACAGTTCGCCGGCTCCTCCTCCGTTCCCGCTCACGTTGAGATGATGGGCCTGATCGGTATGGGTAACAACCCCATGGTCGGCGCTACCGTGGCTTGCGCAGTGGCTGTGGAAGAAGCCACCAAATAAGCCAAAAACGGCATAAAATCACCCCCGCACGCCCGGCGTGTGGGGGTTTTTTTGCGTTATATTATGAGGGCGCTCCCTCAGTTGACCGTAGGGCGGGGGCTTGCTCCCGCCG
>FR885380.1:0-2494 GCA_000436335.1 Clostridium sp. CAG:217
CTCCAGCGGCTACGAAGAAGCCGCCGCCCAGGGGCTGGTGGCCGGGATCAACGCCGCTATGTTGGTGCTGGGACGGGAGCCGCTGGTGCTGGATCGGGGCAGCAGCTACATTGGCACCCTGATCGACGATTTGGTGACCAAGGGCTGCACAGACCCCTACCGTATGATGACCAGCCGCAGCGAGTACCGTTTGGTGCTGCGCCAGGACAACGCCGACCGGCGATTGACACCTACCGGTTATCGGGTGGGACTGATTTCACAGGAACGTTATGATAAATACTTGGAAAAACAACGGCTGATTGAAGAAGAACGGCAGCGGGTGGCGCAGGTGAGCGTGCCTCTAACCGACACCATTCAGCAAATATTGACTGCTAAGGGCACGGCACCCCTAAAAACCGGCTGCAAATTGGAGGAACTGCTAAAGCGCCCCCAACTGACCTACGCAGATTTGGCACCGGTGGATCCGAAACGGCCGGACTTGCCGGCAGCGGTGTTTGAACAGGTAGAGATCGGTATTAAATACGCCGGGTACATTGCCCGTCAGGAACAGCAGATTAAGGAGCTGCGCCGGGTGGAGGCCCAGCGGATACCGGCGGATATAGATTACAGCAAACTCACCGGACTGCGGTTGGAAGCGAAGGAAAAGCTGGCTGCCGTTCGCCCTGAAAACCTGGGGCAGGCTGCCCGGATCAGCGGGGTCAACCCGGCGGATGTGGCAGCGTTGCACATTCTATTGGAGAGCCTATGATCGACACGGAGAAATTATCCCGACTGCTTGAAGAACTAAATATTGCTGTGGACGGCTACGCAGCCCAACGGCTGGATCTGTATGCCCAGCGACTGGTGGCGTGGAACGAAAAAATGAATCTGACCGGCATTACCGATCCGGAGGGCATACTGGAAAAGCATTTTATCGACTCCATAGAGCCGCTGCGTTTTGTGGAGATACCGAGAAATGCCCGGGTGATTGATGTAGGTACCGGTGCCGGGTTTCCCGGTCTGCCGCTGCTGATCGCCCGGCCGGATCTGGATCTGACCCTGGCAGACAGTCTGCATAAGCGGCTGGTGTTCCTGAAAGATGTGCTCCATGGCTGCGGGCTGGTGGCAGAGCGGGTGCATGCGCGGGCGGAGATTTTGGGCAAAGACCCGGACTATCGGGAGCAGTACGATATTGCCACTGCCAGAGCGGTGGCGCCCCTGCCGGTGCTGTGCGAATACTGTCTGCCTTTTGTGAAAGTGGGCGGCGCGTTCTTGGCGCTGAAAGGCGCGGAGGACGAGGTGGCGGCGGCAAAGTGTGCCATAGCGACCCTTGGCGGGGAGTTGGAACAGAATGTTTCATATAAACTACCAAGCGGAGACAGCCGTCATTTGGTTGTGGTGCGAAAAATATCGCAAACCCCGACAAAATACCCGCGAAAGCCTAAAAAAATAGATATCAAGCCGTTATAAGCCTGTCGAAGCTGCGGTTTTAGATTGACTTTCCCCCGATGGGAAAGTCTTTCTTTTTGTTCTAAACTGTGATACAGTATAGTCAAAGGAGATGAGGACATGGCCAAAGAGATCGTAGAGATCCCAACGGAACGGCTGCTGCCCAACCCCTATCAGCCCCGCAAGCAATTCAGCAGCGAGGAAATGCTGGGGCTGGCAGACTCCATTCAGCAAAACGGCGTGTTGCAGCCATTGCTGGCACGGCGGATCAACAACAGTGATTATTATGAGCTGATTGCCGGGGAGCGGCGGCTGCGGGCGTCCATCTTGGCCAACCTGCAAACGGTGCCCTGCATTGTGCTGGACTGTGATTACCAGGACAGCGCAGTGATTTCCATTTTAGAGAACATTCAGCGAGCGAACTTAAATTTCTTTGAGGAAGCCCTGGCTATTGCGCATTTGCACGAGCATTTTGGACTGACGCAACAGGAGATCGGCAAAAAACTGGGCAAGAGCCAGTCAGCGCTCTCCAACAAGCTGCGTCTGCTGCGACTGCCTGCCGATGTGCGGTACTATATTGAAAAAGAAGGGCTGACGGAGCGCCACGCCCGGGCACTGCTGAAAGTGGACGACCCGGAAGTCATGTGGACGGTGCTAAGGGCAGTCACCGACCGCCACCTGAATGTAGAACAGACAGAAAGTATGATTGCGCACCTGCTGGGTGAAGATGCGCCGGCGGACAAGCATCGCCGCAAGGTGGTGCCCCTGTTTCGAGATGTGCGTATCTTTGTCAATACTGTAAACAAGGCCATTGCCACAATGCAAGCCAGCGGTATTGACGCGGTCAGCAATAAAACAGAGACGGACGATTATATCGAATTCCATGTGCGCATACCCAAGCATACAGACGAAAGCACTACACAATCCTCTGCAAATGCAGACAAACCCGCTTAAAACGGGAAACCGTTTTAACATATTCTCCTCTTTTCATCACACGGGATGGCTCGGCGGCAACGCCGGGCCATTCTGTGTTTCATGTGAAACATAGTGTAGGCTCGCAATTTGT
>FR885380.1:2528-12531 GCA_000436335.1 Clostridium sp. CAG:217
TCATATGAAACACGCCGAAAATGCAGCCGAATGTTGTTTCATGTGAAACACGAAAACGGCGCCACAAGATATGGTATGGCCAAATTCGACAGCCACAAATCTCCAAAAATAATACGCGCTGTTTCACGTGAAACCCTTGAAGCGGACGGGCCTTTGTTGTATAATACCAATCGGAGGTGCCGATATGGGAAAAACCATTTCTATTTTTAATCAAAAAGGCGGCGTGGGCAAAACCACCACTTGCGTCAATTTGGCGGCTGCTTTAGGCGCCAAGGGCAAAAAGACTTTGCTGGTAGACGTTGACCCCCAGGGCAACAGCACCAGCGGCGTAGGTGTGGATAAAAGCGAAATTGAGTATTCCACCTATGATATTTTGGTGGACAACCAGCCTGCCCGTGCGATTTTGCACGAAACGCCCTTTAAGAACCTGGATTTGCTGCCGGCGAACATGAACTTGGCCGGCGCGGAGCTGGAACTGGCGGAGACGGAGGATCGGTTTCGTGCGCTAAAAAAAGCCATTGCCACCCTGGTGGTGGAGTATGACTATATTATTATTGACTGTCCGCCCAGCTTGGGGTTGCTGAGCCTGAATGCATTGGTGGCGTCAGACACCCTGATCGTACCCCTGCAATGCGAATATTACGCCTTGGAGGGCTTGAGCCAGTTGCTCAGCACCGTGCGCACGGTCAAACAGCACTATAACCCCCACTTGGAGCTGCAAGGGGTGGTCTTTACCATGTATGACAGCCGGTTAAAGCTGACTCAGCAGGTGGTAGACGAGGTGGAGAAATACTTCCCCGGCAAAACCTATCACACCATGATCCCCCGCAGCGTTAAGCTGGCAGAAGCCCCCAGCTACGGCAAACCGGTGCTGTATTATGAAAAATACTGTAAGGCCAGCTTTGCGTATAAAAAGTTGGCAGACGAGGTGGTTAAGCAGAGCCGTTGACCCGGCTCTATAATATAATAGGTATAGGAAAAGCGGAGGAAATGCGATGGCAAACAAAAAATCCGGCCTGGGCAAAGGACTGGGCCAGTTGTTTTTAGAGAATTCCGTTGATGAGTTAGTGGCAAACAACACGCTGCCCTTAGAGGAGATCGTACCCAACAAGGAGCAGCCCCGAAAGACCTTTGACGAAACGGCGTTGGAGGAATTGGCGGAGAGTATTCGCCAGCACGGCGTGTTGCAGCCTCTTTTGGTGCGGCCCCTGCCCGGCGGCGGGTACCAGCTGGTGGCCGGTGAGCGGCGATACAGAGCCAGCCGCATCGCCGGACTGCGAGAGGTGCCGGTGGTGATCCGGGAATTGTCTGATGTGGAGACCATGGAGATCGCCATTATTGAGAACTTGCAGCGTGAGGATCTGAATCCCATTGAGGAAGCGGAGGGGCTGCAAGCGCTGATTGACCGCTGCGGTTTTACCCAGGATCAGGTGGCAGCCAGCGTAGGCAAGTCCCGCCCGGCGATTGCCAACAGTCTGCGGCTGCTCAAGCTGCCCCCGGAGGTGCGGGAGATGACCAAAAGCGGCACCATCTCTGCCGGTCACGCCCGGGCGCTGCTGGGACTGCCCAATGAGGCGCTGATTTATGCGGCGGCGGAGCAAATCGTTTCACACAAACTCACGGTGCGGGATGTGGAAAAACTGGCTAAGCGCAGTCAGCAGGAAGCCGGTGCGGCACCCAAGCCCCGATCTCGACGGGACGCGTTTTACGACGAGGTGGAACTGGCGCTGAAGGAGACCTTGGGCCGCAAGGTGCGCGTGGTGCCCGGCCGGGGCAAAGGCACGCTGGAAATTGAATTCTATTCCAATGAAGATCTAAAAGATTTGGCCAATAAGTTAGGAGAATAAAAGTATGCTGGATATGAAATTTGTGCGGGAAAATCCCGAACTGGTAAAGGAGAACATCAGAAAGAAATTTCAGGACGAAAAGCTGCCCCTGGTGGATCAGGTAATCGAACTGGATGAGCGTCGTCGGGCTGCCATGACCAAGGCGGACGAGCTGCGTGCAAACCGTAACAAACTGTCTAAGGAGATTGGCGCCTTGATGGCGCAGGGCAAGAAGGAAGAGGGCATGGCCCTGCGCCAAAAGGTGGCGGATCAGGCCAAGGAGCTGGAAGAACTGACCAAAGAGGCCAACGAGCTGAACGAGCAGGTCACCAAGATCATGATGACCATTCCCAATATCATTGACCCCAGCGTGCCCATCGGTAAGGATGACAGTGAAAATGTAGAGGTGGAGCGCTTTGGGGAGCCGGTGGTGCCGGATTTTGAGGTGCCGTACCATACGGACATTATGGAGCGCTTTGACGGCATTGATCTGGACGCTGCCCGCAAGGTGGCCGGTAACGGCTTTTATTACCTGATGGGCGATATTGCCCGGCTGCACTCTGCGGTCATCAGTTATGCCCGTGACTTTATGATCGACCGTGGCTTTACCTATTGCGTGCCGCCGTTTATGATCCGCTCCAATGTGGTTACCGGCGTAATGAGCTTTGCCGAGATGGACGCCATGATGTACAAGATTGAGGGTGAGGACCTGTACCTGATCGGTACTTCCGAGCACTCTATGATCGGCAAATTTATTGATACCATCACCCCGGAGAGCGAGCTGCCCAAGACCCTGACGTCTTACTCTCCCTGCTTCCGCAAGGAGAAGGGCGCGCACGGCATTGAGGAGCGCGGCGTGTACCGTATCCATCAGTTTGAGAAGCAGGAGATGATCGTGGTCTGCAAGCCGGAGGAGAGCAAAATGTGGTTCGACAAGCTGTGGCAGAACACGGTGGACCTGTTCCGCAGCCTGGATATTCCGGTGCGCACCCTGGAGTGCTGCTCCGGCGATTTGGCAGATTTGAAAGTCAAGAGCGTAGACGTGGAGGCCTGGTCCCCTCGTCAGAAGAAATATTTTGAGGTGGGCTCCTGCTCCAACCTGTCCGACGCCCAGGCTCGCCGCCTGAAGATCCGCGTTAAGGGCGAGCACGGCAATTACCTGGCCCACACCCTGAACAACACGGTGGTGGCGCCCCCCAGAATGCTCATCGCCTTCCTGGAGAACAACTTGCAGGCAGACGGCAGCGTACTGGTGCCCAAGGCCTTGCAGCCGTATATGGGCGGCAAAGAGCGCCTGGTGCCGAAAAAATAATAGTGTTCCACGCCAAACAGCGCCTGTCTGCGGACGGGCGCTGTTTTTTTGTGGGTGTTGGATCGTGCAATCCCCCTTGCGGCTGCGCTGCTTTCCCCCTTTTGCAAGGGGGGCGAAGAAGATGTAACCGATAAGCCTCCCTTGTAATGGGTGACTCCCCGCAGTGCGGGGAGATGTCGCGCAGCGACAGAGGGGACGGGCACCGGTTCGGTGGGGGACCGCCGTAGGCGGTGGAGGGATTAAACGGTTAAGCAAGCACCCTACAAATAACCGCACCGCTTTATGCAATTCCACCAAAAACAATGTGAACAGCGTAACACGATAGCGGGCGTGTTTTGAGAAATAGGGGAGAAACGCCGGGAAAAAGGCGGAAAATTGTTCCGAAATTGGATGAAATTGTGAACTTTGTAACAAATTATTTCGGCTTATTCAAAAATATGCCCAAAAACATCGTTAAAAGATTATCAATTTTTAGTGGTATGGTAGATTTGTGCCCAAAAGGCTTGCAAAGGCAAAGGCTTTTCAGTATGATATAGATGGATTAGCGGAACACCGCTATGATAGTAAGTACAACTTGGAGGCAATAAAATGGCAAGAGAAATCATCGACAGCGTAGAAAAGCTGGAGGCGGAGCTGGACCGTGTGCGCGCAGCGCAGCGGGAGTTCGCCACTTACACCCAGGAGCAGGTGGATAAAATTTTCTTTGCGGCGGCCATGGCTGCCAATAAGGCAAGAATTCCCCTGGCCAAGATGGCGGTGGAAGAGACCGGCATGGGCTTGGTAGAAGACAAGATCATCAAGAACCACTACGCGGCAGAGTACATTTATAATGCATACAAGAACACCAAAACCTGCGGCGTGATCGAGGAAGATAAGGCCTACGGTATTAAGAAGATCGCAGAGCCTCTGGGCGTGATTGCGGCGGTGATCCCCACCACCAACCCCACCTCTACGGCCATCTTTAAGACCCTGATCTGCCTGAAGACCCGCAACGGCATTATCATCTCTCCCCATCCCCGGGCCAAGAAGAGCACCACTGCTGCGGCCAAGATTGTGCTGGACGCTGCTGTGGCAGCCGGCGCGCCGGAGGGGATCATCAGCTGGATTGACGCACCGTCTCTGGATATGACCAACCTGCTGATGAAAGAGGCAGACACCATTTTGGCAACCGGCGGCCCCGGTATGGTAAAGGCCGCGTACTCCAGCGGCAAGCCTGCCCTGGGCGTTGGCGCCGGTAACACCCCTGCCATTATTGACGATACCGCTGATATTAAGCTGGCGGTGAACTCGATTATCCATTCCAAGACTTTTGATAACGGTATGATCTGCGCCTCCGAGCAGAGCTGCATTGTGGATAAGAAGATCTACAAGGCGGTGCGCAAGGAATTTGAGGATCGAGGCTGCTACTTCCTGAAAGCGGACGAGATTGATAAGGTGCGCAAAACCATTATTATCAATGGCGCCCTGAACGCAAAGATCGTGGGTCAAAAGCCGGTGACCATTGCGGCACTGGCCGGCGTGACCATTCCCGAGGAGACCAAGGTGCTTATCGGCGAGGTGGAGAGCGTAGACATTAGCGAGGAATTTGCCCACGAAAAGCTGAGCCCGGTGCTGGCTATGTATAAATCCGAGAACTTTAATGACGCACTGGAAAAGGCTGCTCAGCTGATTGCAGACGGCGGCTACGGTCATACCTCTTCCGTATATCTGAACGCGGTGACCGAGCAGGAGAAGCTGGACGCATTCTCCGCCAAGATGAAGACCTGCCGTGTGCTGGTGAACACCCCGTCCTCTTTCGGCGGTATCGGCGACCTGTACAACTTTAAGCTGGCACCGTCCCTGACCCTGGGCTGCGGCTCCTGGGGCGGCAACTCCGTGTCTGAGAATGTTGGGGTCAAGCACCTGGTGAACATCAAAACCGTTGCAGAAAGAAGGGAAAATATGCTGTGGTTCCGTGCCCCGGAGAAGGTGTACATTAAGAAAGGCTGCCTGCCGGTGGCGCTGGACGAAGTGGGCAATGTGATGCAGAAGAAAAAGGCATTCATTGTTACGGACAGCTTCCTGTATAAGAATGGCTACACCAAGCCTATCACTGATAAACTGGACGAAATGGGCGTGACCCATACCACATTCTTTAATGTGGCTCCGGACCCCACCCTGGCTTGCGCCAAAGAGGGTGTGGCTGCCATGAACGCTTTCCAGCCGGATTGCATTATCGCCGTTGGCGGCGGTTCCGCCATGGACGCCGGCAAAATCATGTGGGTGATGTACGAGCACCCGGAAGTGGACTTCCTGGATCTGGCTATGCGCTTTATGGATATTCGTAAGCGTGTGTACACCTTCCCCAAGATGGGCGAAAAGGCGTACTTTATCGCCGTTCCCACCTCAGCCGGTACCGGTTCCGAGGCAACGCCCTTTGCTGTAATTACCGATGAGCGCACCGGCGTGAAGTACCCGCTGGCGGACTATGAGCTGATGCCCAATATGGCGATTGTGGACGCAGACTTCCACATGACTGCGCCTAAGGGTCTGACTGCTGCTTCCGGTATTGACGCAGTGACCCACTGCCTGGAGGCTTACGCTTCCATGATGGCTACCGATTATACCGACGGCCTGGCGATCCGCTCTTTGCAGATGATCTTCCAGTACCTGCCCCGTGCCTACGACAACGGCCCTAACGATCCGGTGGCTCGTGAGAAGATGGCCAACGCAGCCACCATGGCCGGTATGGCATTTGCCAACGCGTTCCTGGGTGTGTGCCACTCTATGGCCCATAAGCTGGGCGCGTTCCACCACCTGCCCCACGGCGTGGCAAACGCGCTGATGATCGACTATGTACTGCGGTTCAATGCGGCGGAAGTACCTGCCAAGATGGGCACCTTCCCCCAGTATGACCACCCCCACACCCTGGCGCGCTATGCCGAGGTGGCAGACGCTCTTGGCGTTAAGGGCCGTACGGATGCTGACAAGCTGGAAGGTCTGATCAAGAAGATCGACGAGCTGAAAGACTATGTTGGTATTAAGAAGAGTATTCAGGAATATGGCGTGGACGAAAAGCATTTCCTGGACACCCTGGACGATATGGTGGAGCAGGCATTCGATGACCAGTGCACCGGCGCCAATCCCCGCCTGCCCCTGATGAGCGAAATTAAGGATATGTATCTGCGTGCCTACTACGGCAAAGAATAAGGGAGGTTATCTGTATGAAAGCACTGAAAGAGCGCGAGCATAAAGTTATCTATAAAGACGGCGACAAGGTAGTCAAGGTGTTTGACGAGACCTTTTCCAAGGCCGATGTGCTCAACGAGGCACTGAATATGGCTCGGGTAGAAGAGACCGGTCTGCGGATTCCCAAATTGCTGAATGTAAGCAAGGTGGACGGCAAGTGGGCCATTACCAGAGAGTATATTGAGGGTACGCCCCTGAGCCAGCTGATGGCACAGCACCCGGAGAAGCAGGACGAGTACCTGAATACCTTTGTGGATATTCAGCTGGAGATCTTGGGCAAAACCTGCCCCCATCTGAATAAGATTAAGGACAAAATGCACGCCAAGATCAGCGCCTCCGACTATGAGGCCACCCTGCGCTATGACCTGCACAACCGCTTGGAGGGGATGAAGCCCCACAAAAAGGTGCTCCATGGCGACTACTGCCCCAGCAATGTGATCGTGACACCGGATGGCCGGTATTACATTATCGACTGGGCGCATGCCACCCAGGGCAACGCCTCTGCGGACGCGGCCCGCACTTACCTGACCTTTACCCTTAGCGGCCAGAGCGATGTGGCAGAGAAGTACCTGGCGCTGTTCTGCAAAAAAGCGGATATTCCCAAGCAGCTGGTGCAGCAGTGGATGCCCATTGTGGCCTGCTCGGAGAGCACCAAGCACATTCCCGGCGAGCGGGAAGTGCTGGACCGCTGGGTCAATGTGTTTGACTTCCAATAATCAGCCCCCCTCCATGTTGGGTTCCCTGCCCAACAAGGTGTGTACCCCGACAGTGCGCCCCCCTGCGCTGCCGGGGTCTTTTTTAGGAATCATGCGGTGGGAGCAGTCCCTGCCGCTGCTGTAATACTTCCCCTCTCTGCATAATCCCCAAAAAATGTTAAATCCTATTGACAGGGTATGCATTGTGTGGTATTTTTTAATTCAAAGTTTAGATGAAAGGGCGTGCGGGTATGCAGGTGTATGCGGACAATGCGGCCACCACCAGAATGAGTGACCGGGCGGTGCAGGCCATGCTGCCGCTGTTGCAAGAGAATTTTGGCAACCCCTCATCCTTGCATTCTGTGGGGCAGCGGGCCAAAGAAGCGCTGGAGAATGCCCGGGACAGCATTGCTGCGGACCTGGGCGTCTCGCCCAAGGAGATTTATTTTACCTCCGGCGGGTCGGAGGCGGACAACCAGGCCATTCGCTCGGCGGCGGCTATCGGTCGTCGCAAGGGCAAGACCAAGATCATTTCTTCCGCCTTTGAGCACCACGCGGTGCTGCACACTTTGGCGGCGCTGGAGAAAGAGGGCTTCACCGTAGAGCTGCTGCCGGTACATGAGAACGGGATCGTTCGCCCGGCGGAGCTGGAAGCAGCCCTGGATGAGAACACCTGTTTGGTAACCATTATGGCCGCCAATAATGAGATCGGCACCTTGCAGCCGGTGGCAGAGATCGGCAAAATTTGCCGTGCCCACGGGGTGCTGTTCCATACGGACGCGGTGCAGGCGGTGGGGCATACCCGGCTGCATATCACACAGAGTGATATTGACCTTTTGTCCCTGTCTGCGCACAAGTTCCACGGTCCCAAGGGCGCCGGGGTGTTGTACGCCCGCCGCGGGGTGGCGCTGACCAATGTAATTGAAGGCGGCGCCCAGGAGCGGGGCAAGCGGGCCGGTACGGAGAATGTGCCTGCCATTGTGGGTATGGCTGCTGCGCTGCATGAGGCCATGGAAAACCTGGACCGGGACGCCGCGTATGTAACGGAGCTGCGCCGCACATTGGAAGATAAATTAAGCCGGATCCCGGAGAGCCGGATCAACGGCGACCGGGCGCGCCGGCTGCCGGGCACGCTGAATATGTGCTTTGCGGGCATTGAGGGCGAGAGCCTGCTGCTCCTGCTGGATCAGGCAGGTATCGCAGCGTCCTCCGGCTCCGCCTGTACCAGCGGCAGCCTGGATCCCAGCCATGTGCTTCTGGCCATCGGCGTACCGGTGGAGGTGGCCCACGGCTCCCTGCGGCTGTCTCTTAGCGGGGAGAATACGCCGGCGCAGGTGGCGCATATTGCCGAGACGGTGCCCCGGGTGGTGGCGTATCTGCGCTCCATCAGCCCGGTTTGGGAGCAAATGCAAAACGAGAAAGCGTAAAGAACAGGAGCGAGAAGATGGCTTTGTATTCCGATAAGGTGATGGACCATTTTATGAACCCCCGCAATGTGGGCAAGCTGGATAACCCCTCCGGTGTTGGCCAGGTGGGCAACGCCCGCTGCGGCGATATTATGAAGATTTATATCCAAGTGGAGGATGGCGTGATCACGGATGTGAAGTTCAACACCTTTGGCTGCGCCTCTGCCATTGCCAGCAGCTCTATGGCAACGGAGCTGATTAAGGGCAAGCCCATTGACCAGGCGCTGGCGCTGACCAATCAGGCGGTAGCGGAAGCGCTGGACGGCCTGCCTGCAATCAAAATGCACTGTTCCGTCCTGGCCGAGGAGGCCATCAAGGCGGCGGTGAAAGATTATTATGACAAGAACGGCATTGCCTACGACCCGGTGGCCTTTTGCCCCGGCGACTGCGCCCATTGCCATGAATAACCCGGTGTAAGGGAGGAGAAAACCATGATACGGGATATACAAGATGAAATTATGCGGCTGAAAAAGGAAAACGATGTGTGTATTCTGGCTCATTTGTACCAGAACGACGCCATCTTAGAGGTGGCGGATTACACCGGCGACTCCTTTGCCCTGGCCAAATTGGCTCAGACCGTGCCCAACAAGACGGTGCTCATGTGCGGTGTGCGCTTTATGGCGGAGACAGTGAAGATGCTGGCGCCGGACAAGCGGGTACTGCTGAGCAATCCGGACGCCGGCTGCCCTATGGCGGAGCAGATGGACCGGGAAGTGATCCAACAGGTGAAAGAGAATTACCCGGATTATACCGTGGTGGCGTATATCAACACTACGGCGGAGCTTAAGACGGTGTGCGATGTGTGCGTTACTTCTTCCAGTGCGGAAAAGGTGATCCGCAAGATCGACAACGACAAAATTCTCTTTATCCCGGACTGCAATTTGGGGGACTATGTGTCTCGCCAGGTGCCGGAGAAGACCTTTAAGCTGCTTAGCGGCGGCTGCCCCACCCATGCCCGGCTTACTGCCCGGGATGTGCAGGCGGCCAAGGCCAAGCATCCCCGGGCGCTGTTTTTGGTGCACCCGGAGTGCGTGCCTGCCGTTGTGGAACAGGCGGATTATGTGGGTTCTACCACCGGCATTATGAATTATGCCATGCAGAGCGATGCCAAAGAATTTATCATCGGTACGGAGAACAGTATTTGCGAGCACCTGCAAATGCAGTGCCCGGACAAGCGCTTTTACCCCCTGTCCAAAGACTGCGTGTGCCACAATATGAAGGCCACCACCCTGGGCGATGTGCTGGGCTGCCTGCAAGGCACCACCGGCCAGGAGATCACCGTGCCCCCGGAGATTGCGGAAAAGGCCGTGCGCTGCATTGACCGTATGATGGAACTCTCCCAGTAAAGCAGAATAGATAGAAATACATAAGGACGGCCCCGGCCGTCCTTTGTTTGTTGTGAAATCTCTCCAATGCCTCTGGCGCAATCCCCCCTGCGGCTACGCCGCTTTCCGCCTAACCGGCGCCCGTCCCCTC
>FR885380.1:12540-15325 GCA_000436335.1 Clostridium sp. CAG:217
CGGCGCCCGTCCCCTCTGTCGCTGCGCCACATCTCCCCGCACTGCGGGGAGTCACCCTTTGCAAGGGGGGCCAAGATTTTGTAACCGATCAGCCTCCCTTGTGTAAAGGGAGGTGGCTGCGAGCGTGCGAGCAGACGGAGGGATTGTTCGCTACAACGGATTTCCCACAACGCCCTGCAAAAATGTTGACCTTTGCCCCCGGTTGTGCTAAACTTGTATTCGTATTACTATATAAAACAAGCGGAGGTACTTTTTTATGGATAATTCTGAGAAAACACTGGAAAAGCTGGTTACCCTCAGCAAGGGGCGCGGCTTTGTGTATCCCGGCTCTGAGATTTACGGCGGCCTGGCCAACACCTGGGACTACGGCCCCTTGGGCGTGGAGCTGAAAGAGAATATCAAAAAGGCTTGGCGCAAGAAGTTTATTCAGGAGAATAAATATAATGTTGGTCTGGACAGCGCCATTTTGATGAACCCCCAGACCTGGGTGGCCTCCGGCCATTTGGGCGGGTTCTCCGATCCGCTGATGGATTGCTGCGCTTGCAAGACCCGCCACCGTGCGGATGATCTGATCGAGGCTTTTGACGGCACCAATGTGGCCGGCTGGACCAACGAACAGATGAGCGACTATATTAAGGAAAAGAACATTCCCTGCCCCAACTGCGGCGCCCACGATTTTACGGACATTCGCCAGTTTAACCTGATGTTCAAGACCTTCCAGGGTGTTACCGAGGACAGCAAGGACGAGATCTATTTGCGCCCGGAGACGGCACAGGGCATTTTTGTGAACTTTGCCAATGTGCAGCGCACCACCCGTAAGAAAATTCCTTTCGGTGTGGCCCAGGTAGGCAAGTCTTTCCGTAACGAGATCACCCCCGGCAAGTTCATCTTCCGCGTGCGCGAGTTTGAGCAGATGGAGCTGGAGTTCTTCTGCAAGCCCGGCACGGATTTGGAGTGGTTCGATTACTGGCGCAGCTTCTGCCGTGACTGGCTGTATTCTCTCAATATGAAGCCGGAGAACCTGCGGCTGCGTGACCACGATCCGGAGGAGCTTTGCTTCTACTCCAAGGCCACCACGGACTTTGAGTACCGCTTCCCCTTTGGCTGGGGCGAGCTGTGGGGCGTGGCGGACCGTACCGACTACGACCTGACCCAGCACATTAAGACCAGCGGCAAGAATTTGGAATACTTTGACCAGACCACCGGCGAGAAGTATGTGCCCTATGTGATCGAGCCGTCCCTGGGTGTGGAGCGACTGTTCCTGGCGCTGCTCACCGAGGCGTATGATGAAGAAGTGATCGATGCGGAGAAGAACGACACCCGCGTGGTGCTTCACTTCCACCCGGCCATTGCGCCCTTTAAGGCTGCTGTGCTGCCCCTGAGCAAGAAGCTCAGCGATCAGGCGGGCGAAGTATTTGACACCCTGTCCAAGAAGTTCAATGTGGACTTTGACGACGCCGGTTCCATTGGTAAGCGCTATCGCCGCCAGGACGAGATCGGCACCCCCTATTGTATTACCTATGACTTTGATTCCGTAGAGGACGGTTGTGTCACCGTGCGTGACCGCGACACCATGGAGCAGGTGCGCCTGCCCATCAGCGAGCTGACCGCCTTTATTGAGAGCAAGCTGGAATTCTAAGTGAAAGCGAAAGGCATTTCTTATGGAATTGAACCGCAAGCAAATTAAATCCCAGGCGCGCATACTGGTGCAGAACAAATGGGGCGCCCTGTTTGTAATCACCTTTGTGGTGATGGTGCTCACCGGTATGGGTATGTTTAATAACTCCCAGATTGATCTGGTCAAGCAGATCTCCAATTATAATCATGCCAGCGACTATGGCAGCTGGGATAATCGTGAGGATAACCCGCTGGAGGAGTTTGATTTCGACGATCAGGACGAGGACGACAACCCGCTGGAGGAGTTTGACGGCACCGGTGCCATTACCCCGGTAGCGACCAGTAACAATACGGCAGAGACCATGTCCGTTGCGGCGCTGGCCGGGTTCGGTGCGCTGTTCAGCTTGGCAGCCTTGGTGCTGTCTCCTTTGAATGTGACCCTGGACGGCTACTATGTGTATTTTGTGCGCACGGCGCCGCCGGTACGCCTGGGTGCGGACCTGGGCCAGGTGTTTAAGAACACCTTTAACAAGCACTATTCCGGGCGGTTGCTGTTGGTGATCTTAGGTGGTTTGTTCACTTTCCTGTGGTCGCTGCTGTTGATTATCCCCGGCATTGTGTACAGTTACGGTATTTATTTTGCCAACGAGCTGATGGTGGATAACCCCAACCTGTCACCGATGGAAGCGCTGAAGCTTAGCCGTCGTATGGTAGACGGTCACCGTGGCGAGCTGTTCCGTCTGGATCTGAGCTTTATTCTGTGGTGGCTGCTGATGGCGTGCACCGCCGGGATTGCCGGCATTTATGTGCTGCCCTATTACAAGACCACCCGGGCGCTGTATTATCAGAATTTCCGTATGCGCGCCCTGGCCACCGGTCAGCTGACGGAGGATGACTTCCTCAGCGAGGCGGAGCGTATGGCCAAGTATGGCGCTTATGGCGCCTATACAGCGCCCCGCCGGGAGCAGCAGCCTATGAACGGCCAGTATAATCCGTATACCCCGCCTATGGCAGACGATTTTCGGTCTTATGAGCAGTGCGGCTACGGCGGCACCCAGCAGGGAACGAATCCACCGGAGCAGCCCCAGGCGTCCGGTGCCCCCACTGCCGATGGGCAGCAGCCCACCCAACAGCCGCCGGTGTGGAACCAGACCCCGCCTGCGGAACC
>FR885380.1:15382-17803 GCA_000436335.1 Clostridium sp. CAG:217
CCTACCGATGGTACGAACGAATAAGTATAATTATATAAAACAAAAGAGCACCCACCGGGTGCTCTTTTTTGATAGAGTTGCATAACCGTATTTTGTTGGCCTCGTAGGGGCGGCGGGTTGCTCCCTACGAAAAAATGAAATAACCGTATTGCCTTCCTTACTCCACCCGCTTGCCGTTTTTGAAGGCGTAGCTGACGGTGCCGTCCGGGGTTACCAGGCCGGTGACCTTGCCGCTCCAGCATTTGGGCAGGGCACCGCCAATGAGCATTTCTGCAATGCCGGCGGTGACACCAAAGTTGCCGTCGATCTGGAACGGCGGGTGGGCATCCAGCAAATTGGGATAGGAGCCGCCGCCCCGCACTCGGATCAGCGCCTTGGGGTTAATGGGGCGCAGCTGATTTTCGATCAGCCGCAGGGCGTTCTCGCCGTCGCCCAGCCGTGCCCACAGGCACACCTTCCACCCCAGGGACCAGCCGGTGCCGCCAAATCCCCGCTTTAGCAGGGACTGCTTGGCTGCCGCTTGCAGCGCGTCGCTTTGCACCCGGTGGGAGGGGTAAATGCAGTACAGATGGCTCACATGGCGGTGCTCCACCTCGGTCTCTTGGTAATTTTCTGCCCATTCCGGTACCCGGCCGTCCGGCGCGGGGGCTACCTGGTCAATGACCGGCGCGTCCAGCCCCAGCGCTCGGCAGTTCTCCATAAAATCGTGGAGAATTTCCCGATCCATGGAGGGCATATAGGTTACGGCGCTGCGCTGCCCGTTGTCCGTGAATGTATTTTCCGGGCTGATGGAGGGGCAGGTGACCGGTTGCCCGTTGTGCGCCGTCATACTTGAATGAAAGAATGCCAGCGCGCCGGCGAACATACCTTTCAGCTTTTCGTCAAAGGCCGGATCCTTTTGGTACAGGCTGTGGGTGTATAGTTGGTTCAGAATCCAGGCGCCGCTCATAAACCAAACGGCGTAGCAGCTGGAGTCGCCGTCGCCGTCCGGGAACCCGGCCGGGTAGGTGGCGCCCCAAATATCGCTGTTGTGGCAGGCGCACCAGCCATCGGCGTCAAAGTACGCCTTGGCGGTGGAGGAGCCGTTTGCCGCCAGCTTTTCCGCAAAGTCTACCAGCGGCGTGAAACATTCGCCCAGCCCTACTGCGTCTGTGGGCCAGTAGTTCATCTCGGTGTTAATATTGGTGGTGTAGCTGGAGGACCAGGGTGCGCGCACCTGCTCGTTCCAGATCCCTTGCAGGGTCATGGCGTTGGTGCCCGGCCGGGAGCCGGAGACCGTCAGGTACCGCCCGTACTGGAACAGCAGGGCGATTAGGCTTTGGTCGCTTTTGTCCTTTTGCATGCGTTTTAGCCGCACATCGGTGGGCAGGCTGTCGTCGCCCCCCTCCAACTCCAGAGTCACCCGATCCATCAGAGCGGAGAAGTCCGCAATGTGGGCGGCCAGCAGCGTGGGGTAGTCTGCCGCACCGTCAAAGTAGGCCAGCATACGAGCCTTTTCGTCTGCGGTGGGCATGGAGCGGAAGTCCACATAAGAGGTGGCCATGGACAGCAGCAGCGTTACTTCCTTGCGGTTCTCAATCCGCAGGCTGTCGCCGGTGCAGGTCACTTGGCCGTCTGCCCGCAGCCCGGCGCAAAAGCGCATACCCCGGCTGCCTTGCACCACCGTCTCTCCCTGATTATAGTAGGGGGGCATACACACCTCCGGCGCTTGGCCGGTGAGCAGCAGGGTGCCGTCCTGCGCGGTAACGGTGCTTTGCAGCAGGCTGTCCAGTCGGCATGTGGCGCTAAAGGGCCGATCGCTCTCTATATGTACCACCACCAGCTGGGCGGGGTGGGAGACAAACACCGTCTGGGTCAAGCCGTCCGCTCGGGTCACCGCCACGCCGGTGCGCAGATCCAGGGTGCGGCTGTAATTCTTTTTGTACGCCCGGTCGTAGTCAATGCGCAGATTGCCCAGGGGCAGGTACGCCTCGCTCCAGTGGCCGTGCATATCCCGGTTGAGAATGTCCTTGGCCTTGGCGTAGTCCTTGGCAAAGATGGCCTCCCGGCAAGCAGCCAGGTACTTGTGGGCGTCTGCCTTGTTTTGATCCTTGGGGTAACCGGACCACAGGCTGTCCTCGTTTAGCGACAGGCGCTCGTGGCGCAGGTTGCCGTAGGTCATTATCCCCAGCCGTCCGTTGCCCAAGGGCAGCGCCTGCTCAAAGCACTTGGCCGGCTTGGTATAGTACAGTTGGTTTTTCAAATCAACACCTCCGTTGTCTTTCTCTATTGTACTGGATATAAAAGGGGATTGCAACAGGATTTGTTATTTGGTGATCCTTATGCGGCCCGATGTGGGCATCGGGCCCTACGATCATTCTTAATAAACGCAAGCCCCACATTGCACTGTTATATATCGTAGGGGCGGCAATCTGCCGCCCG
>FR885381.1:0-22250 GCA_000436335.1 Clostridium sp. CAG:217
CCGGTGGACCTTTGCGTAGCCGCATGGTTGATGTGTTGCGGAAACAACTGCATAAATATAGCAAAATTTGGCCGTTGTGCGTATGCACGGCGGCCTTTTTGCGTGACGCTGATCGGTTTTGACGGAACATGGTTTTATACGGATGGCAGAGCAGTCATCAAAATTGAACACACTGAAATATCTGTACCACTTATCTACAATGTATTGACTTTTTACCTTTCAGGGAGTACCATATAGCCGATTTTGGTGCAGTCTGCTTTTTTCTGCCCAAAAAGGAAATCGGAGGTGCAAATCTATGCGCAAAAAATTAACCGGCAAACGGCTGATTGCAGTTTTCCTTGCAGTGCTGATGGCGCTCACTTGCTTTACTGCTCTGCCTTTTGCTGCTTCTGCCGCCACCCCGGCAACTTCTGCCGGCGGTAAGTATGTTTTTGCCTATTTTACCGGCGACAATACCAGTGAACAGAAGATTCGCTTTGCTGTTTCTGATGACGGCTACAACTTTACTGCCATCAACGGCAACCAGCCTGTTGTAGAGCAGACTACCGGCACCGGCTGTGCCCGTGACCCGTATCTGTTCCGTGGTCAGGACGGCTACTACTATATGGTAGCAACGGATATGGACGCTTCCCTCGGCTGGTGGGATGTGAACGACGCTATGACCGTGTGGCGTTCTGCGGATCTGGTAAATTGGTCCGAGGAGTCTCATATCTCCATTAAGGATGTGAAGAATGCAGACGGCACTCCTGCTTTGCCTGCCAATGAAACCGTTCATTGCTTTTGGGCGCCTCAGGTGATCTGGGACGATTCCACAGGCAAGTATATGGTGTATTTCTCTCTGTCCACCTCCAGCTTTACCGGCGGTTCGGAACAGAAGATTTATTATATGCTTACGGACAATCTGATGGATGTGACCCATTACAGCGCGCCGCAGTTGCTGTATAAGAATCCCAATGGTGACGCCTCTATTGATGCGGATATCATGTACGATTCCGCAAACGGCATTTATTATATGTATTATAAGAATGAGGCGGACGGGGAGAAGACCATTTACTATGTGTCCTCCACGGACCTGAAAGACGCGGATCAGTATTCCGCCTGCACGCCTGTTAAGGTTTACAACAGCCGTTCCACAAAAATGGAGGGGTGCAACTCCCACTTTATTACCGGCACCAATACCATGGTGATGCTGGCAGATGAGTACGGCAACAGCGGTCACTATCTGGCGTTTCAGTCTACGGACTTTAAGAACTTTGAAAAGCTCACGGACAGCCAGTATACCTTAAACCAGCTGTCTCCCCGACACGGTTCCGTGCTGGCCATTACCGATGAGGAATATAATACCATGCTCAAGGCCCAGCGCTCTACGGATATGCGCTATCGCTTTGACTCCGATCTGAACCTGACCTCTGACTGGACCTATACCAAGCAGACGGATTCCAGCGGCTACACCTATGAGTACCAGCTGGATAAGGCCGGTATTGCAGAGCAGGGCGGCAAGCTATGGCTCAATCAGGGCCAGGTGTTTGTGAATGACCCGGTGATTCAGGCACTGATGAAAACAGACAGCTTTACCGTGTCCTTTAGTCATACCCGCCAGACGGACGATAACGACCTGGGCACTGCTGGCACCGTGTTTGCACTGGCTGCTGCGGACAAAGACTTTATCCGCCTTGGCTGTGACGGCACGCTTTCCGTTTATTCCGGCGGTACAAATAAGACCGCTGCCCAAAAGGTGACCGTACCTGCCGGCCAGGAGGCCAATTACACCATTTCTTATAACGGCAAAGAAACGGTTCTGTATGTGAACGGCAAGCTGGCCGCCTCTGTTGCGGGCGTAATCGACGCCCGGGAAGTGGCCGACGGCGCTGCATTCTATGTGGGTCTCGGCTATTCCGACGCGGCCAATAAAGCCGCCGCGTTGCGTATGATCGGCAATTACGGCAACTTGCAGTTCTCTGCCACTTCTGCCCAGGGTACCCAGTCTGAGCTGACTACGCAGGTGGCTGCCTTTGAGGCACTGCTTCAGGGCGGTAAGCTGTACACCAACGCTTCTGCTGCTTACGCTGCTTATGTGCAGGCCAACCGTCTGCTGGACGCTGCCCGTTACGGTGGGGCCGATGTGTCTGCTGCCCGGCTGAAAGCAGCCACGGACGCACTGATTGCCGGTATGGCTGCCATGCAGGAATACACCCAGCCCCAGATGGGCAAGGGCTACTTTGGCACCACGGAGGCCACCGACGGCTACACCGATGTGCTGTACAGCACCAAGGATTATGTGTATAGCGGCGAGACCACCGCTGACAGCTACCAGGGCATCGGTTATGTAAACTTTAAGATCGCCAGTCCCAGCACCACCGTACTGCTGAAAAACGGCGACAGCAACCCCGGCTTCCCGGTGGTTGTGGAGAGTAAAAAGATAGAGAACAGCAGTGGCAGTATCTTCAACAGAAAGACCACTTACGGCAAGATCGCCTATGTGGCGCCCCTGAGCAGCGACTTAATGCTCAATCACCTGTGGTATGGTTATGCGGAAGGTGCGTATAGTACCTGGCCCGGGAAGACCGCCACCAGCAACAACGCGACCTTTGGTTATCAGGCGGGCACCACGGCAGATATGACTGCCAATCAGGATAATACCGGTACTTCTCGCTTCTGGAACAATCAGGCATTCCTGAACCCAACCTTCGGCACCAATGAATATGCCAAGACCTACACCGGCTTACAGTTCACCGCCAAGGTGATCGGTAACCGGAACAATGAGAATACGGACAACGCAGCGGAGAACCTGACCCTAAACAGCACCCAGTACGTGCTTAATTACACGCCCCTGGCAAATGCTGTGGCCGGTCTGGACACCACCACCCAAAAGCAGGTAGCCGCCCAGTACAAAGAGGGCGGGCTGGCAGATCTGCTGGCCAAGGCGGATACCGTTAGCGGTGTCAACCCGGCAGCTTATAACTATGCCTTTGATCTTGCCGGTGCAGTGACCGGCTATCAGGCTGACGCAGCCGCAGCGATGACTGCTTATAACGCAGCTACGGTAAACACCGCTGCCGATGTTTATACCAACTTGCGCACAGTAATGGACAACTGCGTGAGCACCTACGCCGTAGGCAACACGGTGCTGGATAACGGTTCTACCAAATATGTGGCCGCTTTGTGGAGCGACTTTGTACAGGCTTATCAGGCCGCGCAGAGCGCTTTTGCCGACCTGAAAGATAATGACTATAAAAAGGACGGCAGTGCCCTGCAAACCTTGGCCGATAACTTGCAAAAGGCGTATGACGCCCTGTGCGGTTATGGTGCATACGAGGCACTGGACAGCGCAGTCAGCCGGGTAAAGACTGTGGTGGCTGCCGGTAAGGACGGCTACTATGCCGCCGACAAGTACCAAGCACTGGAGCAGGCTCTGACCGAAGTGTTGGCTACCGCCTACACCAATGACGGTACCGCTTATGCGTTGAGCGAAAAGCAGCAAGCTGCCATTGATGCTTGCACGGCGCAGCTGCTGTCCGCCTATACCGACTGTATGTATAGCAACCGGTTTAAGGTGACCTTTATTGCAGACGGTCAAACGGTCAGCACCGATTCTTACGACGCCAACGCCGCCGTGACCCTGACTGCGCCCAATGCCACCAACGGCACCTGGACCGTCAATGGTGTAACCGTAGCAGGGGAGGGCGCCAGCTACACCTTTGAGGTGGTGGCTGACAGTACCGTGACCTTTACCTCTGCTGCCAAGGCAGATACCGTGACGGTGACGAACCTGTCCGCCTTCGGCGACAGCGTGTACAGCCAGTATGCGGTGACTGCGGACAAGACCCTGTCTACCGTACTGGCAGCAGCGCCTGCCCGCACTTTGGTGGGCTACCACTTGGACGGCTGGCTGGTGAATGGCCAAAACGCCGCCAAGCTGGATGGCAGCCTGGCAGTGACCGCCTTTGCCAAGAACGGCACCGTCCTGATCAAACCGGTGTACAGCGCCAATGCAGGTACATACACCTTTGACGCACCGTATACCCTCACTTCCGACGCAGCGGACTTCCTGTGCTGGGCGCTGCCGGTAGACGGCAACACCTATCGTGTGGTCAGCTACTCTGCCACCTATAACTGCTACGCTACCGGTGCCAAGAGCGACTTTGTGGCAATCACTCAGTCCAACTTCAATCAATACACGCTGCAGGGCGTGACTTCCATTGCCCAGTTACAGCAAAAGGCGCCCATTGCTTCCCTGCGCGGCGCTGCGGAAGATGCTTCTACCCAGAACGGTCAGGTGTGGAACACAGAGATCGGCAAGCTGACCTTTGTAGCGCAATATGCTCAGGGTACAGACTCGACCTATACGGTTACTGCCTGCGGTTTGGAGTTTAATAATGGCACGGATGGTAAGGGTGCCAAGACGGTGATTACCAAGTCCAACAGCCAGACGGACAGCTGTCAGTACCTGATCAGCTACACCTTCAGCAATCCGGCAGGGCAGACCTACTCTGCACGCAGCTATGTGGTTTACACAGACGGGCAAGGCCAGCGCCATACCTCGTACAGTCCCTGGACGAATGTGACTTTGGCAAAATAAGGAGAAACAGTATGAAGAAACTGAAATATATCAAGCCTGAGGCGGAAGTGGTGCACTTCCATCTGATGGACGGGGATCTGTACACGCTGTCCGGCGGTCAAAACGGCAACGAGACCGGCGGCGGCAGCGACCCCTTTGACGACAGCCAGTTTTAACGGCAACCTTGCAGACGGCAGCGCTTTTGCTGCCGTCTGTTTTTATGTCTTAGACAAAAATGTGAAAGACCGTGCGCATAAAATACAAAACACTTGGCGAATAACGCATAAAAATAGACAAAATCACGAAAAAATAATAAATTAATCGTGAGTAATCGCTCACTTTTCTATTGCAATTTGCATTTAATGATGTTATGATGAATTTGGCAAGGAGATACTGGACAGAATTCTGTTTCTGTTCAGTACCAAATTATAACTGCCTGGGGGATTTTGTATGAATGCATATATTCAAAGCGTAATTGATACCGTTAAGCGACGGGATAATGCCAAGCCTGAGTATATCCAGAGCGTGGAAGAAGTGTTTAGCTCCCTGACACCGGTGATTGAGCAGCACCCGGAGTATGTGGAGGACGATATTCTTACCCGTATGGTGGAGCCGGACCGACTGATTACTTTTCGTGTGGCTTGGGTGGACGATGACGGCAAGACCCGTATCAACCGAGGCTACCGTGTGCAGTTCAACTCATCCATTGGCCCGTATAAGGGCGGCTTGCGGTTCCATCCCAGCGTGAACTCCAGTATTATGTATTTCCTTGGGTTTGAACAGACCTTCAAGAACAGTCTGACCGGCCTGCCGATGGGCGGCGCTAAGGGCGGCTCGGACTTTGACCCTCGAGGTAAGAGCAAGGGTGAGGTTATGCGCTTTTGCCAGGCGTTTATGACGGAGCTGTACCGGCATATCGGCCCCAATGTGGATGTGCCTGCCGGCGACATTGGCGTAGGCGCCCGGGAGATCGGCTTCCTGTTTGGTCAGTATAAGCGCATTTCTGATGCATTTGAGAACGGCGTGATCACCGGCAAGGGCCTGTCCTACGGCGGCTCCTTAATTCGCCCGGAGGCCACCGGCTACGGCGCGATTTACTATACCTGTGAGGTGTTTAAGCACCAGCACGATGATATCAAGGGGAAAACCTTTGTGGTCTCCGGCTTCGGTAATGTGGCCTGGGGCGCGATTAAGAAGATCACTGCGCTGGGCGGCAAGGCGTTGACCATCAGCGGTCCGGACGGCTATGTGTACGACCCGGACGGTATCGCCACGGAGGAGAAGATCAATTATCTGCTGGAGATGCGGGCCTCCGGTCGTGACCGCGTGCAGGACTATGCAGACAAATTCGGCGCAGAGTTCCACCCGGGAGAGAAGCCCTGGGGCGTTAAGGGTGATGTGATCCTGCCTTGCGCCACCCAGAACGAGGTGACTTTGGAGGACGCCAAGAAGATCGTTGCTAACGGCGCGAAGTATTACATAGAGGTGTCCAATATGCCCACCACTGCGGACGCCCTCAATTACTTAATGGACCAAAAGGATCTGATCGTTGCACCGTCTAAGGCTGTCAATGCCGGTGGCGTGTGTGTGTCCGGTCTGGAAATGAGTCAAAACTCCCAGCGCCTGTCTTGGACGGCGGAGGAAGTGGATGCCAAACTGCACCAGGCGATGATCAATATTCATAAGCATTCCGTAGAAGCCGCAGAGCGCTACGGCCTAGGCTACAACCTGGTGGCCGGTGCCAATATCGCCGGTTTTGAAAAGGTCGCAGACGCTATGCTGGCGCAGGGCATTTATTAAAATTCAATTTTTCCCATAAATTTGTAACCCCCGGTACGCGTTGTACCGGGGGTATTTAATTGGCAATTATTGCTAAAATGTACCGCAAATGTTTATGTAAATTGTATAATGAATTTTTATTGTGAATGTGTTATTGTTTAGTTGAGAATAAAGAATGAAGAAATGATAAAGTTGGAGGTGATTTGCACATATTTTGTGTTGCTGTTTCGCTAACTGACAAAAAGGAGAGAAGAACAAATGAAAAAGACATTATCTGTATTTTTAAGTTTTGTAATGCTGTTTGCCTGTCTTTGCGTAGGAGGCATATCTGCGGGGGCGGCAGAGAAAAAGTCGAATATTCAGTATTTATTTGACCGTGAGAACGAGACCTTGTATATCCGCGGCAAAGGCGCTGTGCCGGCGTATTATTTAGGTTGGGATGAATGTAAAAATGATGACTATAATGATAAATTTTCTGAACGAGACGAGGATAAAAGCTATGGCTACATGCAGTATGGGCCAGGTGAAGGTGACAGTCAGTTTGTATATTCTCCGGAAATGAATGATGAAATCCTCCTTCGCAGCATTTATCCTTCCTTCTATATCGACACGACACGGTATGTAAAGAAAATCGTTTTTGAGGAGGGGATCACCTCCATTGGTTATGGCGCATTTTCCTATGCATTTCCAAAATTAGAGAAAGTGGTGCTTTCTTCCACCATTACTTCCATTGGCGGTGATGTGTTCTGCTGCGATGGCGGAGATACAAACAATATTACGGTGCCTGCGACGGTAAAGAATTTGGATTCGTGTGCTTTTTCAGGAGTAGTTAAGGGCAATGTTGTGATTTTGGGTAAATCCACCAAGTTTGTGAACATTGGTCAGTATGGCTTATTGATGGATCCAGCTGTACGCATCTATTGCTTGCCCGGATCTACCATTGAGAAGCAGTGCAAACAGAACAACGCCAGTAAAGATCCATATATTGAAAAGGTAGATTATAAAGTCATCAAAACGCCGGCGCAGGTGAGCGGCGTAAAAGCCGCCACCACCGGCAGCACGGTAAAGCTCACCTGGAAAAAGGCCAAGTACGCCAATCGGTACAAGGTGCAGCGGTATGTGGTCAGCCAAAAGAAGTGGAAGACTTATGCCACTGTCACCGGCACTTCTTACACCTTTAAGAACATGGCCGGGTCTACCAATTACCGCTTCCGTGTAATTGGCGTGAACCGTATTTGCGACGCAAACTTTAGCGGCAAAGCCAGTAAAGAGTGCAAGGCAAAGACCAAGTTCGGCAAGGTGCTGGGCGTAAAAGTCAGCGCCAAGAACGGCAAGCTGAGCGTTAAGTGGAACGCCGTGCGGGAAGCGAAAAGTTACCAGGTGTATTACGCCACCAAGAAAGACGGCAGCTACAAGAAGCTGGGCACTGCCTCAGGCACTTCCTTTAAGAAAAAGGTGACCAAAGGCAAGACCTACTATGTAAAAGTCCGTGCAGTTAAAAAGAACAGCAAGGGCAAAACCGTCTACGGCGCGTACTCTGATGTGAAGTCTGTATATGTAGATTGGTAAAATCGTTGCGGCGGTCGGGCGTGTGCTTGACCGCCGCTGCTGCGTATGTTAAAATGAGAAAAATCCTTTTGGCGGTGATTTTATGGCCCATTATGAAGCCTATATTGCCCGGTATGGCGACCGGGATTTTAACGAAATGCCCTTTAATGAGGTGGACGGGCTGATTTTTTCTCAGCTGGCGTATGTGGACTATGCGGGGATCGTTGGGGGCGCAGACGCCCAGTTCCAGACCCTGCTGGACGATGCGGCGCGGCAGTATTTTGCCCTGCACCCAGCGGAGGAGATCGACAATGAGATCGGCATTGTGCAAAAGGCGATTTATCTTTTGCAGCTGTGTGCAGACACGCGCCGCTACGGCAACACCCGGCTGTCCGCTTATGTGAATAATGTAAATATCAAGATCGACAAGCAGTTTTCCGCCGTTGGCTTTCACCTGAACGACGGCAGCCTGTTGGTGGCGTTCCGGGGCACGGACACCAGCATTACCGGGGTGAAAGAATCGGCCATGCTTAGCTATATGTTCCCGGTGCCGGCCCAGATTGAGGCGCTGTACTATTTTCAGGAGACGGCGTCTCTGAGCGAGGGCGATGTGCGGGTGTGCGGCCACTCCAAGGGCGGCAATTTGGCCGTTTTTGCTGCCGTGTCCTGCTCTAATTCACTGAAAAAGCGCATTCGCGGCGTGTATGAATATGACGCTCCCGGGTTCCCGGAGCCCATGGTGCACCGCTATGACTATCTGGAAATGCGGGACCGGTTGTTCTCTTATGTGCCGGAGCGGTCGGTGATCGGCTGTCTGTTGGAGCACAATGCAGATACCAAGATTGTGCAAAGCGAGAACGAGGGCTTAAAGCAGCACCAGGCTGCCTCCTGGGTGGTGGAGGACGATCGCTTTTGCTATGTGCCCAGTCGGGACGAGGCATCGCTGTTTATTGAAAAGTACATCAAGATGGTGATGGACGATGTGGGGCCGGACAATATGGAGACGGTGTTTGAGACCCTGTTTACCTTTTTCGAAAGCGCCGGCATTACCGATTATGAGGCACTGCGGAGCTTTGACGCCGGGGATATGCTGCGCACCCTGTACTCCGTGACCGACATTACCGAGGATCAGCGTCACCTGCTGGAGCATACATTGAAGTTGGCGGTGAGCGATTTGTCCCGCCTGCTCTATAAAGAGAAGATTGAGAGTTACATTAAGCGTCTGGACGCGGTGATTGCCCCGGAGGAGGCAAGCCGCACCAAATCCGGTCTGCGCCGCACCTCGCGAGAGAAGAAAGAACCGGCGGATAAAGAGAAAAAAGAAAAGGAAGAGAGAAAAGAGCCAAAACCGAAAGAAAAAGCGAAGAAAGAACCAAAGCAGAAGAAAGAAAAGCCGGAAAAGCCGGCAAATAAATAGGCAAAAGCCGCTGACAAGTGTCGGCGGCTTTTGTATATTCTTAATTCGATTCGTCTTTGGGTTTCAGATACTGGTTATTATACTTTTCAAGAAATAGCAGTACACTTTGCTTGAGCACTTCTATCTGACTTTTCAGATAATACTCATCCTCAAACATAGCATAGTGCACACAGGCGCGCACAAAAATAAAGATCAGCGGCGTGATGACCGTATAGGGAATGCCGATCTTCGGCTCCAACTCTTTTGCGTACTGGGTGTAACGCTCGTTGACCCCCTGAAAGAACTTCTTGCCGTGCTCAATGTACTTGGGCAAGGTGTAAACCTGGTACATCAGGCGGTATTTTTTGCCGTGTTTTTTGGCGGTCCAGTAGGGAACTTCCTCAAGAAACCGCAGCACATCTTTTGGGTCTGTGGGCGCCATGGTCAAAAAGTCGTCCTCCACCTTGGACATACAGTAGGCGGTGGAGTCGATAATCAGCTCGTCCAAATTCTTAAAATAAACATACAGGTTGGCTTTGGTGCAGCCGCAGGCTTCTGCCAGCGCCTGGGTGCCGGTTCCGGTTAATCCGTTTTCCGCATAGCAGGCAAAGCATTTTTCCATCATTTCCTGCCGTTTCATATCATGCTGTTGAGAAATTCGTTTCATTGCTTGTTGCTCCTATGAGATAAATCCATTCGATTACTTAGGATAGCATATCTTGTCAAAAGAAGCAAGTCACTTTCTGTGAAAAAAGGGACGGTACACAAACCGCCCCCTTTATATAGAAGATTTATAGGCTCAAACGCGAGTTACCCGAAAGCCGGTGCAAGCATAAGCGGTGTCCGTAACCGGGTACTGCTTAAAGAACTGATATTGGGAGTAAGAACTGGAAAGAATCTCTCTGCCGTCCTCCTCAATGAACTCCACAATGTGGGGCACAAAACGCAGCGATTCAATATCTTCCGGGGTACAGCCCTCGTGGTACTCGGTCATTAACGCTGTGAACTCCTCCTTGGTAAATGCCTTTGAGACGATTCGCTTTGGGTCAATGGGCGCAAACAGGGGAGAAATGATAAAGCGAGTCTTGCCCACTTTTAATGTGACGCAGTCGGTGAGCACCAGTACATCTTTTCCGCTTGCCTCCAAGGTTCCCAAAAAATCGCTCTTTAAGGTCTTGTAGTCACCGGGCAGGGTCAAGTAAGTTTTACGGTCTATCATCGCGGGTCCTCCTTAATGGCTATGACGGGTTGTGTAATGGGCAAATCATTGGAAATTGTAAAATAATTTTGTTCTATTTTACTATATTCTCTTCACAATTTCAATAGAATGTGGTAAAATAAGCCAAAGAATAGGGCAACTCTATTCTGTTTTAGGGGGGAATGACTATGAAAGCAAAGAATCCGGGCGCTTTGTCAGGGCGCACCTGGACCTCCATTCTGCTGTTTGGCCTGATCGGCCAGATTGCCTGGGTGGTAGAGAATATGTATTTCAGCCGTTTTATGCAAAATGAGATCACCCGCGCGCCTTATGCCACTACGCTGATGGTGGCGTTCTCTGCACTGTTTGCTACGCTGTCTACGCTGCTGGGCGGCGCCATCTGCGACCGTACGGGCAAGCGCAAGGTGTTTATCACCTGGGGGTATGTGATCTGGGGCTTTACCATTATGGCCTTTGCCCTGATCCCTATGCAGCCGGCGCCGGATAAAGTCAAGGCCATGGTGATTTTGGTGGTTGTCATGGACTGCGTGATGTCTGTGATCGGTTCCATCAGTAACGATGCGTCCTTTAACACCTGGATCACAGATATGACGAATACCGCCAACCGCAGCAAGGTAGATACCATTTTGGCAGTGCTGCCGCTGCTGGCCATTGCCGTTGTGTTTGTAGGCTTTGACGGGCTGACCAATGCCGCTGCCACTACCGACGACTGGAAAAAGTTCTTTATGCTCCTGGGTATCATTCCCACTGTCGGCGGCCTGATCGGCGTGTTCTTGATGAAAGACAAGCCGGGTCTGCAAAAAAAGACGGACGGTAATTTCCTGGCCGACTTTGTGTACAGCTTAAACCCGAAAGTCATCAAAGAAAACAAGTTGCTGTATGTTTGTCTGTCCGGCAATATGGTGGCGGCTATTGCATACCAGATCTATGTAAACTATTTGTTCAATATTATTGAGGGCACGCTGCAAATCAAGGATTATATTGTCCCGGTGGCCATTATTGGCCTGGCGGCGGCCGTGGGCTCCGTTTTGGTGAGTACCGCTATGGATAAAGTGGGCAAAAAGCACTTTTTCTATCCCACCATTATTGCCGGGATCATCGGCTGCGTAGTTATTTGGAGTGCTAAGTTTTTCGTAGGCAAAAACCTAAAGGCGGAACTGGCGATTTTAATTGTCGGCGGCATTTTGGTGATTGGTGTAACCCTGGTGATGGCAGGGTTGTTTACCGCTTCCTATCGGGACTGCATTCCAAAGGGCCGGGAGGGTCTGTTCCAGGGCTGTCGTATGGTGCTGTATGTGTTGGTGCCCATGATTATCGGACCGCTGATTGCCCAGTTTATTATCAATCAGTATAATAAAGGCGTTACAGACAGCGCGGATATTGTGTATCCCATGGAGCTGTTCTTGGGTGCCGCCGCGGTTATGGTGTTCTGCTTTATTCCTGCCTCTGTTGTGCGCAAAAAGCAGGACGCGGTGCATGAAAAATTGTTGGAAGAAATGAAAGAGGAACAGGCGCAATCGTCTGCAAAATAAATGCCGATAAGCCCTCTCCCCGGAGGGGGCTCGCGCATTGCTTTTGCGGCGACGGAATTCACCGTTTTGTAATCAAATTATGTCTTGACTTTAGGTCTTGTGTCCAGTATAATATCTGTTTAGAACGAACAGCAATTTTGATGGAGAGTACAGAATATGACATTGCTTATTCAGAACGCGCGCTGCTGGAACGGCGGCGGGTTTCATACGGCAGATGTCCTCTTACAGGGAGGCAAAATAAAGTCCCTCGGCACCTCCATTTCCTCTGATGGGGTCAATGCCCTTTTTGACGCAAGGGGTCAGTATTTCCTTATACCGGGTTTCGTTGATGTGCATGTGCATCTCCGTGAGCCCGGTTTTTCTTATAAGGAGACCATTGCCACCGGGTCCGGGGCGGCAGCTGCGGCGGGCTATACGACCGTTTTCGCCATGCCCAATTTGACCCCGGCGCCGGACACCCCGGCTCATTTGGCAGAGGAACAGGCGATCATCGACCGGGATGCCAAAATCCAGGTTTTGCCCTTTGCCTCTATTACCAAGGGGCGTAAAGGTAGTGGCGAATTGGTGGATTTTGAAGCGTTGTCACCAAAGGTGGTGGGCTTTTCCGACGATGGTTGCGGTGTGCAGGACGAGGGCTTAATGCGAGAAGCGATGGTGCGATGCAAGGCGCTGAACAAGGTGATCTCCGCCCACTGCGAGGTCAACGATCTGCTGAATGGCGGCTACATTCACGATGGCGCTTACTGCAAGGCGCACGGTCACCGGGGTATTTCTTCCGCCTCTGAGTGGAAGATGATCGAGCGGGACTGCCGCCTGGCGTCGGATACCGGTTGTCGTTACCATGTGTGCCACATTTCCACCAAGGAGAGCGTGGAAGTGATTCGAGAAGCAAAAAAAAGCGGCGTGCCCGTCACCTGTGAGACCGGCCCCCACTACCTTGTGTTGTGTGATGAGGATTTACAGGAGGACGGTCGGTTTAAGATGAACCCGCCCTTGCGCAGCCGCAGCGATAGGGAAGCTCTGTTAGAGGGCGTAGCAGACGGCACGGTGGATGTGATCGCCACCGACCATGCGCCCCATAGTGCTGCGGAAAAAGAGAAGGGTCTGTCCGGTTCCGCCATGGGTATTGTGGGTCTGGAAACGGCATTCCCGGTGCTGTACACCAAGCTGGTGCGCACCGGCGTGATGACCTTTGAAAAGCTGATTCAAATGATGGCCGTGCGGCCAAGAGAAATATTTGACCTGCCGGTTGGCGAGATTGTTCCCGGCGCACCGGCGGATCTGTGCCTGCTGGACACGGACTGCAACTGGACGGTAGACCCGGACAAGTTTGTGACCATGGGCAGGGCAACGCCTTTTGCCGGTTGGCAGGTGCAGGGCAAAAACAGATTGACGGTATGGAGAGGAGAAGTAGTATATGAAGCCTTACGATAAGCAGTTGGTGCTGGAGAACGGCAAGCAGTTCTTCGGCTACGGCTTTGGCGCAGATAAGAGTGCCATTAACGAGATCGTGTTTAACACCTCTATGGTGGGGTATCAGGAGATCGTTTCCGACCCCAGTTACACAGATCAAATGGTTGTGATGACTTACCCGCTCATCGGCAACTACGGTATGACCGATGAGGATTATGAGACCAAGATTCCCACCATGGGCGGCCTGATCGTGCGGGAATACAACGATCAGCCCTCCAATTTCCGCTATACCAAGACCCTGTCTGAGGTGCTGGAGGAATATGGAATTCCAGGTATCAGTGGGATTGACACCCGCATGCTCACCCGCATCATTCGAGACGAAGGCAGTCAAAAAGTGGGCATCTTTCCGGCGGATATGCCCTATGACAGTGCCTTGTGGCAGGTGAAGAATTACACCATTCCCACAGATATGGTATCTCGGGTCAGCTGCAAAAAGCGCTGGTATTCCCGTACCCCTAACCATAAGTACGATGTGGTAGCCATCGACTGCGGGATAAAGCTGAATATTATCCGCAAGCTGAACGAAAAAGGCTGCAATGTGACGGTCGTGCCTTACGATACCACCGCGGAGGAGATTCTGCGAATGCATCCGGACGGACTGTTCTTGTCTAACGGTCCCGGTAACCCGGAGGATGTGACCCCGGTGATTGAAGTGGTGCGGCAGCTTAAGGGCAAGCTGCCCATCTTCGGCATTTGTCTTGGGCACCAGATGATCAGCCTGGCGCTTGGAGCGAAGACCTTTAAGATGAAGTTTGGCCATCGGGGCGGTAACCACCCGGTGAAGCATTTGGAGAACGGCAAGATCGAGATCACCTCGCAGAACCATTCTTATGCGGTGGATGTGGCATCCCTGGCCGGCACGGAGTTGGAGCTGACCCACATGAACCTGCTGGATCGCACCGCTGAAGGTGTGGCCTCCCCGGAGAACCGGCTGTTCTCCGTGCAGTACCACCCGGAGAGCGCACCCGGTCCACAGGACAGTGCCTATTTGTTTGACCGGTTTATTGATTTGATGGAGGAGGCGCAGAACCATGCCTAAGCGTACAGATATTCATAAAGTATTGGTGATCGGCTCCGGCCCCATCGTCATTGGCCAGGCGGCGGAGTTTGACTATGCCGGCACCCAGGCCTGCCTTGCCCTGCGTGAGGAGGGCTATGAAGTAGTGCTCATCAACTCCAACCCGGCTACCATTATGACCGATACGGATATTGCCGATAAAGTCTATATGGAGCCGCTGAATTTGGAATATGTGGCGCGTATTATTCGTCATGAGCGTCCGGACGCGATCTTGCCTTCCCTTGGTGGCCAAACCGGTCTAAACTTGGCGGTACAGCTGGCGAAAAAAGGCGTTTTGCAAGAGTGCGATGTAGAAATTCTCGGCACCAGCTTTGAGTCCATTGAGCGGGCCGAGGACCGAGAGCTGTTTAAGGAACTTTGCCAGGGACTTGGGGAGCCAGTGCTGCCCTCAGAGATCGCAGAGACCTTGGAGGACGGTCTTCGTGCTGCTGCAGAGATCGGTTATCCCGTTGTGCTGCGCCCGGCCTTTACCCTTGGCGGCACCGGCGGCGGCTTTGCGGATGATGAAGAAGAGTGCCGTGTGATGCTGAAAAATGCCTTGGCCCTGTCACCGGTGCACCAGGTGCTGGTGGAAAAGAGCATTAAGGGCTATAAAGAAGTAGAATATGAGGTGATGCGGGACGCCAACGATACCGCCATTACCATTTGTAATATGGAGAATATTGACCCGGTGGGTATCCATACCGGCGACTCTGTGGTGGTGGCTCCCTCTCAGACCCTCACCAACAAAGAGTATCAGATGCTCCGTGATTCAGCTTTGAAGATCATTCGGGAGCTGAAAATCGAGGGCGGGTGCAATGTGCAGTTTGCGCTGGATCCTCACTCGTTCCAGTATTACCTCATTGAGGTGAACCCCCGCGTCAGCCGTTCCTCTGCCTTGGCTTCCAAGGCCAGTGGCTATCCCATTGCCCGGGTCAGCGCCAAGATTGCCGTGGGTATGCATCTGGACGAGATTCCTATTGCCAACACCCCCGCTTCCTTTGAGCCTACCCTGGACTATGTGGTCACCAAGATCGCCCGGTTCCCCTTTGACAAATTCGCCGACGCCAACAATACGCTGAACACCCAGATGAAGGCCACCGGCGAGGTGATGAGCGTAGGTCGCACCATGGAGGAGAGCCTGCTTAAGGCGGTGCGCTCCCTGGAGATTGGCGTTTGCCATCTGTATATGAAGAAGTTTGACACGTACAGTCAAGAGGAGCTGCTGGACTATATCCACACCGGCACCGATGATCGGTTGTACGCCATTGCCCAGCTGATCCGGCTGCGCTGCGATTTAAACCGCATTTATAATGCCACGAAGATTGATATGTGGTTTTTGGAAAAGTTCAAGAACATTGTGGACTTTGAGGCGGTATTGCGAGCCAATCCCCGGGATGAACAGACCTTACGGGACGCCAAAAAAATGGGCGTGTCCGACAAATATATCGGCCAGCTTTGGGGCATGACGGAGGCGGAAGTCTTTAACCTGCGCAAGTCGATCAAGCTGTTCCCGGTGTATAAGATGATCGACACCTGTGCCTCTGAGTTTGACTCCTATGTGCCGTACTTTTACTCCACCTATGAGGAGGAGAATGAGTCCGTTGTATCAGACAAAAAGAAGATCGTAGTGCTTGGCTCCGGCCCCATTCGTATCGGTCAGGGCGTGGAATTTGACTACTCCACCGTTCACGCTATTTGGTCTATTCGGGACGCCGGGTACGAGGCGATTATCATTAATAACAACCCGGAGACCGTGTCTACCGACTACACCACCTCGGACAAGCTGTATTTTGAGCCGCTGACGGTGGAAGATGTGATGAATGTGATCGAGCTGGAGCAGCCCATGGGCATTGTGGTGTCCCTTGGCGGTCAGACCGCCATTAACCTGGCACCTCCGCTGGACGCGCTGGGTGTGCCCATCATCGGCACCGATGTGGCTGCCATCGACCGGGCAGAGAACCGGGACAGCTTTGAAAAGGTAATGGAGAAGCAGGGCATTCCCCAGCCTAAGGGTCTGGCGGTTACGGATATTGAAGAGGGCGTGCGCGTTGCCGCCTCCATCGGTTATCCTGTGCTGGTGCGCCCCTCCTTTGTATTGGGTGGTCGTGCCATGCAGATCGTTGCCAATGAGGAGAGCCTGCGCCACTACCTGCAAACGGCTGTGGAGATCAACACCGATCAGCCGGTGCTGGTGGATAAATACATTATGGGTAAAGAGCTGGAGGTGGACGCCATCTGTGACGGCACAGATGTGTTCATTCCCGGTATTATGGAGCATGTGGAGCGCACCGGCGTACATTCCGGCGACTCTATCAGCATCTACCCCACCTTCTCCGTCAGCCAGGCGGTCAAGGACAAGATTATTGATTATACCGTTAAACTGGGTACGGCCATCGGCATCGTGGGCCTTTACAATATCCAGTTTATTGCAGACAGCAACGACGATGTGTATGTGATCGAGGTGAATCCCCGTTCTTCTCGCACGGTGCCGTTCCTGTCCAAGGCCACTTCCGTGCCTATGGCGCACATTGCCACCCAGGTGATCCTGGGTCACAGCTTAAAAGAGCAGGGCATTACGGAGGTGTATCCCACGGAGAAAAAGCGCTGGTATGTGAAGGCGCCTGCGTTTTCCTTTAGCAAGCTGAAAGGGATGGACACTTATCTGTCCCCGGAGATGAAGTCCACCGGCGAGGCTATCGGTTACGACAAGAGCCTGACCCGCGCTCTGTATAAAGCGTTACAATCCAGCGGGCTGCATGTGTCTAACTACGGCACGGTGCTGGTGACCATTGCGGATCAGGACAAGCCTACTGCGCTGCCGTTGATCCGTCGGTTCTACGACCTGGGCTTTAATATCGAAGCCACAGAGGGCACCGCCAAGTACCTGAAAGACCACGGCATTCGCACCCGGGTGCGGCAAAAGCTCACGGAGGATGACAGCGACGAAATCTTGATGGCACTGCGCCAGGGGCACATTGCCTATGTGATTAACACCATTGATATTAACCACGGCGACAGTCACTCGGACGGCTCGGAAATTCGCCGGGCTGCGGTGGAAAACAATGTGACCATGTTCACTTCGCTGGACACGGTAAAGGTGCTGCTGGATGTGCTGGAGGAGATCACTCTGGGCGTGTCTACCATCGACGCGGAGTAAGCGTATGTATAAACAAGGTATTTTTACAATAGAAGAAAATCGACCTCTGACCGCCAGCGTGTACCGTATGGTGCTGGCTGGGGACACCCGGTACATTACGGCGCCGGGCCAGTTTATCAACATTGCCTTGGAGGGCAAGTTCCTGCGCCGCCCCATCTCCGTCTGCGACTATGACAGCCGGACGGTGACCATCATCTATAAAGTTGTGGGGCAGGGGACGGCCCAAATGGCAAAGATGCAGCCGGGGGAGACGCTGGATGTGCTCACCGGCCTGGGCAACGGCTATACGATGGAGCCTGTGCACCACGCGCTGCTTATCGGCGGTGGTGTAGGTGTGCCGCCCCTTTACAACCTTTGCAAGTGCTTGCGGGCTGCCGGGCAGCAGGTGACGGTGATACTGGGCTTTAACACAGCGGACGAAGTGTTCTACGCCGAGGAATTCGCCGCACTGGGTGCGGAAGTGCGGATCACCACCGTGGACGGCAGTGTTGGCACCAAGGGGTTCGTGACGGACGCTTTCCCGGCGGATTATGACTACTTTTATACCTGCGGTCCGCTGCCGATGCTGCGGGCGGTATATGACCGTTCTGCCACCTCCGGTCAGTTCTCCTTTGAGGAGCGCATGGGCTGCGGCTTTGGCGCTTGTATGGGCTGCTCCTGCAAGACCAAGTACGGCAACAAGCGCATTTGCAAGGACGGACCGGTGCTGGTAAAGGAGGAGATCGTATGGTAGACCTGCGTGTGAATTTGTGCGGGCTGGAGTTAGACAATCCGGTGGTTCCTGCCTCCGGCACCTTCGGCTTTGGCAAGGAATTCAGCGAATTTTATGATATCAACATGTTAGGCTCTTTCTCCTTTAAGGGCACCACAAGGGATGCTCGTTTTGGCAATCCAACCCCCCGCATTGCAGAATGCACCGCCGGCATGATCAATGCCGTTGGTCTGCAAAATCCCGGGGTGCACCATGTGACCCAGCATGAACTGCCGGAGCTGAAAAAAATCTTTCACAAGCCGGTGATCGCCAACGTGAGCGGATTCTCCGTGGAGGACTATGCCTATACCTGCCAGCTGCTGGACAAAGAGGAGCAGGTGGGGATTTTGGAAGTGAATGTATCCTGCCCCAATGTGCATGGCGGCGGTATGAGCTTTGGCACCGATCCGGCCTGTGCCGCAGAAGTGACCCGGGCGGTAAAGGCAGTGACCACCAAGCCGGTGTTCATTAAGCTGTCGCCTAATGTAACGGATATTGTAGCCATTGCCAAAGCTTGCGAAGAGGCCGGTGCGGATGGTATTTGTTTGATCAACACCCTGCTGGGTATGCGCATTGATCTGAACCGGCGTCGACCGGTGATTGCCAACACCATGGGCGGTTTTAGCGGCCCGGCGGTGTTTCCGGTGGCGGTGCGTATGGTGTACCAGGTGGCCAGTGCCTGCAACATTCCCGTGATGGGCTGCGGCGGCGTTACCAGTGCCCGTGATGTGGTGGAGATGATGATGGCCGGAGCCACGGCTGTACAGGTAGGCGCTGCCAATTTGGTAGACCCCTACGCTTGCAAAAAAATCATTGAGGATCTGCCGAATGTGTGCGCAGACCTGGGGATTGATAAATTAAGTGATGTGATAGGAGTGGTAAAAAATGGGTAAAGATGTGATCGTGGCTTGCGATTTTGCAAGCGCAGAGGCAACCTTTGCGTTCCTGGACAAATTCACAGAGGAAAAGCCCTTTGTGAAGATCGGTATGGAGCTGTATTACGCAGAGGGTCCGTCCATTGTGCGGGAGCTGAAAAAGCGTGGACACAAGATCTTTTTGGATCTAAAGCTGCACGATATTCCCAATACGGTAAAGAAGTCCATGGCAGTGCTGAGCCGGCTGGATGTGGATATGACCAATGTGCACGCTGCCGGTACAGTAGAGATGATGGAGGCCGCGCTGGAGGGTCTGACCCGGCCGGACGGCACGCGTCCGCTGCTGATCGCCGTGACCCAGCTGACCTCCACCAGTGAGGAGCGCATGCAAAAAGAACTGCTCATCAACGCTACTATCAACGACACCATTGTGCAGTACGCCAAGAATGCCAAGACCGCCGGTCTGGACGGCGTGGTGTGCTCGCCGCTGGAGGCGGGCATGGTGAAGGACGCCTGCGGCAAGGCCTTTATGACCGTGACCCCCGGCGTACGCTTTGCAGACGGCGACCTGGGCGACCAGGTGCGGGTGACTACCCCTGCCAAGGCAAAGGAGATCGGCTCCGACTACATTGTGGTGGGCCGCCCCATTACCGCTGCCGATGACCCGGTGGCTGCGTACAGACGCTGCTGCCGTGAATTTATAGATTAAGGAGTGTTATTATGACCATTACTAAGGAACAGATTGCAAAAGATTTGCTGTCCATTCGTGCTGTGTTCTTAAAGCCGGACGATCCCTTTACCTGGGCTTCCGGTATCCACAGCCCCATTTACTGCGACAACCGGCTGACTTTGTCCGCTCCTGCAGTACGGAAAGATGTGGAGGCCGGACTGGCTGAGATTGTAAAAGAGAAGTTCCCGGAAGCGGAGATGCTGATGGGCACCTCCACGGCGGGTATTGCCCACGCAGCCATTACCGCTACCATTTTGGACCTGCCCATGGGTTATGTGCGCTCCGGTCATAAGGACCACGGCCGCCAAAACCAAATTGAGGGCAAAATGGAGCCGGGCACGAAGGTCGTGGTGATTGAGGATCTGATCTCCACCGGCGGCTCTGTGCTGGAAGTGGTAGATGTGCTGCGCCAGGCCGGTGCTCAGGTGCTGGGTATTGCCTCCATCTTCACCTACGGTCTGCAAAAGGGTGTGGAGCGCCTGGCTGCTGCCGATGTGGTGAACTACAGCCTGTCTGACTTTGACACCCTGTCCAAGGTGGCTGCCGCCGAGGGTTATATCGCAGACAAGGATATTGCCAAGCTGACTGCGTTCCAGAAGAACCCCCAGGACCCGGCTTGGATGGAACTGTAAGCAGAAGGAGTGGTCTTTATGCGCCATTGTTTAGATACAACGGACTTTACGGTAGAAGAGATTGACGATTTGATCCACTTGGCTACGGACATTATCGCCGACCCTAAGAAATACGCCCATGTGTGCGACGGCAAAAAATTGGCAACCCTGTTTTTTGAGCCGTCAACCCGCACCCGCCTGTCTTTTGAAGCGGCGATGATGGAACTGGGCGGCAATGTGCTGGGCTTTGCAGAGGCCAATTCTTCCTCTGCCTCCAAGGGCGAGACGGTAGGGGACACGGTGAAGATCGTGTCCTGCTATGCGGACATTATCGCTATGCGTCACCCGCTGGAGGGTGCGCCCCGGGTTGCCAGCTTTAAGAGCGATGTGCCCATCATCAACGCCGGGGACGGCGGCCACAGCCACCCCACGCAGACCTTAACGGACCTGCTCACCATATATCGGGAAAAGGGTCGTTTGAACCACCTGACCATCGGCCTTTGCGGGGATTTAAAATTTGGCCGCACGGTGCATTCCCTCATTAAGGCTATGTGCCGCTATACGGATGTGGAGTTTGTGCTGATTTCCCCCAAGGAGTTGGCAGTGCCGGATTATATCAAAACGGATGTGCTGGACGCCTCCGGTATGAAGTACACAGAGGTGGAGCACATGGAAGATGTGATGCCCCGGCTGGATGTGCTTTATATGACCCGTATTCAGAGAGAGCGCTTCTTTTCGGAAGACGAGTACCTGCGTCATAAGGACGCCTTTGTACTGGACCCGGAGAAGCTGGAAAGCGCCAAAAGTGATCTGACCATTATGCACCCGCTGCCTCGGGTCCATGAGATCACCGTGGATGTGGACGACGATCCGCGAGCCAAGTATTTTGAACAGGCCAAGAACGGCAAATATATGCGTATGGCGCTGATTATGACGCTGCTGAAGTGGGGAGGTGTACTGGAATGACCATTGATTCGATCCAAAACGGCTATGTACTGGACCATATCCCCGCGGGTATGGGTATGCGTATTTATAAGCTGCTGGGGCTGGACAAGACAGACGCCCAGGTGGCGCTGATCCAAAACGCCAAGTCCTCTAAAATGGGCAAAAAAGATGTGCTTAAGATCGCCACGGACAAGTTTGACTTGAACTTGGACGCGGTGGCGTACCTGGCGCCCCATACCACCGTGAATGTGATCTGCGGTGGAAAAGCGGCGGAAAAGCAGGCGCTGCGTCTGCCGGAAAAGCTGGTGAATATGGTGCATTGCCCCAATCCGGCGTGCATCAGCAACCACGAGCAGGTGGATGATGTGTTCACTCTGGTTGACCCGGACAAGGGCACCTACCGCTGCCTGTACTGCGAGACCGCAGCAAAATAAGAATAGACTGTATAAAGAGAGCCACCGGCATTGCCGATGGCTCTCAGACTGTCGATAAAGCGGCTAAACCGCGCCTCTTATAAAATTCTAATAGGCGTTTCATAGGGCAGGGGCTTGCTCCTGCCGCAGCTTTCTATTATCACTATTGACTTGAAAAAATCGGCTTGAACATCGAGTTCAAG
>FR885381.1:22281-29585 GCA_000436335.1 Clostridium sp. CAG:217
TTGGCGCTTTTCGTCTTTTACTCGGGAGAGTGAATTGCGCGTAGCGCAAGAGACACGAGGCTCCAAATGCGTTAGCATTTGGGAGAAACAGTCCGGTGGACTGTTTCGTAGCGAGTGAAATTAACGGCACCCGCTCGCAAAAAACGAAATTTATCTCGCTTTCTCTCGGTCTGTCAGCGTGTTTATAACTAGACTTCTCTACACACTGAGCGTTTATCTGTTTTGAATGTAGGCGTCAATGGACTTGGCGGCGATTTTGCCGGCGCCCATGGCCTTAATCACGGTGGCGGCACCGGTAACCGTATCGCCCCCGGCGAATACGCCGTCCCGAGAGGTGCAGCCGTTTTCATCTGCCACAATTCCGCCACGGGCATTTACCTCCAGCCCCCCGGTGGTGGACTTGATCAGCGGGTTGGGGGAAGTACCAATAGCCATAATCACGCAGTCCGCGTCGATCACAAAATCTGAGTCCGGCACCGGCACCGGGCGGCGTCTGCCGGTGGCGTCCGGCTCGCCCAGCTCCATCCGGATGCACCGCACGCCGGTTACATTGCCGTCGTCGCTGCCCAAAATCTCTACCGGGTTGGTCAGGGTTTGGAACCGGATTTGCTCCTCCTGGGCGTGCTGCACTTCCTCCTGCCGGGCAGGGATCTCCTCAAAGGAGCGACGGTAGAGCACATACACTTCCTCCGCACCCAGCCGAATGGCAGAGCGAGCCGCATCCATGGCCACATTGCCGCCGCCTACCACGGCCACCTTGCGGGCGTGGTAAATGGGGGTGGTGCTGCCGGGCTGATACGCTTTCATCAGGTTTACCCGAGTCAGATACTCATTGGCAGAGTACACCTCTTTCAGGCTCTCGCCGGGAATACCCATAAACCGGGGCAAACCGGCACCGGAGCCGATATACACCGCCTCAAAGCCATCGTCAAACAGATCGTCAATGCTCATGGAGCGACCGATCACCACATTGGTAACAATCTTCACACCCAGCGCCTTTAAGCCGTTTACTTCCAGCTCCACGATCTTCTTGGGCAGACGGAACTCCGGAATGCCGTACACCAGCACACCGCCGGCAATATGCAGCGCCTCAAACACCGTTACATCATAACCCAACCGGGCCAGATCGCCGGCGCAGGTCAATCCGCTGGGACCACTGCCGATCACGGCTACTTTGTGCCCGTTTCGTTCCGGTACGGCGGGCCATACTTTGCAGTGGCTGTTGTGCCAGTCTGCCACAAAGCGCTCCAGACGACCGATGCTCACCGCGTCACCCTTAATGCCCCGCACGCACTTACTCTCGCACTGGCGCTCCTGGGGGCACACCCGGCCGCAGACTGCCGGCAGGGAGCTGCTTTCGCTGATGATCTGATAGGCGGCCTCAAAGTCGCCCTCTGCCACCTTGGCGATAAAATCCGGGATATGAATCTGCACCGGACAGCCGGAAATGCAGGGCTTGTGCTTGCAGTGCAGGCAGCGCAGCGCCTCGTCCATGGCTGTCTGCGCATCGTCTTTTGCTCGGGGGCAGTACCGTTGTACGGCTCCCGCACGCAAAAAACAAAATTTATCTCGCTTTCTCTCGGTCTGCCAATGTGAAAAAAGATTTAATCAATAAAGTTAGTGAGAATGGCTCGCTCCGTTTTGGGTGGTTCCACGCCAGCGGCGGCACCGGCGGCTTTGCATTTTAAGAAGTAGGCCATATTCCGCGCCAGTACCCGCATCACTTGCAGACCCTCCAGGTCTTTCATCACATCTTCCGGGGTAAAGCCGTGAACCATATTCCAGTACCGGGAGGAGATCACCGGCATTTGGGCAATGGTAAAGTACTTGTTCAGTTGGTCCAGGGTGGCGGTGGTGCCTGCCCGGCGGGCGCTGGCTACTGCTGCTGCGGGTTTTAAGTAAAAGGCTCTGCCTTTGCCGCAACCGTCGGAATAGAATACCCGGTCCATAAAGGCAGTCAGATTGCCGGTGGCCGCTGCGTAGTGTACCGGCGAGCCAAAGATGAACCCGTCCGCTGTCTTTGCCTTGGCTGTAAAGGCGTTTACCGGGTCGTCGTCAAAGGCACATTTGCCCAGCTTTACACAGCCGTGGCAACCGATGCAGCCGCCGATGGGCTTGTTTCCGATCCAAAAGATCTCGCTGTCAATGCCTTCTTCTTGCAGTGTATGGGCGATCTCCGCCAGGGCTGTGTAGGTGCAGCCGTGCTGGTGGGGAGATCCGTTGACCAATAAGACTTTCATCGCTGTGTCTCCTTATCGAATTCGGTCAATGACCGTTTGTGCGTTCTTGTAAATTTCAGCAGTATCTGTGTTTAAGAACAGGCCGTTTTCGTAGAGAATTCGTCCGTCTACCATAGTTAGGCGTACATTGGTTTTGGCACCGCTGTACACCAGGTTTTTGGTGATGTTGTTGATGGGCTGCATATTGGGCCGATGCAGGTCGATCACGGTTAGGTCCGCCAGCTTACCGGGGGCGATGCAGTCCGCCTCCGGCAGTCCCATACACCGGGCGGAACCTGCGGTGGCTGCTTTTAATATGGCGTTGGCGTCTGCCGCTGCGGCGTTCTTCTCCCGCAGTTTTTGCAGTACGCAGATCAGGTACATTTCCCGGAACATATCCAGCGCGTTGTTGCTGGAGGGACCGTCTGTGCCCACCGCCAGGGGAATGCCCATTTGCAACATTTTTTCCACCGGGGCAATGCCGCTGGCCAGCTTGGCGTTGGAGCCGGCATTCAGCACTGCGTAAACGCCGTGTTTTTTGTAAATGTTCAGGTCCTCATTGCTGACCCAGACACTGTGAAATGCACCGCCCCCGTAATTCCACAGCCCCAGCTGCTCAAACAGCGCCGTAGGGGCCATGCCGTAGCGGCCGATGCAGTCCTGCACCTCGCTCTCCGTCTCACTGGCGTGCATATACACCGGCGCCTTGTACTTCTCTGCCAGCGCCGCAATGGCCTCCATAATGGAGCGGTTGGTGGTGTACTCTGCGTGGAACCCCAGTTGGTAGGACACCAGCGGGTGATCGTTGTTGTAGGTGTTGTAGTATTCTTCCAGAAGCGCCGGGCTTTCCTTAAAATTATTGACCGCACCGCACATTACCGTGCGGAACCCGGCGTCCACCGCCGCCTTTGCCATGGCTTCCGGAAAGTAATACATATCAAAGCAGGCGGAAATGCCGCTCTCCAAATATTCCAGGAATGCCAGTCGGGACAGATGATAAATATCCTCTGCGGTTAGCTTGGCTTCCAAGGGGAAGATTTTGTCATACAGCCAGCTTTGTAGGGGCAGATCGTCGCTAAAGGAGCGGCCAAATGTCATGGCCGAGTGGGTGTGGGCGTTCTTAAAGGCCGGCATCAGCAGATCGCCGTTCAGGTCGATCTCCCGGTCCGCTTTTGCCCCCGGGTTTGCCCCCAGGCACACAATACGGTTGCCGTCTACCCATACCTCTTGGTGCGTAATATTCATTTGGTCCTGTTGCAGTGTTAGCACAGGACCGTTATAAAATCGTATCATACTTCCTCCTGAAACAGGGCGCGCAGGCTCTCGGTGTACGGCGGGCGCAAAATGCCTTTGTCCGTAATAATGGCGGTGATCAGGTCATGGTCCGTAACATCAAAGGCAGGGTTGTAACATTTCGTTTGGGGTAGCGCTGTGGGGCGCTCAAAGTACAGCTCCTTGATCTCGTCCCCGGGGCGCTCCTCGATCTGAATATCTGCGCCGGTGGCACAGTGAGGATCCACCGTGGAGGTAGGCCCAAGCACATAAAAGGGAATACCGTAGTGCTTTGCCAGAATGGCCACCCCGGAAGTGCCGATCTTGTTGGCGGCGTCACCGTTCATAGCCACCCGGTCGCAGCCTACCAGCACCGCTTGGATCCAGCCGTTTTTCATCACCTGGCTGGCCATGTTGTCACAAATCAGGGTCACATCCACGCCGGCTTTTTCCAATTCATAGCTGGTGAGCCGCGCCCCTTGCAGCAGGGGACGGGTTTCGTCGGAGAACACCTTAAAATTGTAGCCCTTTTCCTTGCCCAGCAGGATCGGCCCCAGTCCGGTGCCGTAGCGGCTTGTAGCCAGCTCGCCGGCGTTGCAGTGGGTCAGCAGACCATCGCCATCCCGGAGCAGGGACAAGCCGTAAGCGCTGATTTTTCGGCACATTTCTATGTCCTCAGCCTGCACCGCCAAGGCTTCTGCCATCGGGTCACCGCCATTTTCTATCACCTTTGCCAGCCGTGCAGTGGCCCAGCTCAGGTTCACAGCCGTGGGGCGGGCGCTGTCTAAGTAGGCTTTGCACGCCGCCGGGTCGTCCTTGCCAAATAACGCCATAGAGAATGCGGCGAAGATACCGATGGCCGGTGCGCCCCGTACTGCCAGCGTTTGTATGGCTTCAAAGGCCGCTTCCTTGCTGCCAATGGGCAACCACTTTGCTTCATTGGGCAGTAACCGCTGGTCGAGAATCTCCAGTTTTCCGTCTTGGTATTTCAAGTTTTCCATATTGTCACATCCGTTTCACAGTTTCAAGGATTAGGGATTGGAAATTCTCAGCCACCTTAGCGGCGGTTTCGCCCACCTCTTCGGAGGTTAAGGGACAATCCAGCAGACCGCTGGCCAGGTTTGTAATGCAGCTGACGCCTGCCACGCGCAATCCGCAGTGCCGGGCGGCCTGCGCCTCAATGGCGGTACTCATACCCACGGCGTCCGCACCCAGAGCGGCGCACATTTTGATCTCCGCCGGGGTTTCAAATGCCGGGCCTTGCAGTTGAATATAGACGCCGCTTTTCAGCGGAATATCCAGTGCCTTTGCCGTTTGGCGAAACAGGCGCTGCAAATCCTCGTCATACACATGGCGCATATCCGGAAAGCGTACACCCAGCGCAGGGTCGTTCTCACCCCGCAGGGGAGAGGGGACCAAACTGGAAATGTGGTCCGTCAGCAGCATCAGGTCGCCGGCATGCAGATCACGGCGAATACCGCCGCTGGCGTTGGTCAATAGGACGGTGTGAATGCCCATTTGGCGCATCAGGCGAATGGGCATCACCACCTGCTGGGGCGTATAGCCCTCATACAGGTGCACCCGGCCGTCCATGAGCACCACTTCTTTGTCGCCAATGGTGCCAAAAACAAATCGTCCTTTGTGTCCCGGCGCCGTAGAGACCGGAAAACCGGGTATATCGCTGTAAGGCAGAGCCTCTGCCCCTTCAATTCTCTCTGCAAGGGCACCCAGGCCGCTGCCCAGCACAATACCGATTTGCGGCTTTCTGTCTCTTAGTACGCTTGCGCTCAATGTGTCCATTATTTTCACCTCTCGGAATTTTTATGATTTCATTATAGTGTTTTTTCATCGCCAAATCAACAAAATCTATTGCATTGGCAGAAAGTTTTTGGTATCATTGAGGGGTAGTATTTTATTGTTGGAGGGACAATAGAGCGATGAAGAAGATCCTTTCCGTTTTGCTGTGTGTGACTCTGGTGGCAGTGGGCGTTTTTGCCTTTGCAGGGTGCACAAAAACATCAGATCTAAGGTATGATGTGGCGCTGATTACCGACGGTGGCAGTATCCACGATAAGGCCTATAACCAGTCCGCCTGGGACGGGGTGCAGACCTATGCCAATGAGAATTCCGCCAAGGCCGTCTATTACCAGCCGGCATTAGAGGAGAACCAAGAGCTGACCACCGATGTGGTGGAGCAGTATGTAAAACTGGCTGTGGACAAGGGCGCCAAGTACATTGTGCTGCCCGGCGAGACCTTTGCCGTGATCTGCTACGAGCTGGCCACCATGTATCCGGAGCTGCATTTTGTTTTGCTGGACGCTGTGCCCCATTCTGCCGGAGACAAGTCTGCGCGGCTGCTGCCCAATGTAATGAGCGCCAGCTTTGATGACCTGCAAAGCGGCTATTTGGCCGGCTTTTCTGCCGTGCTTCAGGGGAATACCAAGCTGGGTTACCTGGGCTCGGTGCAGAATGACCATTCCTCCAACTACGGTGCCGGATTTGTACAGGGCGCTGCCGCAGCAGCGGATACCCTGGGCGTACCGGTGCAGTTGGATTATGCGGATTATGACTCTCCGCTGCTGGATTATGACTACTCTGTGACTTTGACTCCGGTGTATAAGCCCATCAAAGAGGCAGACAAAACCTGCCACAAGGTGGTGGTGGAGAACGGCAACGGCAGCGGTACTTACAAAGAGGGCCAGAATGTGACCGTTTCCTGCGATCTGTTTAACGAGCAGGGGGAGAAGTTCGACCACTGGGAGGTTAAGAGCAACACCGAGGGTGTGAAGGACAAGAAAGTCAATGTGTCCAGCAAGAAAAAGAACGAGATTAACTTGATTGTGGAGAAGTGTGACTGTACGCTGACCGCCGTTTATACTAAGGCGGAGGGTAGCGTTGGCAGCGTGGCTGTGCTGAAAGCGGACAAATCCGCTACGGATAAAGTCTATGACAACACGGTCGGTGAAAAGGTGTGGGTAACCGCACCGGCTGCAGCTCAGGGTATGGTCTTTGATCACTGGGAGAGCACCGGTAATGCGGAGAATATTGAGAACGCTAAGGAAAAGTCCACCAATGTAACGGTGGAGGAGAACCCGGTGGTACTGACCCCGGTGTATGTGGTATCTGCCGATCCTACATTTGCCGTAACGGTAGAGAACGGAACCGGCAGCGGCTACTACCTGCCCGGCGATACGGTACATATTACCGCTAATGTACCCAAGGACGGTTACTATTTTGACCACTGGACCAACAGCGATAAGGATGGAAATTCCGCCGGTCTGGCGCTGGAAAGTGAGTATTACTATGATACCACCTTTGAGATGGTGGATCGTTATGCCTCCATTGCAGAGAGCATGATTGATAAGGGCGACAAGGCACTCTTTGCCGGCGGGTGCGATAAGTCCGCTTCTCTCTACACGGCGAAAAATGCTTTTGATCTTAACGATGTGACTGTGATCGGCTCCGGTTTTAACGAGGAAGGCGCCGCCTATTCTGTGGTGAAGGAATACGGCACTGCAGCGGCTGCTTGCTTAAAGGACTTTAAGGGTGCGTCCATTTACAATGCCGGTTGCGCCAACAAGGCCATTACCTGCAGCTTGCCGGACAGTGAGAAAAAGGAGGAGCTGCAAAAGAAGCTGGACACTGTGTACACCCAGTTGGGCGACGGCACCATTCAGCCGATGGCCGCAGCGCCGGGCGCCGATGTGCGCAAGACTTTTGCCTCTAACTGCCTGACTCTGCACTACTGGATCTTGCAGTCCGTGAAGGTCAGCAAGTGATTTTGGAATAACATATAAGAACGAGCCTGCACCC
>FR885381.1:29606-31339 GCA_000436335.1 Clostridium sp. CAG:217
CCTGCACCCGCCGGTGCAGGCTTTCTTTGTTTACCCGGGAATTGGTAAATCCCACCGGTTCGGAATTGACAAATCCTATCGGAATGAGTATAATTAGAGCATTACTCCGTAAAATAAGAGATATAGATTGGATGGTTTGATGGAAACAAAAAAGAATCGAAGTACATTCTCCGGAAAAGTGGGATTTGTACTGGCAGCGGCAGGCTCGGCTGTGGGTTTGGGAAATCTGTGGCGCTTTCCCTATTTGGCAGCTAAGTACGGCGGCGGTATCTTCCTATTGGTGTATATTGTTTTGGCGGTGACCTTTGGCTTTACCCTGATGGTCACGGAGATCGCTATTGGTCGTAAAACCCGCCTCAGTCCTATGGAGGCCTTTGGCTCGCTGAACAAAAAGTGGAGCTGGATGGGCAAGTTGGTGACTTTGGTGCCGGTACTTATTCTGCCTTATTACTGCGTCATTGGCGGTTGGGTTACCAAGTACACCGCCACGATGATCTCCGGTGCAGTTCAAGACGCAGCCGGCGACAACTATTTTTCTACTTTTATTTCTGGTACAGGCGAGCCGCTTTTGTGGTTTTTGCTGTTTATGACCGCTACGGCGGTGATCGTATTTTTAGGCGTAGAAAAGGGAATTGAAAAGTTCAGCCGCGTATTGATGCCGGCGTTGTTGATTTTGACGATTCTGCTGTCTATCTTTGTAGTCACCCGTCCGGGCGCCGGCGCAGGTGTGGCTTATTATTTAAAGCCGGATTTCAGCAAGCTGAGTATGATGACTGTGCTGGCTGCTTTGGGGCAGTTGTTTTTCTCCATGTCTCTGGCTATGGGTATTATGATCACTTACGGTTCTTATTTGCGTAAGCAGGATCAAATTGAGCAGTCCGTGCGCCAGATTGAAGTGTTTGATACTTTGGTGGCATTCCTGGCCGGTTTGATGATCGTACCGGCGGTGTTTGTGTATTCGGGAGGGGACGAAAGCGCCTTGGGCAAAGGTCCCAGCCTGATGTTTGTAACCCTGCCTAAGGTGTTTGCCGAGATGAAAATCGGCAGCTTGATCGGCGCCGGGTTCTTTATTCTGGTGCTGTTTGCGGCGCTGACCAGCTCCGTATCCGTGATGGAGGCCATTGTGTCCGGTTTGGACGATCGCTACCACTGGGGCCGCAAAAAGGCTACGGTGATCTGTTATATATATGCCGTGGCATTGGGCATTTGCTGCTCCTTGGGCTTTGGCAAGTGGTCCTCCTTTACGATTTTTGGTTTCTCCATTTTGGATTTCCTGGACTTTGTGTCTAACAGTCTGTTGATGCCGGTTGTGGGTATGCTCACCTGCATTATGGTTGGCTTTGTGCTGAAGCCCCAGCTGATTGTCAACGAAATTGAGCTGAACGGTCCCTTTAAGATGAAGAAGTTTTATTCCGCGATGGTTAAGTGGATCGCACCGCCTTGCCTGCTGGCCATTCTCATCAGTTCTATTTTAGATACGCTGGGTATCGTCAAACTGTAATAAAACATAATTTAAGCGCGTACAGAAATCTGTACGCGCTTTTTGCTGCCTTTCTTAGGCTTTAATATTCGATCTCTCCCTTATAGACGGTGTTGCAGTCGCCGGTAAGGGTAATACGGTCGTCGGTGTAGTTTACCAGCAGGTCGCCGCCACGCACCTTTACGGTAACATCAACGCCTTTTTTGCAGTAGCCGTTTTCCACCGCAGCTATAACGGCTGCGCAGGCGCCGGT
>FR885381.1:31354-31573 GCA_000436335.1 Clostridium sp. CAG:217
CAGGCGCCGGTGCCACAGGCCGGGGTCTCGCCGTTGCCGCGCTCCCACACCCGCATTTTAATGGTGCTCTCATTAACGACACGCACAAATTCCGTGTTTACTCGCTCCGGGAACAGGGGACTGTTTTCAAATTGCGGACCGATCTGTTGTAAGTCCAGCTTATCCACATTGTCTACAAATACTACGCAGTGGGGGTTACCGGTAGCCACGCAGGTGATG
>FR885381.1:31603-36989 GCA_000436335.1 Clostridium sp. CAG:217
TTCATTGTCGCCGATGGTTACCGGATGACAGATGATTTTGTCGCCAGGCAGGTCAACCGGGATCTTGGCCGGGTTCAACTCTGCCTTGCCCATATCTACCGTTACAGAAGATACCTTGCCGTTGCGGGTAAACAGTTGCAGGTGCCGCACGCCGGAGGCGGTGGCAATGGTCATCTCGGTTTTGGGCACCATGCCGTTATCGTACAGGTACTTGCCCACGCAGCGAATGGAGTTGCCGGCCATACGGCCCTCGCTGCCGTCCATATTGAAAATGCGCATTCTGGCGTCGGCAATCACACTCTTTTCAATCAGTACAATACCGTCTCCGCCGATACCCTTGTGCCGGTCGGAGAATTCAATGGACAGACTCTCCGGACAGGTGATGATGCCGCACTGGTTGTTGAAGAAAATGTAGTCGTCGCCGCTGCCCTGCATTTTGGTGAATTTCAGCAGGCCCTTTTCGCTGCGCATATGGTTGATGTCCACCAGCTCGGTGTTCATTTGATTGTAGCGAGAGGCGATAATATCTGCCAAGGCGTTGGCGGTGTCCAGGCTGGTCAGGGTGGCAATGCCCAGCTGATTGGCCCGGTTGTGCAGCTTAATATAGTCTGCAATGGACTTCTTATCGCTTTTGCCGGTGTAGACAATGTAGTCCAATTTGCCGCTCTCTACCAAGTCCATAATGGAGTTGTCCTGGCGCAGCTTGTTGACCACATGTACCTCAATACCCAGAGAGCGAATAGCCGCTGCCGTCTCCGGCGTTGCCCATAGCTCTGCGCCCATGTCGTCCAGCTTTTTCGCCAGACCCACGATCTCAAACCGGTCTTGCTTTGTTACGGTGATGAGTACCCCGTGGCGACCCTGTTTTTGGCTTTCTACCTTATACCCGGCAGATACCAGCCCCTTAAACAGCGCTTCGTTCAAGTTTTTGCCTACGCCCAGCACCTCACCGGTGGATTTCATCTCCGGCCCAAGCTGGGAATTTACATCATTGAGTTTTTCAAAGCTGAATACCGGCACTTTTACTGCAAAGTACGGCGGCGTGCGATACAGCCCGGTGCCGTAGCCCAGGTCTTGCAGCTTTTCACCTACCATGATTTTGGTTGCCAGTTCCACCATGGGCACGCCGGTGACTTTACTGATATAGGGAATGGTGCGGGAGGCTCTGGGGTTCACCTCGATTACATACAACTCGTTGCGATAAATCAGGTACTGAATGTTAACCAGTCCCTTGGTGCCCAAGGACAGCGCCAGCTTTTCGCTTACATCGCAGATCTGGTGCAGCATCACATCGTTCAGGTTGTAAGGGGGATACACGGCAATAGAGTCGCCGGAGTGCACGCCGGCCCTTTCAATATGCTCCATAATGCCGGGGATCAGCACATCTTTGCCATCGCTGATGCAGTCCACTTCCAACTCTGTGCCCATCATATACTTGTCTACCAGCACCGGGTTTTCAATCCCTTGTGCCAGAATCAGCTCCATATAGCGGCGCACATCATCATCCGTGTAGGCGATGGTCATATTTTGCCCGCCGATCACATAGCTGGGGCGCAGCAGCACCGGATAGCCCAGTTCGTTGGCTGCCACCAGTGCCTGGGGCATGGTCATCACGCTGGTGCCTTTGGGACGGAAAATGCCGAATTTTTCCAGCAATGCGTCAAACCGTTCCCGGTCCTCGGCAATGTCGATGGACTCGGCACTGGTGCCCAAAATCGTAATGCCTTTTTCATCCAGGAATTTAGTCAGCTTAATGGCGGTTTGGCCGCCAAAGGCCACCACCACCCCAATGGGCTTTTCTACCTGAATGACCTGCATCACATCTTCCGGGCACAGCGGCTCAAAGTACAGTCGATCGCCGGTGTCAAAGTCAGTGGATACCGTCTCCGGGTTGTTGTTAATAAGAATGACCTCATAGCCCAGCTCTTTTAGCGTCCACACACAGTGCACAGAGCTGTAATCAAACTCAATGCCCTGCCCAATGCGGATGGGGCCGGAGCCAAGTACAATGATCTTTTGCTTGCCGCTTTGGGGCAGGCTGCGGGCCTCGCAGTGGGCGTCATAGGTAGAATAAAAGTAGGGCGTTTCTGCAGCGAATTCCGCACCGCAGGTGTCTACCATTTTATAGACGCAGTCCTGATGATAGGGAATAGAGCCGCCGCTGATGCGCGCCAGGGCTTCATCGGTATAGCCGTAGTGCTTGCCCTGCATATACTGTTCCCGGGATAGGGGCAGCCCGGTGATTTCTTTTTCATAATCCGCCAGGTTTTTCAGCTTGGCCAGGAACCACTCGTCGATCATGGTGATTTGGTGGATTTCCTCTATACGCACGCCCTTTTTCAGCGCAGCGAATACGGAGAACAGCCGCAGATCGTCCTGATCGTGCAGCTTCTCGTGTATATCCAGTCCGTCCAGAGCCTTGTTATGCAGTGTGTCCAGCCCGATTTCTGCGCCGCGCACCGCCTTCATAATGGCGGCCTCAAAACAGGGTGCAATGCTCATCACTTCGCCGGTGGCTTTCATTTGGGTGCCCAGCTTGCGGGAGGCGTTGACGAACTTGTCAAAGGGCCACTTGGGCACCTTGACTACCACATAATCCAGGGTCGGCTCAAAGCAGGCACAGGTTTTGCCGGTTACATCGTTTTTAATCTCGTCCAGGGTATAACCCAAAGCAATCTTGGTGGTCACCTTGGCAATGGGATAGCCGGTGGCCTTGGACGCCAGGGCGGAGGAACGGCTGACGCGGGGATTGACCTCAATCACGCTGTACTCCATGCTCTCCTGGTTCAGGGCAAACTGACAGTTGCAGCCGCCCTCAATGCCCAGCTCGGTGATAATATCCAGAGATGCGGAACGGAGCATTTGGTACTCCTTGTCCGCCAGGGTCACAGCCGGGGCAATGACGATGGAGTCACCGGTATGAACGCCCACCGGGTCAAAGTTTTCCATAGAGCACACGGCAATCACATTGCCGGCGCTGTCCCGCATCACTTCAAATTCAATTTCTTTCCAACCGGCAATGTACCGCTCCACCAGCACCTGGGTAATGGGGGAGAGCATCAGACCGTTTTTGGCAATTACATCCAGCTGCTGCTGGTTATAAGCCACGCCACCGCCGGCACCGCCAAGGGTAAAGGCCGGACGAATAATCACCGGGTAGCCAATCTCTGCGGCAATCTGCCGTGCGTGCTCCGGGGTGGTGGCAATGTCGCTGGGGACCACAGGCTGGCCCAGCTTCATCATGGTGTCGCGGAACAGCTGCCGGTCCTCGGCTTTGTCAATAGCCTGGGCAGTTGTGCCCAGCAGGGTCACGCCCATTTTGTCCAAATAACCGTCCTTTGCCAGCTGCATACTGATGGTCAGGCCGGTTTGGCCGCCCAGGCCGCCTAAGATGGAGTCCGGGTGCTCTTTTTCAATAATGCGCTTCACGGTCTCTTCCGTCAGCGGCTCTAAATAAATATGGTCCGCCAGCGCTTTGTCCGTCATAATGGTGGCCGGGTTGGAATTGACCAACACCACTTCCAGTCCGGCGTCTTTCAGCACCCGGCAGGCCTGGGCGCCGGCATAGTCAAACTCTGCCGCCTGGCCGATGACGATGGGGCCGGAGCCGATCACCAGTACCTTTTTGATATTCTTATTCAGCGGCATGGCTCTCGCCTCCCATCATCTGTAAAAACCGGTCGAACAAAAAGCGGGTGTCGTGGGGCCCGCTGCACGCCTCCGGATGGAACTGTACCGTAAAGGCATTCTGGGCAGGGTAGTCGATCCCTTCGCAGGTGCCGTCGTTGGCGTTCACCCAGCGCAGGGTGCCGCCGCTGGCCTCAATGGTATCGTTCACTACCGCGTAGCCGTGGTTTTGACTGGAGATATAGGTTCGCCCGGTTTGCAGGTCTTTTACCGGCTGGTTCACGCCACGGTGACCGTATTTCAGTTTTTCCGTCTTGCAGCCCATAGCCAGCGCCAGCAGTTGGTGCCCCAGGCAAATGCCAAAAATAGGCGCTTTTCCGATGAGCTTTTTCAGCTGAGCAATGGCGGCGGTGTTCTCTGCCGGATCTCCGGGACCGTTAGACAGCATAATGCCGTCCGGGTGCAGCGCTAAGATGTCCTCCGCCTTGGTGTTGTAAGGCATGACCGCCACATTGCAGCCACGCTTGTTCAGCTCTCTTGCAATGTTGGCCTTGGCGCCGTAGTCCAGCAGCACCACATTGTGCTTGTGCTCGTCGGCAGACAGCAGTTGAGGCTTGGTAGCAGACACGCTTTTTACTGCGTCTGCGACCGCATAGTCCCGCACTTTGTTATAGTCCACCACACGGGGATCGTCACAGATCACGGCATTCATTACACCGCTTTCCCGAATGGTCTTTGTGATCTCTCTGGTATCTACGCCGTAGACGCCGATAATGCCTTGGGATTTTAAGAAATCATCCAGTGTCTCCCGGCAGCGGAAGTTGGAGGGCACCTGGCAATACTCACGCACGATATAGGCGCTTACATAGCTTTTGGGGCTCTCCATATCTTCCGGGATAAAGCCGTAGTTACCGATGAGGGGAAAGGTTTGCAGCACGATCTGGCCGTAATAGCTGGGGTCCGTCAGGGTCTCGATATAACCGCCCATACCGGTGGTAAATACCAGTTCACCCTGAATTTCGCCACCGGCACCGAAACGATAGCCCTCAAAGGTTTGTCCGTTCTCCAGACAAAGATATACTTTCTGTTTTTTCATAGTTTAACCTAACAGCTTCACAAGCACGGCCTTTTGGGCGTGCAGGCGGTTTTCTGCCTCGTCAAAGATCTCGTTGGCATAGGCTTCAAACACTTTGGCGGTAATCTCTTCCTCTCGGTGAGCGGGCAGGCAGTGGAGCACCATAGCGTCCGGCTTGGCGGCGGCCATTACTTCGTCGTTGATCTGGTAGTTCTTAAAGATCTTTTCCCGCTCTGCTTTTTCTTCTTCCTGACCCATAGAGGCCCATACATCCGTGTAGACCACATCTGCGTCTTTGGCGCAGGCCAAAATATCCTCACTGCAAGTGAAGGTGCCGTTCTCCTTGGCCCAGGCCATGATCTTAGCGTCCGGCTGGTAGTCCTTGGGGCAGGCGATGGCGCACTCCATACCCATGGAGATGGCGCCTACGATTAGGGAGTTTGCCATATTGTTGCCGTCGCCGATAAAGCAGAATTTCAGCCCGTCAAAGCTCTTCTTATACTCGCGAATGGTCATCAGATCCGCCAGCACCTGGCAGGGGTGGCAGTAATCGGTCAGGCCGTTGATGATGGGAATGGAGCCGTACTCTGCCAGGTCCTCCACCTCTTTTTGCGCAAAGGTGCGGATCATAATGCCGTCCAGATAGCGAGAGAGTACCCGAGCCGTGTCCTGTACCGGCTCCCC
>FR885381.1:37016-44876 GCA_000436335.1 Clostridium sp. CAG:217
GCGGCCGATCTGCAAATCTCGGTTGGAAAGGAACAGTGCCTGGCCGCCCAACTGGTACATGCCGGTCTCAAAGCTGACCCGGGTGCGGGTAGAACTTTTTTGAAAGATCATACCCAGGGTCTTTCCCTTTAAGTGGTGGTGTTCAATGCCATGCTGGTTCTCATATTTCAGCTGGTCTGCCAAGTTGAGAATGTCCAGAATATCGCCTTTGTCCAGGTCCGCCAGTTTCAGTAAATGTTTCATGCTTCAAGCACTCCTTTCAGTATCTCCAGTCCCTCGTCCAGCTCCGCATCGCTGATGTTCAGCGCCGGCAGAAGACGAAGCTTTGTTTTTGCCGTTAAGATCAGCAGGCCGTTTGCCAGGCAAGCCTTGGCTACTTCTCCTGCGGGTTTGTCCGTTTCGATCCCCAGCATCAGCCCCATACCGCTGATGCTCTTGACGCCTTTTACTTTTGCCAGCGCCGTGCGGATCTTCTCGCTCTTGCGCTGTACTTCACTCAGAAAGTCGTCGTCGATCCGCTCCACAATGGAGCAGGCACCGGCAGCCACCACCGGGTTTCCGCCAAAGGTAGAGCCGTGGGAGCCGGGGGTCATGGTGTCTTGCAGCTTTTCCCCAAACAGCACGGCACCGATGGGAAGTCCGCCGCCCAGGCCTTTAGCCGTGGTTACAATGTCCGGCGTAATGCCGTATTGCTGGTAGGCAAAGTAGGTGCCGGTGCGGCCGTTGCCGGTCTGCACTTCATCTACCGCGATCAGAATGTCTTTTTCCTTTGCCAGCTTGGCAATGGCGTTTACGAATGTTGGACTTAGGTTGTTTACGCCGCCTTCGCCCTGTACGCATTCAAACAGCACAGCGCACACATCGTCCGTGGCTGCCGCTTGCAGTGCCTCTATATCATTGGCCGGGCAGTATTTGAACCCGGGTGTAAAGGGGTCAAACACCGTGTGAAAGCTGTCTTGCCCTGTGGCCGCCAGGGTGGTAATGGTGCGGCCGTGGAATGAGTTGACAAGGGTAATGATGGTGCTGCGCCCGGCGCCGTATTTGTCAAAGCTATACTTGCGGGCAAATTTGATGGCACCCTCGTTGGCCTCTGCCCCGGAGTTGCCGAAGAACACCTTTTTCATTCCGCTCTTTTCACACAGCAGCTGCGCCAGCTTGGCGCAGGGGGCGGTGTAGTAGAGATTGGAGGTGTGCTGCACCCGGTGCAGCTGTTCTTCCACAGCTTTGGTCCAGACCGGATCGTTGATGCCAAAGGCAGTTACCCCGATGCCGGATCCGAAGTCGATGTATTTTTTGCCGTCCTCGTCGTAGAGGGTAGAGCCTTGACCTTTCGTCAGCGCCACATCAAAGCGCCCGTAGGCGTGGGCTACATATTGATTATCCAGTTCTTTTGTGTTCATGGGTATTCCTCTTTATCTGCTGCGGAACATGGTGCCCATACCTTCATCGGTAAGCAGCTCCATCAAGATGGAGTGGGGCACGCGGCCGTCGATTATAAATGCTTTTTTGACCCCGCGGCGCAGGGCCTCGGTCATGGAGTCGATCTTGGGAATCATGCCGCCGCCGATAATGCCGTCGGCAATCAGCGCCGGGGTGTCGCTAATATAGACTCTGTGTATCAGCGAGCTTTCGTCGTTCTTATCTCGCAACAGACCCACTACATCGGTCATGGAGATCAGTGCCTCTGCCTGCAAAGCCCCGGCCACTGCGGCAGCCACCGTGTCTGCATTGATGTTGTAGCAGTTGCCGTCTTCATCGTAGCCGATGGTGGAGATCACCGGGATGAAGTTCTTGGAAATGGCTTCTTCCACCACTTCCATATTGATTTCTGTGATCTCACCCACATAGCCATGGACGTCGTCTACCGGTCTGCACTTTAGCATATTGCCGTCCAGACCGCACAGACCGATGGCGTGGCCGCCCAGGTTGCCGATCTGGCACACCAGGCTTTTGTTCACCTTACCGGCCAGTACCATTTGCACCACTTCTGCGGTCTCTTTATCGGTAACCCGCAGACCGTCCACAAACTTGGAGTCCATGTGCATACGCTCCAGGGTCTTGTTGATCTCCGGACCGCCGCCGTGCACCAGCACCACATGGATACCGATGGTGGACAGTAGTACCAGATCGTTCATGACGGTTTCTTTCAGTTCTTCATTGATCATGGCGTTGCCGCCGTATTTTACAACAATGACTTTCTTGCGATACATCTGAATGTACGGCAAGGCTCTTGCCAGGATCTCCGCCTTTTGGTGATTTGCAATTTCCATTCTCTCACTCCGTTCGCTTATATTTCTTCGTAAAATCAAGTGCGGTAGTCGCCGTTGATTTTTACATAGTCGTAGGTCAGGTCGCAGCCCCAGGCGGTGGCTTTCTCGTCCCCCTGGTTCAGATCCACTAAAATATAGATCTCGTCCTCTGCCAGTACCTTGGCGGCCTCTTCCTCAGAGAAGTCCACACCGGCGCCATTTTGGCACACGGTGACTGTACCGGCTGTGGATTTTAAGGCCACATCAACCTTGTCAATGTCAAATTCCGCCGGGGCGTAACCGATGGCGCACAGCACCCGACCCCAGTTGGCATCCTCGCCGAACATGGCGCATTTGAACAGGGTAGAGCCGATCACTTCCTTGGCAACGATAATGGCGGTGTCCTTAGTGGGCGCGCCGGAGCACACGCATTCCAGCAGCTTGCTGGCGCCCTCGCCGTCCTTGGCCAGCATACGGGTCAGGTTGGCCATCACATCATAAAGGGCAGCCTTAAAGGTGTCCAGCGCCGGGCCAGGGGCGGTGATTTCCGCATTACCCGCCAAGCCGGAGGCCATGATTTCTACCATATCGTTGGTGGAGGTATCGCCGTCAATGGACAGGCAATTGTAGGTGACTTTTACGATCTCACTTAGCGCCTGTTGCAGCATTTTTGCGCTGATGGCGCAGTCGGTGCTGATAAAGTTCAAGGTAGTGGCCATATTGGGGTGGATCATACCGGAGCCTTTGGCCATACCGCCCAGGCGGCAGGTTTTGCCGTCCAGCTGGAACTCTACTGCATACTCTTTCTTCACTGTATCGGTGGTCATAATAGCGGTAGCCGCTTCTTCGTTTTTACCATAATCCAGTTCTTTCACCAGCGTAGGCACGGCAGTCATAATCGGCTCAATGGGCAGCACCTGGCCGATGACACCGGTGGAAGCCACCAGCACCTGTTCAGCAGGCAGACCCATTTCGTCTGCCACCAGCTGGCACATTTTGGCTGCTTTTTCTACGCCGTCTGCGTTGCAGGTGTTGGCGTTTTTTGAGTTGGCAATGATGGCTTTGGCCTTGTTACCGCTTTTTGCCAAGTGGTCTTTGGTTACAAGTATAGGTGCACCCTTCACTTTGTTTTGGGTATATACCGCTGCGGTGTTGCACAGCACATCACAGGCCACCAGGCAAATATCGTTTTTATGTACATAGTCCGGGTTCGGGTTTTCTACTGCCGGCTTTTTTATGCCGCAGTAGGTGCCGCTGGCTTTGAACCCTTTTGCGGCACAAATGCCGCCGTCAATCTTGGTCATACTTTATTCTCCTATCGTCAGCCCGGTGACTTCATCCAGCCCCAGGGCAATGTTCATACACTGAATGGCAGCGCCGGACGCGCCCTTGCCCAGGTTATCGAACCGGGCAGTGAGTAGCAGCCTTTCGTCGTTGCCGTTGATCTCAATTTCCATGTCATCCCGACCGGCCATATTGTTGGCACCGATCATACTTTCGCTGTAACCAAGGGGGCGTACCTTGACCACCCGGCTGTCACCGTAGTGCCCTGCGTAGAACGCCTGCATATCTGCCGGGGTCATTCGCTTTTTCAGTAGGTCGGCAAACAGCGGCACGGATACGGTCATCCCGCAGGGATAGTCACAAATATGGGGAGCGAAAATGGGCGTGCGCGCCAAGTGGCTGATGGCGCCCATTTCTTTTAAGTGCTTGTGCTGCTGGGTCAGTGCGTACTGCCGGGGACTGTCCAGTTCAGGATCCCGATCTGCCGCTTCATATTGGGCAATACCTTTGTTTCCTGCGCCGCTGTAACCGCTCATGGCGTAGCACACAATGGGATAGTCGGCGGGTAAAATGCCGCCGGACACCAGGGGATAGATCAAAGCGTTAAACCCGCTGGCGTAGCAGCCGGGCACCGCAATACGGTTGGAGCTTGCGATCTTCTCTCGAAAGGCGGGTGCCAGCTCCGGAAAGCCGTAGGCCCAGTCCGGCAGGGTGCGGTGGGCAGTGGAGGTGTCAATCAACTTCACCTTAGGGTTGGTAACCAGTGCCACCGCTTCAATGGCTGCCGGGTCCGGGAGACAGAGAAAGGTAATGTCCGAATCGTTTATGCACTTGGCTCGCTCTGCCGGGTCCTTCCGCTTGTCCTCGTCAATTTGAATCAGCTCCAGTTCCGGTCGGTTCTGGAACCGGGAAAAAATCTTCAGTCCGGTGGTGCCGGCTTTACCGTCAATGAATATTCTTGTCATTTTTATACAGTCCGTCCTTTTTAAACTTGTATATATTATACACGCATAGAGAGCAATGTCAATAGAACGACGGAAAAAATATCATAAATATGCAAAAAGTAAGAATAAATATACATTGTGTATTCAATTCCATAGACAAGGTGCTCTATAATCAAAAAAATATGGCCCTTTTTGGGGCCAATGGCTTGACAAATTACAGATTTTCTCTATTCTGTTAAACTGTCTTAGAGTGTGTAATTTTAGGCAAAGGAGGGTGAATATGCAAAAGGAAGTGATGGTGGCGCTGATCTCTTTGACAGGCACCATTGCCGGCTCTTTTGGTGGCGTGCTTGCGTCGTCCAAACTGACGACCTATCGGTTACGGCTGCTGGAAAATAAGGTGGACAAGCACAACCGCTTTGCAGAGCGGCTGCCGGTGGTGGAGGAAAAAATAAAGGTCCTCAACCATCGGGTGGAGGACCTGGAGCACGCCGAGGCGGCTCAATCTATGCGTTCAAAGTAAAGCAGGGTGTCTACCGGGCAGGGGAGGGTGACCGTTTCGTTTGAATAGATCTTGTCGCCCAGTCGCCATTTGCCGGTGGGTATGCACACCTTGCGTCTGCGTTGCCCCTTTTTCAGTACCGGCGCCACTAAGATCCGGTCGCCCAGCAGGTATTGGTCGGTAATGCCGCCGTAGCCGCAGTGAGGATAGGCGTATTCCATGGCCCGCACCATAGGTGCACCGGTTTGGCTGGCCGCTTTGGCACAGGCAATGATGTAGTCGCCGAATTTGGCGTGCAGAGCGCTCATTTCTCGGCAAATGCGACGGGTCTCTGGATTGCCCAGATCCCAAATGTTCAGGCTGTACTGCATCATGGGCATCAGCGCAGAGGCCTCGCAATAACGGGCAAACAACTCGTGATCCAACTTTTCTGCCGGACCGCGAAAGTCAGCGATCTGTCCGCCGCCGATCATATCCGGGCAGCTGTAAGGATAACCGGACAGCCCCTGAATGAGCACATTGGGCAGCAGTGCGCCCAGTCCCAGGAAGTTCCAGCGGTGGCTTTTATCCGCTAGTCGCTGGGCAACGCCCATGCCGCCGCATTGGAAGCAGGCCCTTAGTTCATTAAAACGATAGTGCCGGGCGGACAACGCCCACAGCTTACTTTGACCGTTGGCGTCTACGCCCCCGTAGGTGCGGTCATCGTCCCGGTAATACATGGCGTCACCGGCGTCCTGCTTAAATCCGTCAATGCCCAGTTTATCGGTCAAATACCGGGTGCAGGCAAAGAACCAGTCCTGCGCCGCCGGGTTGGAGAAATCCAGCAGATAGTCGGTGCCGTTCCACCATTTCCGCTTGGCCGGTCGTCCGTTCTTGTCCAGCACCAGCAGGTTTTCGTCCTTCAGCTTTTGAAAGTCTGCTGCCTGATCGCTGACAAAGGGTGCGATCCACAAAATGACCTTAAAGCCTAAGGTGTGCAGTTCGTCTGTCATCTTTTTGGCGTCTGCGAATTTTGCCGGGTCAAAGCGCCAGTCCCCAAAGGCACGCTGCCAGCCGTCGTCAATGATCAGCTCACCGGCAGGCATACCGCAGTCCAGAATAGACTTGGCATAGTCCACAATGCCCTGTTGGGTCTGGTTGTGCTCAAACTGGATCCAGGTGCAATACTGGGGAATGCGGAACATTAACTCGTCCGGGTAGGTGCCATCCGGCGGCATAAAGTGATCCACCGCATAGTGATAAGCACCGCGCAGGGTGTGGTCGTCTGCCTGGTACAGGCCGATCTTGGCTTTGCTGCCGGTGCAGGTGATGCGGCCGAAAACGAAGCGGGTCTTAAACCCGGCCTCCGACCAAATGATCCGCCCCTTGTTGCTGACAAAGAGCGTGTTTGCCTGGCCGTAGGAGCGCACCACCGTGGTGTCTACCAGCATCACTTTCTTAGCGTTGACCGGCATTAGGTAGCCGTAATTGGTGTGGCCGCCGTACCAATATTCACCGGGCAGCATGGTCAGTTGCAGCTTGTGCATATAGTAAAATCCCCCAAAATATCAATTTTCCATAGCATACCATTCCGGCAGGGTTCTGTCAAATTCTGCCGGTGTGCATAGGATAAAATAAGAACTTGATCGGAGTGATAGAAATGAAAGTGACGAATATGACTGCCGGTACGCTTGTGCGTACCGTAATGCTGGTGGTGGCTCTGCTGAATTTGGTGCTGACCAGCTTTGGTAAAAACCCGCTGCCGTTCTCAGATGAACAGATCTATACCGGTCTGTCCGCTTTAGTAACGGTGGCGGCCGCCTTGGCTGCCTGGTGGAAGAATAACAGCTTTACCTGCTGCGCCCGCCAGGCAGATGAGGTGCTGCGGGTGTTGCAACACGAGGGCGCCACAGAGGACGAGAGCGTGACGGAAACCCTGGAACAGGAGGGTGACTGATGTCTGCACTTTATTATTGCCGGCAGACGACCACTGCCTGCAAGGGCATACCGTACCCCAGTAAGACTCATCCTTATCGGTACGGCACCGCCGGCTGTGTTTATACCAGCGGTTGTGGGGTGTGTGCTTCCTTAATGGCGCTGCGCAATTCCACCACTCGAGTGTTCAATACCCGCCAGTGGACCCATCGCTGCCTGGGTATGGGTGCCCGGGCGGCGGAAGGCACAGATATGGCCGTGGTGGCCCGGCATATGAAAGAAAAATACGGCCTGGACTACGCCATCACCACAGATATGGACCGGCTGGTGGCACATCTGAAACAGGGCTATAAGGCGATTATCAATGTAAGCGGCGGAGGCAAAATGCTCTTTTCCAACAGCGGGCACTATGTGCTGGCCGCAGGCATCGACAAAAACGGCAATTTAATTATTTTGGACCCGTATTGGTATGACGGCAAGTTCACTTTGACTGCCGCTCGCCGCAAATACACCCGCGTGAAAAACGGCAGAGAGGTGTATGTTCGCCCGGCTGACTTGAAAGGCGATGTGCTGTCCCTGTGGCTGTTTACCCCAAAGCGAGATGTGCGCCTGGCGTATTCTGTTAATGATATGCATTACCGCAAGTCTGCGCCCACGGCACCCACCGTAAAACCCGGCACGTATCATTTGACAGCCGTGCGGGGAATCTACAAGGGCGCAGGCGCTGCCAGTGGGCGAAAAACCGTGGGGAAATTGACGGAGAACGGCAAGGCCCACGCTACCGCGTCTGATCCTAAAGCAGACGCATATCTGAAGAAAGGCACCGCCGTTACCCTGACGGATATTCGCTTGCTGTCCACCGGCAATTTGTGGGGGCATTGCCCCTCCGGCTGGCTTTGTATTTGGGAGAAGCAGGGGAATAAGACTTTCATCAAGTAGGCACAAAGAAAAAGGTGTGCGCAGTTGC
>FR885381.1:44902-73403 GCA_000436335.1 Clostridium sp. CAG:217
GCACACCTTTTTTGTTTTGGACAAAAAAAGACGCCCAACGCATTTGCGTTGAGCGCTTTTTGGAGCTGATAACCGGATTCGAACCGGTGACCTCGTCCTTACCAAGGACGTGCTCTGCCACCTGAGCCATATCAGCATATATTGGCGACCCGGAACGGGTTCGAACCGTCGACCTCCAGCGTGACAGGCTGGCGTTCTAACCAACTGAACTACCGGGCCAATTGGCTGTGTTGCGAGTTGTATTATAACCGCTACGAACGCACTTGTCAAGCACTTTTTGCAATTTTTTGAAAATATGGTGCTTTTGTTGAATCTCGATACCCTATGTAGTATAATGGAAACAGGTTCTGACTTGGAGGAACAAAGTATGCGATTAACTTCCGGTGCCTCGGACGGCACGAGAAATTATATAGTAGACGGTATTCGCTATGTGTGCGCCAATTTTAAGGAGCGGGCACCCGGTACCCATAGTGAGCGCAAAGCACAGTCTTTTCTGGCCGGTGAGCTGGAGCAGTGGGCGGACGATGTGCAGGTAGAAAATTTTGATGTGCACCCCCACGCCTTTATGGGTTGGATCCCGGCGGCCGGTGTGGTGGCTATGCTCTCCGTTCTGTTTTACTGGCTCACTTTTCGCGGCGCGGTGCACGGGGCTGCGCTGGCGGTGATTGCGCTGTTGCTTACCGTTTTGGCGGTGATTTGTTTGGTGGGGGAGTTTTTGCTGTATCGTGAATGTATTGACCCGCTGTTTCCAAAGAAAACCTCCCGCAATGTAATGGCGGTGCGCAAGCCCAGCGGAGAAGTCCGGCGGCGGATCATTTTTGGCGGACATACGGACGCAGCCAATGAGTGGACTTATTCTCTACACGGCGGGCTAAAGAGTCTGGCGCTGGTTATGGCAGGGTCTATCGGCGGTCTTCTGTTTGTGACCGTTTTTAACATAATTTGGCTTTGCAATGCCATTTTCGGCAGCGGTTACACCTCGGCCTTTTGGCTGGTGATGGGGGTGCTGGAGTTGGTGTTGGTGCCGTTTTTTGTTGCCATTCTCTTTTTTATCAACTGGCGTGTGGTGGTTGACGGTGCGAACGACAATTTAAGTGCGGATTTTATCGCTATGGGTGTTCTGCGAGAGATGGCGGAGCAGAATGTTCGATTTGAACACACGGAGGTGTGTGCGCTGCTCACCGGCTCGGAAGAGGCGGGACTGCGGGGAGCCCTTGCCTATGCCAAGCGGCACAAGAGGGAGCTTCAGCAGGTGGAAACGGTATTTATCGCCATGGACACCATGCGAGAGATCGAACAGCTGCAGATCTACACCAGCGGCTGTACCGGTACCCAAAAAAATTCTAACGCCGTAGGCGAGCTGATTTATGAGGCCGGGGAGAACTGCGGCATTGAAATGCGAGAGACCGACTTGTATCCCGGCGCCATTGACGCTGAGGGCTTTAGCCGCTATGGGTTGGAGGCCGCCGGCTTTTGCGGGGTGAACCACGACCCGCGTACATATTACCACACCCGGCTGGACACGCCGGATAATATCAGTGAGGCTTGTATCAATCTGTCGCTGGATATTTGTCTGGAGGCCGCCGGTCTGTATGACCGTTCCGGCGGGCTGGACGCCTTCCGTGAGGAGGGCAAAAAACGCTTTAAGCGCGGCCACAATTAAGTCATTTTGCAGAGTGCCTGCCGTACCGGCACTGCTGCGAGTAATATAAGGGGGAACTGACTTATGCAAACCATTACACCAAACAGCAGTTTGGCCCAGGTGATTCAAAATCCGCTGGGTCGGGATTTGCTGGAAAAAGTGCTGCTGAACTTCGGCTTTAAGCCGGAAGATTTTGAGCGCTCCGCATTGTCTAAGCTGAAAGTGAAAGCACTCAGCCCACTTACCGGCGGCGTGATCAAAAAGAGCACGGTGCAGATGTTCTGCGATCTGCTGAACAGCGAGAGCAACGCCATTATTGCGCCGGACGACAGTCCCATTACGCCACAGTGGTGGAAAGAGGCTGTGTTTTACCAAATTTATCCACGCTCTTTTAAGGATTCCAACGGTGACGGTATCGGCGACATTAACGGCATTATCGAAAAGCTGGATTATCTTAAGGACCTGGGGGTGGACTGCATTTGGTGCAGCCCCATGTACAAAAGCCCCAATGACGATAATGGCTACGATATTTCCGACTACTACGATATTATGGACGACTTTGGCACCATGGCGGATTTTGACCGTCTGCTTAGTGAAGTCCATCAGCGGGGCATGCGGCTGATCATGGACCTGGTGGTGAACCATACTTCTGACGAACACCCCTGGTTTGAGGCCGCCAAACAGGACCGGCATAATAAGTACCATCAGTATTATATTTGGCGCCGGGACGACGGCAGCCACACCCCGCCTAACAACTGGGAGAGCCTGTTCTCCGGTTCTGCCTGGAATTATTATGAAGCGGTGGACAGTTGGGCTATGCACGCCTTTTCCAAAAAGCAGATGGACCTGAACTGGGAGAATCCGGCGGTACGCCACGATATTTATAAGATGATCAACTGGTGGCTGGACAAGGGCATTGACGGCTTCCGTATGGATGTGATCAACTTTATCTCCAAGTGGCCCAGTTTGCCGGACGGAGACCCGGTGGTGGGCAAGACGCTGGGCTTTTGCGGGGCGGAATTTTACTTCTACGGTCCCTGCCTGCACGCGTATTTGCACGAGATGAACCGCAACTGCTTTGGTCGCGGCGACAAGGAATATGTGACCGTTGGCGAGTGCGGCGGTTTAGGTATTGAGACGGCCAAGCTGACAACGGCAGATACCCGCCAGGAGCTGTCTATGGTGTTTAACTTTGACCACTTGGATAATGCGGGGCATATGCGCTTTGACGAGTACCAGTATGATCTGCGCAAGGCGGTAAAGACCATACTCAAGTGGCAGGTGGAGTACACCAATCACTGCTGGCCTACGCTGCTGTTTGAAAATCACGACAATCCCCGGGTGACATCTAAAGTGGACCCAACGGATACATACACCCCGGAGATCGCCAAGCTGTGCGCCGTGCTGGAAATGACCTTAAAAGGCAGCCCCTTTATTTATCAGGGTCAGGAGCTGGGTATGACCAACACCCATTTTGACAGTATGGATGATGTGCGGGATGTGGAGAGCATCAATTTTTATAATAAGCTGGTGGCCAAGGGCAAAAAGCCGGAGAAAGCGCTGCGGATCATTAACGGCGGCTCTCGGGACCACGGCCGAACCCCAATGCAGTGGACGGCAGAGCCGGGCGCCGGGTTTACCGACGGCACCCCTTGGATCGGAATCAACAAGAATGCCGTGTGCGTGAACGCTGCCGATGAGGCAAAAGTGCCGGACAGCGTGCTCAACGACTTTAAGCGGCTGATTGCTCTGCGCCACGCCAATCCGGCGCTGGTGTACGGCGAGTTTACCCAATTGTGCCCAGAGGATAAGAATGTGGTTTGCTACAAGCGCACCTTGGACGGCAACACTTTCTTTGTGGAGCTGAATCTGACCGGTGAGCGGCAAAATCGTCCTTATGACCCGGTTGATTTCAAACGCTTGTATTCCAACTACCACGACCACCGGGATGTGCTGATGCCCTTTGAAGCCAATGTGTATTTGGCAGAGGGTGAGGCCAAGGCTTGATGCGGGACTGGCACATTCACCTGGAGCGGGGTCCGTACACCGTAGAGTGGGCGGAGCAGTTTGTCCGCCGGGCGGAAAAACTGGGAATTAGCGAGATCTGCCTGTTAGAGCACTCGGTGCGCTTTTTTGAGTTCCACCCCACCTTTGCACAGGCGAGGGCGTACAACGATTATCAGCGACAGTGGTTTGACGAAAAAGTGCAGACCGCCCGCCATTTGGACGAATTCAAGCGCTTTGGCGATAGACTGCGGGCAAAGAATTACCCGGTGAAGATCAAGCTGGGGCTGGAAATCTGTTATTTTCCTCAACATGCGGATGTGATCGAGCAGGTAACCCGGGATGGCTATTTTGATCTGCTGCTGGGCAGCGTCCACTGGATCGACAACTGGACCTTTAACCAGCGGAAGAACCAGTGGCAGGGCAGGAATGTAAACGCCTTGTACCGCCGGTATTTTGAATTGCAAAACCAGGCGGCAGACAGCGGACTTTTTGATATTCTGGCCCACCCGGACCTGATCCGCTGTTTCGGATTTGCACCGGATTTCAACTTAAATGAGCAGTATAAAACCCTGTGCCAAAAGGTAAAGGCACAGGGTATGCTGCTGGAGATGAACGGTGCCAAAGGACCGGGTCTGCACCCGGATTTTTTGGCTGTCGCCAAGGCTTGCGGCGTGCAGTTCTCTGCCGGGTCAGACGCGCATTGTCCGGAAGATGTGGGCAAAAACTTGCCTGCCATCTATCGCCGGCTGGCAGAGGGCTAAATGCCGTAGATCCCGCTTTGTTCGTCTAAGAACCAGGGGATTTTCGGCGGGTAAAAAGTAAATAACATAAACAGCGCACTGACTGCCAGGAGTATTAAAACACCTGCGGTTTGTGCGCTTTTTCCTTGTAGTTTGCCGTTGCGTGTCAGCACAGCGTCTATCCAAAAAGCGTTGCCTACGCCCAGGATAAAGGAAATAATATCCAGGGCCATAATATCCCTGCCGATGATCCCCTTATAGGTGAAGAACAAGGCTGTGATCACTCCAATGCCGGTAATGGCGCCCACACAGTGCCGTGCCCAAGCGCCCGATTGTCCCTGGGTGCTGCGCAGGTTGATTAGGCACCACAGGAGAAAGGGAAACCATAAAAGTTTGAGATGCTCCCAGGGACTTTCATTTACCGGGCACACCAGCGCCACCAGGCGGTTGTCTCCGGTCCATTGGTAGATAAAGTGCCACAAGGTGCCCACAATGCTCACAAAGGCAAATCCGCACCATTGCAGCCCGGTTTTGTTTCTCATACAATCACCGATAGAAGTGTATGCAAATTTTTGGGGGATTATACAGTTAGCGCCTTGATTGTTGTTGGGCGTTTTTGCGGTGCGGTGTGGGCACCGCACCCTACATTGCCAACGAATAGAGCGGGCGGATACTATCCGCCCCTACGGTCGATCGGATACAAAAATGCCCTCGTAGGGGCGGCAATCTGCCGCCCGCCATCTTATTTATCTAAATACAAAAAAGCATTGCAATTCAAAAACAAAAGGACTACAATAGGGTGCGAAATAGATGAAAAGGAGCGAGCAGAATGAAAAGAAGACCGGTGCCTATTCACGAAACAGGCTATATCTGTGCCTCTCTGGCTATGGTCAGCGGCTTTTTGGAGACCTATACTTATTTATTAAAGGGTGGCGTGTTTGCCAATGCCCAAACCGGCAACTTTGCCCTGCTGGGTATGGCCATCGCCCACGGCGATGTGAAGAAGGTGTTTACCTACCTGATCCCCATGTGCTTTTATGTGGTCGGCATTGCCATGACGGTGACGATGCCCCGCCTACTGGATGAGAACAAGCTGCTGCGGTGGGATACAGTGTTCGTGGCGCTGGAGATTGGCCTGCTGTTTGTGGTGGGCTGCCTGCCAAAATCGGTGCCCTTTACCGTGTCCACCGTAACGGTGGCCTTTATCTGCGCCATGCAGTACAATACGTTTAAGCGCACCAATAATATGGCGTTTTCCTCCACCTTTTGTACCAACAATCTGCGCCAGCTGGCGCTGCATTTTCTGGATTATCTGCGCACCAAGGAGCGCCAGAGCCTAAAGAACAGCCTTACCTATATGATGATCAACGGATCCTTTTTACTGGGGGCAGTGATCGGTACCCTGTGCGCCCGTTGGCTGGGCGATCGGGCCGTGTGGGTGTGCTGCGGCGTTCTGGTGCCGGTGTTGCTGTCGCTGATCTTTGGCAAGCGGGAGGTAGAGAGCGAACTGCTGGCCGAGGAGCGACAGGAGCTGGCTGTGGAAGAACGCGCTTTGGAAGAAGAGCAGCGGGAATTGCAGGAAGAGGATAAGTGATCGTAAGCAGACGGAGGGTATCCGCTCCTACGGTTATATACATTAGGACAACTTAAATTGAGCACCCAACCGGGTGCTCTTTTTTTATATATAATAGGTATGCTTGTCCCGTATTTGACGGGTCGAAGGGTGTCGGCGGGGGCGGCAAGGTCAAAATGCCGGTGTCGGACAGCAAAATAACGGATTTTTGGCTTAAAATCGAGCAAAATGCGGGGTACGAGATATTGTGGAGCGTGGACAAAATATGACAGAATTTTACCATATTTTGGGAAAAATATGAAATTTGGCAACAAAAAGGTTACAAATTGCAATCTTTGGAAGCCGGATTTCTACCAAACCTACAAAATTTTGCTTTCACGCGGTAAAGCGTGTAAACGAAAGACCACAAGATATTGATTAGCGCGGTGGCATTTTTGTTTTACATCAAACGGGATTTGTGCAACTTCAACAAAAACATCCGGTTTGAAAAGTTGACTTCTTAGTGATTTGTGATATAATCGTCAGCGTCTTAGGGAAATACTAACGGAAAAGGCAGAATAAATTGCTTCTGCTCTTGTGGTGGCTCCCCTCAAAAGAGCCCCTCAATAAAAAACGGCAAGCCTGTTTTCTATTTTCCAAAACAAAAGGAGATTCAGATGATTTATCGATCCAAATCCGGTGGCGTAAAACGCTGGGCAAAGATGCTCACCACAGCTGTGCTGGCCTTTGTGCTGGCCATCGTTGTGTTCGCCTCCACTGCATTCGCTGGCCTGCTCAACGAATATAATGTGGATATTGTGGTAGATGGCGTGACCACCACCGTGACCACCAGAGAAGAGAAACCAACCGAGATCCTGACCAATGCAAACATTACGCTGGAGAGCACCGACAAGCTGGACCTTTCAGGCTTTGAAGCCGGCAAGGGCGGCAAGATCGTGCTGGACCGGCAGCATACTGTCAATGTGGAAGTGAACCACACCATCACCGCCTATGCCGTGTATGCGGATACCGTAGGCGACGCCCTTACAGAGGCGGGTCTGGCGCTGCACAGCGCAGACAAGGTGAATTACGCCCTGACCGATCTGGTAACGGACGGCATGGTCATCCGGGTAAATACAGCCTTTACCGTTACCCTGACGGCAGACGGCAAGACCCAGAGCTTTGCCATGGTGGAGGGCACCGTGGGTGATCTGCTGGACCTGGCCAAGGTACAGCTGGGTACGAATGATTATGCAGAACCTTCAGCCGCAACATCCCTTAAGGCAGGCATGAAGATTCATGTGTACCGGGTCAGCTACAAGACCGTCACCGAGACGGAGACCCTGTCCTATAAGACGGAGACCAAGACCGACAGCAAGCTCACCGTAGGCAAGACCAAAGTGGAGCAGCAAGGCCAGAACGGCTCCGCCGATGTGACCTATAAAGTGAAGCTGGTTAACGGCAAAGAAAAGACCCGCACGGAAGAGAAGCGGGTGGTTACCAAAAAGCCGGTGAAGAAGATTGTGCGCACCGGTACCAAAGCCGCCGGCGTAAAGGCAAACGGCGTAAAGTCCAGAGGCGGTTATTCCGTGGGCCAGAGCATCCGCGGTCGGTACACCCATTACTGCGCCTGCGCGGTGTGCAACGGCAACTCCCGCGGCATCACCACCAGCGGCCGCCGCATTTATAACGGTATGTCCAATCCCCATTATGTGGCCTGCAACTGGCTGCCCCTGGGCTCCGTGATCTCCGTGAACGGCACCAACTACACCGTAGTGGACCGTGGCGGCAGCGGGCTGTCCAGCCAGGGCAGAATTGATATTTTCACCCCGGAGGGGCACGCAGCCTGCTATCGCTACGGCACCGGCAGCTGCTCCATTAAGATCGTTCGTCTGGGTTGGTAAGTTGGTAAAAAAGAACCCCATCGGTATTGCACCGGTGGGGTTTTTACTTTGTAGCGAGTGCATGATTGTACCGTTGCATTTTGTAGGGGCGGAAACCTGCCACCTGCCAATTCCGGAGGTGCTCTAAATGTATCACGGGCGGATACTATCCGCCCCTACGGCGTTTCTGTTGCCATAACGCCATAAAAAGCCGTAGGGCGGGGGCTTGCTCCCGAGTGAATTGCACGCAGTGCAAGAGACACGAGGCTCCAAATGCGTCAGCGTTTGGGAGAAACAGTCCGGGGGACTGTTTCGTAGCGAGTGCATCAATCCTTCCGAGTTTGCCTACGGCAAACCCACCACCTAACCGGTGCCCGTCCCCTCTGTCGCTGCGCGACTGAGGGATTGCGCCGGAGACGATGGGAAGAACGATCAAAAAACAAGCCGCCGTACCCATGTGGTGCGGCGGTGGCTGTCTGCGCATCGTAGCCGGTGGCTACCTCTAAAAAGTTCTTGTTGCGCACCAGTGGCTCCTGGTGCGGCATTTCATTGGCCTTTAAGGGATTCATCAGTCCTGCACCTCCTGTCGCAGCAGGTTGCAGTCCGCTTCCCGCTCAAAGTCTTTATACAGCGCAGCCCGTTCCATAGCCGCGTCAAAATCCACCAAATGGCCGTCAAACTCCGGCCCGTCCACACAGGCGAACTTGGTCTCACCGCCCACCAGCAGACGGCAGCCGCCGCACATACCGGTGCCGTCGATCATAATGGGGTTCATAGACACAACGGTGTGGATCCCGTACTTCTCCGTGGTCTTGCACACAAACTTCATCATCACCAGCGGGCCGATAGCAATCACCAAATCATATTGCTCACCGCTTTGAATCAGGCTTTCCAGGGCATTGGTCACCAGCCCCTTTTCACCTACGGAGCCGTCGTCGCTCATGAGCACATACCGGTCGCTGACCTTCTCAAACTCCTGCTGCAAGATCACCAGATCCTTGGTACGGAAGCCCACAATGCTGTGCACCTGGGCGCCGTTCTCGTGCAGCGCCTTGGCCACCGGGTACGCAATGGCGCAGCCCACGCCGCCGCCAACCACAGCCACCTTGCGGTAGCCGGTAACCTTGGTGGGATTGCCCAGAGGGCCTACAAAGTCCTGCAAGCTGTCGCCCACCTCCAGCCGTGCCAACTGTTTGGTGGTCGCGCCCACCAGCTGGAAGATAATGGTCACCGTACCGGTGGTGCGGTTATAGTCCGCCACCGTTAGGGGGATCCGCTCGCCCCGGTCGTCCACCCGCAGGATCACAAACTGACCGGCCTGGGCTTTCTTTGCCACATAAGGCGCCTGAATTTCCATACGCACAACAGTCGGGTTCAGCACCTGCTTGGCAACGATTTTATACATAGAATCACCTACTTGAAATTAGACATTTTTCAGAAAAAACGCCGCATAACCTGTATGCAGCGTTTTTGATATTATACCAATTCCCGCTTATAAGTCAACATTTATCAGCCGGAAATCGGAATTTTTAAGAATTGTTAATAAATCTGCATTATTTTGGATGGGTTTTTTGGTGATAATTCCGCCCCTTGCCAAATGCTCCGGGGTGTGAAAGTCGGAGCCGGAGACCATCAGCTTGCCGTTCTCTTTGGCCCACGCCAGCGCCTGGGCATTGCGCCGATCGTCCGTCTTGCCGTTATACACCTCTACCCCGTCAATATTCTTCGGGTCCGTACGGCGAATACCCACACGGAAAGGGTGCGCCTGGTAAATGAGAAAGCCGTTTTGCTCGCACAGGGCTTTGATCCTCGGCTCCCACACATTCATCAAATTGCCGGCGTTCTTGATAAACGCCTCCGTCACGCCGTAGATCAGGTAGTCGTTGGCGGTCCAGTAGTGGCGCAGCTCCATACCCAGCAATACAGTAAAGCCCTCCGGGGCCGCCGCCTTCATCCGCCGATAACCGGACAGGTAAAAATCCGCCGCCTTTTGGGGGCACGCCAGCCGGTGAATAGGAAAGGTCATGGGGCTGTAATGGTCCGTAACCACAATGCCGTTGTACCCGGCATCCACATACATCTCCACAATCTTTTCCGGCTCCACCCGCCCGCAGCGGCTAACGGCGCCGGTGTGGCAGTGAAGCTCATACTTATATTCCATAACCGTGCCTCCCCTCCATATCTAAAAAATATTATATGCCCTTTTGCCTCTGCCGTCAATCGTGCCGTCTTTACAAAAATAAAGGAATATGTTATACTTTTTTTAACTATTTTGGTAAGAAAAAGGGGTAAAAATGAATAAAGAGAAGAAAAACGACTTTCTGTTCTCCGTGGTGATACCGGTCTACAAGGTGGAGGACTATGTAGAGGAGACCATTCAGTCCGTTTTGCAACAGACCATCGGGTTTGAAAAGCATATTCAAATGATCTTAGTCAACGACGGCTCGCCGGACAACAGCGGCGCCGTGTGCGAAAAATACCGGGATCTGTATCCGGAAAACATCCTGTATATTGAGCAGGAGAACCGGGGCGTCAGTGCCGCGCGCAACAACGGGCTGCAATATGCCACCGGGAAATACATCAACTTTTTAGACTCGGACGACAAGTGGGAACCGGACGCGTTTGAACAGATTCTGCACTTTGCCGAGAGCTGTCCGAAAGCCCGGGTATTCTGCGGCCGTATGCGCTATTTTGAAGCCACCACCGCATTCCACCCACTGGACTACAAATTTGCAGAGAGCCGCTATATCGACCTGAATGACCCGGAGGAGACCTATGCCCTGCACCTGCACATCACCTCCTCGGTGCTGCGCACGGACTTTGCCAAAGCACTGCAATTTGTGGAGGGCATGACGCTTGGCGAGGACGCCCTGTACCTAAACAGCCAGATCCTCCGTGCAGGCGGGTATGCCGCCGTGCGAGAGGCGCGGTTGAACTATCGCCGCCGACTGGCCGGTTCCTCTGCCATTCAAAACAAGGAACAAAGCCAGCGCTTTTACAGCGAGACGGTGGAGAAATTCTACTTTCCGCTGATTGACCTGTCCACAAAATTATACGGCAAGGTGGTGCCCTACATTCAGTCCCTGCTGGTGTACGACATTGGCTGGCGGGTGCGCTACGGCCAGCCGGAGATCTTGACCGACGCCCAGTGGCAAACCTATCTGGACCAGCTGCGCCAAGTGCTGCAACCGGTGGAGGACGCCTGCATTCTCCGCAACCCGGTACACCGCAGCATCTTCCGCAAAGAGGCCATGCTACGACTCAAGCATGGACAAGAGGACATTTTGACCGACCTAACCTATAACCCCAAGAACAAAAAGCTGTTCTTAAAGGGTGAAAAGGTAGTCCATATTCAAAAGAATACCAACAACTGCGAGATCTACAATGTGGAGCACAGGGGCGATCAACTGCTGGTGGAGGGGCGGATTCGCAAATGGATCGTAGACGCCCGCTGCACCACTAAATTCGTGTTGGCCTTTGCCGGCAAAGAGTACCCGGTGGAGCTGCGCATTTATCCCCACGACTGTGAGGAGACCATGTTCGGTGAGCGCTACCGGCACTATGAATTCTCTGTGCACATTCCCTTTGACAGTGCCTTTACCCCCGGGCAGACCCGCTGGGTGCGCCCCCGGCTGTACTTTGGAGACAGCAAGTGCGATGTGGGCACCGGCTACGGCGGGCGGCGGTTCCTGGCCACCAAGCTATGCGACTGTGCCTATCGCATGATCGACGGCTATGTGGTGCTGGCAACCCCCCAGGGGCTAAAGATTCAAAAGCCCAAGGATGAAAAAGCCACCCACCGTGCACTGGAACGCCGCTATCTGAAGTGGCTGTGGCACAACAAGCAAAAGCACATTGTATGGCTGCGGCTACTGTACTGGTTCCTGGCGCCCCGGCACAAAAAGCCCCTGTGGATCGTCAGCGACCGGGAGGAAGTAGCCGGTGATAACGGCGAGGCGTTCTTCCGTTTTTTGGCAAACGAACAGCCGGCGGATATTGACTATGCCTTTGTGATCAATAAAGGCTGTCCGGACGACAAACGCATGGGCCGGTACGGGCGGGTGCTGCACTTTGGCACTCTGCGGTATAAGCTGGCCTTTTTACTGGCAGATGTGATTCTGTCCTCCCAGGCCAACGACTTTATCCTCAATGCCTTTACCATTTGTGATAATCGCTATCTGCGGGATCTGATGCACTTTGACTTTGTCTTTTTGCAGCACGGGATCACTATGAACGACCTATCCAACTGGCTGCAAAAGCGCAATAAAAAAATCGACCTGTTTGTCACCTCTGCTCCGGCGGAGCAAAAATCCATCGTAGAGAGCAATTACGGACTGGAGCCGTCACAAGTGATCCTGACCGGTCTGCCCCGCTTTGACCGACTGGTCAGTGCCAAGGACCGGCGGCAAAAGCAGGTGCTGCTGATGCCCACCTGGCGCAAGACCGTGCAGGATATGCTGCAAAGGGACCCGGAGCATGCAGCGGAGCTGCTGGCACAGACCGACTTTTACCGATTCTATAACAGTCTGATCCACCACCCTGCCCTGCTGCAAAAAATGCGGCAGCTGGGATACAGCGGCAAGTTCCTGCTGCACCCGATGATGCAGAACTACACCGGCTGCTTTACCGGCAACGATGTGTTCCAAATCGCCACGCCCACCGACTACCACCGTTTATTCACAGAGGGGGCGCTGCTGGTCACCGACTATTCCAGCACCTTCTTTGACTTTTGCTACCTGCAAAAGCCGGTGATCTACACCCAATTTGATGAAGAGACTTTCTTTGCCGGTCAAATGTACGACCGTGGGTACTTTGACTACAGGCGAGATGGATTTGGCCCGGTATGTACGGACCTGGACAGCACCGTGACCGCCATTTGTGCCGCGCTGGACGCAGACTGTGCGTTGCAAGCGCCCTACACCGATCGGGTGGCCCACTTCTATGCCTACCACGACGACCAAAACGCCCGGCGTGTTTATGACGCAGTGCGCAGCTACCAAGCCAAAAAATAAAGCAAAAAGAAAAGACCTGAAAGGGCATACGCCTGTTCAGGTCTTTTTTTGTGTATCAATAGCCGTTGGATTTTAAGAACTGATAAATTCGGCGGCTGTTGTGGTTATCCCGGTAACGGAAATACTGCTTGGCCATTTTGCGGTACTTGGGCTTCATCTCAAAGCCCGCTGCCGCGTAGCTGTCCAGGCAGGGCACCAGGTCCTCAACCTGTGTAAACCGGTCGCCGGGCAGTTGGGTGGTCATATCCAAATACGAGCCGTGCACCTGGTTATACAGGTCATAGTCAAACTGGTAATACACCACCGGCTTATTTTGGTACAGCACATCCCAGCACACGCTGGAATAGTCCGTCACCAGCAGCTTGCAGCGCATCATCAGTTCATTCAGTGGCTGCTGTCCAAAAGGAATACAGGTGACCCGGGGACTGATCTTGTCCTTAAAATTATTCATATACCCGGCAAATTTGGGGTGCAGATAAAACACCAGACGGGTATGATTGCGCCGGAGCATCTCGTCCAGCGCCGGGTCCGTCAACAAAGCGGAATAATTTTTGTAGTAATCGCTTTGCAAGAAGGTGTCGTTGTCCACCTCCTCCAGCCAAGAGCGCCAAGTAGGCATCATCAGAATAAACGGATCGTCCGGTGTGGACTTGTCCTCCAGCACATCCCAGCGGGCAAAGCCGGTAATGGGCACATTCCCCGGCGCATAGCCAAACTCCCGCACCACAATGTCGTGCTCCGGGCGGGAGCAGGTGACGAAGTAGGTCATGGGGCTGCTGCCCTTTTTGCCAAACAGCTGGTCCACCCGCTTCATTGCCGTTACGCCATGCTGCAAAAACAGCTCTTTCTTTTTCTTAATTGCACGCCGCACAATACTGGGTTTGGATCGCCACACATACAAATGGGAGGTAGAGTCCGAGGAAATGCAAATGCGCATGGACAGAGTCAGCAGCATGTGCTTGAGACTCATAAAGGGCACCACCTGGCGGCCGTAACCGGCCACATTCTTGTAGTCCGGCTCCCGAGGGTCCATAATATAATAGATATGCCGCCGCTCCTTCTCCGGCAGGTGCTCCATACAGTATTTGAAGAAATAGTAGCTGTTGTCCTGGGCGGTCTTGCAGAACTTCTCATACACCACCCAGTTCTTTTGCCGCTGCCAAAGAGGACGGAACAACATATACAGTGTATAGGCAGTAATCTCCCGCAGGCGCACCGCCGCCGTGTCGTACTCGCACAAAGGGCGATAGCAGTAGCACAGCACACCCTTTTTGCCAAAATACGGGAACAAAATATGCCCGCTGCCGGCGTTTGCCTGGCAGTTGGTAAAAAAGAGCTTCCACTTCAGCCCCGGGTCAGCGCACCGCAACTTGATCCGGTGGGTACAGCCGTACTGCTCCACCTCCAGGCGAATATCCCAGTACACTTCCTTTAAGGGCAACTGTGCATTTAAGGGTAGGGTCAACTGCACCCGGCAGCCATCTCCCGCCGCTGTGGTGCGACAGTCCAGGGGGATTTCAATCTTCTCCGTTAAAGAGCGATAAATCAGCTTGGCGCCTTGCACCTGCTCGCCGGCAGTATGGCGCAAATGCAGCCGGATATGGCACACATGGCCCTTACAGGACAACTCGGTAATGGGCGCTGACACCGGCATACTCTCCAAGATCACATCCGGCGTGCACAGCAGCGCACTGAGATAGCCGGTATTGGGATCCAAATACGGCAGCAGCGCCATGGGGGTAGGCTGCGGGGTCAGATCCCGCTGGGCAAACTGGTCCCGCAGCACCGAATCCACACTGTCGCGCATTCTTTGCAGCTGCACTTCTCCGTATCCGGCAGGCAGGCCAAATGTATCCACATAGGGATTATAATAGTACCCCTCGCTGTCAAATTGATTGCTTTCCCGCTTGGCAGCAGCGTACTTATCTGCGTCGGTAAATACCAACATTTGGGTGCGACCGTCGGCGGTGTTCTCACCTACCAAGCCAAACAGACAGCGCCCCCGGTTATACAGATCCAGGCCCTCGATCACCGATCGCACATCGTACTGCACGGTAGAGCCACTGTTTGCAGGCAAGTCCGCAAGAGACAGTATTGCCAGCTTGTCACTGAGCAGCGCCGCCTGCCGGGGCACAAAGTCCGCCGGGCAGGTGTAATCCACCCGGTAGCAGCCGTCCTTGCCGCCGCAGGCAGTCATCCCCGCCGGGCGCAAAGTCGCCGGGTCTGCAGCACAACCTACGGCAAAACAGCCGTAATCCCGCCGATAGTCCCCGTCCAACTGCAAATTGGGAAAGGTGCGCTGCATATCCCGCCGCCGCACCCGCCGCCGCACCGCGCCCACGCCCAGGTGGCAGAGCAGATCCTCCGCATAAGTGCGCGGGGTGGTCATGGTGGTAATCACATAAGTAAATTTGTCGTTAAATTCGTCGTGGAGCAAGGGGCTGATGTCCCGCTTGAACCACTTGCGCTCCAGCAGCGCAACCGTGTGGTCGTCCGCCAGGCGTGCCAGGGTCTCCAGATCCGGGCGACCGTTCAGCGCCCGGGGATACAGCACCTGCCAGGTTTTCTCTTTGTTCTTGCCGTAGTCGATCACTTCCAGATCGCCGGAGTCGCCGGTAAATGCCAATTTCAGCAGCTTTTCGCTAATATCCGGGCTATCGTACTTTAAGAAAGTGCGGGAGTAGTCCGTGTCGCTGTAATCGTCCGCCAGGCATTCACCGTCCCGCAGACAGCGGCCCAGTTCCTTGGCCGAGGTGATCTTGCGGAAAGGCAGGTCCTGCACATCCAGGTACATTCCCCTGTCCGCGGTGTATTCCTTGTAGTCGTAGATAAACAGGATAATGGGCTTCTTGGTTAAGGAAAAGTCAAAGAACACGCTGGAGTAATCGGTGATCAGCGCATCTGCACAATTCAAGAACTCGTAGTTACTCACCTGCCGGGGGAAGGTGCGGATATGCCGGTACTTGCCCAGCTGGATCGCATCGTGCAAAATGGGGTGAAAGTTGACAAACAGCAGCTGCGCATCGGTCATGCTCTTGTCCAGCACAGAGAGCATGGCGTGCACCTGAGCGGCGTACTCACTAGTGTCCACATCCCGGTTGCTGGTGCCCCGCCAGGTGGGCATATAGGCATAGACCGTCTTGTCCTCCAAGCCCAGCTGCCGGCGCAGGGAAGCGCCCTTCTCCGGCTCCATAAACACCTTGTTGCGGGGGTAACCGGCCATCACCACCTTGCCGGTATACAACGGCTCCAAATTGTAATCCCGTAGGATCACATCCCGGGTAAAGGCGTTGGGCTGGGTCAGATAATCCGCTTGCAGAAAATTGTGCTGCACATTGTACATGGACTCAATGCCCATGCGCATTTGCTTACCCAGGGTTTTCAGCGGAGTGCCATGCCAAGTCTGCATATACACCTGCCCGGGTCGCTTAATGAAGTAAATGGGCAGCGACGCATTGGAAAAAATATGCTGGGCGCAAGCCAAAATGTGGGTGTAGCGGAAGGAGGTCACATCCACCAGCTCCACTTGCAGTCCCGCCGCGTCCACAAAAGCTTGGTGCTTCTTTTTATCCTCTGTGGCATAAAACACCCGATATTGCCCAGGATACAAACGGGCAATTTCTTGCGCCAGCACCAGCCCGGAGTCGGACACCGTTTGGCCGTGGAAGGACTCGATGAGCACCCACTTGGGACGCAGACGGCAGTATTTTGAAAAAAAGCCATAATAAAACTTGCGCTTGGGGGTCTTGCTGACCAAACGACACAGCCGCTTCTTGATCGCTTTTAATTTTTTTCGAATTCCAGCCATAATTTCTCCTGTTTTCTACCACTTATAAAAGCCACAAAACCCCGCCGAAAATCGGCAGGGCATATAATCAAGTCTGTTATTTTTTTTGGTCCCGACCGGGGGCGCCATCCGGCTCGTCCGGCAGCTGATCTACGCCACCCACCGCCTCTTGCAGGCCCAGGTCCTCTTTGATCTGAGAAGTGGAAATACCCGGTGTGCGATCCAAAAACACCAGCTCACAGTAGTCCTTCAAATAATCGAACTTGTCGCTGCCTTTCCAGTCGCCGCCCATGACCACCGTATCAATATGGTATTCCTGCACATCGTGGATCTTTTGCTCCCAGCTGTTCTCCGGGATCACCAGATCCACATAGCGAATGGCCTCCAGCATCTTCTTGCGGGTCTCATAGGTGTGGTAAGCCTTTTTGCCCTTTTCGGCGTTAAATTCATCTGTAGAAAGCGCCACCACCAGGTAATCGCCCATAGCCTTTGCCCGCTGCAACAGCCGAATATGACCGTAGTGGAGCAGATCAAAGGTGCCGTATGTTAAAATCCGTTTCATCTGATTCTCCCGTCTTTTCTAAAAAATAATCTTTTTTTGTTATTAAACCACATTTGCACCGTCTCTGTCAAGCACCACACGCTCCACCACACGCTGTGCGGCATGGCCGTCGTCCAAATAATTAAAGCGGGCGTTGAAAGCAGCATACTTCTCCGCATACCGGGACTTGTCCGCCTCTACGGCGTGCAGCGCCCGATGCAGATCCGCCTGCGTTTCCACAATCGGGCCTGGCAAACAATCCAAATCAATATAAAATCCACGAATTTCACCTGCATAACTGGCCAGATCGTACATATAAAATAGCATAGGCCGGTGCAGATTCGCATAGTCAAAAAACACGGAGCTGTAATCGGTAATGAGCACATCTGCCACCACATACAGCCGGTTAATATCCGTCACGCCGCAGGCGTCGTATACAAAGCCCTTGTATTTCTTAAAATCAAAAGAATTGGCCACCAAATAGTGGGCACGGAACAAGATCACATAATCGTCACCGAATTCCCGGCGCAGGGCGTCAAAATCCATGTGGGTGCGGTACACATAGCCCAATTTGGCGTCATGCTGATTGTCCCGCCATGTGGGCGCATAGAGAATGACTTTTTTATCCATCGGCAGTCCCAATTCCCTTTTGATTTGCGCCTCATCCTCCGGCGTATGGTTAATCAAAAAGTCATTGCGAGGATAGCCCGCCTCCAGCACCGTGTCCGCCTTGCCCACCGCCTGCAAATTCCAGGCGGAAATGAACTTCTCCGCCGCAAAGGCAGAGGGCGCCAAAATATACTTAAACTTCTCTGCATCCACCTTGTATTTTTGGCGAATTTCCTCTTTGGAATTCATAGCATTGTCAGAAATGGAAATATCGTATCCTAAGCGCTTTAGGGGCGTACCGTGCCAAAGCTGCACATACACCTGGTCGTCCTTTGGATAAATATGGTCTGCAATCCGATAGTTAAAGAACCAATACTTTGCCCGGGCGCAAGCTTCCTCATAAGCCGGGGTGTTTACGGTAACCATATAGGTATTGGGGTGATCCAGCACATACGTGAATTTCTTCGGTTCCCGAAAAGCCCACACAAAAGTGTAATCCGCAAAGCGAGGATCGCTGCACATATATTCATAAATGGCCTTGGGGCTGTCGCTGTACCCCCTGCCGTCAAAGGTAGAAAAAAGCACCACCTTGGGATCCGTTGCAATATGTGCCGTGCGCTTTTGGTAACCGCCCATACGCTCATCCAGCAAAATTCGACGGCTGGCCTTGCGAAAAACAGCGCTGCGCTTGGCCACGTCAATGGCCACTTTTTTGATTTTTTTGAACGCTTCTGCACGCCAATCACGCTTATGGGGCGCATACAGCAGTTCTAAATTGTCCGTGTTATACCAAGCCATGGCTTCCTCTTCACTTTCACAGAGTCTATATACAATATTATAAATAGATAGCAGATAATGTCAATATTCTTTCTGAAAAAGGCAAATCCTGCGCCGGCGAATATAGACAAATTATGCAGTTTATGCTACTATAAAGAACAGAGATTTTTTTGCAACTTCCACATAGGCGGAGAAAAATATGACTAAACCCACTGTTACAATTGAACGCTGCCAACAGATCGGCCATCAGCTGAATCTGCAAGTGGCCCTCACCTGTCCGGTGCCCCCGGTGTACCCCAAACTCAGCATCGTCTTTACCTGCGGCGAACGCACCCGGATCATTCCCATGGCATTTACCGACAGAGACGGCACCACGCTGCGCGCCCAAAAAACCGTGGAGCTGGCCTATGTGTTTTACGAGCCGCCGGTGGGGCAACCCATGGGCATCACGTTTCTTTATACCGACGGCGTCCACGGCTATCAGCCGGTAGAACCGGACCAACCGTACCAAGTGACCTGTCCGCCCCGCCGGGCGCTGCGCCACTTTATCCACAGCAGCAAAAAAGAGAAGTTGAAACAGTTGGCGGGGGCTTGCTTCTCGCTGCTGGCGCTGCCCTATCGACACTGCAAGGTGCAACCCAAGCAAGTAACGTTCCTTTCCAACCGTTCCAATCGATTGTCCGGCAATATTAAATCCGTCTTTCTGGAGATGACCAAGGTACCGGGCGTGGAGATCACCGTCCTGTGCCACAAGGGCAACCTGCTTCACAGCCTGCCGGTGCTGCGCCAATTTCTGCGCCTGTATGCCACGTCGCAGGTGGTGTTTGTAGACGACTATTATCACCTGCTGTCTTATGTAAAGAAAAAACCGGAGGTGCAGCTGGTGCAATTGTGGCACGCCTGCGGTGCCTTTAAGACCTTTGGCTACTCCCGCCAGGGTGAGCAGGCACTGCCCCAAGGCTCGCCCAATCACCGGCAGTACGACTACGCGATTGTCAGCTCTCAACAGGTGTGCCCCTGCTATGCAGAAGGCTTTGGCATTGATTTGCAAAAGGTATTACCCCTGGGCTCACCTCGGTGCGACCGCTTTGCCGATGACCGATACAAGGCGGCCTTTACCAAGCGCTTTTATGCGGAAAATCCCCAATTAGCAGACAAAAAGATCGTGTTGTTCGCGCCCACCTTTCGAGGCGGCGGTCAAGGCAACTGCTACTATCCGCTGGAGAAATTCCGCCCGGACGATCTGCTGGATGCCCTGCCGGAGAACACGGTGCTGGCAACGAAAATGCACCCTTATCTAACCGAACGCCCCACCTGCCAAAGGGCAGAGCACGCCAACCGGTTTATTGATCTGACAGATCGGTACGATGTGAACGACCTGCTGTTTGTCAGCAGCGTACTCATCACCGACTATTCCAGCGTGGTGTACGAGGCGTCTATTTTGAACCTGCCCATGCTGTTCTATGCCTTCGATTTAGAAAGCTATTGCAAGGAGCGGGACTTTTACTGCGACTACGCCTCCTTTGTGCCCGGGCGCATTGTACGCACCATGGAGGAACTGACCCACGCCCTGCAAACGGAGGATTACCAGCAAGAGAAGGTAGCGCCCTTCTACACCCGCAATTTTGACGATACCGCCGGAAAAGCCACCCAAAATGTGGTGCACTTTGCCAAAGAGCTGCTGCATATTCCCACGGATCACCTACCCCTATAAATTCCCAGTAACGGAGACTGTTCATGTTTAACTGCAAAATGATTATCAACCGCCTGCATATTGAGGACGCTCGTATGGAGATCGGGGTGGCCATCAACTGCCCCTTTGATGTGGATGTTTCCTCTCCCAAAGCGCGAATCCTGTTTGAATGTGACGGACAGACCCGCCGCCTGCCCCTGCGGGTGGTCAACTACTTTCGCCAAAAGCAGGAGGGGAGCTGCATTGTGGTATGCAACTATACCTATCTGCTGGACCAGATCTTTTACCACTTCCAGCCGGAAAGTCCGGTGACCGTCACCATTGACTTTGAGTACGGCCGCCACACGGTGCAAGCGCTGCCCTTTACCGTGTCTACCAATGTGCTTCACGAGAACCCGGGTTTGGAACTGCCGGAGGAATACATGGAGTACGAGTGCTTTGACGGCGCTACGGTATTTGACGCACCGGACAATGAGTATGTCCCCCCGGCGCAAACCGGAAACCGTACCTACACCTTCGACTTTGACTGCGAAAACAGCGCCATTCTCCTTTTTTCGAAAAAAAAGAAAAACGGAGATCGACCCTTTGTGCAGCGCAGCCGTGTGCTGGTGCCCCTGTTGCGGTTTATTGACTTTGCCCTGCGGTGCCTGCTTGCCCTGCTTTTGCTGCCGCTGTTTCTGTTTGACGGCATTTTAGCCGGGCTGGATATTGTGCCCCGGCGCAAAACCGCACCCATTGAGGGCGTGGGCAAAAACATTTTTGTGCAGTTTAAGATCAATGTGTCTTCCTTTATTAAAACCAGCTTTAAGCGTGCCAATTTTGTGGAGAACATTCGCCGCCCGGTGTATGCCTTCTACAACGCCTACTATAAGCTGCTGTGCAAAAAGGAAGTCGTGCCCAACCGGGTCACCTTTATGTCCGGCCGACGGGACACTCTGGGCGGCAACCCGGAGTTCGTCTATAACCAAATCAAAGACGACCCGAATATTGATTTTCAGTTTTTGCTGTTCTCCGACCCTAACGGCCACTATAAAGCGAAAAACATGTTCCGCTTTGTCAAGCTGTACGCCTCCTCCAAGGTGGTGATTGTGGACGATTACTTCCGCCTGCTGAATATGGTGGACAAGCGCCCGGAAGTGAAGCTGATGCAGTTGTGGCACGCCTGCGGCGCCTTTAAGACCTTTGGCTTTACCCGCCTGGGCAAGGCAGGCGGCCCCAAGCAAACGGACCCCAACCACCGCATGTACGATGTGGCCATTGTCTCCTCTGCGGAGATCGCCAAGCATTACGCCGAGGGCTTCGGCCTGTCCGATGACAAGGTGTTGGCCACCGGTATTCCCAGAACAGATATATTTATGGACCCACAATATGCCCAAGCGGTGCAGGATGGGTTCTATGCCAAGTATCCCCAGCTGCGGGACAAGCGCATCATCCTCTTTGCCCCCACCTTTCGAGGCAACGGCCAAATGAGCGCCTACTACCCGGCAGACGCCTTCCATGTGGACGAGTTTATGGAAGCTTTGCCGGCAGATACGGCACTGCTGATCAAGTACCACCCCTTCTGCCCGGAGCGCCCGGTGATCCCGGAAGGCTACAAGGATCGGGTGCTGGATCTGTCCGACGAGGACGAGCTCAACGACCTACTGTTCGTCACCGATCTGCTGATCACCGACTACTCCAGCGTGGTGTTTGAAGCGTCGCTGCTGGATATTCCCATGCTGTTTTATGCCTTCGATCTATTTGACTACATCAGCAAACGGGATTTCTATTATGATTTTGAGAGCTTTGTGCCCGGCAAAATCGTCTTTTCTCAACGGGAATTGACAGAGGCCGTCGTCGCCGGTGACTTTGAGAGCGAGAAAGTACCGCCCTTTAAGACCAAGTTCTTTGACCACCTGGACGGCCGCTCCAGCCGCCGAGTGGCAGACCTGATCCTGCGTTTCATCGGTGAGAAAGCGTAAAAAGCATACGCCTTTACCCCCGGCTGTACAGCCGGGGATTTTTTTGCCGTAAATTGGAAAAACAGGCGTATAAAATTTTCGTATCGCCGGGCAAAACAGGTACAAAATAATAGGGATATATTAACATTTAAGGAGATATGCTCTATGAAAGCTACCGGTATTGTACGCCGCATTGACGACTTGGGGCGCATTGTGATCCCCAAGGAGATCCGCCGCTCGTTCCGCATTAAGGAGGGCGACCCACTGGAGATCTTTACCAACGCCGACGGCGAGGTGATCTTTAAGAAATATTCGCCCATCGGCGAGCTGTCCCAATTTGCCGGGCAATACGCCGAGGTGCTCCACAAGAACGGCTGCTCTCCAGTGGTGATCACGGACAACGACCATGTGGTGGCCGCTGCCGGGGTCAGCAAGCGAGAAGTGATGGAGCGCCGGGTGACCAAGGCGTTGGAGGATGTGATGGACGCCCGTACCCCACGGATCGCCAAAGCACCCGGCGAATGCCTGCAAGCCATTGAGGGATACGACCGCCCCGCAGAGGTAGCCTACCCCATTGTGTACGGCGGCGATGTGTCCGGCACAGTACTGCTGCTGCAAGGGGAGGACGGCAACCTGCCGGACGAAGCACAAATCCGGCTGATCCAGGTAGGTGCCGCCTTTTTGGGGCGGCAAATGGAGTAAATTGAATTGTGCAACTTGCACAAAAAGCAAGTGTGTTTTTAGTGCATAGTAGCCAATACGCAGAAATGGCAAAAAAAGCCTTGCATTTTTGAAAATCGGGTCTATAATGTGTCACGAAAAGAGAAAAACGGACCCGAGGTAAAAGCAATGAAGAAACTCAGAAACAACGCACGCGGTTATATCCTGGATATGTTTGCACAGCACCATATGGTGAAGCGCACCGTACTGTCTTTTCTGAGCATTGTGATTATGGGGTTTGGTACGGCTCTTTTCAATGTTTCCGGTTTCGGCGTAGACCCGTTCACCTCTATGAATATGAGCGTGGCCGCCGTTTTAGGGGTCAGCTTTGGTACCTACCAGCTGATCATCAACGCAGTGATCCTGCTGTATGTAGTTATCGTTGCGCACCGGGGACTGGTCGGTGTAGGCACCGTGTTCAACATGGCCGGCGTCGGTTACAGCTGTGAGTTATTCAGCAGCCTGCTGATGCCGATGGTAAAGCAGAACGACACTCTGTCAATTAGAATCCCCCTTCTCCTTGCCGGTATCCTCGTCCTCTGCTTTGCCTGTAGCCTGTTCTTCACGGCCAACATCGGCGTTGGTCCTTATGACGCCCTGGGCTTTATGCTCAGCCGCTTCGCCAAGCTGCCGTACAAATGGGTGCGGGTGCTGACGGATGTGACTGTGGTGTCCATCGGACTGCTGGTCAGCGGCGGCTTTACCGCCATTGCCCACGGCGACTTTGCCAGTATTCAAAATATCGGCATCGGCACCGTCATTACGGCCTTTTGTATGGGCCCGCTGATCAACTTCTTTAACAAGACCCTTTCCGCAAAAATCTTCAATGTAGACTATGCCCAGATCAGCAAAGATGTAGCGTTCTTTATGATCAAAGGCGCAATGCGGAAAAATTCTCTGGGTGCCGTTCCCGGCAACAACACCCAGTTATACAGTCAGGCTTACAGTCTGACTGATAAGTAAGATGCCAAGAAGGTTGCCTTCTCTCCCCCTTTCCGGGTAACCTTTTGACATATATAATTTATGGCTTTTGCATAAATTTTTACCCCCCTTAAAAGAAGCGACACCGAATGCTATGTTCGGCGTCGCTTCTTTTATCTGCAAAAAACAAAAACGGCAGCCTGCTGGAAACAGAGCGGACTGCCTTATTTTTATTTATGATATTTAGAATGGTTGTTGATGGCACAAGCCCGGTAGATCTGCTCCAGAAGCACCAGGCGGGCCAACTGGTGCGGCAAAGTCATTTTGCCAAAGGACAGCTGCAAGTCGCCTGCGGCCTTTACACGAGGCGACAGGCCATACGAACCGCCGATGACAAATACCAAGTGGGAGCATTGCTGGCTAAAGTCCGCCACCCGGGCTGCCAACTGCGCGCTGGACAGCTCTCGCCCCTCGATACAAAGGGGGATTACCCGAGCGCCTTTTGGAATTTTTGCCAATATGCTGTCGCCCTCCTGCTCCAGCACCCGTTGAATCTCTGCCGGAGACGGATCTGCCGAGCAGCGGCTCTCCGGCAATTCCACCACCTGCACCTTGGAAAAGGCGGACAGCCGCTTTAAGTATTCGTCGCAGCCCTCGCGAAGATATTTTTCTTTTAGCTTGCCCACTGTCAGAACGGTTATGCGGATCATAACACCAGGCACCCGCCTTCCTGCTCCGGTGCAGCCACCTGCAAGCGGTAATCTACCTCCGGCCGGGCACCCAACGCCGTCAGAGCCGCCACGGTGGTCTGGTATGCCAAAGAAGGCATATTGTTCTCCCGGCTCAGGTGAGACAGCACAAAGCGGGTGGTGCCGCTGCGCAGCAATTCCCCGGCAAAGGCGGCGCAGTCCGTATTGGACAAATGGCCGGTATCGGACAAAATGCGCTGTTGCAGCGGATAGGGATACGACCCGGCACGCACCATAGACGGCTCGTGATTGCTCTCCAGAAATACCAAATCTGTGCCCGGCAAAGCCGCTTTCGCCGCCGAGGTTATGTAGCCGGTATCCGTGCACACGGCAATACGCCGCCCGTCCGGCATCGTAAACTTATATCCCTGGCACGCCACGCTGTCATGGCTCAAGGCAAAGGGCAACACTTGCAGATCCATAAAATCGCCAACCTCTGCAAAGGGGCGGGCGTCCACCTTCTCATTCAAATTGCCCTGGCGCGCCATCTGCTCCAGCACCGCCGGATGGGCAAACACCGGAATATGATACCGTGCGGCAAACACCCGCACACCGGCCGCATGGTCCCCATGCTCATGGGTAACAAAAATGCCCTTGATCTCCGCCGGATCCGCACCCACCTGGCGCAGCTTTTGCTCGCACCGCCTGGCAGACACACCGATGTCCACTAAAATTTGATTGTCGCCGCAGCCCACATAAATACTGTTGCCGCTGCTGCCGGAAAAAAGAGAACACGCCTTGCTCATTTTGTCTCCTAATCTGCTTTTATTTTATCCAAAAAAGAAAGGGTGGAACCCGGTCCACCCGTACTTTGTTTTTTTATCCTGCGTTTGCCGTGGCAGCACCGTCGTCGCCGTCGTCACAGGGCACCCGCCGAATATCGGCACCCAGGGCAGAAAACTTCTCTACCACATCCTCGTACCCACGGTCCACATACTGGATATTGGTCACCCGGGTTTCGCCTCGCGCCACCATACCGGCAATGATCATGGCCGCACCGGCGCGCAGGTCCGTAGCCTTTACGGTAACGCCGGTCAGCGCCGGCACACCCTCGATGACAGCCACCTTGCCGTCCACCTGGATATTGGCGCCCATACGGCTCAACTCGCCTACATACTGAAAGCGATTGTCCCACACACCCTCGGTGAGGATACTGGTACCCTCTGCCACAGACAGAAGCACCGCCATCTGGGGCTGCATATCCGTGGGGAAGCCCGGGTGGGGCATGGTCTTTACATTGCAGCGGGTCAAGGGCTTAAAGCGGGTGATCCGCACCGCGTCGTCATACTCAATGATCTCCGCACCGGCCTCCTCCAGCTTAGCGCTGATGGACTCCAAATGCTTGGGAATCACATTCTTCACCAGCACATCGCCGCCGCAGGCAGCAGCCGCCACCATATAGGTGCCCGCCTCGATCTGGTCCGGGATAATGGAGTAAGTGCAGCCGTGCATCTTCTCCACCCCGCGAATTTTAATTACATCTGTGCCGGCGCCGCGCACATCGGCACCCATAGAGTTTAAGAAGTTGGCCAGATCTACGATATGCGGCTCCTTGGCTGCATTCTCGATCACCGTCAAACCGCGAGCCAGCACAGCTGCCAGCATCACATTGATAGTAGCGCCAACGGACACCTGGTCCATATAAATAGAAGCGCCGATCAGCTTGTCCGCCCGGGCGCAAACCATACCCTCAACGGTATTCACCTGGGCACCCAGCAGTTCAAAGCCCTTAATATGCAGGTCAATGGGCCGCACACCGAAGTTGCAGCCGCCGGGCATAGCCACCTGCGCCTGCTTAAACCGACCCAACATAGCACCAATCAGGTAATAACTGGCGCGAAAACAGGAGGTCAACTCATAGGGCACGCTCTGGCATTTTAAGGAGCGGGAGTCCACCTCAATGGTGTTTTTATTGATCATTTTGATCCCGGCGCCCATACTGTCCAAAATCTTAATGATCAGACTAACATCGCTAATGGCGGGAATGTTTTCAATCCGCACCACGTCGTCCGCTAAAATGGCCGCAGGAATAATGGCCACAGCTGCGTTCTTGGCGCCGCTGATATTCACCTCGCCAAACAGCTCGTGACCGCCTTCAATTATAAAATTATCCAAAAGGTGTCCACCTCTTTATATCTCTATCCAAAAGTAATGTTTGCAAAAACTAAAATCTTTATAAGTTCCAATTCATTGCAGATATTATAACAAAATCCGTAAAGAATAGAAACAAAAAGCACCGTATTTTATCCAAAATGTAACTTTTACAAAAAGGCCATATCTGTAACGCCTGTAAAAATCATCTACCACATCTTGTTAAAACGGCAAAATTCGTTGAAACAGCGCAAAATCTTGCGCCCTCATTAGGTAACAAAAGGGTAACATAAAGGCCGCCGCTTGTCAAGGGGGCAAGCGGTCGTTTTCCGCTTCAGCAAGACAAAAAAAGCGCCCTGCCGCGGTAAAAAACGGCAGAGCGCCAAAGGCACTTATAAAATCGACTGCTGGTGATCGCCGGCACCGCCGGTTAAAATAGCATCGCAGGCAAAGATCAGCTTTTTCATATCCATATTGCCCGGCAGCAAATGGGCGGGAATCTCTATGACAGACAGCACCAACCGGTAAGCAGCGCTATCCCTGCCCACCGGATGGGCAGAGCCGTCCATAAATTGCAGCAGGATCCACTCCAAATAGGGCAAAATCGGCCGATCCGCCAGTTCTGCCGCTGCCCGGGCGTCCACATACCGACCCAGCCCTAAACGCCGCAGCGTTCGTTGCAAGTCCCTCACCGTGCCGGTGCGCAGCAAACGAAACAACGGCTTTACCAATGGATACAGAGGCAGCAGCTTGCGCCCGGGCAGCTGCAAGGCGTCCAGCTTCTGGGCAAAATCCGCCGGGGACCCGGCAGACAGCAGCCGCCGCAGCAAATTGCAAGCATGGTCCCGGGTGTAAGCCACCGCGTCCACCGGGCGGCCGTACCAGTCAAAAGTCGCCAGGTGCTCCACCTGCATTTGCACCTGCAAATCATCCGTCACCGTCACCTGTACCATAGGCACCGGGTAGCCGGACAGAGCGCCGACATTCACCTCGGTCAATTCGTTTCCAGCCGGAGAGCGGTAGCGATCCGTACGCTGCAAATGGCTGTGACCCACAAACATATAGCGCAGCCCTGCATCTGCCAGCCGGGCGGTCACCGCCTCCCGGTCCCCTACGCAGCAGCCGCCGGTAAGCAGCGGGTGCACGTGAGGCAGCAGCAAATGGTGCTGCATACCCAGCACCAAACAGCGCTGTTTCTTGGCGCGGCGCAGCTGTTCCTCAATCCACTGAAAATGCGGTTCCGTATAACCGGCCTTGCCACGACCGTTTTGGTCGTCACACAGCGCCAGCAGCCAAATTTTCTCTGCCAAAGGGATCACATAAGAGCTGATTCCCAAATGGGTGCGGTACTCGGCAATGGCCTGCCGCCCGCCGAAATCGTAATAGAAATCGTGAATCCCCGTGTGGGGCATGGTGGGCACATCATGGGTGACTCGAGCACCGGTAAAGCGCCGCGGGTTGCCGTCACAGCACCAGTCGTGGGTGTTGGTGATCAGGTACACCGGCTTTTTCTCTGCCAAGGCGTACAGCTTCTCCCGCAGCTCCCGGTGGCACACCATTTCACCGTCATTGGTCAAATCTCCCGCCAGCAGCACCGCCTGGGTGTCCGACCGGGCCAAATGGTCAAAAGCGGCGTCAATTATGGCGCCGCTCTCTGCCAGGCACTTTTGGTCCGAGCCGCTGCGCAGTTCATACGCCCGGCCGGAAGTGCCCAAAGTCTTGGAATAATAATGTAAATCTGCAAGAAAGGTGAATTTGTACATCTGACTTCCCCGTCTGTTTAGCCCTCTTTGGCCTCTGCCGCCACAGCCTCCTGGGCTGCTGCCTCGCCTGCCTG
>FR885381.1:73426-80947 GCA_000436335.1 Clostridium sp. CAG:217
CCTGGGCACGGCGAGCCATAATGTCCTTAATCATCCGGCGGTGGCTGTCACCGGTAATGTTATAAAAGTGCATGGGAATGAGCATCAGCGCATAGCCCACCATGGGGAACACGGTGGTCATCAGGAACAGCCCCAGCAGAGTGGAATGGTTCTGTAAGGTGGACACATCGGTGGTGTGCTCCACATAGCCGGTGCGGGCCAGTACCTGCAAGCAGATAAAGGAGGACAGCGTACCCTCCAGCTTGCCGGTAAAGCTCATAATGGACAGCATGGTGCCCTCTACCCGCTTGCCGGTTTTCCACTCCACATAGTCCACCGTCTCCGCTTCCATTTCTTTTTGCATCAGGTTCTTAAACTCCAGCGGGAAAGTAACCACGGCAGAAAAGACAATGACCATCAATCCGGTAAGCAGGGACACGGACTGACCGGCACCCTTGTTCATAATGCCGTTATAGGTGCACAGGGCAAACAGACCGTTGAGCACAATACCCATCACGCAGCACACCTGGTAAAACTTCTTAGAGTCCGCCTTGCGGCCCAGCCGCTCAATAATAATGGGTACAAAGATACCTGCCAAAAACGAGCCGGGTGCCTTGGCAATGTCCAAAAAGCCGTTATACTTGGCGTTAAACAACGCGTCATAGGCAAAGTAGAAGGACGCCTGCTCGGACACCTTGATGATCACAAAGAAAATATTGCCCAGAAAGAGCATCAGCAGCGGCCGATTGGTTGCCAGCAGGTGCAAGCATTCTTTTAAGCTGGGAGCCTCCTCGTGGTGCTCCAACCGCTCTGTGGTGTTCTTAAAGGTAAAACGGGTAAAAAGAATAATAAAGAACGCGGAAAAGACAGCGGCTGCCAGATACGCCTTGTCCAAATTCTGGTTAAAGTACGGCAGCCAGGCGGCAAAGGCCACCAGCCCGGCAGGAATAGCCCCCAGGATCATACGCCCGATGGAGGCAACACCGTAAAGCTTTGTGCGTTCCGTGCCGTTTGGCGTCATACTGAACGCCAACGCCCCCATAGGCACATCAAAGGCGGTGTAGGTCACATCCAGCCCTACAAAGGCAAACACCGTCAGGGCAATCTTTGCCCCATAAGACAGGCTGTCGTTGCCAATAAAAAACAGCAGCATAAACAACGACACGAAGTACGGCGCAAACTTGATATACGGCCGCATTTTGCCGTACTTGGTGCGGGTCTTATCTACAATCACGCCCATGATCGGGTCATTGATGGCGTCAAAAATACCGCAGTACAGGCGAATATTAGAGGCATGGCGCGCCTTAATATGCAACACATCGGTAATAAAGAAGTTTACATACTTTGAGGCGGTCATGGAGGTGCTCATACCCTGGGCGCCACGACCCATGGCATAGGACAGCGCCTCTCGCCAGGTAATGTAGGTTTCCTCCCCCACATCTTTGGTCACGATCTTTCGATCGAGGAATGATTTGATCTTGTTCATTTTTACAGGCAGACGCCACGGCGCCGCCCCATCACCTCCGTTCCCGGCAAATACCGAGGATTATTTAATTTGTTCAATTTTATCGCCTCGCACAAAGAACACATGATCGGCAAGGTCCATCATCGGTTTATCATTCATGGAGTCGGTATAGAAGTTGTCAATATGCGCATTCGGGTACAACTCACGAAAAATTTTCACCTTGTTGTCCAAAAAACACAGGCGAATGAACTTGCCGGTGTTTTTATCAATAGAGGAGCCAACATAGTGCTTGACCCCCAGCCGGCGCATCACCTCGTCCAGCAAAAAGTCCGTGGTGCCGCTGACAATAATATCGTCCTCCCGCTGTACCTTGGCGTACCAGGGCTTAATCTTGTGCATGTGGCTGTCCCAAAACTTCACCACATCTTCCTCAATGTGCTCTACCTTAACATAATATCCTTCCAGGAAGGATGCATACGCCTCCAGCGCTTGGGCCACGGTAAACAGGTGAAAGGCATCCTTAAAGGCGATCACCAGCAGTTTTGGCACATAGCGCCAAATCCGTGGGTCTGTGCGCACATAGTAGAGGATAAAGTCTACCAGCGTCTCGCCGTCGTAGATGGTATTATCAAAATCGTACACATTCATAAGCATATACCCTTTTGGTAAAGAACAGATACCGTTTTTGTTAAAGATGTGTAAAATAGGTGACAGGTGTCAACATGGGTTACATCTGTATTTTATCACAGATGAAAAGCAAGTTCAATCTTGACAAATAGCGCTGTTCGTTATATATTGGAATAAGTATAGCTAAAAAAAGAAAACAGTTATACAAATTCCAGAAAGAAGGAGCCGCTGGCAACGAAAAAGCGGCAAAAATCACTATGAAACACAGAAGTTACATTCACACAGACATTGTGATCGTCGGCAGCGGCGTGGCGGGCCTGTTTGCAGCCCTCTGCCTGCCGGAAAGCAAGAAGATTTTAATGATCACCAAAGAGGATCTGAAAGAGTGCGACTCTTACCTGGCCCAGGGCGGCGTATGCGTGCTGAAGAGTCTGGACGACTTTAAGTGCTTTTATGAAGACACTATGAAGGCTGGTCATTATGAGAACAACCCGGAGTCTGTGCGGGTCATGATCGAAAGTTCGCCGGATGTGATCGGCACGCTGATTAAGCTGGGCGCGGACTTTGACACCAAAAAAGACGGCGACTTTGACTACACCCGTGAGGGCGCCCACCGCAACAACCGCATTCTCCACCACAAGGACGAGACCGGCAAGGAGATCACTACCACCCTGCTGTCCATTGCCAAGAACCGACGCAACATAACTTTTATTCCGCAAACCACTATGATCGACCTGATCGAGAGGGACAACACTTGCTACGGCATTGTGTGCGAGGATGAGTTTGGCGAGCGGGGTTGCATTTTGGCCCAGGACATTATCCTGGCAACCGGCGGCATCGGCGGGCTGTTTAAGAGCTCTACCAACTATCCCCACATTACCGGCGACAGCTTTGCACTGGCTATCAAGCACGGTGTCGCCTTGCAGGATATGAGCTATATTCAGATCCACCCCACCACCCTGTACAGTAAAAAGAGCGGGCGCCGCTTTCTCATCAGCGAATCCGTGCGGGGCGAGGGCGCTATTCTGCTTAACGAGAACGGCGAGCGCTTTACCGACGAGCTACAGCCCCGGGATGTAGTGACCGAGGCCATTGTCAAAGAAGAAAAGAAATTCGGCACCGACCATGTGTACCTGACCCTGCCCAATATGACCAGCGAGGAGGCCCACAAGCGCTTTCCCAACATTTTTGAGGCCTGCATGGACGAGGGTTACGATATGACCAAAGACAAGGTCCCTGTGACCCCGGCCCAGCACTACATGATGGGCGGGATTCAGACGGATATTAATGGCTGCACCTCCATGCGCCACTTGTACGCCGCCGGCGAAACCGCCTGCAACGGGGTGCACGGCAAGAACCGACTGGCCAGCAACAGCCTGCTGGAGAGCATGGTCTTTGCCAAGCGGGCAGCGGATTTGATCGCCAAGGACAAGGAGGAGAAGCCTGCCTTTGATCCCCAGATCGACCTGGCGTCTTATCCGGACAAGGCCGGACGGCAAAAGGAATTCAAGGACCTGATTTTAGGTGAAATTAAGCGAAAGGACAAGGCTTTCTATGATAAATGGTGTAACGATGAAAATATGCGTTGATGATTACATTCTGCGCACCTTAAAAGAGGATATTAACGACGAGGATGTGTCCACCAACGCGGTGATGCCGGTGAACAAGCAGGGCAGCGCGCAGCTGATCTGTAAGGACGACGGCGTGATCTGCGGGCTGGATGTGTTTTTCCGCACCTTCCGTCTGTTGGACGATACCGCCCGCTTTGACTGCGCGGTGCAGGACGGCGACCGGGTGCAAAAGGGCCAGCTGCTGGGCACCCTGTATGGCGACATTAAGGCCATTCTCTCCGGCGAGCGCACGGCGCTGAACTACCTCCAGCGTATGAGCGGCATTGCCACCATCACCAGAGAATATATGGACGAGCTGACAGGCTACGATACCGTGCTGCTAGACACCCGCAAGACCACACCCAATATGCGCCCCTTTGAGAAGTACGCCGTTAAGGTAGGCGGCGCTACCAACCACCGTTACAATTTGTCCGACGGGGTACTGCTCAAGGACAACCACATCGGCGCCGCCGGCAGCGTCACCAAAGCCATTCAAATGGCTAAGGCCTACGCTCCCTTTGTGCGCAAGATCGAGATTGAGACGGAGACATTAGATCAGGTGCAAGAGGCAGTAGACGCCGGCGCGGATATTATTATGCTGGACAATATGGACACCGCCACCATGAAACAGGCGCTCCAAATCATTGACGGCCGTGCCCAGACCGAGTGCAGCGGCAATGTGACCAAGGCCCGGCTGAGAGAGATCGCCGAAACCGGCGTAGACTTTGTCTCCTGCGGTGCCCTCACCCACTCCGCTCCCATTCTGGACCTGAGCCTGAAAAACCTGGCCCCAATCGAATAAGCCGATATTCCCCCCAAGGCCCCGGCTTTGAGGGGATTTTTTATACCTTGTGGCAATCTGCCGCCCCGGTACATACAAAAAAGGCGTGGCCCGAAATGGGTCACGCCTTTTGATATGGGCAGGAATCAATAATTCTCCGCTTTCAGTTCAAAATAGGCCTTGGGATGTGCACATACAGGGCACACCTCCGGTGCGGACTTACCCACCACGATGTGGCCGCAATTGGAACACTTCCAAATCCGGTCGCCATCCCGGCTGAACACCAAGCCCTGCTCCACATTCTCCAGCAACTTCAAATACCGCTGCTCGTGCTCCTGCTCGATCTTAGCCACGGCCTCAAACAGGCGGGCAATCTCCTCAAAGCCCTCCTCCCGTGCCTCACGGGCAAACTGGGGATACATCTCCGTCCACTCGTAGTTCTCTCCGGTGGCAGCGTCCTGCAAATTGGTGGCTGTGTCCGGCACAGAACCGTTGTGCAGCAGCTTAAACCAAATCTTGGCGTGTTCCTTCTCGTTGTTGGCCGTCTCGGTAAACAACTGCGAGATCTGCACAAAGCCGTCTTTCTTGGCCTTAGAAGCATAATACGTGTACTTGTTGCGGGCCTCGCTCTCGCCGGCAAATGCCGCCATCAGGTTGGCCTGCGTCTTGGTGCCTTCTAAATTCATAACTGTATTCCTCCTAAAAATGTTTAAATATCCAGCCGTTTGAGTCGCGTGATCAGCAGCACAAACAGGCTCCATACCCCTTGGAAAATCAAAATATTCAGTGTGGTCAGCTGACTGTAACCGCCAATCACCGCCAGAAGCGCTACCACGGCAAAGCCGATGACACAGCCAAAGGAGATCAGCACTGCCAGGACGGTCTGCATATCCTCTAAAGTCTCCGCTCCGCGCATCACGCTGATAAAGCCAAGAGCCGAGCCGTCGTGCACCGCGTCTGCCGGCGACTTCTCCACATGCAGGTCGCTGTACTTCTCAAACACCCGACCGCTGGCGGAATTCATCACCCGCACATACCCGGCCGGCAAGTGGAACAGCTCTGCCACGCTGTCCTCATTGATATACGGATCGCAGCTGTGGAGTAAAATGGTCATGCCGCTTTTTTCAAGTTTCTTCAGTGCGTGCTCCATCTTAGTATTGCCGGAATAGCTGACGATAAACATGGCCATGATTTTGCCGGCCACTGCCAAATACAGCGCCTTGCGCCCTTTGCGGGTGTATTTCTCCTCGTACGCCTGCTTGGGCACCGCAATATCGTGATTGATCAGCAAATCTCGATTGCCTACCAAAATTTTCTTTTTATAAATCCAGGCGGAGGTGCCCATTTTGTCCTCATACAGCACCCCGTCTACCTCCGGCAAAATGGACTGCTTGCCTACGATCGCATCGTCAAACACATACGCCAGCGGGCTTTTCGTCTTAATGATCACCGCGGCGGTCTGCAAAATCACATCGTCGATCTTGGCACCGTTAAACAGCTTTACTCCATGAAGGGAGCAGCTTTTGGGTCCAAACAGATCGTTGGCCTCCATCACCAACGCCCCGGCATCATTCACCGTACCGGCACCGGCAAAACCGTTGACCATGGCCTTGCGCTTAGCCAGCGCCCGGGATACGCCCTGCACCGTTGTATTACTGGCCAGCAACGACACCGCCGGCAGGGAAATACAAAGGGCGCAGGCACCGGCGTTCACGCCCATGCCCCAATTCTTGGTCAGCAGGGACACCGCCACCAGCAACGCGCCGCTAAGCCCCAGCATAATGCAGCCGGTGGTAGCGGCGATCCGATCCGCCGGGTCCTTGCTGCACCCGATCTCTAAATAATCCGTGGGAAAGTCCGTGCGCACGCTGCTCTTGAGCACCGGGTCGCCCTGAAGCAGTCCGCGGCTGATAATGGTGGCGTCCACCACATTGCGAATGGTCTCTACCGTGTACTTCTCCTGCCCGTCCGTGATAAACTCAAAATTCTCGATCAACCGGATCAGCAGCGCCCGGCGACCCATACCGCTTAGAAACAACGACAAGGTCACCGCACTGGGCAGGATCGCACCGCCGTCTACCAGCAGATCCGGGTTCAAATACAGCAGTACCGTATGGGCGGCAACGAGAATGGCCGCCACGACAATGGGAAAGTCGTAGCGCACGCCGTTCTTAAAGGAAAAGCCCTGTATCAGATTGGGAATATTGGCCGCCAGCACCACACCGTACAACACCAGCACCGCAATAAAGTATGCAGTATTGGACGCCAAAAAGGACGGCAGATATGCCGTATCCCGCAGCAGGGTCACGAAGAGCAACAGCCCCCCGGACAGCACGGTAAATACAATACCGGTCTGCACAGCGGTCTTTTGGGCAAACAGGCGTTCCAAAATGGCGGTGCGCTCGTCTGCGTTGCGAAAATCACTCTTGACAATGCGCCGCGGCCCCTCCTGGGCCTGCCCCTCCTCCGGGGCAAACAGGCGGAATTTGTTGACCTTGTCCCGGCGGCGCTCCTCTAAGATCCGCTCCGCCACATTCTCATCAATATTGGGCACATTCTCGATCTGGTCGTCAAAGCCTTCCAAGCGAATTTGGGCGCTCTCCTCCACCGCTTCCGTCTCCGGCTCCTCTTGCCGGGGCGTAGGCGGATTTTGGCCCAAAATACGGGTGTGCTCCAGTTCCTCCACCGCCAAAATGGTGGGGATCTCCTGCAGATCGGAGGTTTTGTCAAACTTGGATCGGCTTTTGATGGTGGCCGGTTTTTCTATGATCTCCGGCGGCTCTTTGGAATACACCCGCTCGCTGCCGGTGGTGCCGAAGAAGCTGCGCTTGCTGCCCAAATTAGGCACCACGCCGGTCTTTTCCGTCAGGCGTACCGGGCGGGTCTTGTCTCCCACCGGGGGCACCGCCGTGGTTTTGGCGGTAGCCGAAGGCGCTGCCGGGATCACCGGGGTGCCTACCCGGGTCTTGTCGTCCACAGCCGGGCGCACTTGCGTTTTGTCCGTCACCGGCGCTGTCACCCGGGTCTTATCGTCTACGCCGGGTGCCGCCGTAACCGTC
>FR885381.1:80954-97319 GCA_000436335.1 Clostridium sp. CAG:217
GGGTGCCGCCGTAACCGTCGGTTCTTTCGGCTGCGGCTCCAGCGGCGTTTGGGTAGCGTGGATCTTGTCGATAGCCGCCTCCGCCTTGCGTGCGGTTTTTTTGCGTATCTCTTCCGCCTGGCGCAGGATCTCATCTATGGTTAAATTCTCGCTCATACGCTCACTTTCCAATCAGCCCCAGGCGCTGCCGGGTCACTTCATATATCAAAATGCCTGCCGCCACAGAGGCGTTCAGAGAGTTGACCTTGCCCTGCATGGGCAGACTGACCACTGCGTCGCAATTCTTCTTCACCAAAGCGCTGACGCCGCTGCCTTCGCTGCCGATCACCAGCGCCACACCGCCGTCAAAATTCGTTTGGCACCAGGGCGTGCCGTCCATATCCGCCGCATACACCCAAACGCCCCGCTTTTTCAGCAGTTCAATGGTTTGATTCAGGTTACTGACCCGAGCCACCGGCAGGTACTCCAGTGCACCGCAGGCGGTCTTAGCCACCGTGTAGTTCAGCCCCACGCTGCGCCGCTTGGGGATCACCACCCCGTGCGCGCCGCCGGCCTCTGCGGAGCGGATAATGGCTCCCAGATTATGACCGTCCTCAATTCCATCGCACAGCACCAAAAAAGGCGCCTCGCCCTTTTCTTCCGCCCGGTCCAAAATGGTCTCCAGCGGTACATAATCGTGGGCAGACGCCACTGCCACAATGCCCTGATGATTGGCGTGATTACACATGGCGTCCAGCTTTCGCCGGTCCACATACTTGACCACCACGCCCTGCTTTTTGCACTTAGCTACCAGTGGCACAATGGAGCCGGTACGCTCGCCGTTTGCCACCAGCACATGCTCAATCTCGCGGCCACCGGCCAGCAGCTCTGCCACCGCGTTGCGCCCGATCACCAGGCCGTCTGTTGTCTGTTCTGTCTCCATTGCCATTTTGTCTCTCCGTTCTCGCTGTTTTTCTACAAACATTGTACCATTTTTGCGCCCGGGGCGCAACAGGCAAAAAGCGGGCGTGCACTTTGCAAAAGCGCACGCCCGGACTGTATCTTCTTTATAACCGTACCGGCACGCCCTTGGCGTTCAAATACGCTTTCAACTCCGGGATCGGCAGTTCGTTAAAGTGGAACAGGCTGGCGGCCAGCACCGCGTCTGCCTTACCGTCGGTAAAGGCGTCTAAAAAGTGCTTCGCCTTGCCTGCGCCGCCGCTGGCAATCACCGGCACGCCCACGGCCTCGCTGACCGCCCGAGTCAGCTCCAAGTCGTAGCCGGTCTTTTGACCGTCGCAGTCCATAGAGGTCAGGAGAATTTCGCCCGCACCGCGGCGCTCCGCTTCTTTGGCCCAAGCCACAGCATCCAGCCCAGTGGGAATACGCCCGCCGTTTAAGTACACTTCCCATCCCTGATCCCGGCGCTTGGCGTCAATAGCGCATACCACACACTGGGCGCCGAACTTTGCCGAGGCCTTACTGATCAGCTCCGGATCCCGCACCGCCGCAGAATTGACAGAAATTTTGTCCGCCCCGGCACGCAGCAGCCGGGTAAAATCCTCCACGCTGGCAATGCCGCCGCCAACGGTGAAGGGAATGAACACGGTTTCCGCCACACGGCGCACGATCTCTGTCATGGTGCCCCGCCCCTCGTGGGTGGCGGTAATATCCAACAACACCAGCTCGTCCGCCCCCTGGGCGTCATAAGCCGCCGCGCAGGCCACCGGATCCCCGGCATCTACCAGATCTACAAAAGAAACACCCTTGACCACTCGGCCGTTCTTTACATCCAGACAGGGAATAATTCGCTTTGCATACACCTTATTCTTCCTCCCCGCTGATAAAATTCTTCAGCAGCTGCAAGCCCGCTGCACCGCTCTTTTCCGGGTGGAACTGCGTGGCAGCCACCTTACCCCGCTGCACCGCGCACTGAATGGGTACGCCGTACCGGGTCACACCGGCCACTTCTTCCGGCTTAGCACCGTCCAAATAAAAGGAATGAACAAAGTAGAAGTAGCTATTCTGGGCAACACCGCGAAAAATGCCGTTTGTTTGCGTCAGCTGCACATCGTTCCAGCCGATGTGGGGCACCTTCAGTCCCGGCCCACCGGGAATGCGGCGAATGCGCCCGTCAAAGATACCCAGACCCGCAACGCCGGGGCTTTCTTCGCTCTCGGCAAACAGCAGTTGCAGCCCCAGGCAAATACCCAAAAACGGTCGGCTGCCATCTGCCGCCGCCCGCACCGTGTCTACCAACCCGCGACTGCGCATGGCAGCCATAGCGTCGCCAAAGGCGCCTACCCCGGGCAGGATCACCCGATCTGCCGCCAGAATCTCTGCCGGATCGGCAGTAATACGATTGTCTGCGCCCAGAAAGTTCAGCGCCTTTTGCACGCTGGACAAATTCCCGGCGCCGTAGTCAATAATTGCAATCATACCTTGCGCTCCCATCTAAAACTACTTTTATTTTACCATACCCGCGCCCCCGGCGCAACCGCTCCCCGGCGCCGCCCACCCGATAGCCGCCAAAATTCCGCCGCCAAATTCGCAAAAATGCGCCTATTTTGCACAAAAGAGAATTGACAAATCCGCCCCGGAATGCTACTATTGTACAGCAAAACAAAATACGGAGTGGTACCGAAGAGGTCATAACGGCATGGACTCGAAATCCATCGTGCGATTCGTTCGCCCGTGGGTTCAAATCCCACCCACTCCGCCAAAAGCCCGGCAGCCCCCAAGCTTTCCGGGCTTTCTTTTTGCAGCGGAAAGCCTCGCTCAAATCAACAAAATGTACATTTCTGACGCACACGGTCTTTTATGAAAGAGGATTTGAAAAACACTTTCAGCCATTGTATAATTCAAATCGGTATAATCGCAGATGGAAACATTCGGATAAGAAACGAAAAAATACTCAAGCACTTACTCAACTCGATCTATTGCTTGGCAACACATAATGGCAAATCATACTGTACGGCGGAATCACCATCGGCCTTATTCTCATCATGCTTGCCATTCTGCTGTTTATATTTCAAGGCAGTTTGACCGGATTTTGATCTGTTTAGCCCCTGCTTTGCCCGGTGCAAGGCGGGGGTTTTTGTCCGTTATTTCAAATAGAGAAGATCGGAATGACCGCTTGTGCCAAAAGCGTTGATTTGGCCGCAAAAAGAGCAAGTCAAACAGACTTGCTCTTTTTCATTTCTATATTGTTGAATTGGCTTTTACCCCTCCCGGCGCAGCACTTTCAGCTCCGTGCGCAGATCGTAAGGCGCGTCATAGCAACCAAAGGTCTCCGTAGACTTGCCGCCGGCAATATTGGCCAGCTGAATGCACTCTGCCACAGAGCAGCCGTGGTACACGCCAAACACCAGCCCGGCCAGGAAATTATCCCCTGCCCCGGTCTTATCCACCGGCGTGGCCTCCCCTGCCGGGAAGTGCTCCGTCTTGCCGTGAATGCGGGTAATACAGCCGTCCTTGCCCACCTTAACAATGGGCTGGGCGGTGTAGTTGCACAAGGCGTCCAGCGCCGCCTGGGGGCTGTCCGTGCCGGTTAGGAGCATGGCCTCTTTGTCATTGGGGGTAAAGAAATCCGCCAACCGCAAAATGGGCAGGTGGTCCTCCAGGGTCTGGCCCTCCTCCCAGTGGGTATCGTACACGATCTTGGTGCCCTCCCGGGCCAATTTCTTCACTACATCCGGCCGCCGAGGCGCAAAGCACACATCCGCTCCGTGGAGAAAGTCATACACCTGGGCGTCCGTAAGCAAATTCTCGCCTAGCCCAGCGTCAAAGGTCATAATGGACCGATCGGAGGGAAAAGAGAACACGGAACTGAAGATCACCGGCTCCCCGTCGCCGTCATAAAAATTGTGCAGGTTCTGCACCTTGTACTTTTGCAACAGGGTCTCCGCCGTTTTGCTGAGCAAGCCCTGACCCAAAAAGGTGCCGTACCGCACCGGGACGCCCATATTCCCCAGCCGCACCGGGGTCACGCAGGCACCCCCGCCCAGGGTCATGGAGAACCGATCCGTATAAAGCTCCTCCCCCGCTCCCGGGAACCCGGCCATGCCGGAGAAAATACAATCAATGGTCACCCGGTCAATGACAGCCACACCGTTCATTCCAAACACTCCTTTACGCACTTTTCTCTATTATACCGAACCCCCGGACGGATTGCAAGCGCCGCCCACCCGGCGGCACAAAATCCAATGCAGTGGCACCAAAAGGCACAGAATGGGCGCCTTGCCCCCCTCTAAGCATACAAAAAGGCACACGCCGATCCGCGTGTGCCTTTGCAATTTTGATTTGGCTTACTCAGCCTTGGCCTCTGCCTTATTGTCCTTAGTGGACTTTACATCCGCAACGGACTGCTTGGAGAAGTCGTAGTCCTTGCCGGGGAAGATGGCGTTCAGGATAATACCGGCCAGCGCAGCCACAGCCAGCGCAGACAGGTTAATGTCGAACTGCCCGATATGGAAGCTTACACCGTCGCCCAAGCCCAGTGCGCACACCAGGATTACAGCGGCGATGATGGTGTTTCTCGGCTTGGAGAAGTCCACCTTATTCTCTACCACATTACGGATACCGATGGCGGAGATCATGCCGTACAGCACAAAGGAGATACCGCCAACGATGGCTGCGGGCATAGAGTCAATCAGCGCAGCAAACTTGGGAGAGAAGGAGAACAGAATGGCGAAGTACGCAGCGATACGAATGACTCTGGGGTCATACACTTTAGACAGCGCCAGCACGCCGGTGTTCTCACCGTAAGTGGTATTGGCGGGGCCGCCGAACAACGCAGACATGGTCGTTGCCAAGCCGTCACCGGCCAAAGAACGGTGCAGACCGGGATCGGCAATATAATTCTTGCCGCAGGTGGCACCGATGGCGGAAATATCACCGATGTGCTCCATCATGGTTGCCAGTGCGATAGGCATAATGGCAATGATGGCAGTTACGGCCTTACCGGTATCATGCACACCGCCGAACACGGTAGAGCTCCAGTGAATGGGCAGACCCACCCAGGCCGCTTCCTTAACAGAAGAAAAGTCAATAGCAAAGCTTTCTACGCCAAAGCCGTTACCGACGATACCGGCCACTGCATAGGCGCCGAGAATACCAATGAGAATGGGAATGATCTTGGCCATGCCCTTACCGAACACATTCACCACGATCACAATACCCAAAGCAATCAGTGCCAGCCACCAGTTATTTTTGCAGTTGGAAATAGCGGTGGGTGCCAGGCCCAAACCGATAGCCACAATGATGGGGCCGGTTACAACCGGCGGGAAGAAACGCATCACCTTATTGATACCAATAATCTTGATGATGGTAGCCAACACCAGATACAGCAAACCGGCGCAAGCCACGCCTACGCAGGCATAGGGCAGCATTTCCGTGTTGGCAATGGTCAGCTCGCCGTTGGCGTCCGGCAGTTTGGGTGCTACCGTGGCATAACCGCCCAAGAAAGCAAAGGAGCTGCCCAGGAAAGCAGGCACCTTAAATTTGGTGAACACATGGAACAGCAGGGTACCCAGACCGGCCATCAGCAAGGTGGTGGCAATATCCAACCCGGTAATCAACGGCACCAGCACGGTGGCGCCGAACATAGCAAACATGTGCTGGAAGCCCAGCAGCAGCATCCGCGGCGTACCCAGCTGGCGTGCATCGTAAATGCCCTTAGAAAAATCGACTTTGTTTTTTGACATAGAAATTAAATTCCCTTCTTTTCAACAGATCACTTCTTATTTGGTGCCGAAGATACGGTCGCCGGCATCGCCCAAACCGGGAACAATGTAGCCGTTCTCGTTCAGATGATCATCCATACCTGCGCAGAAAATATCCACATCCGGATGCGCCTTCTTCAGGGCCTCCAGACCCTCCGGCGCAGCGATAATGCACAGGAACTTTACACTGCGGGGGTGACGCTTTTTGATCTGGCCGATGGCATCAATGGCGCTGCCGCCGGTTGCCAGCATGGGATCCAGTACAAACACATCTCGCTGACCGATGTCGCCCGGCAGCTTGCAGTAATACTCTACCGGCTCCAGAGTCTCCTCGTTACGATACAGACCGATGTGACCCACACGAGCGGCGGGCACCAGGCGCAAAGCACCGTCTACCATACCCAGACCGGCACGGAGAATGGGCACAAACGCCAGCTTACGGCCGGCAAGCACCTTACAGTCGGCCACGCCGCAGGGGGTGGTCACCTGCTTGTCCTCCAGAGGCAGATCACGGGTGGCGTCATACATCATCAGCATGGCGATCTCGTTGACCAGCTCACGGAACTCCATAGTGCTGGTGTCCACATCACGCAGAATGCTCAACTTGTGCTGGATCAGCGGGTGATCCATAATGACTACTTTTCTGTCCATTGCGGTTCCTCCTAAAAATATAATAAATTATTTTTCGTAAACAGAGCGTTTCAACTGACCGATATACGGCAAGTTGCGGTAGCGCTGGTCAAAATCCAGGCCGTAGCCCACCACAAACTCGTCCGGCACACTGGTGCCCACATAATCCGCCTTTAAGTCTACCACGCGGCGCTCCGGTTTATCCAGCAGGGTGGCCACGCGAATGCTGGCCGGGTGGCGGGTACGCAGCATATCGCAAACATAGGAGAGGGTGCGCCCGCTGTCCAGAATATCCTCCACCAGCAGCACATCGTAGTCCTCCAATTCAATATCAATGTCCTTCACAATCTTGACCACGCCGCTGGAGCGGGTGTCGCCGCCGTAGCTGGACACGGCTAAAAAGTCCAGCTTACAGGGCAGCTGTATCTCACGGATCAGGTCCGCCATAAACAGCACGGAGCCTTTCAAAATACCCACCACCAACAGATTTTTGCCGGCGTAGTCCCGAGTAATCTGGGCGCCCAGACGGGCATTGATTTGGTGCAGCTCTTCTTCAGACACCAGCACCCGTTCAATATTCTCGTGCATCAGCGTTCCTCCCGGAAATAGGACAGACCAAGGGCGGCCGGTCCCTGATTTTCTTTCTTCTTTCTGGCGCTCACAATGATAAGAACAATAATCGTTACCACATAGGGCAGCATTTGAATAATCGGAATATAGGTCATCGGCACGCTTATATAGTTGGACAAAATATAAAGTGCGCCAAAAACATAAGAGCCTAAAATGGACAGACCCGGCTTCCAGATTGCAAAAATAACAATTGCGATCGCCAGCCAGCCTCTGTCGCCAAAGCCGTTATTTGACCAAATGCCGTTGCTGTAATCCATCACATAATACAAACCACCCAAACCGGAGATCACACCGCCGATACAGGTTGCCGCATACTTATACGCATTCACATTGATGCCGGCGGCATCAGCCGTTGCAGGATTTTCGCCAACGGCGCGCAGCTGCAGGCCCACCTTCGTTTTTCTTAAAACAAAATCGCTGATCAGTGCAATAATAATCGCCAGATAAACCATAAAGCCATAGGAGAAAAACATTTTGCCAAAAGCGCTCATATTGGCGGCAAAAGGCAGCTCAGTCTTATAAGCGCCGGCAATTTCGCCCAAGGCAAGATATGGCACATCGCTTTTCAAAACCTTGATCAGTGAGCCGCCGAAGAAATTACCAAAACCAACGCCGAAGGTGGTAATGGCCAGACCGGTTACATTTTGGTTTGCACGAAGGGTTACCGTCAAAAAGCAGTAAAGCAGCGAAACCAATAAGGAACCCAAGATGCTGGACAAAAGCGGAATAAGGACGGCCAAAAACGAATTGACATAAGCTGCATTTGTTTGGTAGAAAAAGCCGCCGATAACACCGGATATGGCACCAACATACATAATGCCGGGAATACCTAAATTCAGATTTCCCGATTTTTCAGTTAAAATTTCTCCGGTTGCGCCATAAAGCAAAGGTGTGCCCTGCATTATGGCACGGGAAATAAATTGAAACGTTAAATCCATATTACTTCTCCTCTGCAGTTTTTGACTTGCTTCTAAAGTGAATCTTGTAATTGATGAAGAATTCACAGCCGATAATAAAGAAAAGAATAATTCCCGTTAAAATATCTGAAAAGTCAGCATTCAGACCAAATTTGGAAGAAACCTCATCGGCGCCTCTTTCCAGGAACACCAAAAGCAAGGAGGTAAGCACCATAACAATGGGGTCAAACTTTGCCAGCCAGGACACCATAATGGCTGTGAAGCCGCGGCCGTCGGCCAGGTTGGAGCCGATGGAGTGAGATGAACCGCCAACAAGTAAAAGGCCGGCCACACCGCAAATGGCGCCTGACAACGCCATGGTTCTTATGATAACCTTCTTTACATTGATGCCGATATATCTTGCCGTATTCTCACTTTCGCCGACTACAGAGATTTCGTAGCCGTGCTTGCTGTATTTCAGGTAAATGTAAAGAATGACCGTCATGGCTACCACAATCAGAATATTCAGCAAATAATTGGTATGAAAAATCTGTGGGAACCAACCGTGGGACAACAAATCGGGGCCAACTACATTAGAGCCGGATTTATCCGCTATCTTTAAGAAATACTCAATCAGCTGAATAACAACATAGTTCATCATCAGCGTAAACAAGGTTTCATTCGTGCCCCAATGCGCCTTGAAAAATGCCGGAATGGCCGCCCAAATGGCCGCAGAAACAATGGCGCAGACAGTCATAATCAGAATCAGTACGCCCTCCGGCACCTTGCCGCCAAGATAGAACATACACATGGCTGTGGACAACGCACCCATGAGCACCTGACCCTCCGCGCCGATATTCCAAAACCGCATGCGAAACGCAGGCGTGACTGCAAGGGAGACGCAAAGCAAAATCGCAACTTCATGAATGGTAACCAAAAGTCTGCCCTCGCCGAAAGCGCCGTACACGATCGTCTTAAAAATGGATAAGGGATCGTCCCCTGTGAAAATCTTTGTAACAATTCCGCATACAATCAGCGCCAGGAGAATTGCGACGGCTCTTACAAGAATTCCGGTCTTGAATGAAACATCGGTGCGCTTAGAAATGCGGATAAGCGGTTCTTTTGTTTTAGTCTTGCTTGTCAATATCAGCGCCTCCCGTCTTTGTCATCAATAATCCTATTTCTTCTTTTGTCGTTTTTCTTGCGTCTAACACACCTGTAACCTTACCAGAGCACATCACAACGATTCTGTCGCACAGCTGCAAAAGCACATCCAAATCCTCGCCGACAAAAATCACGGCAACGCCCTCGTCCTTTTGCTGGTTTAACAGATTATAGATCGTATAAGAAGAGTTAATATCCAGTCCTCGTACAGGATATGCTACCATCAGAACCTTGGGCTGGAGCGCAATTTCTCTACCCACAAGCACCTTTTGAATGTTGCCGCCGGAAAGCCGCCTTACCGGGGTGTTTGCGCTGGGCGTAACAACCTCCAATTCGTTGATAATGTCATCCGCCTTATTCTTAGGCGCTTTTCTGTTCAGGAAAGCGCTCTTGCCCTCCTTATAGGAGCGGAGCATCACATTGTCAACAATATCCATATTGCCGACCAGACCCATGCCCAGACGATCCTCTGGCACAAAGGAAAGGGCAATACCCAAATTCCGGATTTCCTTTGGTGTTTTGCCTACAAGCTGCTGCGGGCCCAAATCATCGGGCTTATATAAGATACTTGATTTCTTTGTGGCGGTTTGCAAGCCGGCGATGGACTCCAGCAGCTCCTTTTGCCCGCAGCCGGAGATACCGGCAATGCCCAAAATCTCTCCGCCGTAAGCCGTAAACTGCACATTATCAAGAGCCACCGTGCCGTCTTTTTTGATAACGGAAAGGTCTTCAATAACCAGTCTTTCCTTTACATTCTCCGGCTGGTCCCGATGAATATTCAGCTCAATCTTTTGGCCCACCATCATTTCGGTCAGGGACTGCTCCGTTGCGTCCTTTGTATCCACCGTGCCCACCAATTCGCCTTTGCGCAGGATGGTCACTCTGTCGGAGATTTCAAGAACCTCATTGAGTTTGTGGGTAATAATGATAATCGACTTTCCGTCCTCGCGCATTTTGCGAAGAACGTCGAATAATTTTCTCGTTTCTTGAGGTGTTAAAACCGCCGTAGGTTCGTCCAAAATCAGAATATCGGCGCCTCTGTACAACACCTTGATGATTTCGACTGTCTGTTTTTCCGACACAGACATCTCATATATTTTTTTGTTTAAATCCACAACGAATCCATATTTTTCGGTAATGGCTTTTACCCTCTTTTTGGATTCCTTTAAGTTGAACTTTTCGTTTTCAATTCCAAGAACAATGTTTTCCGTAGCTGTAAAAACATCGACCAGCTTAAAATGCTGGTGAATCATACCGATCTTGTTGTCAAATGCGTCCTTAGGTGATTTGATAACCACCTCTTTGCCGTTAACAAAGATCTGGCCCTCGTCCGGAAAATAAATTCCGGCGACCATATTCATCAGGGTTGTTTTACCCGAGCCGTTTTCGCCGAGAATGGATAAAATCTCCCCTTGTTTAACATCAATGCTGACATTTTTATTTGCATAAACAGCACCAAAAGTTTTTGTAATATTTTTTAGCTCTAATGCGTTCAAGGTAGCCCTCCCGACAAATGATGCAGATTATACAGATACAAGGGGGTTAAAAAAGCCCCCTTGTATCCGTCTACGTTTTATTTGATATTATCAGCCACCGTAATTCGTGTTGATATTGGTGATACCATCAATAATGATATCGAAGTACGGAGCAGAACGGAAGCTGTCGCCGGACTCATCGAAGTAGCCGTCGTGAACCACATTGGTGTCGCCAACATAGTCGCCGTCAATGTCAGCCATATATTCCGTCAGGTGTTTGTTCTCGTCAACCTTTGCGTTGGCATTCAATTTGTTCTTTGCGTCAACCGTTACTGTAAAGTTGTTCACATCAAACACATGCAATGTGCCTGCGTTCAGCTGGTCAATTACCTTGTTCAGCTCTGCAACGGTGGATTCGCCGTCAACAACATCCTGGTTCACACCGGAGAGTACCACGGAATTCGTTGCAATCGTGCCAACCCAGTTTGTGGGGATTTCTTCGCCCTTCACCGTGTTTTCAATGATCAGCTGGAAATACGGTGCCCAGTTGATGGCAGAAGAAACGATGAATGTATTTTTGCCTGCTTCATAGGTGGAACCGTTGTAAGAAACATTCGGGACGCCCTTCAGCTCGCAAGCCGTGGGTGCACCCAGTGAATCTGCGTGCTGAGAAATAAGAACGCACTTGTCCTGCTCAATCAGGGAAGTAGCCGCTTCCTGCTCCAAAGCCTGATCATACCAAGAACCGGTGTAACGAACCTTCATGGTTGCAGAAGGACAAACGCTTTTTGCACCAAGATAGAAGGAAGTCATGCCGGAAATAACCTCTGCATAAGTGAAGGCGCCAACATAACCGATAACGGCCTGATCTGCAGTGATTTTGCCCTCTTTGATCATCTCATTGAGCTTGATGCCGGCAGCAACACCTGCAACATATCTGCCCTCATAGATAGCGGCAAATGCGTTGTGGAAGTTCTTAACGCCTGCCGTTTTTGCAGATGTACCCGTTGCGTGGCAAAACTGCACATCGGGATATTCCTTTGCAGCCTTCAGCAGATTGCTCTCATGGCCGAATGAATCGGCAAAGATTACATTGCACTTCTTGTTCTTAGCCAGATCAACGGCAGCATCGTAACAATCAGAGCCAGTCTCAGGGATATTGGTTACGATTACAACCTGCTCGTCGCTAAGGCCCATGCCGGAAGCCGTTGACTTCATTGCGTCAATAAAGTTCTTGTCATAAGTTGAGTTCTCATCGTGCAGGCAGATCAGACCGATTTTAAAGTCCTTCGGAACAGTCACATCCGACTTAATGTCCGCACGCGCAATCACATCTGCGCTCACGCCCTTTTTCTCGGTGCTCTTTGATCCGCCGCTGTTGGAGCAGCCTGCAAACGCGCAAACCACCAAAACAACTGCAAGAACAACAGCAACAAGTTTCTTTGCCATTCTCATTTTTGTTTCCTCCGCTATAGTAATTATTTATTACATGCACTTGCGTGCCTATAACCACTTTAATCCCGAAAACAGATCTGCCCGGTGGTGTGGTCCATGGACTCCACGATGGCCAGGGACTCCACCCGAACACCCTCGGCACGCAGCTGATCGCCGCCGTGCTGGTAGCCCTTCTCGATCACGGTGCCGCAGCCCACCAGGGTGGCGCCGCTTTGGTGCACCAGGTCGATGAGCCCCCGCAGGGCATTGCCCACCGCCAGGAAGTCGTCTACGATCAGCACCCGATCCTCCGGGGTCAAAAACCGCTTGGACACCATCACATCATAGGTGGTGCCGTGAGTAAAGGACGCCACCTGGGTCTTATACACATCGCCGGCAATGTTCTTGGTCTTGCTCTTTTTGGCAAAGACCAAGGGGCAGGCGAACTCCAGCGCTACCACGCTGCCCACGGCAATGCCGGAGGCCTCAATGGTGAGAATTTTGTTCACCCCGGCATCCTTATAAAGACGGTGGAACTCCCGCCCCACCTCTTTCATAAACGGAAAGTCGATCTGGTGGTTCAAAAAGCAATCCACCTTAAGAATATTACCTTCATAGACCTCGCCCTCGGCGAGAATTTTCTTTTTTAATGCTTCCATCCTAAAATCCTTGTCGAAACAGAAATAAAATGATAGAATTATGATAATACGAAAGCCCCCGATTTGCAAGGTTGATTTGTATGTTGACACCAAATTTTAACTTTTTTTGCAAATCGGCGAATTTATGCTATAATTATTTAGTAAATTTCGACAAGGGAATAGGCGTTTGCCTGCAAATTTATGAGAAAAAAAGAAAAATCTACCTTTCGCAAAATCGAACATCACCGCACAGAGACCTTCTTCCTCATTGTGCGAGGGCTGGAAGTGGGCGTGGTTGCCGGTTTGGTGTCCGCTCTCTACCGCTTCCTGCTGAGCAAAGCGGAAAGCGCCAACCATGCGGTACTCACCGCCATTGCCGGCAAGCCGCTGTACATTGCACTGTTCTTAGCGGCACTGGCGGGGATCGGCTACCTGGTCTCTTGGCTGGTGCGATGGCAGCCTCTGTCGTCCTCCAGCGGTATTCCCCAAATCACCGGGGAAATTCGCGGTCACCTGGACGCCCCCTGGTGGCAAGTGCTGTTGGCAAAGATCGCCGGCGGCACCCTGTCCATTCTCAGCGGACTGAGTCTGGGGCGCGAAGGTCCCAGTATTCAGCTGGGTGGTATGGCGGCCAAAGGGATTGCCAAGGTTACCAAGGCGGACAAAACCACGCAGCTGCGCATGATCAGCTGCGGCGGCGGTGCCGGACTGGCAGCGGCATTTAACGCCCCGCTGGCGGGCATGATGTTCACCCTGGAGGAGATTCACAAAACCCTGGACGGCAACATTCTGTGCATGGGCATTGTGTCTACCATTACGGCAGACTATATTTCCAAGCTGTTTTTCGGTCAAAACACGGTGTTCCACTACACCACCGCCGACATTCCGTTAAAGAGCTACTGGATCCTGCTGCTATTAGGAATCGTGCTGGGGCTGGCCGGCGTGGGCTACAATGCCCTCATGTTGTTGGGCCAAAAATGGATCGGCAAGATCAAAGCACCGGTGCGTATGATGCTGGTTTTCGTTTGCAGCGGCGTGCTGGGGCTGTTCGTGCCCCAACTGCTGGGCGGCGGCCACACCATGGTGACCCTGCTGCTGCAAGAGCACCCCACCATTAAAATTCTGATTTTACTGCTGCTGGGCAAATTTCTATTTTCCCTGCTGTCCTTTGCCTCCGGCGCACCGGGCGGCATCTTCTTCCCGCTGCTGATTCTGGGGACTTACCTGGGCGCCATCTATGCCGAGGCGGCCATTGCCTGGTTTGGGCTGGCGCCGGAGCTGTGGCAGGAGCTGGTGGTGGTGTCTATGGCCGGGTTCTTTGCCGCCATTGTGCGTGCGCCCATGACCGGCATTATCCTGGTATTTGAAATGACCGGCAACCTGGACAGTCTGCTGCCGCTGGCAGTGGTGAGCCTGACCAGCTACACGCTGGCAGATCTGCTGGGCAGCACGCCCATTTACACTGCGCTGCTGGAAAATCTGCTGCGCCCGGAGGACAAGGCGGCTGCCCGCCGCAACCGTCCCGGCGAAAAGGTGCTCAAGACCTATGTGCTCCCCCTGGGCAGTGCCCTGGACGGCAAGTGCATTAAAGATATTGACTGGGGCCGCCACTGCCTGATCGTCAGCATTGAGCGGGGTGACACTGCCGTGACCCCTAAGGGCGACACCACTCTCCACGCAGGCGACACGCTGGTAGTAATGGTGAGCCAGCGGCGCTTTGCCCGGGACAATGACCGGCTGGAAGCGCTGATCGACCCCAAATCGTAACCCCATCGGCCGGTGCCGACACAGATAATTGCATCTAAGAACGCATACAGGAGTGAACATTATGGAAAACCGCATTTGGCTCAAAGGCGACACCCACCTGCACACCTGCAACAGCGATGGCAAGCTGACCCCCGGTCAGCTGGTAGAAGCGTGCCAGCAGGCAGGGCTGGACTACGCCATTATCACCGACCACAACTACAACACCGTAAAGGCCAGCTATACGGACAAAAATTTGCTGGTCATGCAGGGGCAGGAGATCACCGACGATCTGGGTCACATCAATGTTTGGGGCAAAAAGGTGCCCCAAGATCCGCCGTACATCTTAAAAACCGTAGAGGACTATGACGCGGTGCTGGCGCCTTGCCGGGAGGCAGGGGCCACCATCTCCGTCAATCACCCGTTTTGCTCTATGTGCGGGTTCCACATGGATCTGGAGCACTTCCACTTTGACTGCGTGGAAGTGTGGAACACCATTCAGCACTCGGATAATATTAAAAATATGAACTGGTGGCACAACCAGCTGCTGCAAGGCAACCACATTGCAGCGGTGGGCGGCTCCGACTTTCACAAGGACATTGGCCCGCTGAAGCTGCTGGCCAACCCCACCACCATTGTGCACACCACCGCCAAAACAGAGGAAACTGTTTTGCAGGCACTGCGAGAGGGTCGCTCCGTGGTAACCAACAAACCGGGCACCAGTATGATCTACCTGACCGTAGGGGACGCCAATGTGGGCGACACGGTATCCTACGCACCCGGCCTAACCGGTAAGGTGGCGGTGACAAAGTTCAAAAAAGGCCACACCATCAAGGTGTTTAACAACAACGATGTGATCCTGGAACACACCGCCGCACAAAGCAGCGACCGGATGGAACTGGATTTTGAAATTCGGCAGCCGGGCTTTATTCGGGCAGAAATCGACTACACCTTCCGCCCGGTCATGCGGGCTCTGTACCACACGGTGGAGGAAAAATATCTCCACGCGGATGTGGCCGATCTGCCTCCATTTTTCTGGGCGTTCACCAACCCCATTTGGATTCGCTGATGGAGGGCGTGCATATTACCCGCTCCCGGCGAAAGAGCATAGAGTTGTCCATTGACGATAATCTGCAAATCGCCGTAAAAGCGCCCCTGTGGGTCACTGATCGAGCCATTGATCACTTTATCGCCCAAAAGGCGGACTGGATCAGCCGACAAAAAGCCGCCAAGGCCGCCTACTTACAGGCACATCCGCCCTTAACGGAAGCGGAAGTGGAAGCGCTGCGCCGACGGGCCAAAGCGGAACTGCCGCCTCGGGTGGCCTATTACAGCCAAATTCTGGGCGTAACCCCCACCGGGATCAAGATAACAAGTGCAAAAAAGCGCTTTGGCTCCTGCAACGGGAAGAACAGCATCTGCTTTTCCCTCTACCTGATGCAGTACCCACAGGCAGCCATAGACTATGTGGTGGTGCACGAGTTGTGTCACATTCGCCACCACGACCACTCCCCTGCCTTTTACCGGCTGGTGGAAAGCGTGCTGCCGGACTACAAAGAGCGGGAGCGCCTGCTGCGCCGCTAAAAGCAAAGAAGCACCGTAACGAAAGCCGTTACGGTGCCTTTTTATTCTGTATAAATGGGAGAAGTGATGGCCAGGGGCTGCTTTTCGCCCCCAACGGCACCCCACAACTCGCAAATGTACCAGTGTCCCGGCTCCAGGGTCAGCCGGGCGTGGCGCTCGGTGACCGCCGTCTCCAGCACACACTTGTTGCCATTCGTAATAATGCGAATGGTGTCGTAACTTACCGGCTCGTCGCTCTCGTCCTTACGCCGGGCGTGCAAATCCGTAAAAAAGCTGAAGATTACCCGCCCCCGCTTGAGGGTGCCGCCAATGCCGTAAGTTTCGCCCCAACGGTGCACCCGAAAGAAGAATTTGGCGCCGAAGCTAACCACCGTGCGCCCGGCGCGGATGGCCTCCAACGCACAAGCTGCCGTCGGTTCTTCCATATTCAAATAGGTGACCCCAAAGTGCCGATCCGACTGGCGGTGCC
>FR885381.1:97334-99334 GCA_000436335.1 Clostridium sp. CAG:217
GGCGGTGCCAGTCCCGACCGTAGGTGATGGGCAGATGATAGCCCTTGTCCAGCAAGGACTTCCACAGCTCCGTTGCCGGGACGTTTTCGCCGTTGTCCGGGCCAAAAGCATCGTGCCATACCTCCAGGTAATCCACCCGGTTCCAGTCCTGCACATCAAAGGCCCAGCGCCCGCCGGTACAGATAGGCGAGCCCAACTGAAACGGATGGGCCACGCCGCACAGGCCGCCGGCCGCGTGCACCTGATCGATCTTGTCGTCTATATTGGCAGGCACTGCGTCCCGCCAGTCCACAAAGTCCCTGGCGCCCAGCACCAGCATGTGGCCAAAAAAGGTGGTCCACTCAATGCCCGGCACAGCGGGGGTAATGCTGTCATCCAGCTCCCCGTGACCGGAGACAGTGTTGTGGTCGGTCAAAGCGATCAACGCCAGGTGGTCATCATACGCACGGCGCAGCAGTTCCGCCACAGAAAAGCTCCCATCAGAATGGATGCTGTGGCAGTGAAGTTCGCAAGGCAAATAACTCATTCCGTTTCCTCCCCGATCACACGCACACGGCAAGTCACCGGACACAGCACACAATGGGCGCTGAGTACTGCCTGCCACTGCCCCGGGCGCAATTCGCCGGGCAAAAAGCCGGGCGACGCACTCTCTGCCGTCAGTCGATGGCACTGCTCGGTGGCTCGCCGATGGGCAGCGCCTCGATAGCCCGCCGGGTCATCCAAAGACAGGGTGACTAAATTATACACCGGCAAATAGGCATACGGATCCTTTTGCACCACCGCCCGCGCATACCGGGCCAGCGCAGCCTTTACCGCCTCTACCGCCACNNCCTTTACCGCCTCTACCGCCACCGGCTCCGGCGGGGTAGGCGGATCGTAAGTAAATTCCACCTGCAAGGCTGTCAGCCCGGGCGGAACGGCAAAAGACAAAGCCACATTGGTCTTGTCCGCCTGCGGGTTCAGCACCCGCGTCTCATCAAAAAGCACCATATACAGCGCCCCCTCTTCCCCTTGATTATAACCGATACCGCAGAAATTTGCAATTCCTGTCAAAAGATGTTAAAATATAGGCGGTGATAACAATGGGAATTGATCTAAAAAATTGGATGCAGAACCTGCCGGACGGCAGCGATCTACTGGCGCTGAACCTGTGCGGCACCCACGACTGCGTGACCCAGCACATTCGACTGCCCCATTTCTTTTGCTGCCAAGACCTAACCGTCTATGAGCAGCTGCTTTTGGGGGTGCGGGCGCTGGATATCCGCGTGCGGGCGGACGGCAAGTGCCTAACCATGGTGCACGGCATATTCCCTGCCTACAACCACTCCTGCCACCGGGCCAACCTGATGGATATGGGCGATGTGCTGTCCCAGTGCTACCGCTTTTTAGACGAATGCCCGGGCGAAGCGGTAGTGTTCCAGTTTAAAAACGACAACGGCAAAGAGAACGAGCAGTGCTTCGACAACCTGTTTTATACCTATATCAAGGGCAAAGAGCCTTATTGGTACTTAGAGGATCGGGTACCCACCTTGGGCGCCGCCCGAGGCAAGCTGGTGCTGATCCGTCGGTGCAAAATGGAGCCTAAGCCGGACTTTACCCGCCACAACACCGGCATTGACTTTTCCACCTGGGTGGAACAGCCGGAGGTGATTCCCACGGCGCTGCCCCTGTGTACCGGCACGGCAGACTTTATTATACAGGATCGGTTCAAATACAAGCCCAAACCCCGCTGGGCCCAGGTGATCCGGCCGTTCTTAGAGCAGCGCACGGCCTTTGGCGGGCAGTATGTGATCAACTACCTGTCCACCGCCGGTGGGCTGAAAGGACCACGGCGCAATGCCAAATATATCAACGCCAAATTTATGGACTATCCGCTGAAAAAGGGCGTGTACTACGGCACCACCTATGTGGACTTTCCCTCCCGGGAGCAGGTGCTGAAGATCGTAGAAACCAATTTTGAATAAGTGCACACAAAAGCGCACGACCATACAGGGTCGTGC
>FR885381.1:99353-117192 GCA_000436335.1 Clostridium sp. CAG:217
GGGTCGTGCGCTTTTTCATTTTATGTTCTCTTTTATTTCTCCGTAGGCAGGGGCAGGTTTTGCAGCTTTTGCACCTCGCTGTCCGTTTTGCCCTCCGGGGTGTCCCGATAATACTGGGTAAAGGGCCGGAAGCGGCTTTTCTCCTCCCAAATACGCTTGGCGGTAGGCGCCCAGGCGGCAGCATAAGCATCGCACTTGGCGCACAGCGCCTCGGCGCTCTCCGGGGCCAGGAAGTTGGTGGACTTGGCGCCGGTTTGGCTGACGATCCGCCGCAGAGCCGCCGGATTTTCCAGCATAGGACAGGGCCGCAGCATATTGTTATTAAATGGCTGGCCCTTGTAATATTCGTAAAACAGCGGTGACTGCAAACATTCTTTAATGCTCTTTTGCCGAATATTGGAGTCGCTGTAATGGATAAACACACAAGGCTCCGCGTCACCCTCGGAATTGATGTGAAAGTAGTTGCGCCCACCGGCAATACAACCGCCTACAAACTCCGCGTCGTTTTGGAAATCCACAGTAAAGATAGGCTTGCCGTTCTTGCCGTCCCGCTTCTCTCGAATGGTGCGGTACACATGCTCCCTCTGCTCCGGGGAGAGCAGCAAATTCTGATCTGCGTCGCTGCCCACCGGCATATAGTGGAAGTACCAGGCATAGCGGGCACCGGCCTCAATCAGGGTGTCATAAAAGGCGTCGGAAGTGACCGCTTCGCAGTTTTGCGATGTGTAGCAGACGGACACGCCAAACAGGCAGCCGTGCTTTTTAAGCAGTGCCATGGCCGCCATCGTGTCCCGATAGGAGCCTGCGCCCCGGCGGGCATCCGTGGTCTCTTCGCTGCCCTCTACGGACAGAGCCAGTGCCAAATTGCCGCAGGCCTTCATATCCTCACAAAAGGCATCATCCACCAGCGTACCGTTGGTGAAGGTCAAAAACAGGCAGTCCGGGTTCTCCTTTGCTACCGTTATAATATCCGCCTTGCGGATCAGCGGTTCGCCGCCGGTGTACATAAAGAAATGGGTACCCAGTGCCTTGCACTCCCGCACAATGCGACGCATTTCGTCCAAGGTCAGGTTGGACTTATGGCCGTATTCCGCCGCCCAGCAGCCTTTGCAATGGCGATTGCAGGCACTGGTGGGATCCATCAGCACCACCCAGGGAATGTTGCAGTGCTCCTTCTCCCGGTTGGCACGCAGAGCCTTGGTGCCAAAGTAGCCCAGATCAATGGCAAAGGTCAGCGCAATGCGGCGAAACAGAGCCGGGTCCACCTCGTCCAGCCCGCGAAACAGGAATTGGTGCCACACATTGTCCTCATCCTCAATAATCTCAATGGGCTTGGTAAAAGTGCTGGGGGGGAACATTTTGCCGGCCACCAGCTTGCCAACCTTCACCAGCTTCACCAAATTGCGGCGGGGGTTCTTGTACACATAGCGCAGCAGACGGTCGCCCACTGCGTACAAAATTTTTCTGTTCATAGCTTCACCTCAAGCGCCGCTTACATACGCTCCGGCACGCTGATCTTCAGCATGGTAAGTACATTGCGAATGGTATTCTTTACGGCGGTACACAGATACAGCCGTGCCTGCATCAGCCCCTCATCCTCTACCATGACCCGCTGGGCATTGTAGAATTTGTGGAACAGGGTGGCCAGGTCGATCACATAGTGGGTAATCTTGGCCGGGTCGTAGGTCTTGGCGGCCGTGACCACATCGTCGGTGAGGGCGGCCAAGTGGCGGATCAGCTCCCGCTCCTCCGGCGCCGTCAGCTGCTCCAGCTCCGCGGTAGTGGGGGTGCGCAGGGTCACGCCTTCCTCTGCCGCCTTGCGCAAAATAGAGCAAATGCGGGCATGGGCGTACTGCACATAGTACACCGGGTTCTCATTAGAAGTGCTGGCTGCCAGCTCCAGGTCAAAATCGAAGTGGGAGTTTGGCTCCCGCAGGTTAAAGAAGAAGCGGGCCGCGTCAATGGGCACTTCCTCCAGCAAGGTATTCAAAGTAATCGCCTTGCCGGAACGCTTAGACAGCTTAATGGTCTCGCCGTCCCGCACCAGGCGTACCATCTGCATAATCACACAATCCAAACGGTTGGCGTCCAGGCCCAGGGCGGTGAGCGCCGCCTTCATCCGCGGCACATAGCCATGGTGATCCGCACCCAGCACATCCACGGCCTTATCATAGCCGCGGGTCACCAGCTTATTATAATGATAAGCAATATCCGGCACAATATAAGTGGGAATGCCGTTGGCACGCACCAGCACAATGTCCTTGTCGTTGCCGAATTCGCTGGCCTTGAACCACAAGGCGCCGTCCTGCTCATAGGTAACGCCCTTTTCTTTCAATGCGTCAATCACCCGCTGCACAGAGCCGTCCTCATGAAGGGAGGACTCCTTGAACCAGCGGTCATACTGAATGCGGTAGGCGCCCAGGTCCCGCTCCAGCCCGGCAATGTTCTTAGGCAGGGCAAAATCCACCAGCGCCTTGCGCCGCTCCTCTGCGGGCGCGTTCACATACCGGTCGCCGTATTCCTTGATGAAATTCTCGGCGTGCTCCACAATGTCCACGCCCTTGTAGGCGTCCTCCGGCAGCTCCACCGCCGGGTCATAATGCTGCAAATAGCGCACTTCCAGGGAAGTGGCAAACTTCTCAATCTGATTGCCGGCGTCGTTCACATAAAACTCCCGCTGCACATCATATCCGGCCCAATCCAGCACAGCTGCCAGGCAGTCGCCGATCGCGCCGCCCCGGGCATTGCCGATGTGCATAGGCCCGGTGGGATTGGCAGAGACGAACTCCACCAGCACACGCTTGCCCTTGCCGTAATCCGAGCGGCCGTAATTCTCGCCCTGCGCCATCAAATCCTCCAGCACAGCGGCATAAAACCGGTTGCCCAGGAAGAAATTGATAAAGCCGGGACCGGCGATCTCTGCCCGGTCAAACACAGTGTCTGCCAGATCCAGTCGATCCACAATGGCCTGGGCGATCACCCGGGGCGCCTTGTGGAATGCCTTGGCACCGGCCATGGCCACATTGGTGGAGTAGTCGCCGTTTTGGCGCTCCTTGGGCACTTCGATAATAAAGGCAGGCAGGGGTGCCTCGTCCAACACACCGTCCGCCACGGCGCGACCCAAAGCGTCCATAATTTTCTCTTTTAATTCCAATTCCGTTTGCTTAACCAATTTAGACATGGCTCATTCTCCTTGCGACCCGGTGATCCGGTAGTCAATTTTCAGTTGATTTTTAGAGGCCAAAGTGCCGTTAATGTCAATTTCATAACGCAGCTGCACCCGGCCGTCGGCGGCATTCTCCTGAATTTCCACCGCCTTGCCGTAAATGCCCATGAGCACATCGCCGTAAGGCGTGCCGTAGCGGCACAAATTCCGCTGCCCTCTGGCAATGGTCAGACAAGAGCCATAGGCGCCGGTACGCAGAATCTCCGCCTCCGTTTGATCCCGGCGCAGGCGCACCTGCACATAAATAGGCTCCTCCGGCGGCTCCTGCTGCTCCGTGTATCGAAACACCAGCGTCTCCGGCTCCGTTTGCAGCGTACCCACGGTGGTCAGCTCAATCTTGTCGCTGTCCCCGTTCAGCCGCTGGGTGCCCACGATCTCCAGCACCACATCCCGGGTGTCCGTCTGCTTCTCCGTCATACGGCACCCCGTTCCAGCGCGTAGGCCACCAGCCGATCAATCAGCTCGCTGTACGGCACACCCACCGCCTCAAACAGCTTGGGGTACATACTGATCGGGGTTTGACCGGGAATGGTGTTGATCTCATTGAGCAGCACCTGCTCCCCGTCGTAAGTAACAAAGAAATCCACACGGCTCAGGCCCTCACAGCCCATGGCTCCGTAGGCACGCAAAGCAGCCGCACGCACTTCTTCCAGCTTTTCCGGACTTAGATCCGCCGGAATATGCAGCTCACTTTGGGGATTATTATACTTGGCGTCAAAATCATAAAAGTCCGCAGCTGCCACGATCTCGCCTACCTGGGCGGCAATAGGGGTATCGTTGCCCATGACGGCACACTCTACCTCGTGGCCCACAACACACGCTTCCAGCACTGCTTTTTTATCCTCAGCAAAAGCCACTTCCATACCACGCACCAGGCTCTCCCGATCCGTAGCCTTGGTAATGCCCACAGAGGAACCGGCGTTGGCAGGCTTTACAAAAATCGGATAGCCCAGCTTCTCCTCCGCCGCTTGCAGGCAGCCCTCTCGGTCGCTGTCGTAAGCAAAGCGGGTGTAGGCGCACCACTTGGCCTGGGCAATGCCCACTGCGTCTGCCACGGCGTTGGTCACCGCCTTATCCATACACACACCGGAGGCGGTCGCATCGCACCCTACAAAGGGAATGCCCGCCAGTTGCAGCAGTCCCTGAACGGTGCCGTCCTCGCCGTTCTTGCCGTGGAGCACCGGAAACACGGCGTCCAAACGAATGGTGTCGCCCTTAGCGGTCACCACACCGTGCACGCTTCGATCCGGGCTGATCCAGGCAGGCACCAAGCTGGGAGAAGTGAGCCACCGGTCCTCCGGCAGCAAGTCAATATCATCATCAAACAGGAACCAACGCCCCTCTTTGGTGATCCCCAGCAAAACCAGGTTATATTTTTCTTTGTCAATGGCAGAGAGAATTCCCTTTGCCGATACGGTGCTGATGTCGTGCTCGGAGGATACGCCGCCGAACAACACACCCAATGTGATTTTATTCATGCAAAACTGCTCCTAAATCAAAATTGATTATAATATTGTACCACAGAAGATACGCCGGCGCAACCGTCATCTTCTATTAAAATCTATGCCTTTTTAGAAAAAATATCGGCAAAACCAACCACCCTCTACCCAACTTCATAAAAAAGCGTGACAAAGGGGGCAAAAAATGCTATAATACTTTGCACCAAGTAAAAATGACCGAGTAAGGAGTGCCCATATGGAACTGAACCAGGCTTTTGCAACGCTGGAAAAGCAGCTTGCCGCCATCAATACCGAATTGCACTTTAACCGCGAGGCAGGCGCGGAGGACGCCCTGACCTTTGCCGGTGATAACGGGCTGTACCGCCTGCATTATGTAGCAGATAAGCAGCTGTTGGAATTTGACTGCGCCTATGAGAAAGAAAACCCCCAGTGGAGCACCGTCTCCCGTTCGCTGTTTGAGCTGGACGCATTGGACGACCGCGATGTAAAGTCCGTAGCCAACGAGGTAAGTGAGGAAGTGCGCTCCCTCTTTGCTAAGAAGAAAAAGGCAGACCTGGACAAGATCAAAATGCCCAAGGCTGTGTCCCGCTCCAAGGCAAAGAACGGTGTTGTCAGCTACGATGTAGACTCCCTGGCCAACCGCTTTGGCGTGCTGTACCCGGATATGAAAGACGAGATTAAGCGCAATATTGCCACCTACGGTGAGTTTCTGCCGGAGACCTTCTTTACCGAATACGGTACGCCCCGGGTGCTGGAAGTGATGCGCTCCGGCCGGGAGGCAGATATTAAAAAGCTGTTTAAGGCGCTGGGTGAGATCTACGAGGACGGTACCAACGAGGTGCAGGACATTATCGGCGTAACCATTTTGGGCGAGATGAAGAATGATCCGCAGCTGATGGAGATCGCCGACCGGTATATGACCGAATATATGGCCGGCCCGGTGCACGAGATCAACAAGCTCACCGCCAAAAACAACCGCTGGACCAAGAAGCTGAAGAACCCGCCCCCCTATAAGCCGAAAAAGCAGAACAATATGCTGCAAAACGCCCTGAACCAGCAGCAGAAATAGAGAATCATTCATGAGAGCACCTGCATGGTGCTCTTTTTTATGTTTACATTACGGTGCGGCGGGAGCACCGCACCCTACAAAAAAGTTTTTACAAATGCAGGGGTCGATGTGGGCATCGGGTCACACTTTTATCTGCCCGCATTTTAGAATACACTTGCCAAATACTGCACACCTGTCCTGCAATTTCGCCAACATTGGCTGCAATTTGTACAATATTGTTAATGTTTTCTCAATCTATCGGCTTTTTTTACAAAAATCAGCGGTTTTGCTTGACAAAAAGATGAACAGCCGTATAATGGTATGTACACGATTTGAAATCCAAAGGAGATATTGACTATGGCAAGAGTATGGAATTTTAGCGCAGGACCGTCCACCCTGCCGGAGCAGGTGTTACAAACCGCAGCCGCCGAAATGATGGACTACCGGGGCAGCGGCCAATCCGTTATGGAGATGAGCCACCGCTCCAAGACCTTTGATAAAATTATCAAAGACGCTGAGGCACTGATGCGGGAGCTGTACCAGGTGCCGGACAACTACAAGGTGCTCTTTTTGCAGGGCGGCGCTTCCGCCCAATTCTCTGCCATTCCGCTGAACTTTATGAACGGCAGCGGCAAGGCGGACTATATCATCACCGGCCAGTGGGCTAAGAAAGCCTATCAGGAGGCCCAGAAGTACGGCGATGTGCAGGCCGTAGCCTCCTCTGCAGACAAAACCTTTAGCTATATTCCCAAGACCGCAGCCGCCGACTTCCGGGACGATGCGGACTATGTGTATATTTGTATGAACAACACCATTTACGGCACGGTATATAAGGAGCTGCCGCCGGTGGGCGACAAGGTGCTCATCGCCGATGTGTCCTCCTGTGCTCTGTCCCAACCGCTGGACATCAGCAAATTCGGCATGGTGTACTTCGGCGCCCAAAAGAATGTGGCGCCTGCCGGACTGGTGGTGGCCATTATCCGGGAGGATCTGCTGGGCAACGCACGCCCCACCACCCCGGTGATGATGAACTATAAAGTCCAGGCAGACGCGGACTCCCTTTACAACACGCCCCCCTGCTGGTGCATTTATATCTGCAAACTGGTACTGGAGTGGATCAAAGCGCTGGGCGGCCTGGAAGCGATGGAAAAGCGCAACCAGGAAAAGGCAAAGCTGCTGTATGACTTTTTGGATAACTCCAAGCTGTTCCACGGCACCGTGGTGCCGGAGGACCGCTCCCTGATGAATGTGCCCTTTGTCACCGGCAACGCCGATCTGGACGCCAAATTTGTTAAAGAAGCGGAAGCCGCCGGGCTGGTAAATCTGAAAGGGCACCGTACCGTGGGCGGTATGCGCGCCTCTATCTATAACGCCATGCCTTTAGAGGGCGTACAGGCGCTGGTAACCTTCATGCAAAAGTTTGAGGAGGAGAACTGCTGATGTTTAATATTCAGACCTTAAATAAAATTTCGCCGGTGGGGCTGAACAAATTTGACCCTGCTAACTACACCGTGGACGCACCGGAAACGACGCCGGACGCCATTATGGTGCGCTCCGCCTCCATGCACGATATGAAAATGCCGGAAAGCCTGCTGGCCATCGCCAGAGCCGGTGCCGGGGTCAACAACATTCCTGTGGCCGACTGTGCCCAAAAGGGCATTGTGGTGTTCAACACCCCCGGCGCCAACGCCAACGCGGTAAAAGAACTGGTGCTGTGCGGTATGCTCCTGGCCAGCCGCAAGGTAACCCGCGCCATCGACTGGTGCAAGACCATTAAGGACGAGGGCGACAATGTACCCAAAACGGTGGAAAAGGGCAAGTCCGCCTTTGCCGGTCCGGAACTGAAGGGCAAGACCTTGGCAGTGATCGGCCTGGGTGCCATCGGCCGCCTGGTGGCCAACGCCGCCGTGGATCTGGGTATGCAGGTGATCGGCTATGACCCGTTCTTAAAGGACGCCTCTGTACTCAAGCCGGGCGTAACCGTCAACAATGATCTGGATCAGGTGTTCCCCCTGGCAGACTATATCACCGTGCATGTGCCGCTGACCCCGGACACCAAGGAGCTGATTTGCGCCGAAAGCATTGCCAAAATGAAAGATACGGTGCGCGTGATGAACTTTGCCCGTGGAGACCTGGCCAATGCGGACGATGTGGTCGAGGCTCTGGAAGAGGGCAAAATGGCCGCGTATGTGACCGACTTCCCCAGCGCTAAGCTGATTGATGTGGACGGCGTGATCGCCATTCCCCACCTGGGTGCTTCCACCCCGGAGAGCGAGGAGAACTGCGCCTCTATGGGTGCCGAAGAGCTGATTGACTTTTTGGAGCACGGCAATATTCAAAACAGCGTAAATCTGCCCACAGTGCGTATGGATCCCAACGGCGCTGCGCGCATGACCGTGGTGCACAAGAACCAGCCAAACATGATCGCCACCATTACGGACACCATCAGCAAGGACGGTATGAACATTGCCGCCTTTACCGATAAGAACCGGGGCGAGATCGCTTACAGTATTATTGATACAGACACCGCTTACAGCGCCAGCGTGGTGGCGGATATTGAAAAAATCGACGGTGTGATCCGGGTGCGCGTGATCCAGGATTGACAAAGGCCCGGCGCCGCCGTATAATAGAGTTGTTCAAATCAATAAGTCAGGGGTGCCGCAAGGCTGAGATCATACCCTTTGAACCGTACGCTAGCACGCACGGCAGAGACGATTGCTTAGATATTTGCAACTGTGCCCCATTCTGCGTGAATGGGGCTTTTCTTTTGACTTATTGCCACCCACCCCGGCGGGCAACCGCCAAAACACTTGGAAGGAGAGTATTTTTTATGAAAGCAAGTGTTGCCATTCAGGTTCTGCCAAAGGCAGACAACGACCAGGAACTGGTGCGTATCGTAGACGAAGTGATCGCCTACATCAAGAGCACGGGCCTGCACTGCTCCGTAGGCCCCTTTGAGACCACCATTGAGGGCGAAAGCTACGATCAGCTGATGGAGATCGTAACGCAGTGCCAAAAAGTGGCCATTAAAGCCGGTGCGCCCAGCGTATCCGCTTATGTCAAGATCGTGTACAACCCGGAAGGGGAGGTTTTGACCATTGACCAAAAAATTACAAAGCACCACCAATAAGCTGGCGCCCATTTTGGCGCTGGCGGTGATCTTAGGTATTTGGTACGCCTGCGCCGGGTTTGAAGTGGTGCCCGCCTACATGCTGCCCTCCCCTACGGATGTGTGGCTGGCGTTTGTGCACAACTTCTCCGTAATGATGTCCCAGGCCAAGGTGACCCTGCAAGAGGCGCTGTACGGACTGGGGATCGGCGTGGCGCTGGCATTTATTCTGTCAGCGCTGATGGATCGCTTTCACTTTTTGTATCAAGCCATCTATCCCATTCTCATCATTACCCAGACCATACCCACCATTGCCATTGCGCCGCTGCTGGTGCTGTGGATGGGCTTCGGTATGGCGCCGAAGATCACACTGGTGGTGATCACCACCTTCTTCCCCATCTCCATTGGGCTCTTAGACGGCTACCGCAGTGCGGACCCGGACGAGGTCAACCTGCTGCGGGCGATGGGTGCCAATCGACTGCAAGTGTTTTGGCACATCAAGCTGCCCTCCGCCACCGGCTCCTTTTTCTCCGGGCTGCGCATCTCCGCCTCCTATGCGGTGGTGGGCGCGGTGATCTCCGAGTGGTTAGGCGGTTTTGAGGGACTTGGGGTCTATATGACCCGGGTAAAGAAAGCCTATGCCTTTGACAAAATGTTTGCTGTCATTGTGTTCATCTCCGTCATCAGCCTGCTGCTGATGGCACTGGTGGCACTGGCGCAGCGGCTGGCAATGCCCTGGGCAAACAAAGGAACAACGAAAGGAAAAGAATAAGATGAATAAAGCAAAAAAGATTTTTGCCGGTATGCTGGCCGGCGTAATGGCGCTGTCCTTTGCCGCCTGCTCCGGCGGTAAAGCAGCGGACAAAACGGACACCACCGCCGCACCGGCACAGAAGACGGACATTACCGTCTGCCTGGACTGGACCCCCAACACCAACCACACCGGTATGTTCGTAGCCAAGGAAAAAGGCTACTACGAGGCCGCCGGGCTGAATGTGAGCATTGTGCAGCCGCCGGACAATAGCACCGCCACCCAGCTGTGCAGCTCCAACAAAGCGCAATTTGCCATTGACGCACAGGACACCCTGGCGCCTGCCTTTACTTCTGACACCCCCATGGATGTGACTGCCGTGGCTGCGCTGCTGCAGCACAACTCCTCCGGCATTATCTCCAAGGCCGGGCAGGGTATGGACCGTCCCAAGGGCCTGACTGGCAACACCTACCTGACCTGGGACTCCCCCATTGAAAAGGCTATGATGGAAAATATCGTCAACAAGGACGGCGGCGATTGGAGCAAGGTTAAGCAGATCCCCAACCCGCCGACCGCCGAGGCGCAGGATGTGCAGCAGAACCCGGACCACGCCATTTGGGTATTCTACGGCTGGGGCGGTATCAACGCCAAGGTCAACAAAATCGATGTAGACTTCTTCTACATCAAGGACCTGAACGCCACCTTTGACTACTACACCCCGGTGCTCATCGCCAACAACACTTTCTTAAAGGAAAATCCGCAGGCTGCTAAGGCATTCCTGGCTGCCACTGCCAAGGGCTATCAGTACGCCATTGACCACCCGGAGGAGGCTGCGGACATTCTCATTAAGAGCGACGATACCGGCTCTCTGAACGGCAGCGAAGAACTGGTTAAGGAAAGCCAAAAGTGGATGGCCGGTCAGTATATCAGCGACGCCAAAAAATGGGGCTACATTGACCCGGCCCGTTGGAACAACTTCTACAAGTGGCTGACGGACAACAAGCTGGTGGAGAAAGACATCAGCAGCAATGTAGGCTTTACCAACGATTACCTGGCATAAGAGATGGACATTTTATCCGCAGAAAACATTAAAAAAAGCTTTGACGAAAAAGTGATTTTGGACGGCGTAAACCTAACTTTGCAGCAGGGAGAGTTAATCTCCCTGCTGGGGGTCAGCGGCGCCGGCAAGACCACCCTGTTCAACTGCATCAGCGGCATTGACCGGCCGGACAGCGGCCGGGTGGTGCTGGGCGGGCAGGACATTACCGGCCAGCCGGGCCATATCAGCTATATGCTGCAAAAGGACCTGCTGCTGCCCTACAAAAAGATCATTGACAATGTGTCCCTACCGCTGCTGCTCTCCGGCAAATCCAAAAAGGAAGCGCGGACAGAAGCCGGCAGTCACTTTGCCCAGTTCGGTCTGGAGGGCACCCAGCAGCAGTACCCGGCGGAATTGTCCGGCGGTATGCGCCAGCGGGCAGCCCTGCTGCGCACCTACCTGGCCGGTGATCGCGTAGCGCTGCTGGACGAACCGTTCAGCGCCCTGGACACCATCACCAAATCCGCCATGCACCGGTGGTATCTGTCCGTGATGGAGGAGATCAAGCTGTCAACCATCTTTATCACCCATGATATTGACGAGGCGGTGCTGCTCAGCGACCGCATTCTCATTCTCAGCGGGCGACCGGGCAAGATCACCCACCAAATCACCATTGCGGAGCCGAAGCCCCGCCGGCGGGACTTTAACCTGACCCCGGAATTTTTGGATTACAAAAAGCAGGTGATTGACGCCTTGGGTGTGGTGTTATAATGCGGCAAAAGCAACCACTTGCGTAAGCGGAATCAATCCATAAAAAAGAAAAACGGCATTGCAACCAAAATTGCAATGCCGTTTGTTTTATTTTGCGATCCCCAGGATGGTCTCCGCCTGCTGCACCTGCTCCGGTGTGGGCACAGGTACACCCTCCAGCGGGTACTTGATCCCCAGGTTTTGCCACTTAAAGAGCCCCAGCGTATGGTACGGCAGGATCTCCACCTTCTCCACAGAAGAAAGGCTGTCGATAAAGTCTTTCAACTGCTGCAGCTCTGCCGGGTCATCGGTCAGACCGGGCACCAGCACGCGCCGGATCCACATAGGCTTGCCGATCTCCGACAAGTAGCGAGCCATATCCAAAATATTGGCGTTGTCCCGCCCGGTGAGTTCCTTGTGCTTTTCGCTGTCCGTCTGCTTTAAGTCCAGCATCACCAGGTCCGTCACTTCCATCAGCTTTTGGAACTTAGAGAAGAATGGCTCCTTGCGGCTGAATGCGGAACCGCAGCTGTCCAGCGTGGTATGCACCCCGTGGGCCTTGGCAATGGAGAAGAACTCCGTTACAAAGTCGATCTGGAGCAGTGGCTCGCCCCCGCTAACGGTGATACCGCCGTTGGGCTGGCCTTTCTTGGTCCAGTAATTGCGATAACGATAAGCCTTATCAAACATCTGCTGTGGGGACAGGCTCATCTTTTCCGCCGCCGGATCCCAAGTCTCCGGGTTGTGGCAATATTTGCAGCGCATATTGCAGCCCTGCAAAAAGAGCACATAGCGCACCCCCGGGCCGTCTACCAGCCCGAAGGTCTCTATGGAATGAATTTTACCGATCATAAGCGATCAGCCGCTTACATTCTGTCGTGGCAGGTACGGGCAATAACATCCATCTGCTGCTCACGGGTCAGGTCAATAAACTTCACGGCGTAACCGGATACACGGATGGTGAAGTTTGCATACTCTTCCTTCTCCGGGTGCTCCATGGCGTCGATCAGCTTCTCTTTACCGAACACATTCACGTTCAGGTGATGTGCGCCCTGATCGAAGTAGCCATCCATCACCTGTACCAGGTTGTTGATGCGCTCCTGCTCGTCATGGCCGATAGCGTCCGGGTTGATGGTTTGGGTGTTGGAGATACCGTCCAGTGCCCACTCATAAGGCAGCTTAGCAACGGAGTTCAGAGAGGCCAGCAGGCCGTTCTGCTCTGCGCCGTAAGCCGGGTTTGCACCGGGAGACAGCGGCTCGCCGGCCTTACGGCCGTCAGGCATAGCACCGGTTGCCTTACCATATACCACATTGGAGGTAATGGTCAGGATAGAGGTGGTGGGCTCGGAGTCACGATAGGTGTGGTGCTTCTTGATCTTAGCCAGGAAGGTCTTCAGCAGCCATACAGCGATCTCGTCTGCACGGTCGTCATCGTTGCCGTAGCGGGGGAAGTCGCCGGTGGTCTCGTAGTCAACCACAATGCCGTCCTCGTTGCGGATGGTCTTAACCTTAGCGTACTTGATGGCGCTCAGGGAGTCTACCACGTGGGAGAAACCGGCAATACCGGTGGCAAAGGTTCTGCGTACATCGGTATCGATCAGAGCCATCTCGGCAGCTTCGTAATAATACTTATCATGCATGTACTGGATCAGGTTTAGCACATTCACATACAGATCAGCCAGCCAGTCCATCATGCGGTCATACTTCTCAATGACCTCATCATAGTCCAGGTACTCGGAAGTGATCGGCTTGTACTCGGGACCAACCTGCTGGCCGGTCTTTACATCCACACCGCCGTTGATGGCGTACAGCAGGCACTTAGCCAGGTTGGCTCTTGCGCCGAAGAACTGCATCTCTTTACCGGTCTGGGTAGCGGATACGCAGCAGCAGATGCTGTAATCGTCGCCCCATACCGGCTTCATCACATCGTCGTTCTCATACTGGATGGAGCTGGTGCGGATAGAAATGTCTGCCGCGTACTTCTTAAAGTTCTCAGGCAGAGCGGAGGAATACAGAACAGTCAGGTTCGGCTCCGGAGAGGGACCCATATTCTCCAAAGTGTGCAGGAAACGGTAGTCGTTCTTGGTAACCATAGAACGGCCGTCTACGCCGATACCGCCAACTTCCAGGGTAGCCCATACCGGGTCGCCGGAAAACAGCTGGTTGTAAGAGGGAATACGAGCGAACTTCACCATACGGAACTTCATAACCAAGTGGTCGATCAATTCCTGTGCCTCGCTCTCGGTCAAAGTGCCGGCTTCCAGATCTCTCTCAATGTAGATATCCAGGAAAGTGGACACACGACCAACGCTCATCGCAGCACCGTTCTGGGTCTTGATGGCAGCCAGGTAGCCGAAGTACAGCCACTGCACAGCCTCTTTTGCATTCTTTGCGGGCTGAGAAATATCAAAGCCATACTTCTCGGCCATAACTTTCATCTCGCCCAGAGCCTTGATCTGCATAGCCAGCTCTTCTCTCTGACGGATGATGTCGTCAGTCATAGAACCGCTGCCGCAGTTGGCAAAGTCTTCCTTCTTCTGCTCGATCAGGAAGTCGATACCGTACAGAGCCACACGGCGATAATCGCCGACGATACGGCCACGGCCGTAAGTATCCGGCAGACCGGTAATGATCTTGTTGTGGCGGGCCTTCTTCATCTCGGGTGTATATGCGTCAAACACGCCCTGGTTATGCGTCTTGCAATACTCGGTGAAGATCTTGTGCAGCTCCGGATCCGGCTCATAGCCGTAAGTGGAGCAAGCCTGCTCCGCCATCTTGATACCGCCATAGGGCATAAAGGCACGCTTCAGGGGCTTGTCGGTCTGCAAACCAACCACAGCCTCCAGATCCTTCAGATCCTCACTGATGTAGCCCGGCTCATGGGCAGTAATGCCGGACACGATCTTCGTGTCCATATCCAAAACGCCGCCCTTGGCGCGCTCTTCTTTTTGCAGACCCTGCAACACGCCCCACAGCTTGTTGGTAGCGTCCGTGGGTCCTGCCAGGAAATGCTCATCTCCATCATAGGGCTTGTAGTTCTTCTGGATGAAGTCTCTTACATTGACTTCCTCTTTCCAGAGGGAACCGTCAAAGCCATTCCATTGTTCAAAATTGACCATCGTATTACCTCCTACAGTATTTGTTTGCTAAATATGAAAACTAATGACTGGCATAGTTGAAATTGCGAAAACAGACGCAATTTGACGCACCTGTCCGCAAATCGCTAATAATATACAACAAATCGTCTTGAATTTCAACCCAAATTGTATAAGTATTTTGCCCATTCCGGCTAAAGTTTTTGGAAATTTTGACCATTTGTTGTAATCGTTACCAACTTGTACTCATTACAATTTGAATTATAAACGGAAAACGACCTTTTGTCAAGGGGTTTTTTCTGTTTTTTCCAGAACATACCTGGCGGCGGCGCTGGCCTTTCTTTGATACTATTTTAACACAATTTGCTGTATTTTCCAAAATTTTTGCACGCTGTTGCGCAATTCTGCACATAGTGTAAATTATTTATGAATTTCGCCGCTGCCTGATTGACAAAAAATTATCAATTCGCTATACTGAACTTGCAATCGGCGAAAAAAAGCCGCCGAAATTTCAATGAAAAGAGGTAATTTGTTATGGCAAACAGATTTGTATTGAATGAGACCAGTTACCACGGCCCCGGTGCGATCCAGGAGATCGCCGGTGAAGTGAAAGGCCGCGGGTTCAAAAAGTGCTTTGTGTGCTCTGACCCGGACCTGATTAAATTTAATGTAACGAAGAAAGTGACCAATGTGCTGGAGAATGCCGGCATTGACTACGAGATCTACAGCAAAATCAAGGCCAACCCCACGGTGGAGAATGTGCAGACCGGCGTGGCCGCCTTTAAGGCCAGCGGCGCAGACTGCATCATCGCCATTGGCGGCGGCTCCTCTATGGACACCGCCAAAGCCATCGGTATCATCATTGAGAACCCGGAATTCAGCGATGTAATCTCCCTGGAGGGCGTGGCGCCCACCACCAAGAAGGCCGTGCCGATCATCGCCGTTCCCACCACTGCCGGTACAGCCGCCGAGGTCACCATCAACTATGTGATCACCGACACGGAGAAAAACCGCAAAATGGTGTGCGTAGATGTGCACGACATTCCCGTAGTGGCCGTTGTGGACCCGGAGATGATGGCATCCATGCCCAAGGGACTGACCGCAGCCACCGGTATGGACGCACTGACCCACGCCATTGAGGGCTACATTACCAAGGCCGCCTGGGAAATGAGCGATATGTTCCACCTGAAAGCCATTGAGATCATCAGCAAGAACCTGCGCGGTGCCGTAGCCAACACCCCGGAGGGCCGCGAGGGCATGGCGCTGGGCCAGTACATTGCCGGCATGGGCTTTTCCAACGTGGGCCTGGGCATTGTGCACTCCATGGCGCACCCGCTGGGCGCTGTGTATGACACCCCCCACGGCGTAGCCAACGCCATTATCCTGCCCACCGTGATGGCCTACAACGCACCTGCCACCGGTGAGAAATACCGGGATATTGCCAAGGCCATGGGCGTTAAGGGCGTGGACGATATGACTCTGGACCAGGCGCGTGCCGCTGCCGTGGACGCTGTAAAGCAGCTGTCCCAGGATGTGGGTATCCCCGCCGACCTGAAAGACATTGTAAAGCCGGAGGATGTGGACTTCCTGGCGCAGAGCGCTTATGACGACGCCTGCCGGCCCGGCAATCCCAGAGACACCAGCGTAGAGGAGATAAAACAGTTGTATCTCTCCCTGATGTAAATCTTTTTTGCAAGACAGCCGCACCGCTTCACCTTGAGCAGTGCGGCTTTTTTTGCGCCCCGGCATTGTATTTCCTGATCATTTATGCTATGCTAAAGGCAATGTGAGGAAGAAAGGTGATCTACATTGACCATTTCTGACGCAATTCGCTATGTTGGCGTCAACGATACAGACATTGATTTGTTTGAAAGCCAGTACCCGGTGCCCAACGGCGTATCCTACAACAGCTATCTGCTGCTGGACGACAAGATTGCCCTGCTGGACACGGTGGACAAACGCAAATATGACGACTGGGCCACAAAGGTGGACGCTGTTCTGGACGGGCGCACCCCGGACTACATTGTGGTGCACCACTTAGAGCCGGACCACGCCGGCAGTCTGCAAATGACCATAGAGAAATATCCCGAAGCCACCCTGGTGCTCAGTGCCAAAGCGCTGGCTATGCTGCCCCAGTTTTTTGACCTGCCGGCAGGCACCAAGACCCTGTCGGTGAAAGAGGGCGACACACTGGAGCTGGGTCACCACACCTTGACCTTTGTGATGGCACCCATGGTGCACTGGCCGGAGGTGATGGTCAGCTACGAACAAACGGAAAAGGTGCTCTTTAGCGCAGACGCCTTTGGCAAATTCGGCGCCGTAGGCACGGACGAGCCTTGGCCGGAGGAAGCCCGCCGCTACTTTATCAATATCGTGGGCAAATACGGTGCGCCGGTGCAGACCCTGCTGAAGAAAGCCGCCGCCCTGGATATTGCCACCATTTGCCCGCTGCACGGCCCGGTACTGCAAGGGGACCTGACCCCCTATCTGCACCTGTATAACACTTGGAGCAGCTATCAGCCGGAAACCCGGGGTGTGTTCATTGCCTATACCTCCATTTACGGCAACACGAAGACGGCTGCTCTGCTACTGGCGGAGGAACTGAAAAGCCGTGGCGTAACGGTAGAAATCGCGGACTTAAGCCGCACGGATTTGGCACAGGCAGTAGCAAAAGCATTTCAGTACAGCCAAATGGTATGCGCCGCCCCCAGCTATGACGGCGGGGTGTTCCCGGTAATGGCGGACTTCTTGCACCACTTAAAGAGCAAGAGTTACCAAAACCGCACCGTGGCCTTGATTGAAAACGGCAGCTGGGCGCCCAGCGCCGCCCGCACCATGACCGCCCAGTTGGAGGAGATGAAAGCCATCACCCTGCTGTCGGGCACCGTCACCGTGCGCGCCGCCTTAAAGGACGCAGACCGCACCGCGCTGGCCGCACTGGCAGACGCGCTGGCGCAGTAAGGAGCAGACCATGGTTGTATATACAAACGCAGATTTTATCTCCCTGAATGAGGAGAATCTCACTTACAGTGTGCTGGTAGAGGACAAGGGCAAAATTGCCTATATCGGCTACAATACGCCCCTGTGTTACCGAGACGCCAAGGTGGTAGACCTGGGGGGCAAGGCGGTACTGCCGGCAGTAAACGACCTGATCCCGGTGGACTGCAAGGACGCCGGCTGCGCCGTACTGGCTGTGGGCGAAAGTGCCGACTTTGCCGTCTTGGACAAAAACATTCTCAAGGACCCTACCGCCTCGGTGGAAGCCGTGTACCTGAAAGGCCGCGACACCAGCAAAAGCCGCTTTCCGTTTTTTCATATCTGATATATAAGAGGTATCATAAAAAAGCCTCCCTTGTAAAGG
>FR885382.1 GCA_000436335.1 Clostridium sp. CAG:217
AAAGAGCTGAAATTTCAGCTCTTTTTTTATTTATTTCCCCTATTTTTGCTTGTGTTTATGATATTGATATTTTTAGAATTTTGTGATATATTGAATATGTTAATTATCAAAAAATCAGCGAACATACTTTTTTGATAATTACTCCGACAACTGTAGATAGTAATAGTTGCATTGAATGGTGTTTATTATTTATTGTTCGTATTAATTACCCCAAAGGACTTAAAAAAGCTCCTCGGTGAGCGGTTATTCTAATGCATTATTATGTTGTGTGTTTTCACTTCGTTCTACGGAGAAAGGAGCAGACTATGGCAAATAAGAAAAAAGGTGTATCATCGAAAACGCATACACAAAAGCAGTTGGATGATTATGCTAACCAACACAATCCAAACAACAAAGCCTACAAAGCAAATCAGGCAAATATAGCAAAGTCTAAAAAGCACAACAAAGACTATATTGACAATGTCGCTGATTTAGAATGGTTTTGTTATGGTTGGTGTGATGATTAATTCATAGTCTTACACTAAAAAGAATATCAATTCTTTTGGCACCGTGATTTTTCACGGTGCCTTTCTTATTTCCTGCCTTTTATATTGTTTATCCATCAAAAAGCCAAAGCGATCTGTAATAATCAGATCGCTTTTTGCTTGCAATTCATATTAGGTCAAGTTAATATAATTTTAATGGTTTTCATTTGCATTACTCCAAATTTCATATAACTATTTTGTAATGAATTGCGTTTTTAATGCAAACACATAACCTTACTAAAAAATCGCAGTATACATTTAAAAAATTTTGCAACTTTTTTTAGTCAATATGTGTTTCATTTATAGGAGGTGATGCATTATATGTCCATAATTGAATTCGACAATCAGCGTTTTGATGATTTATATCAAAAGTATGCAGGTATCGTTTTTAGAACAGCATACAATTTTCTTTTGAATAAAGATGATGCTGAGGATATTGTTCAGGAGGTATTTATTAAATATTTTATTTCTAATAAAACATTCAACGATGAGGATCATGAAAAAGCTTGGATTCTTACAGTAACAGCAAATTTGAGTAAAAATGTTCTTCGTTCAAAAGCACGTCAAAATTTAGAATTAGACGATACAATTAAAATCGTGGATAATAAATTCGAAAAAGCAACAACGAATCATTTAGATTTAGAAGAAGCTATGATAAGATTAACCGCAAATCAAAGACTTGTAATTTATCTGTTTTATTATGAACAAATTCCAATAAAAAATATAGCAAAAATCATGAAAAGCAATGAGAATACCGTAAAGTCTCATTTGTTACGAGCGAAAAGCAAAATGAAAACCTATCTTGAAAAGGAGTAGTATATTATGAATTATACCGAATATAATAATCAATTAAAATTACCGGATGATTTGTATAAAAAAACATTAGCGGGTGTTAAATCAGAAATTTCAAAACAGAATCAAATTCAAAGAAAAAAGAAAGTTGCTTCTTTATCATTTGCTGCTTGTTTTATGATACTTGTAACCTCAATATCAACAGTTAAATACTTAAATCATAATTCTTCTGATGCTATTGAAACTACACATCATTCATCAACAAATAATAAGGGCTTTTCTACTGATAATCGGACGATAAAAATTAAAATTGAAGACACTAAATATCCGCAAAAAATTATTATTGATAATAAGATTTATTCGCAGTATTATTTTGGAGATGCGAAAGCGGATAAGAATAATACTATTGAATTAAAGCAATCAGAAATAGGCGATTTAGTATGTACGCTTGATTATTTTAATCTTACGAATGACTTGTCAAATTATGTACCAATGACTGTTGAAGAAGCTAAAAACAATAAATTTTATAAAGCGTTGGTTTATAAATACGCCAAAAGTGATCATTTAATTATAGTTCAGACCAATAATGAATATTATATATTCTACTTGAATGGTTTAACTACCGACTATACGATCGAAGATTTATTAAATTTATACACAGCAAAAGGCGATAATGAAATTATTGGTATTGAGATTTGGCAAGATGAATTCTATGATTATACGATTGAATTGCCGGAAGAAGAAAATATTACGGATCGGGACATTCGCCCTTTATTGAAAGGCACTATAACAGACAAGGAAGTAATTACTTCGATAGTAAACACCATTAAAGAATGTAATGAAAATAAACTTGATGATATTAACAGTTATTTAAGTGATTATGATAAGGGATTAGAAAGTAAAAAATCACTTATGTCTGATGATGGAGAATATAAATTGAGACTCATTTTTGCAGATGGTCAGGCATTAAATCTCGATAAAAATTCTTTGGATATTACACTAAAAAAAGATTATTTTTATTTTGATATCTGTCATAAAGGAAATCCTATTTATTATAAAATAGAAAATTCTAAATATAATAGAATCGTTGCATTCATTGAGTCAGCATTGTCTTAAAAAATAAAACGCTGATTGCGAAATAAAAAAAGGAAAGCAGGCGATAACAACCGCCTGCTTGTTTCATTATTTCTTAGTGGTCACGCTCTTGGCCTTGCTCCAACC
>FR885383.1 GCA_000436335.1 Clostridium sp. CAG:217
AGGTCTGGTTCACAATGCTTTGCACGCACCGATCCAGGTACTGCTCCACTTTGTAAACCGGTACAATAACGCTAATCAATTGATTCATTTTTACTAATAGCCTCGTACTTTTCTTCGAAATAAAATAGACCATTTATAAAGAGTTGGAGAAACTGCAAGCAACAGCGTTCCAAATCTTTGTTTTTGTGAGAATATGCCTGCATATTTCTTGTCAAAAATCAATTTTAGATTTTGTAGAATTTCGTGTCTTAATCGTGCAAACTGATCCATACACTTTTGATTACGAATTATGCTATTGATCAAAAAGTAATCGTTTTGAATTTTACACCCTATCATGTAGCCATAAATTTCATTGTTTGAATCGATCGATGACAACATGGTAGAGTAAGCAGTCTCACAGTCACGCACCATCTGTGGCTTGAGTTCTCCGGAAATGGCACCATTTCCGTCTCGAAAATAATAGTAGTAACGACAATCAGAAAGCGCAATTCTCTTACAATTTTTGTACAAAAATGTGTTTAACATAATGTCTTCGCTCATCACCAAATGACTTGGCAAATCACGTGGAACCCGATCAAACAAATCCGATCTGTATAGCTTTCCCCACAAAGACCACGAATTATTGGGAAAGTTGTTTCTAACGATTTCTAAGAAGGAATACATTCTAACATTTCCATCCGAACAAGTTTTGCAAGGAACGTGGTCGTCACAAACGACTTCAGCACAACAGCCGGCAACATCAGCTGTTGATTTCTTTTGTAAGCGATACAGTGCTAAAATCATGTCCCTTGCAATCCAATCATCAGAGTCAACGAATGTGAAAAAAGCACCCTTTGCTATGTTTATTCCAGCATTGCGTGCAGTCGACACACCGCCGTTCTCTTTATGGATCACGCGAATGCGGCTATCCTTCTCCGCCCATGCGTCGCACATGGCCGGACAATGATCCGGCGAGCCGTCGTCTACCAAGATGATTTCTAAATTCTTGTAGGTCTGGTTCA
>FR885384.1 GCA_000436335.1 Clostridium sp. CAG:217
CAATATCTTTTTCAATACCGTAAAATGTGCGTGCAAACAGGTGGCGTAAATTATGCGGAAACACCTTTTGTGGATTGACATTTGCATCTTTGCACAAGGCTTTCATCTCTCGCCAAATGTTCGTGCGGTTTATGGGTTTGCCGCTTTTGGTTACAAAAATTATACCGCTTTTTATTCCTTGCTCTGCTGCATAGCGGAGCAATTTTTGTTTTAGTTCTTTCACGATAAAAATCGAGCGTGTTTTTGCCTTGCAGTTTACGATTGCCTCGCCACACTTTGTCGCCTCAACTGTAATATATTGCAACTCGCTGACACGAATACCCGTGGCACAAATCGTTTGAATAATTAAATTCAATCGTTCATTTTTCTTTTGCTTTGCCGCTTGACACAAGCGTTTGTATTCCGCTCTTGTCAGTTCTTTTTCTTCCGAGCAAAATACTTGCTGTTGAAGTTTTAATGATTTCACTCTCAAATCAAACCAATTCAAAAATGCAAACAGACTATTGATACTTGCAAGCATTGAGTTCACACTGCGAACAGCATAGTTTTCCTGCAAATGATTTTTGTAGGCGATAACAATTTCTTTTGTAATGACCTCGTCTTGTGCATAAACCGAAAACGCTTTTACATCACG
>FR885385.1 GCA_000436335.1 Clostridium sp. CAG:217
CCCCCGCCTCCGCGCCCTGCGATAAGGCACCTTCATCTACAAAAAGGAGCAATCCAACAATGGAATTGCTCCTTTTTCCTAATTGTGTTATGTATTACCGAAAGCGCGCCTTTTCAGCCGCGCAGGTGGGCGTACAGATGGAGAAAATCCTGCTCCACCCGATCAAAGGGCAGCTGCGTCCAATCCGGGGTGCGTTGCAGGGGCGGGGCATTCGTGGGGATCACCTCGCCGGTAAAATGCAAAAATTCCGCCGACAGCATGGCGTTGTCGATCTCCGTAACCGTCTGCCACTGCGCCGGAGTAGGCCGAGCCTCTACCAAGGTGTCAAACAGCAGCGCCAGCAGCCGCTCCTCTGCCCGGACAAATTCCGGCAGCCGGGCCTTCACCGGCCGGGTTACATCGCTCATATACGCCTCTGCGCCGTCATGGAGCAGGCAAAATAGTGCCGTTTGGTTCGCTTCACCCCGCACCAGCGCCTCTCGGGCGCAAGCCAAAGAGTGCTGCCCCACGGAGTAAAATGCCGGGAAATGGCCGTTGGCGCGGGTCATCAGAGACTGGGCGTGGGCAATATCCCGCACATCCAGATCCGCCGCCACCGCGTGGTACGGGTCAAAATGCCGCCCGGTGTAGGTAGAAATCGGTTTGTACATACCGTTGCCTCCGGTTAAATTCCTATTGTGTAGTACAGGGGATCTGCCTCATGGATACAAGGGCAGCACCCTGTCTTAGAACAAGGAACCGTCCCCTGTTCCTTTCTGAAGCTGGCGGCGCGCATTGACATCATCAATAAATGCACGAACATCTTCCACCGGAACATAATATATTTGCTCATTTGCATGGATCTCGACCATATATTTCCATGCATATACGGTAGCCGGAACAGGTGCATATTTGCATCGCCAAGGCGTGGCCGGTCGAATACTTGATATTTGCTGTATGGGGATAAAATCACTGGTGCCACGTTTGAGATGGTAATACATAATATTGTGGCGTTTGATCAGCACCGAATGGTCTGTAACGACTGTGTATTGTGGCAGTAGTGCAGATACCACGCTCGCCATAAACAAAGCCGACAAGAATACAAGAAAAACATAGATCAATATGCGCAAAATCATATCTATCGAGCCTTCTTGATACTCATTCACCAAATATCCAAGAGGTAAAAAAAGTATGAGAGCAACGACTGGAAAAAATAATACATAAACCAATAATGTTATGATCCGGTCCAAATATCGTTTCGCTTGGCTACCATAAAAAAAAGCATAACGCTTGCTGTGCATTGTTATATAACCCCCTAGCCCAGAATCATGCCGTTCATTCTTAATACGACAGATCTTGAAACGATATCAAACAAATCCGATACCATACTGGAGACAATTGGGCTAGTAAAACAAGGGACGGTTCCCTGTTCATTCCATATCCGGAATTTGCCAGATTTCACCCTCCAGATCATCATAATCGTACTGTAGATATGTTCCGCGAGCTTCAGAGCGGTATTTATACGGTATATCATGATCGTTGCACCATTTCATCAAGGTAATTGCTTTATCTTGATTCAACCTATATTGCTCAGTAAATGACAAACCATTTCGATCAATAAATACACGATAGCGGAAATATACATCTTCTTTATCCTTAGCCGCATTAAAGAACTCGGTCACCTGCGGATTGTTCAAAGCCCGCATTAAATCTTTGTATCGAGATTCTGGAATAAAATGAGGAAATGGGATAATATCCGGATTATCATCATACATATCGCACGGACCTCTGTGATCGATCATCTTGAAGTGTTTCATGTCGAACCAATAGTGCTGCTGATTCGCTTCTTGCGCATCTAAGCTGTAGGAGCAGTACCTGTAGTATTTGTTAATGTTTAATCTTTTCATAGTAGGTCCCCTCTTCTATATTGTAGGGCAGAGGGCTTGCTCCTGCTGCAACACCCGACGCAACCGCCCGCTGCAAATCATTATAACACAAGAAAGCACCGCTGAAAAGCTGAATTTTGGTGAACATTGACAAAAGTGGAAATTCCGCTTGATTATTTGGCAAAAGCGGTATAAAATAAAGACTGCAATACAAGGGCGCATAGCGCCCGGGTAAATTCAAATATTTTTCGGAGGTAATTCCAAATGGTAAGAGTTGCTATCAATGGTTTCGGCCGTATCGGCCGTCTGGCTTTCCGTCAGATGTTCGGCGCAGAAGGCTATGAAGTGGTTGCCATCAACGACCTGACTTCTCCCAAAATGCTGGCTCACCTGCTGAAGTACGATTCTTCTCAGGGCAAGTACGCACTGGCTGACACCGTGTCCGCTACCGATGACTCCATCATCGTAGACGGCAAAGAGATCAAGATTTATGCAAAGGCTGACGCTTCTGAGCTGCCCTGGGGCGAGCTGAAGGTAGACGTAGTGCTGGAGTGCACCGGTTTCTACACTTCCAAGGAGAAGGCTTCTGCTCACATTAAGGCTGGTGCCCGCAAGGTTGTTATTTCTGCTCCCGCAGGCAACGATCTGCCCACCATCGTATACAATGTAAACCACAAGACCCTGAAGGCTGAGGACACCGTGATCTCCGCCGCTTCCTGCACCACCAACTGCCTGGCTCCCATGGCAAAGGCCCTGAACGACTTTGCTCCCATCCAGAGCGGTATTATGTGCACCATCCACGCTTACACCGGCGACCAGATGACTCTGGACGGCCCGCAGAGAAAGGGCGACCTGCGTCGTTCTCGTGCTGCTGCCGTGAACATCGTTCCCAACAGCACCGGTGCTGCTAAGGCTATTGGCCTGGTTATCCCCGAGCTGAACGGCAAGCTGATCGGCTCTGCACAGCGTGTTCCCACCCCCACCGGTTCCACCACCATCCTGACCGCTGTCATCAAGACCGACAAGGAAGTGACCGTTGAGGCCATCAACGCTGCTATGAAGGCTGAGACTACCGAGTCCTTCGGTTACAACACCGACGAGATCGTATCCTCCGACATCGTGGGTATGCGTTACGGTTCTCTGTTCGATGCTACCCAGACCATGGTTCTGAAGGTTGCTGACGACACCTATGAGGTTCAGGTTGTTTCTTGGTATGATAACGAGAACTCCTACACCTCTCAGATGGTTCGTACCATCAAATACTTCTCCGAGTTGGGCTAATCCCTCTCGATACTGAGAAAACCAAAGACCGACAGGTTCGCCTGCCGGTCTTTTTTTACACGCTGACAGACCAAGAGAAAGACGAAAAGCGCCAAAAGCGGCTTGAACTCGATGTTCAA
>FR885386.1:0-9587 GCA_000436335.1 Clostridium sp. CAG:217
TCACGCGGCATTAGTACATGCCGCCCTGAGATGCTGCGGCCATCGCAGCAGCATTTGCAGCGTCAGCCTGCGGATCCTTAATGTCAGTTACCAGACTTTCGGTAGTCAGCACCATGGAAGCCACGGAAGCGGCGTTCTGAATGGCAGAACGGGTCACCTTTGCCGGATCCACAATACCGGCCTCGATCATATCGCCATAGGTGTTGGTGGCAAAGTTAAAGCCGTAACCGGCCTTGCCGGAAGCCATAATCTTGTCTACAATCACGCTACCCTCCAGGCCTGCGTTTGCAGCGATCTGACGCACCGGCTCCTCCAGTGCCTTCAGCACGATCTTGACACCGGTCTTAAAATCTGCGTCATCGGTATCCAGCAGCTTCTCCACAGCGGGAATGGTGTTGATCAGTGCCACACCGCCGCCGGCAACGATGCCCTCTTCCACAGCAGCCTTAGTAGCAGCCAGGGCATCCTCAATGCGCAGCTTTTTCTCTTTCATCTCTGTCTCGGTAGCAGCACCCACCTTAACAACGGCTACACCGCCGGCCATCTTTGCCAGGCGCTCCTGCAGCTTCTCCCGATCAAAGTCAGAGGTAGAAGCCTCAATGGCAGTGCGGATCTGACCCACACGCGCTTTAATATCTTCACTGTTGCCGGCGCCGTCTACGATAATGGTGTTCTCCTTGGTCACCTTCACCTGACGGGCAGTACCCAGCATCTGCATGGTAGCGTCCTTCAGTTCCAGACCCAGGTCGGAAGTAATCACCTGGCCGCCGGTCAGCACGGCAATATCCTGAAGCATATCCTTGCGGCGATCGCCAAAGCCCGGAGCCTTTACGCATACACAAGTAAAGGTGCCGCGCAGCTTGTTCAGCAGAATGGTCTGCAAGGCCTCGCCCTCTACATCCTCTGCAATGATTACCAACTTCTGGCCGTTCTTCAGCACAGCCTCCAACAGGGGCAGAATATCCTGTACTGTGCTGATCTTCTTATCGGTAATGAGAATCTTAGCGTCGTCCAACACGGCTTCCATCTTATCGGTATCAGTCACCATATAAGGAGAAATGTAGCCACGATCGAACTGCATACCCTCAACCACCTCGCAAGTGGTCTCTGCGGTCTTGGACTCCTCTACGGTGATCACGCCGTCGGCAGATACCTTTTCCATGGCCTCAGCGATCAGCTTGCCAACCGTCTCGTCTGCAGCAGACACGGTAGCCACACGGGCAATATCATCGCTGCCGCTAACGGCCTTGCTCTCTTTTTGGATACCGGCCACAGCAGCGTCCACAGCGGCCTTAATGCCGTTCTTCACAACCATGGGATTGGCACCGGCAGCCACATTCTTCATGCCCTCGCGCACCAGCGCCTGAGCCAGCAGCGTAGCAGTGGTGGTGCCGTCACCGGCATCGTCATTGGTCTTGGAAGAAACTTCCTTCACCAGCTGGGCGCCCATATTCTCAAAAGGCTCCTCCAGCTCAATCTCCTTGGCAATGGTCACGCCGTCGTTGGTGATCAGCGGTGCGCCGTACTTCTTATCCAGTACCACATTGCGGCCCTTAGGGCCAAGGGTAATCTTAACGGTATTGGCCAGCTTGTCAATACCGGTCTGCAACGCCTTGCGAGCATCCTCGCCATAAATAATATCTTTTGCCATAACGGAACTCCTCCTTACTCAACTACAGCCAAAATGTCTTTGACCTCGGAAATGGTGTACTCCTGACCGTCCACCTTAATCTGGGTGCCGCTGTACTTGCCGATAATTACCTTATCGCCAACAGCAACAGTCATGGGGTGTTTGTCAGTGCCGGGACCAACGGCAACAACTTCAGACACCTCGGGCTTCTCCTGTGCGGAAGCTGCCAGAATAATGCCGGAAGCGGTGGTTTCCTCAGCCTCACAGGCTTTTAGCAGAACACGGTCTGCAAGCGGTTTAATAGTCATAACTTTTCACCTCGTCAAAAGTATTCGTTTTGTTTTAGCACTCTTCACTTCCGAGTGCTAATACTTATTTTAGCAAGTTTTTTCCATTTGTCAATAGGTTTTCAAAATTCTTCATAAAAAATCCGATAATCCATAATCGAGTCGTCAAAAAGCAACAAAAAATACGCACCGTCGGCAAAAACCGACAGTGCGCAAAAGAAGCATTATCGTGCGTCCAGCACCGGCAATCCAGAGGTGGTGATCTCCTGCATGGTAACGGACTCACGGGCGTCATTCTGGTACTTGTCCTGATAATAATTCTCCTGGTGGAAGTCCAGGCCGCCGTTTTGGTCGTAGTCCAAGATGGTGCAGCCGCGCTGGGTGCCCTGCTTATAAATACCCACATAAGCCAGGTAGTCAATAGAGTAGCCGTAGGTCAAGTTGATCCCTTTGTAATTCAGGGAGAAGTTGTTGTAATGATCATGGCCGCAGAAGGTGCTGTCCGTGCTACCCAGTTCCTGCATCGTCTCAAACAGCTGATCCGGGTGGATACCGCAGTACACCACTTTGCCGCTCTCACCGGGCAAGCCGTAACGGTACTTCACATTCTTCGTATCTTTATAATCATTCTCCACATACTCGGTCCAGGCCAAGCGGTACTCCTCCATGGGGAAATGGAAAAAGACGGAAGTGGGCACCACTTTTTCCAGTTCAGCATACGACTTCTGCTTGGCAGCCGGCAGAGCCTTGGCCGCGTCTTGGTTCCGTTTTGCCAGATCCAGCACCACATTCTTGTACCAATTGATCTGATTCTCGTGGATATTATCGTACAGCCAACGAATACCCAAAACATCACCGTCAATATAAGAGTGACTGTCCAGCGTAATCAAAGTGCGTGTGATTACGCCGTCACTGTTGACAATGTTGATGACCTGGTTGCCTACGCCGTCCACATCTTCCGGACCAGGCTGCAGCAGGCAGTGCTTGTATTGCTCGCTGCGGTAAAAGTCCGTCAGTTGCTCGCGCGTGTAATAGCTGTACGCCTCTGTATCATGGTTGCCGTAAGCCAAAGTCCAGTACACGCCCAGCGTTTCCATCAGCTCTGCAAAAATCTTGGCGCCGGACTTGTTATTGAAAGTGCCTGCCTGGAACGGCACCGGGTAAGAAATGTCGCCGGTGACTACCACGAAGTCCGGCTTTTCTACCCGAATCATTGTAGCTACGGTATTGATAGCCATAGCGTCCTTTTTAATAGACATCCAGCCGCCGCCGATATGTACATCCGTCAGCTGCATCACTTTCAGTCCCTTGTCACTCTTAATGTTCACATAGCCGTTGTCCTCTACGCTGTATTCCAGCTGGGCGCAACCGGCAGAACCGTAGTTGTGGGCCTTGTTGATGTTAGACTGAACACCGATGACGGAGATCATGGTAGTGATCCCCACAAACAGCGCCAAAATTACTAAAAAGCCGATAAAAATTTTCAGTGCGATCTTCCTTCGCTTCTTTTTGGTCAGCACCTTTTCCAATCTTTGCTCTTCTGTCAAAAGAGCCCCTTTTTTGTTAGACATTTGTTACTCCCCCGTTTTTGTTTTGTTCTATTTGGACAGTAGATGTGCCGGGGCTGATTGCCGCCGTAAAATCCGCACCCATTTCTGTCCGCAAAAGCGCACGCAGCCCCTCTTGTAACTGCGCCACTGCTTCTACCGTCATTTGATCCGTGGTAATATCTGCCGTAAAGGCCAGGTGCCGTCCGTAGCGGTGGCACTGCACATTGGCTACACCGGTCACCCCCGGTTGTGCCGTAAGCAATGCCTGGGCACGGTCGCAATCCTCCGTCTCTCGCTTGCCCAGAATACAGGCAAAAGAGGAAACACAGGACTTAGCGCCGCTGATCAGCAACACCGCGCTGATGGCAATACCAAAGTAGCCGTCCACCGGTACCCCTGCAACCCGGGTCAGGGTAAAGGAGATCAGAGTGGACAAGGTGATGAAGAAGTCCAGCACGCTGTCCGTAAACAGCCCTTTCAGCACCGGCGACGGATGGCGCCGATCCTTAAACTTATAGTAAGCGCCCAGCAGCAGCTTTACCACCGCCGTTACCGCAATGATCACCGCATAGCGAACCGAGAACCACACCGGCGCCGGGTACAGGGTTCGCTCCAAGGACACATAGCCGAAGCCGAAGCCGGTGCCCACGATCACCACGGCAGTGATAAAACCGGTGAGATCCTCCGCCCGACCTAACCCGAACGGGTACTTCGGCGAAGTGCGCACGGAAAGCCAAAAGCCCACCAGCGCGATGATACATACCACGCTGTCCAGTGCGTTATTCAGCGAGTCTACATAAATCGAAATGCTGTTGGTGGAAATACCAACATACAGCTTTACCATAAACAGGCACAGGTTGACGCAGATGCCGAAGACAGCCGCCCGCATCCGTGCCTTTGTTTCCATCATCTGTTACATACGCCCCCTCTTTGCAGCGACTTACGCTTTTTCAATCAGCGCCACAGCGTGGGCTGCCATGCCCGCGCCAGTACCGGTAAAGCCCATTCCCTCCTCGGTGGTGGCCTTTACACTGACCTGCGCTATATCCACCCGGCAGGCATCGGCAATGTTGCCCCGCATTTCATCTATATACGGCGCCAGCTTTGGCCGCTGCGCCAAAAGCGTAGCGTCGATGTTCTCAATTTGATAACCCTGGTCGGCCAGTACCCGCACCACTTCTTCCAGCAATTTTAGGCTGTCCGCCCCCTTCCAGCGGTCATCTGTATCCGGAAACAGGTGGCCAATGTCACCCAGCGCCGCCGCGCCCAGCAAGGCGTCAGAGATGGCGTGAAGCAACACATCTGCATCGCTGTGCCCCAGCAGGCCCTTTTCAAACGGAATGGTCACACCGCCTAAGATCAGCGGGCGGCCCTCCACCAGTTTATGTACATCGTAGCCGTGGCCGATACGCATTACTCTGCCTCCCTTGCTTTTAAGATCGCCTCTGCCATGGGCAGATCCTCCGGGGTGGTGATCTTCATATTGGTATACTCGCCGATCACAACGGACACCGGCACGCCCAGGTTCTCCATCAGCTTGCAATCGTCGGTAAAATTCCCGCCCTGGGCCTTGGCCTTCTCCATTGCCTGCTTGTACAGGTCAAAGCGAAAAATCTGGGGCGTTTGAATGGCGATCAGTTGGGAGCGATCCGGGGTGTCCGTGATCTCATAGTCATCATTGATCACCTTAATCGTATCTTTTACAAACACGCCGGTGGCCGCCGCGCCGGTCTCCTCCGCCCGATGCAGGGTGTCTAAAATCTCGTCTCGGGTCACCAGGGGTCGGGCGCCATCGTGGATCAGCAGCAGATCGCAGTCGTCAATGGTGTCTACTGCATTTTGCACACTCTCTTGGCGAGTCTTGCCGCCAAAGACAAAACTCACTTTCTCCTGAGGCAGCAGGGCAGACATAGCGTCCACATCCGCAGGGCGACAAACCACCAGCACCTCGTCCACCTGGGGCAGATCCGCAAAGGCGGCCACCGTGCGGGCAATCACCGGCGTGCCGCACAGGGGCAGCAGCACCTTGTTCTTTGCACTTTGCATACGACTGCCGGAACCGGCAGCCACGATCACAGCCACATTAGCCAAGTTGAATCATCCTCTCCGTCTCCTCCCGGGTGGGGGTCACAAAAATTGTTTTATAATCTGTATAGATCACCCGACCGGGCTTGGCACCGGCAGGTTTCTTTACAAATTTGACTCGGGTATAGTCCACAGGTACATTGGAGGACGCGCGCGCCTTGCTGTTGTAGGCAGCCAGCACCGCAGCGTCATGGAGCGCTGACTCCGACGGTGTCTGCCCGGCAGTGACCAACACCACATGACAGCCGGGCGTGTCCTGAGTATGGAACCAGTAGTCCTCTCCTGCCGCCGTCTTTAAGGTCAGCTTGTCGTTCATCACATTGTTACGACCTACTAAAATGTGAAAGCCGTCCACCGTTTGGTATTCCAGCGGTTTCAGCGCCTTGGCCGGCTTCTCCTTGCCCCGATGGCGCAGATACCCCCCGGCGGTCAGTTCAGCTCGAATGGCAGAAATCTCCGCATCGGTAGAAGAACGACTCAGGGCGTCCAGCACACTGTCCAAATACGCCGCTTCCGCCTCTGCCTGGGCAATAAAGCCGGTAAGCTTTTGCTCCGCCACCTGCTTTTTGCGATAGTCTTTATAATACTTTTGGGCGTTAGCCGATGGACTCAGCGCCGGGTCTGCCGGAATACGCACCATCGTGCCCGGTTCATAATAATTCTCTAAATCATAAAAGGGCGCACCCTTCTCCAGCGCATATTGGTTGGAGGTGATCAGGTCGCCGTAAATACGGTACTTGTCCTTGTCCGCACAGTCCAGCAGCTCCTGCCGCCGATTCTCCGCCTTGCGCACTGCCCGCTCCTGCAGGGTGGTCAGGTGGTGAAACAGATCGGCGCTGCGGCTCTTGATCCGCGCCAGCCGCACGCGCTCGTAAAAAAAGAAGTCCAGCAGCGCGCTGGGGCTGTCAAAGCTGCGGCATTCCAGCAAATCACCATATTGATGGATCGGCGTAAAGGCAAAGTCCTTGGGCACCCCGTCCAGCACCACCGTGGGTGACGGCGCCAGCGCATAGGCGCGCAGCTGTTCCAAGGTCAGCCCCTGCTCCACCTCACGGCAAATAATGGGCGACACACCTAAAAGGGTACTTTGCACTGCCTTGGCGCCGGTAGCGCCGCAAGTTTGCAGTCGGTGGGTAATGGCGTCTAAATCCTCGGTCAGAATATTTAATTTGTCCTGGGGCGGCGGTAAAGTGTAGTCCACCCCGGGCAGCAGACGCCGGTTGCCGGTCTCGCCGGTCATACGACGAATACAGTCGATAATTTTACCGTTGCCGTCCAACAACAAAATGTTGGCGTAACGACTTAAAATCTCGATCACCAGTCGGTAGGTCACCCGATCACCCAACTCATTGGTGCCGGAAAAGTGCAGTTCCAGCACCCGCTCCAAACCGGGCTGGGTCACATCGTCCAGCCGCGCCCCTTGCAGCAGCTTACGCAGCAGCATGGTAAACATAGGGGGTCTCGCCGGGTTCTCCGGCGCATAATCCGTAAAATGCACCCGGGCGCTGTCCGGGCGACAGCTGAGCAGCAACTTTTTGGCGCCGCTGCGCCCCCGCAGGGTCAGCACGATCTCCTCTTTGGTAGGCTGGTGGATCTTGTCCACCCGATCCCCCACCGCACCGTCTGCGATCTCCCGTTGCAAGCAGTGCAAAAAAATACCGTCCAGAGCCATATTTACACCGTCAGCACAGGGTTCTTCTGGGGTGCACAAATAAATTCCACATCCGGGAACGCCTGTTCCAATCTTTCTTTTAAGGTCATAAAGGCGGCATACTCGGTCTCGTAATGACCGGCAGCCAGTACCGGGTACTGGGCCTCTGCCGCTTCCAGCAGATCATGGTAACGCACCTCACCGGTAAGATAGCAGTCTGCCAGTTGCTGCGCCTGTCGCCAAAATTCACCGCCGGCGCCGCCGCAAACGGCTACCGTTTCGATCAGCGCCTCTGTGTCTGTATAGCGCAAACAATCGCTTTCCAGCACTTCACCGGCCATAGCGGCAAAATCGTCCACGCTCATAGCCTGGGACAGGCGGCCAACGGTCAAAAACCCGTCGGCGCTATGGGTCAGGTTCGTAAGCCCAAGCAAAGCAGCCAAGCGATCGCCAATACCGCCGGGTGCCTTGTCAAAACAAGTGTGGGCGCTGATAAGCGCAATGCCGTTTTGCACCAATTCGCTGACCGGCGTGCCGGTATAGACCTGCCTCAGTCCGTGAAAAATCAGAGGATGATGGGTCAAGAGCAGCTCTGCCCCCATACCCACGGTAAAGTCTACCACCGCCAGGGTTGCGTCCAGGGACAGCACGCAACGGCGCACAGGCGCCTGCATATCCCCCACCAAGAAGCCGGAATTGTCCCACTCCTCCATGGTGTCATAAGGCGCAATGGAATTGATCCAGTTGTTAATATCTGCAACAGTCGTCATAATTTTTCCTCAATGGCGCGGATTACATCCGCCGTATCCACGCCGCCCTTTTGGCGATTGCGTAGGTAGTGGATTAGCTGTTCAAAATAAGCCTTGTCGCTAAAATCCGTAATCCCGTCCAAATACAAATCTGCCGGGGTATAGCTCTCCGGCGCACCGCCGGGTACAGCCTGCAGCACCAAATAATGATGCCGTCCCTCCCGCGCCACCCGGGCGCAGCGAATTTCAAAGCCATTTGTATACAAAAATTGCCGCACGACCTCCGGGTGGGTCATGGGCTGCAAAATCAATGTTTTTTTATGTATATACGGGCAGGCGGACAAGATCTCAGCAATCAGTTCTCCGCCCATACCTGCCAAAATTACCGCATCGCACTCGGTATCTGCAATATCCGTCAGTCCACTGCAAAGGCGGGTCTGAATTTGAAAGGTCAAGCCCAGTTCTTCTATCAATCGGCGGCAGGCACCCAGCGGGCCCGGGCGCACATCGGCAGCCACCACACGGGGCGCAATCCCCTGTTGCACCAAATAGGCGCTCACATAGCCGTGGTCGCAGCCAATATCCGCCACCGCGCAGCCGGGCGGCACCATGTCCGCCACAGCCTGCAATCGCGGAGTTAAAACGATCATTTCCGGATCAGAGCATTGATCTGCTCCAGCAGATCGTCTGCATCTACGCCATGCACAGCGCAAGCCTGCTCCACCGTCTCACCCCGAGATGCGGGGCAGCCCAAGCAGTGCATACCCATCTGCAAAAAGTAAGGGGCCGCATCCGGGCAAATGTCTAAAATATCGCCGATCACCGTATCTTTTGTAATTTCCGTCATTTTGTTGTCCTCCGGTAGTATTAAATCCGTTATACTATATATAGTATAACCTACTTTGACATAATAGCACAAATGAATTGCAAGTTCAAGCCGATTGTGGTAAAATAGTCACCGGTTCAAGTTATGGCCTTATTTCTATGGATAAATCAGGTGATTTTATGCAAAATCTAAATCCAAAAGACGGCGCTTACAATCCCGGGCTGCAATTCGACGCCTTTACAGCAGGCATTGAGGACGGCGGCCTGCGTGCAAAAAGCTCCATTTCTGCTATGGTGTGCTACATTCTTGCCAATATTGAAAAGCCCCTGAGCATTAAGAATATTACCGACGCACTGACTGCCGGTTGCATTGCCAATTATTTTGAGATCTGCGACTCCATTGACCGGCTGAAAGCCGCCGGCCAAATTGTAGAAAAAGACGACCGGCTGTACGCTACACCCCAGTGCAAAGCGGCGGTGGAACTGATCGAGAACGACCTGCCTCTGACCATGCGGGAAAAGAGCATTGCCTGTTGCCAACGGGCGCTGGCCAAAGAGACGTATCAGCGAGAGAATCGGGTGGATATTGAGCCGGACGGCAACGCCTTCCAGGTGACGCTGCATGTGAGCGATATTGACCGGGACTTTATGGCGCTCAAGCTCTATATGCCCACCAAAGCACAGGCCCAGGCAGTTAAAGAGAAGTTCCAAGCCAATCCGGTGCGCGTCTATGAAGCGGTAATTAACACACTTTTTAGCGAGGAACAGGATCCACCCATTGACTAAGGCGAAAAGAGCCGCTGACATCAG
>FR885386.1:9595-26929 GCA_000436335.1 Clostridium sp. CAG:217
AAAAGAGCCGCTGACATCAGCGGCTCTTTTTTATAAATACAAGCACAAAAAATCCCGCCTGCAACCGCAAGCGGGATCTTTTTTTAATCCATTAGTCCTGGTCGGACAGAGCGGGAATGCCCTCTTCCGGCTTGGGCAGCAAAGTCTTCATGGACAGGCTGACACGCTTCTTGTCGAAGTCAATGTCCGTGATCTCGCACTTCACTTCATCGCCCACCTTCAGCACATCGCCGGGGGTCTTTACACGATCCCAGCTGATCTGGCTGATATGGATCAGGCCATCAATACCGGGGATTACATTGGCAAAGGCGCCAAAGGCAGCCAGACCAACGATCTTAGCATCCACAACGGTGCCCACAGGATAATCGCGCTTGAGAATCTCCCACGGGTTGTCCTCCAGCTTCTTGAAGCCAAGAGAGATCTTCTTGTTCTCGTCATCCAGCTTCTTGATGGTCACCTCTACGGTGTCGCCAACCTTAACCACCTCACTGGGGTGCTTAATGCGGTTCCAACTCAGCTCGCTGATATGAATCATACCGTCAATACCGCCGATATCTACGAACGCGCCGTAGCTGGTCAGGGACTTCACGGTACCGGTCAGCTTCTGGCCCTCGGACAGGGTAGCCCACAGAGCCTCCTGCTGGGCTTTCTTCTCCTCATTGGCTACCACCTTAATGGAGCCAACGGCACGGCGGCGAGCCGGGTTCAGGTCAATAACCTTGAAGCGAACGGTTGTGCCCTTGAGCACATCCAGTTCCTGCCCACGGGGTACGCCGGTAAGAGAAGCGGGCACAAACACGCGGGTGCCCTTGGCGGTTACCAGAACGCCGCCCTTTACGATAGCAACAACGGTGCCTTCCAGCACTTCATCGTTCTCATGCGCTGCAACGATTTCGTCCCAGCCTTTGAATGCGTCCACCAGCTTCTTGGAAAGCTTCAGAACGCCCTCTTCATCGGATGTTTTCATGATGACGAGGTCCAGTACATCGCCGATTTTGACAACATCCTCTGCTTTATCCACCGGCTCTGCGGAAAGATCAGCCAGTGCGATCACACCGGTCTGCTTTCTGCCGGTCACATCAACGAATACCTCGGTGGGTGTGATGTTTACAACAGTGCCCTTTACGACCTTGCTGTTATCATCTTCGCTAAAGGATTCTTCCAGCATTTCTGCGAATGAGGATGCCTCACCATCAGCAGATGTGTTGACAGCAGCCTCAGCGGCCTGATTCGCATCTGCTGTCTCCACAACTTCTTCAGTAGCGGCTGAAGTTGTTTCAACTTCCTTTTCTTTAATTTCTTCGGACATGGTTTTGAGTACCTCCTTGATGATTGCCGACGGCGTAGACGCCCCGGCTGTAACACCAACCACCGCATAGGCACTGAGATGCAGACCGCGCAGCTCCGCCGCCGTTTCAATCAGAAAGGTGGGCGCATTCGCAGCACACACATCTCGCAGCTTACAGGTGTTTGATGAATGGCGACCTCCGATCACAAGCATCGCGTCGCACTCCCTGGACAGAGCCGCCGCTTCTTCCTGTCTTTCAGAAGTAGCATTGCATATTGTACTATAAATTTTGGTATTTGTACATACCTTTTTAAGAATTTTCTCAGACTTTTTCCATTCTTTTAGGCTAAATGTGGTCTGAGAAACGCAAATCATCGGGTTGTTTGGTGAAATTGCACCACTTTTTAGGATCTCCTGCAATTCCTCGGCATTTTTAAACACATAACTGGCGCCGGGGCAATAAGATCGAATACCAACCACTTCCGGGTGATCCTCGTCTCCGGCAATGAGCACCGTGGTGTCCGGCGACTGGCTGCCCACAATGCGATGAATCTTCAAAACAAAGGGGCATGTCGCATCCGTAAAGGGCAAATGGCGTGCCTCCATTTCCTCCACCACACACTTGTCCACCCCATGGGTGCGTACCACAATCTGATACCCGGGCGGACAGTCCTCTACCCGATCAATAATCTTGACCCCGCGCTCCGCCAGATCACCTACCAGCTGGGCATTATGAATAATGGGGCCAAGGGTGCACACGCGCTCCCCTGCCTCCACTTTATCATATAACAGTTCCACCGCCCGGTTGACGCCAAAGCAGAAGCCGGCGGTCTTGGCCAGTTTTATTTGCACGCTCTCTCATCCTCCCACAGGGCGGTAATGGCGTCCATCACCTTGCCGGCAGCGTCCTTAATATCGTGGGGGCCCAGCTCTTCTCGATCCAGTCCCAGGTCTGCCTGGGTCAGCAGCTTACCGTAGCGCACGGTCACCTGCTTGCCCGCTTTGATTTTGCCGTCACAGCAAATGGCCACCGGCAGCACATCGGCGCCTGTAGCCTTGGCGATCACTGCCACACCGGCCTTGGCCTTTTGGGGCACGCCGTCCTTGTCTTTAATGCGGCGACCTTCCGGACAAATGGCCATCACATGATTTTCCTGTATGATTTTTACGCCGTAGTCAATTGCAGAGGTATCGCCCTTGCCCCGGCGCACCGGGAAGGCATACATCCGAGTCATAAACCAGGCGGCAATGGGATTCTTAAACAGTTCCACCTTGGCCATAAAATGCAGGGGCGGCACCTCCTTGGGTAACGCCACAAACACCGGGTCAACCGCACAGGTGTGGTTGATGGCAACAATATAATTGGTGCGACCCTTGGGAATGTTATCCAGCCCCTTAAAGCGCATTTTGTACACAAGCTTCACCAGCGGGCGAAATACAGTCTTGATGAAGCCATAGGTTTTGTAATGTTTTACCTGGGTGTAGTCAAATTCTTTCATTTTGTATGCTCCCGAATGATATTGATGATTAGGTCGGTGGACTGCTGCAGGTCCAGTTCCGAGGTATCCGCCATAATGCTGTCGGCAGAGGGTTTCAGCGGGGCAATCTCCCGGTGGCTGTCCTGGTAGTCCCGGCGGTTCACATCCGCCAGCACATCTTCATAGGTCACCGTCTGTCCCTTTTCCACCAGTTCCTTATACCGGCGACGCGCGCGACACTCCGGCGTAGCGGACAAAAAGATCTTCACCTGGGCATTGGGCAACACCACGGTGGCAATATCCCGACCATCCATAATTACATTGTTTTTCTTGGCTAAATCTCGTTGCAAGTCTAACAGGAACGCCCGCACAGCCGGCACGGCGCTGACCTTGGATGCGCCCATACTAATCTCCGGTGTGCGAATCAGGTCGGACACATCTTCTCCGTTCAGGTAAACATGCTGGCTGCCGTCCACAAACTTTAATTCCACCTGCAAATTTGGCAGCAACGCAGCAATGCCGTCGTCCGACTCCAAGACGCCGGCGCGCACCGCACCCAGCGCCACCGTGCGATACAGCGCACCGGTGTCCACATAAATAAAGCCCAGCGCCTTGGCTGCCGCCTTGGCGATGGTGGACTTGCCTGCACCGGCAGGTCCGTCAATGGCAACATTGATCATCATAAAAAAATCCCCCTTTTAAAATTACAGGTTTTGGCCGCACAGGGTGCCGGTGGAAAATGCGATCTGCAAATTGAACCCGCCGGTATAGCCGTCCACATCCAGCACCTCGCCGGCAAAATACAAATTCTCCACCAGCTTAGAGCCCATCGTCTTTGGCGACACCTGGCGCACATCTACGCCCCCGGCGGTAACAATGGCCTCCTCCACCGGGCGAAAGTCGGTGATATGCACAGCAAAGTCCTTCATCAGCCGCACCAAAGCGTGGCGCTCCTCCCGACTGATCTGATTGACCTTCTTGCCCGGTTCCAGTCCGCTGCGGCGTACAAATACCGGAATCAGCTTCCGGGGCAGCAGCCCGCCCAAGGCGTTGATCAAATCTTTATTTTGCAACGTGGAAAAGTCCCGCTGCACCCGCCGATCCAGCACATCAAAGGCCAGCGCGGGCTTTAAGTCGATATGCAGATTATACACCCCCCGCTCCGGCTGTGTCAAATGGCTGGAGGCAGAGAGCACCACCGGTCCGCTAACCCCATAGTGGGTAAACAGCATTTCGCCGAAATCCGTATAGACTTCCTTGTTCCCTTGGGTCACCCGAATCTCAACATTCCGCAGGCTCAGGCCCTGCAGCTCCGGGATAAAATTATTATCACACACCAGCGGCACCAACGCCGGGCGAATAGGCACAATGGTGTGGCCGCACTGGCGGGCAAAGGTGTAGCCGTCGCCGGTAGAACCGGTGGCAGGATAACTGCACCCGCCGGTACATACGGCAACGCTGTCACAGGTCAAGCGGCGACCGTCGGTCAAATGCACCGCCTGTACCCGCCGACCGTCCTCGGTCAGCTCCAGCCGCTCTACCGTGCCTTGCAGAAACTGCACACCGGCATTTTTGGCACGGCGCACCAAGGCGTCTACAATATCCGTTGCGTTATCCGATACCGGGAATACCCGCTCCCCTCGCTCAATCTTAGTGGACACACCCAAGTCCTCCAGCAGAGCGATGGTGTCATAAGGCATAAAGTTAGAAAAGGCGGAATACAAGAACCGTGGGTTGGTAGGAATATGCTCCAACAACCCTTGCAGGTCAAAGGTGGCATTGGTCACATTGCAGCGCCCTTTGCCGGTAATGCGCAGTTTGCGCCCGGGGCGCTCCATTTTTTCAATCAGCAGCACACGGCCGCCCCTCTCGGCACACACCGCTGCGGCGGTCAGCCCGGCAGCACCGGCGCCGATGACAATTTTTGGTTCACTCATACTTCTTCCTCACCGGCGGCCAGTTCCTCGCTTGCATTCTCCCACCGGGCGTACAGATCGTCTCTGCGGGCAGTGGCGGCATCCAGCTTGGCGGTTAGGTCCATCAGCGCCTGATAGTCCGCACCGGCAGACAGCTGCGCTTGCAGTTCTTCAATCTCCGCCTCCGTCTCCTCAATTTCCGCTTCCAACCGGGTAACGGCGGTACGCAGCTTGCGCAGGCGGGAGGCACGCTCCTTTTGCTCTTTATAAGAATTGGTTTTTGGTTTTTCTTTGACGGCAGCTGTCCTCTGCTGTGTGACCGCACGATGCGCCATATAGTCGTCGTAGTTACCGGTATAGCTTTGCACCCCGTTGGGCGTCAGCTCCAGCACCCGGGTCGCCAGCTTATTGATAAAATATCGGTCGTGGGACACAATGAGCATGGTGCCGTCATAATGAAGCAGCGTGTTTTCCAGTTCTTCCCGTGAGGCTGCGTCCAGGTGGTTGGTAGGCTCGTCCAGCAACAAGAAATTATAGCCGCCCAGCATCAACTTCAGCAGCGCCACACGCGCACGCTCACCGCCGGAACACACGGACAAAGGCCGATACACTTCTTCTCCCTTAAACAGGAACGCCGCCAACGCATTGCGCACCCGGGTCTCCGTCATTTGAGGGAAGGTGTCCCACACCTCGCCGATTACCGTTTTCGTCAGGTCCAGCTTGGCCTGCACCTGGTCAAAATAGCCGGTGAGTAAGTTGCTGCCAAAGCGAAAAGTGCCGTCCTGGCGAGGGTATTCACCGGTCAAAATTTTAAGTAGCGTGGTCTTGCCGCAGCCGTTATCCCCCAGCAGGAACACCCGCTCCTGCCGCTTAATGTCAAAGGACACATCACAAAACAGCACTTTGCCGTCAAAGGACTTAGACAAGCCGTCGCAGCTGAGTACATCTTCACCGCTGACGCACTTGGGGGTAAAGTCAAAGCGGATTTTCTGCAACTTGGCGTCCGGCACCACCAGCTGGTCACGAATGCGCTGGATCACCTTTTCCTTGCTCTCGGCAGTTTTGATATTCTTCTCCCGGTTCCACTGCCGCTGCTGGGCAATAATACCCTCCAGGCGGGCGATCTCCTTCATATCATTGTCGTACTTCTCGGCAATGGCCTTTTGCTCCGCCGCCTTTTTTTGCAGAAAAACGGAGTAGTTACCGCTAAAGCAACGGATCTTTTGATTTTCCAGTTCAATGGTTTTGTCCGTAATACGATCCAGGAAATAGCGATCGTGGGACACAATCAGGCAGGCACCCTTAAAATCGGAAAGAAAGCTCTCCAACCACTCCACTGCGTGAATATCCAGGTGGTTGGTAGGTTCGTCCAGCAGCAAAAAATCCGCCTTGGACAGCAGCAGCTTTGCCAAAATCAACTTAGACTTCTGTCCGCCGGACAGCTTGTCCGTGGACATATCAAACTGCATTTCCGTAAAGCCCAGCCCCAGCAGCGCCGAGCGTGTCATGGATTTATAAGTCAGGCCGCCCTCTCGCTGGAACTGCTCCGTCAAACGGTCTTGCAGGGCAATATCCGCCGCTGTATCCCCTTGCCCGCTGCGCAGGCGATCGCCAACTTCCTCCAGTTGGCGCTCCAGTTCCATCAAAGGCGCAAACACGCTGACCAACTCGTTCCACACGGTATTGCCGGCAGAGCAGGTGTGCTGCTCCATATAGCCCAGCTTACAATTTTTAGAGAGAAAGGCGCCGCCGCTGTCCGGCGTGTAGTCGCCGCAGATCACCTTAAACAGCGAGGTCTTACCCACGCCGTTGGCGCCAACGAAGCCCACTTTCTCCCGCTCTTTGATGGAGAAAGACACACCGGCAAACAGCGTGCGCTCCCCAAAAGACAAGGTTAAGTTTTGTACATCTAAAACGGCCACAGGCGCCCATCTCCCGGTTTGCAAAATAGATTTGCCCATATTTTACACTATCCCGGCTTGAAAGTGAAGTCCTTTTTTGTTATTATATCTAGGAAATCAATAAAAACAGAGGAAACAACTATGGAGATTTTAAAATTACAGCCCATCTTTAAGGATTATATATGGGGCGGTCAGCGCCTGCGAGAGGACTTTGGGTTCCAAAGTGACCTGCCCAAACTGGCAGAGGGCTGGATGCTGGCCTGCCACCAGGCGGGTATGAACACCATCGACGGCGGCAGCTATGACGGTCAGCCTCTGGAGCAGGTGGTAGAGTCCGTGGGCAAAGAAGCGCTTTGCGGCACCAACGCCGCCCGATTCCCCTATTTTCCGGTGCTCATTAAGCTGATTGATGCCAAGGACAACCTGTCTATTCAAGTGCACCCGGATAACGACTATGCCCGCCGTGTGGAGAACGAATTCGGCAAGACCGAGATGTGGTATGTACTGGACGCAGCCCCCGGCGCCCAGCTGATCTATGGCTTTAAGGAGAAGATCAGCAAGGAAGCATTCAAAGCCGCCATTGAGAACAACACGCTGCCACAGGTGCTCAACCATGTGGATATTCACAAGGGTGATGTATTCTTTATTGAAGCGGGCACGGTGCACGCCATCGGCAAGGGCGCACTGATCGCCGAAATTCAGCAAAACAGCAATGTGACCTACCGGGTGTACGACTATGACCGGCGGGGCGCAGACGGCAAGCCACGGGAGCTGCATGTAGCCAAAGCGCTGGATGTAGCCGTGCCGGAACCGCCCAAATACGATACGCAGCCTATGGGGCAAAAAGAAAACATTGGTGGCGGCAGCCGCCAACTGCTGGCGCGTTGCCCTCTGTTCACCGTTTATCATTATGCCGTCAGCGACACAGTACAGCTGGCTGCCGGTGCAGAGAGCTTTCAGCATATCTTAGTCACCGACGGCTACGGCACCATTGACGGCCGTTTGCTGCAAAAAGGCGACAGCTTCCTGGTGCCTGCCGGGTACGGCAACTTTGCCGTCAGCGGTCAATTAGAAATGCTTGTCACCTCCATTTAACCGAAAATCCAGCAACATGCATAAAAAGTCATTGCTATGGGCAAGATAGCAATGACTTAATTTTTTGGAGATGAAATTTATGCGTGTACTCAACAATATTGCACTGATCCTAACCATTATCGGTGGGATCAACTGGGGCAGCATCGGGTTATTCAAGTTTGACATTGTGGCGTGGATCTGCGGCGGGCAGGACGCAATCTTTGCTCGAATTATCTATGCCATTGTGGGTCTTGCTGCCGTGTGGTGTATCAGCTTGCTGTTTGGCAAGGGCAAGATCACAGAAGAATAAGCGCAAAAAAAACACGGTCCATAGCTTTGTCTACGGACCGTGTTTTTATGTCGGCACTACTTATCTTTCCGGGAAGTCGCCCTCCAAGTATTGTCAGCGTGAATGAGCTTAACTACCGTGTTCGGGATGGGAACGGGTGGACCCTCATCACAATCAGCACCGACTGCGTAAGATAGAGTACCACAAACGCAGCCGTTTGTCAACTAAGATTTGGCACATTCCCGCAGCATTTCCTTGCGGATCTTAGATAAAATGCGCTTTTCCAGCCGAGAAATATAAGACTGAGAAATGCCCATTTCATCCGCCAACTGCTTTTGCGTATGTACCCGGGCGCCAAACAAACCGAATCGCTGCACCATCAGCTGCCGCTCTTTCTCCGGCAAGCGCCGAACGATCCCCCGCAGCAGCCGCTTTTCATCGTCGTCCTCCAGCAACTCCGACACCGCGTCCGGCTCTGTACCCAGTACATCGCTTAGGGTCAATTCATTCCCGTCCCAGTCCACAGAAAGCGGTTCATCAAAGCTCATTTCCGTTTTCATATTGGACACCTTGCGCAGGTGCATGAGGATTTCATTTTCAATGCAGCGAGAGGCGTAAGTGGCCAGTTTAATATTTTTATTGGGATCAAAGGTGCGCACCGCTTTCATCAGCCCGATGGTGCCGATACTCACCAAATCCTCCGTGGCGGTTTGGCAGCTGTCAAACTTCTTGGCAATGTACACCACCAGCCGCAGATTGCGCACCACCAAAAGCTCCCGATGGGTGTTGTCCCCAGCCCGCAGTTCATTCATCACCGTTTCTTCTTCCTCGCGGGTCAAGGGGGGCGGCAGAGTCTCCGGCCCATTGATATAATGGCACTCTCGGCGAAACAGTCGCCGCAACCAGTCCATAATTCTTGCAAACATGCTTATCACTCCCAGGAAAAAATTTTCGGATCGACCACCGCTTGGTAGTCCTCATTTTGGATATGCTCACTTAGTGCCACATACACCTCCCCCACTGTGCCACGCCGCTTGCCGCTATGTACCGTTACCCGATGGGGACGAAAAGCAGTGAGCATACCCTCTCCACCCACCGTTTGGTACGGGATCACCCGAGGCGTTTCCATATCCGGAAACAAACTGCGACAAGCCACGATCACCGGTGCGCCGGAGAATGGCTCTCGCAGCCGGTTACCGCTGTCTGCCAGAGCAAAGCAACGCACTTGGCGCGCCCCGGTATCTACGGTCAACTCTAAGAGCGCACGCCGCCCGGCGTGCTTCTCATACAGCCGCAGGATCAGCAGCGCCAGCACATACGCCGCCAGTGCCAGCAACAACAGCGTGCGAGCGGGCAGATCAAAATAGACGGCGCTGTTCTTGACCACAATACGCCGAGGACGAAACAGCAACCACACCCCTACAATGAAGCCCAACAGGACAAAATTGGCAGCAAGGAAGCACAACAAGCATCGCAGGTATTTCTTAACGGATCCAAAGCCAAAGGCTGCCAGTACAAGTACCAGCGCAACGGCGATTTTAGAGAGCACCACTACCCAGGTGGGCAGCTTCGGCGCCAACAAGATCAGGCTATACGCCGCCCCCAGCATCGCGGCTATGCACAATCGAACGGTCCGCCGAGGCTGCTTGGTCAGCGCTGCCGTCAGCAGCAACAGCAGAAGGGTCATAAAGAAATTGACCACCAGCAACACATCCACATACACCACTTGCACGCCCTCGCCCCCTTGCTTCCAGTATAGCCGGCAAGGCAGGCCGAATTTGTCATATCCGGGCAACAAAAAAAGCGGACAAGCCCCAAAATTGCGCCAAATTTTGCAAAGGGTTTGTCCGCTTTATTATTAAGAATTATTCTGATTTGGGCAAGTTCAGCGCCGCCAAATAATGCAACAGTGCCGCTCGGTCATTCTCTGCTTCTCCGGCAATTACCCCGGAAAGCAGCGCATCCAGCGCCCCGCCGATGGCCTTGCCACGATACCCCAGCGCCAGCAGCTCCTCGCCGCCGATGGCTAGATCCCGGAGAGCGAAGGCGTCGCCCCGTTCCAAGATCTGCCGCAGCAGCGCCTTAGTACGGTACAGTTCCTCAATCTCCGGCTGGGTACGGGCCAAATTCTGCGCCGCCAGGTCCGCCGTCTTAACATCAATCAAATCCAGCGTGCCCGCCTGGCCCAGCCGGTTCAGCCAACGCTTGATACTCTTTTCGTCCGTTAAAATATGGCCGTCGTGGTAACGGATTAGAGGCAAAATACGCTGCATACTGGCTCGACTTGCTTTCAACCGTTCCAGCGCCGATTTTGCCAGCTGTTCGCTGACAGTCGGATGACCGTAAAAGTGGTCAATGCCTTCTTCGTCCGTAGTCTTGCACGCCGGTTTGCCGGTGTCGTGAAAGAGCATGACCAACCGCAAGTCCGCGTCCTTAGGCGCCGCCTCCACAGACCTGGCAATGTGGGTAAACACATCGTATACATGCCATGGATTTTGCTGGGGGCAATCAAAGGCGGGTACCAACTCCGGCACCACCACACCGATAATCTCTTTGTATTCTACCAGCACATCAAAGGCCCAGTCGCCAAGCAGCAACTTTTTCAGTTCCACATAGATCCGCTCGGCGGACACCAGGTGGAGTCGCTCTTTCAGTTCAAAAGCAGCCTTTGCCGTTTCTTCCTCCAAGGTAAAGCCCAAAACGGCAGCAAAGCGCAGGGCGCGGAAAATACGCAGCGCGTCCTCGGTAAACCGCAGGTGCGGCTCTCCCACACACCGCAGGCACTTGGCTTTCATATCCGCCTGGCCGCCAAAGGGATCTACCAATCCGCTCGCCGGGTGGTAAGCCATGGCATTGACGGTAAAATCCCGGCGCGCCAGATCCGTCTCCACCTCCGGCACAAAGGTCACCCCGTCCGGGTGGCGGCTGTCCGTATAGCTGCCGTCGGTACGAAAGGTGGTAATCTCATAAGTCTTGCCGTTTAGAACAGCGGTGACCGTACCGTGCTGTAAGCCGGTCTCAATATACCGTATGCCGGCCGCTGCCAGCACCGCCTCCGTCTGCCGTGGCAGCGCAGAGGTGCACAGATCAATATCCGCATACGCCCGACCCATACAGGCGTCCCGCACGCAGCCGCCCACAGCATAGGCGCGGTAGCCTGCCTGTTCCAGCAGATCTAAAAGCTGCTGGGCTTCTCTATCCAGTTGCAAATAATCACCTGCCTTAGGGGTATGCTAACGGTATGACTGATTTTTTCTTTTATCTTTTTCGCTTTCTGTTCGGCGGCGCCGCCTACTGCACCATAGAGTTGGTCTATCGGGGCCGCACACATTACTCCATGTTCTTTGCCGGTGGAATCATCTTAGCAGCCTTTTACTGCCTGGAGCGCACGCAACCGGATTTGCGGCTGGCGCTCAAGTGCCTAATGGGTGCCGGAATCATCACCGGGGTAGAACTGGTATTTGGCCTAATTTTCAACTGTGCGCTGGGCATGGGCGTTTGGGATTACAGCCGGGTGCCACTGAATTTATGGGGCCAAATCTGCCTGCCCTTTACGCTGATTTGGCTGGGCTTTAGTTTTTTACTGTTCCGTTTTGTCATTCCAAACGATCCGCTGATTTGAGCGCCGGGCATAGTCTGCCAGCACCTGCCGTGCCTGCACCCGCTCCTCCCGGGTCAAGGGTGCCTGCTCCTCCGGGTAGTCCCAGCGGTCAAAGGGGTCTTTCTTGGTAATGACCCGCACACGACCCCGGCGCACCCAAGGATAAACCAGAATTTTGCGCTTGTTCTTTACATAGTAGAGAAAGCCCTGTTTGCCGCCGGATACATTGCGAATGTAATGCAGCCCCTTAGCTTGCTTCATAATCAGTAGAATTTGCTGATCCGCAGGCATACGCCGAACCTGCCAGCGGTTAAATGCCGGCAGCAACACCAGGCCAAGCAACAGCACGGCGGCAACGATCAGTGCAATTTGCCAGCCGCTCATTCTACCGGCCACCCCAGGGTCAGAATTTCAAAGGGCGTGTAGTCAACGGAATCCGTCTCCCGCTCCACATCTTCCAGCATATTCAGCACCTGTACCTTGCGGGGCAGGCGCAGGGTGCCACGGCGGCCGTCCTGCTCGCTCAAGCGTACCACAATGCGCTTCCCATCCTCAGAGAACTTCATGGCCTGTAAATAAAGAGGCGCAAAGTCCGTACCGTTGTAGGCCACATCGCTCTTGATGGGCGGCTGGTTGAATTGCAGCGCTCGGCGGTTAATCCCCGCCTGTACCGGATCGCCGGCATGGGGCACAATGCGGTAACAAAAGCTGTGGTGACCCATATCCGCCGTTACATCCGGACGAATGGGAGAACGCAGCAGGGACAGACTGATCTGATTTTCCAAAAAGCCTACGCCGTACTTCCCGTCGTTCAGGATGGCGACGCCGCCGTCTGTCTCACTGAGATCGCACCACTTGTGGTGGCAGCACTCAAAGCGAGCCTGCTGCCAAGTGGTATTGCGGTGGGTGTCCCTGGCAATATAACCGGCGGAGGTATCGCACAGCGCCTGCCGTGCCAGCACATTACAATCGAACAGCACTTTGGCCAGCACATGTTTCTCCTGCCAGTCCACCTGATTTTCCACCTCAATGGCGCCGTCTCTGCGGAACAGCCGCAGGTACTGGGTCCAGGTGGATTTATCTGTTTGCAGCACGGTCTTAAAAGTGACGCTCTCGCTGTCCTGTTCGATCAAAGTCAGCGGCTGCGCCACGGTCAGGGGCACTTGCTTGTCTCTGTAATTCGGCAGAATGTCCCATGCGTCATAGTTGCCGGGTTTATCCTCATAAAGAGTCAGTTTATTAAAGGCGCCGTCTGTCCACTCACGCTGCATTTTCTTGTCATACAGGCTTTCTATGGAGCCGTCCACATGGAACTGCACGGTGTAGAAAGGCGTCTCCACCCGATTGCCGTCCACTTGCAGCCAGTCGCCGCGATAGGCGGTCTTGCGCAGGGTGCCGCTGCCCAGGGGTGCCAAATTGGGCAACAGCCAGTTGCCTCGCTTGCCCATACGGGTGGCGGTACCCCGTTTGTTTTCCACAAACGTCAGGGCATCATAAGTGAAGTTCAGCGGGTTAAAATAGCGGTTGCCGGTGCCGATCATGGCGTCCAACGCCGTCTCAATCTCTCGATAATCCGCTATGGCGTCCTGAAACACCGGGTGAATATGGGAGCCGGGCAAAATATCATGGAATTGGTTGATCAGCAGTTTCTTATAAAGTGCCGTGATCTCCGGTGTGCGATTCTCGCCACGCAGCACAGTGAGCATTTCCGCCAGGCGGAACTTATTTTCCAGCCGCCGATTGGCGCGCTTTAAGTCGCTCTTGGTGGTAAAGGTGCCCCGGTGCATTTCCAGGTACAGCTCGCCGTCCCAGGTCTCCAAGTTCTCGTTGTCCTTCAAATTCTTTTCCAGGAATTCGGCGCCGCCCATGTGGGTGCACTTGGGCAGTACGGACACCTTGGAGAACCGATGCATCAGCTCGATCATCTCTTCCGTGCAGCCGGAACCGCCGTCACCGTAGCCAAACATATTCATCGTCTGCCCGCCGGTGTCCTTATCAATATACGCCTCCCAGTTGGCCTGGATTTGGGAGGGTGCGTTCCAGGTGATAAAGTGGGTGGGCGGCACGCAAGCCAGCACGCTGCTGCCGTCAATACCACGCCAAATAAAGTTGTTGTGGGGGAAGCGATTGGTATCATTCCAGGTGGACATTTTGTTGCTGACAAAGTAGTCCACACCGCATTTTTTCAAAATCTGCGGCAGAATCCAGCTATTGCCGAACACATCCGGCAGCCAAGCATTATTCACCCGCTTGCCAAACATACGCTGATAGGTCTGCTGGCCGTAAAGACACTGACGAATGAGACTCTCTGCCGCCGGGATATTACAGTCCGGCTCCACATACATAGCCCCCACCGGCTCGAATTGCCCCCGGGCCACCTTCTCCTGCAATTCGGCAAACACATCCGGGTAATACTTCTCCAGTGTTTCATACACATAGGGCTGGGTGTGGGTGTATTTAAAGTCCGGGTAGCGGTCCATCAGTCGCAGCTGGATGAGCACCGTGCGCAAGTTCTTCTGCACCGCATGAATCCGCCGCCAGTAGTAGGCAATATCCAGGTGACTGTGCGCGATCAGCGCCACATCCCCGGCGCCTTTGTAAGTATCGTTAGCAAAGACCACATCGTTAAGATACGCCTGGCACGCTGCCACACCGGTCACACCATCATCGGAAAAGTCCAGGCAGTTCATGGCATTGTTCAGCTCCCGGTTCAGGAACGAACGGTAATCTTCGTTAAACAGGTCGCTGCCGGCAATATCCAGCAGCAGCTCAAAGTCATAAACCAAATCCTGCACGGCGTGATCCACAGTGCACAGATACGCGCCCTCAAAGATTTGACGGCAACCGCGAACAGACAGGCTCTCCGGGTTACGCTCATCATCCGGCTTGGAGCGATTATAACCCATCATCTCAAAATGCAAGGTCTCCCTGGTATCCGCATAGGGCGACAGCAGCATACGCTCCCGGTTGGGATCCACGCCGCCAACATAGCGGCCGTTGACCTTCACGCAAATTTCTGCCGCTGTTTTCAGAGAGAACCAAAGTTCCTGCCCCTGCAAGTGCTTTGGCACCTGCACATCCGCCGTCATAAAGGCGGTACCGTCCGGGGTGAAATACATATCCCCCCGCTTTAAGGGCCGTGGCTCACCGGGATAGAACTGGAATTCCATTTCCGCCACCTGGCGGGCGTCCTGAATCATCAGGTTTTGGATCTCCCACTTTTCGCTGTAAATATAGCGTTTCAGCCAACAGAAGCGCAGGTCCGTCCACTCTTCCGGGCGCATAGAGCGCCGTTCCACTTTAATATGTGCCATACCTGCACCTCCTTAACGATCCTGAAAATAGGGTTTCTTCCGCACCGGCTCCACCGTCAGCTGCAAATGCAGATCCGCCTTCAGCTGCTCTTCAATCCATGCCACGCACCGGTGAAGGATCAGGCACTTGGAGCACTCGCCCCGAAAGCGCAGGGTCAAACGGTCACCCTCTAAAGATACAAATTCTACCCAACCGCCGTCGCCTTGGATCTTTGGTGCCAGCACCCGGTCTATATACGCCTGTACGGCCTCTTTCTTCGCTGTCATATTCATTCTCCGATCATCTCTTTGATCTGTGCCTGCAAGGCGGCCAGGCGACTGTGTGCGGCTGCTTTATCCGGATCCACAATGGAGTAGTACACCTTGATCTTCGGCTCCGTGCCGGAGGGGCGAACCGCCAACCATGAGCCGTCGGTAAACAGGAATTTCAGCACATTTTCCTTAGGCAGATCACCGATCCCCTTGGCAAAATCCTGTACCCGCTCCACACCGGCAAACATTTGATCCCCGCCGGCGCGGAAAGTCTGCATCAGCGCCCCGATCTTTTCGGCGCCGTCCTTGCCCTTCAGCACAAAGCTGTCCAACGCGTCCAAATAGTAGCCGTATTTCTCATAAACAGCACGTAGCGCGTCCACCAAAGTCTTGCCCTGATTTTTATACCAGGCGGCCATTTGGCAAATGAGCATAGCGGACACCACCGCGTCCTTATCCCGGGCGTGGGTACCCACCAGGTAGCCGTAGCTCTCCTCATAGCCGATAACAAATTCCTTGTCCCCGGTCTGCTCGTAAGTATTGATCTTGTCGCCGATATACTTAAACCCGGTGAGGGTCTCCTCAATCTGCAAGCCAAAACTGCGACCGATATTCGCGCCCAGATCACTGGTCACAATGGTCTTGACCAGCGTCGATTTTTCGTTCAGCTGCGCTTTCTTCATGGTCAGTACAAACTGCACCAGCAGCGCGCCGGTCTGGTTGCCGGTAAACAGCACATAATCGTCGCCGTCACGCACCGCAATGCCCACACGGTCACAGTCCGGGTCAGTGCCCAGCACCAAATCTGCCCCCTCTGCCTTTGCTTGCGCGATAGCCAAAGTCAGGGCATCCTTTTCCTCCGGGTTGGGACTGCGCACGGTAGAAAAATTGCCGTCCGGCAGTTCCTGGGACTTGACCACAGATACATGCATATTTCGCAGCACCCGTCGCACAGGCACATTGCCGGTGCCGTGGAGCGGGGTATAAACGATCTTCAAATCCGACGGCTGCGTATATAGACTCTGTTGCTCCACAGCAGCGATAAAGGCGTCCAGTTCCCTGTCCCCTACCGGGTGGATATTTGCATGGTCGCTGCAAAAGGGAATGGCATTGTAATCGTCTACTGCGTTAATATAATCCAGTGCTGCCGCCGCGTCTGCCGTGCACAGCTGGCAGCCCTTGGCGTCATACACCTTGTAGCCGTTATATTCCTTGGGATTGTGGGAGGCGGTGATCATCACCCCTGCGTCACAGTGCAAATACCGGGTGGTAAAAGACAGCACCGGCACCGGCACCAGCCGGTCGTACAGATACACCTGCAAGCCGCAGTTTGCAAAAATGCCCGCCGCCGTCTTGGCAAAATCTGCCGAGTTGTTGCGGGAGTCGTAAGCGATCGCCACTTTCAAGTCCGCCTTGCCGGTGGATTTCAAATAATTGGCAAGGCCCAGGGTGGCCTTACCTACGGTGTAGCGGTTCATCCGGTTAGACCCGGCGCCCATAATGCCCCGCAGGCCGCCGGTGCCAAAGGCCAGATCCTTATAGAACCGATCCTCGATCTCTTTTTCGTCCGTCAAGCTTTCCAGTTCCGCCTTGGTGTCCGGGTCGGCAAAGGTAAGCCACTGCCGGTATTTCTCTTTGTAATTCATCCTATCACCCTTTACTTAAAGTACATATAAAATTGGCATTTGATCATACCGTTATACAGCTTGCGCCGCTTGTCTGCCTTGCGTCCAAAGCACTTTTCAAACTGTTCATCCGGCGAAATGACGCCATAGCTCCAGCCCTTGCGAGGACTGAACTTCTCGCCCATTATGCGATAGAGCCGCTCCGCCTCTCGAATATCCAGCATACGCTCACCGTAGGGCGGGTTGGTCACCAAGGTGCCCCGCTCCGTTTGGGGGTTAAAATCGGCAATATCCGCCGTGTCCAGGTGCAGGTACTGCCCCACCCTGGCCCGCTTGGCATTGATGGCGGTCAGTTCAATGGCGTGAGGGTCCAGGTCAGACCCGAACGCCTGAAAATCAATGTCTGTCTTAATGCGCTCGTGGGCACGGGCGCGCTCCTGCTTCCAGGCCGCCTCCGGCACGAAGCCCCAGCGATCGCAGGCAAAATTGCGGTTGATCCCCGGCGCCACATTGGCTGCCAGCATGGCACCTTCAATAAGAATCGTGCCGCTGCCGCAAAAAGGATCATACAAAGTGTGGTAATGCCGCAGGCGGGA
>FR885386.1:26949-28019 GCA_000436335.1 Clostridium sp. CAG:217
GGGACAGGCTACACAACGCCGCCGCCAAAGTCTCCCGAATGGGAGCGGCATTGCTCTCCGGCCGGTAGCCCCGCTTGTGCAGGCCGGTGCCGGTGGTGTCCAGCATAATGGTCACCTGGTCTTTCAGTATGGAGAACTGAATTTGGTGCACCGGGCCGGTCTCGTCAAACCAGTTGATGTGGTAGTCCTCTTTCAGGCTCTCTACCACAGCTTTTTTGATGATTTTTTGGCAATCCGGCACACTGTGCAGGGTGGAGAAAATAGAGTACCCTTTCACAGGGAATGTGTCTGTACTGCCGATAAACTCGCTCCAGGGCAATCGCCGTACCGCCTGGAACAGCTCCTCAAAAGTCACCGCCGTAAAGCGATCCAGTACAATCAGGATCCGCTCCGCAAAGCGGCTGTTGATATTGGCACGGGCCAGCATGGCCTGGTCGCCATTAAAGAACACCCGGCCGTTTTCGGCGGTCACCTCCCGGGCGTCCATTTGTCTTAATTCCTCTGCCACCAAGCCCTCCAGGCCCAGTAGACAGGGGGCAGTCATTTGTAATTCCATAAAATTAAAGTTCCTTTGTTGCGTGCCGGGTCACATGGCAGCCTACATTCACCGCCACCGGCAGCCCGGCAATGTGGGTGGCGTAGGTCTCAATATTTACACCCAGCGCTGTGGTTTGGCCGCCAAATCCCTGAGGCCCGATGTCCAGTGCGTTGATCTTCTCCAGCAGCTCCTGCTCCAGCGCCGCATAGTCCGGATTTGGATTGCGACGGGACAGTGGGCGACACAGCGCCTCCTTTGCCAGCAGGGCGCACTTTTCAAAATCGCCGCCGATTCCAACGCCGATCACCACCGGCGGGCAGGGATTGGAGCCGGCCTTTTGCACAACGCCCACAATGTAATCCACCAGGTCCTGCCGTGTGGCGGCAGGGGTAAACATACGCAGAGCGCTCATATTCTCGCTGCCAAAGCCCTTAGGTGCTACTGTCAGCCGTACCCGATCCCCGGGCACCAGGCGGGTGTGGATCACGGCAGGCGTATTGTCGCCGGTATTTACCCGGTCAAAGAACGGGTC
>FR885386.1:28045-51144 GCA_000436335.1 Clostridium sp. CAG:217
CGACGCTCTTGCGCAGCAGGCCGTCCGTATAGCCGGCAGATACGCCGGCGTGCACCGCCGCCTCAAAGTCGCCATCAATGTGCACATCCTGCCCAATTTCTGCAAACACAACGGCCATACCGGTGTCCTGACAAATGGGCAGATCCAGTTCTTTGGCTGCTGCCAAATTGTTCTCTAAATCTCCGAGAATGCTCTTGGCCGTGGAATTCGGCTCCGACTGGCGGGCACAACCGATACACTGTACCAGATCCTCCGGCAGCACTTTATTGGCCGTGATGCACAGCTGCCGCACCGCCGCGGTGACCGCTTCTGCTTTGATCTCTCTCATACGCTTGTCCACCTTTTTGCAATAAAAAGAGGGCGCAGCAAAAAGTACTAACCTGATTGCTGCCCCCTTGTATTTGTTCTGTTTATTCCGTGCCGGAAATATCGTAAAACACGACCTCGTCGCCTTTTACATAGCCCTTCTCCCGGGCTTTTTGCTCAATGTAGTCATCCTTATTGTCGGCGCCTACCACTTCTTCCAGTCGGGCATTTTCCTGCTGGACGGAAGCCAGTTGGGCAGTCAGGGTCTGCTTTTGCTTTTGCATGCGGCTAATGTCCGCAGACTGATTCACCAGCGTCACACTGCAATAGAGAAACAGCACCACCATAGGCACCACCAAAAGCAGGCGCAGGTACTTACTCCGCTTCATGGAGTTCTTCAAATTTTGAATCATACTCAACACTTCTTTGTTCCGGCGCAGCCGTGGCTGCGAGATGTCTTTTTCTTTTCCGCTTTCGCTTTCGTGCGTTTAATTTATTATATAATATATTATATGGGGATTGCAATAGTTTTTTTGCTTTTTCTTGCAGGATTTTCCGTTTTTTTCGCCGATTATTGCGTTTGCCCGCCAAGCGCTCCCCCAGGCGTGCCCACAGGTGGCCGGTCAGCGTGCCCAGCGTAAAATATCCACAGGCAAAACCACCGCCGCATACCACTAGACAAAGGGCACGGATCACCCCGTCGGTGTAGGCCAAAAACAGCGTATAGCAACTAAAGGCGACAACCAACCACCATAGCACATCCGCTAAAAATGTCGCTTGCCTGCTCCCCCACACGCTACGCCAAAACCGCAGCACATCATAGAAGAAGAAAAGCGCCAGTCCCAATAAGAAAAAGGCCCATAGCGCCTTAACCATGGAACAGACGGCCAAACAATCCGCCGCCCTCCCGGTGCCGGGTATAGAGCAGCGCCGTGACCTTGCCGGTGATCTGCATACTGCCGCACTCCAGGTCCAGCGCCTCCACATGCAGCAGCTCACCCTTTACTGTCAATTCCCCAAAATCCGTAATGACCGTGATTTCTTCTTCATTAAAAGCGTCCACATCGGTCACGCCGGTAAGGGTCAACTTTTCCCGATCGCACAGGGTCAGGCTGTGACCGGTCGTCTTTTTCTGTTCCATAAAAAAATCACCCGATAGAGCCTATGCGCTCCGGCGGGTGATTATGTCAGTCCAGGGGTTCGTACATAAGGGCGGCGTCCTCTTTCAGCGCGTGCTCCTGCACGGCCTTGACCAAGTAGGTGTGGCGGTTTTGGCCCAGAGCCACCTCAATCTTGTCCCCAACCTTTACATCGTAGGACGCGCGCTGCACCTTGCCGTTCACGCTGACGCGTCCGGCGTCGCAGGCCTCGTTGGCCACCGTGCGGCGCTTGATGATTCGACTGACTTTCAGGTACTTATCCAGTCGCATACTGACCTCCAAAAAAGACAGGCACCCGCAAGATACGGATGCCTGCACATAAAAACAAGACTTATTTCACAGCGTCCTTAAGCGCGGAGCCGGCCTTGAAAGACGGAACCTTCGCCTCGGGAATCTGGATGGTCTCCTTGGTGCGGGGGTTCAGGCCGGTGCGGGCAGCACGGGTCTTCACATCAAAAGTACCAAAGCCAACCAGAGCCACCTTTTCGCCCTCAGCCAGTGCGTCAGTGATGGAAGCCAACACAGCGGATACAGCCTCTTCCGATTGCTTTTTGTTAAGACTTGTCTTTGCCTCAACAGCAGATGCTAATTCAGTTTTGTTCATTTACATTTCCTCCATTTCCGATTGATCGGATAATATTTGTTTTGCTTCGTCCCAAAGGGCGTCCAGCGCCTGCAAGGAAGACGATTTCATCTCCATGCCGCGCTCCGCTGCCAGCTGCTCTACCAGCACATAGCGGGAAAGGAACTTGTCCGTGGCTGCGGTCAAGGCCTCTTCACTGTCTACACCGATAAAGCGGGCAATATTTACGCAGGAGAACAGCACATCGCCGAATTCGTCCGCAATGCTGGTAGGCTCTCCTTGGTCCAAAGCGATTTTGAGCTCGTTAATCTCTTCATCCAGCTTGTCCATTGCGCCGGAGCGATCCGGCCAGTCAAACCCTTGCTTCGCGGCCTTATGCTGCACTTTTTGGGCGCGCATCAGTGCCGGCAATTCCCGGGGAATACTCACCATGGACTGACTGACTTTTTTCATTCCTTTTTCTTTTAACTTGGCAGCGTCCCAGCTGGCAAGTGCGTCGTCCGTATTCTCGGCCTTTACATCGCCAAACACATGGGGGTGACGGAAAATCAGCTTTTTGCAAATCCCGTCCGCTACATCGTTAAAATCAAAGCGACCTGCTTCTGCCTCCATTTGGGCATGAAGCGCAACCTGAAGCAACACATCGCCCAGCTCCTCCTGCAATCCCGCAGTGCTCTGCCGGTTGATGGCCTCAATGACCTCATAGGTCTCCTCAATAAAATTCTTCTTGATAGAATCATGAGTCTGCGCCTGATCCCAAGGACAGCCGCCGGGGGCACGGAGCAGCGCCACAATGCGAATCAGATCCTCCGTATTATAGTGCTCTTTGCGTATAAAATCCAATGCCATACCGACGCCTCTTTTGATCAACTCGTTCCAAGAAATTATATATGATACAACGGGAAATTTCAAGTAGCCAAGCGGTTTTTTTTACCTTTCTCCGGCAAAATGCAGATCTTTTGTGGAAAGTGTACCAAAGAGCAGCAACAAAATTGTTAGAACTGCCGAAAATAAAACCGCAGATAAGACAAAATTCCAGGTATTTTGCAGCTGGGTAAAGAACACACCGGCCACACCTTTCACCGTCAGACAAGTAATAATCACCGCCAACACCGGCTTTGCGAACACCTCTGTCCGGGAGAATTTGACCTTGGTGATCCCACGCATCAGCACCAAACAATAAATGGAAAGAAACAAAAATGAAACAGCAGTGGCAACAGCCGAGCCGTAAAGATGGAACCGCCCGTTGGGGATCAAAAGAAAGTTCAGCCCCACCCGCAGCACCGCAGTCAGAGAAAAAGGCAGCAGCAACCGTTTGGCATAGCCCAGCGCCTGCAAAGCGAACACACAGGTAGAGGATAGAGCTGCCGGCAGCGCAGTAAAGGCAAACCAAAACAGCAGTTGGTGGCACCCCAGTACCAGGTCCGGCGACGAAGTGCCGTAAAACAAAGACAGCACCTCATAAGAGAACAGCGCCAGTCCCCCACTGCCGGCGGCGCCTAAGATCACCGTATATTTCAGGATACCCGCATACAGGCTGCTAAAACGCGCGGACTGGTCCTGATAAGCACCGGACAGCGCCGGAACCGCCGCCACCCCCAACGCCATGGTTAAGGACGGCACCAGATGGGCAAAATCCTGCACGGTAGAATACAGACCGTACACATAAGTAACCACATCTTTTTCCGCTACCTTGGTCAGCGACAGCGGCACTGCAAAGATTTGCTGCAACTGCGCCGTACCGCACAGCCCCAGACACATCTGTACACTGGCAGTATCTGCAAAGCCGGACAGGCTCTGGATCACCGTTGCCACCACCAGCGGCAGAGCAAACCGTACCAGCTCTTGGGTCGCGCCACCGGGCAACTGCCGCCGCGGCAGACGGTGGGGATACCGGAACCGATCGTACAGCGCCGCATACACCCAAGCCGCCAACGCCCCCAGGGTTACCCCCAGCATGGCGCAGGCTGCTGTTACCGGGTACATCATAGACAGAGCCGTCGTCTCGCTCTCTGCCCGATTGCCCAGTACCATGCCGGTATCTAAGTAAATTTGGTACAGCCGCCCCATAGACAGCTTGGCAAACAGCAAACCGAACACCATCTTGAACAGTGCTTCCAGTACCTGGCAAACAGAAGTTGGCACCATATTCAGGTGTCCTTCCGCAAAGGCGCGGTGGGCTGCCGCCATGGCGGAAAAAAGCGCCGTAGGCGCCAGGATCAGCACCGTATAAACCGCTTTTGGCGCACCGGCCACCAGCCGGGTGTACGGTCCGGCCAGCAGCACCATCAGTGCCGTGCCGGCAAGACCTACCCAAAAAAACAACCCGCGGGCACTGCGCTGCAAGGCCGCCACCCGGGCACTGTCACCGGTAGCATGGTACTTGCTCACCAGCCCGGATAACGCAACGGGAAAGGCGCCCAATGTGATGGCATGCACCGGCATAAACAGCGTATAAGCCGTAGAGAAGTAGCCCCGTCCGGTGCCGCCGATCAGGCCGGTCAGCGGGATTTTATACACCGCACCAATGACCTTAACGGCAGCCGTAGCTACCAACAGTACCGGCAGCCGTAGCTACCAACAGCAGCCCTGCAGCGGACAGGTACTTTTGTTTGGTTGTCCGTTCCATTCCATCACCCGGTGTGAAAAAAGAGCAGCGCACAGACCATAGGGTCCATACACTGCTTTCTTCTTCCTCTATTTGCGTGGGGGTTAGGATACGCTCACATCGTCATCACTAACAGTGGTGACCGTCGGATTCTTGGCGGCCTCAAGCTCCTCCGTCAACTGATCCAGCTTGGTACGCAGAGCGGTGATCTCCGCCCCACAGCTTTCCAAAGCCTCCGTCTGCTGCAACTGAGGTTGCTGCACCGCTTCATACGCCAGTCGGCCGTATCTCTCATACGCCTTACTCAGCTTGGCCTTTATATCCAGACACTCCACTTTTTTGCGGGACAGCTCCAAAGCCTCCGCACTTCTTTTGCTGACTTCCTCCGTAAAGGTACGGGTACGACTCAGCATATCGTCTAAATCAAAATTAGAAATCTTGGCACCGGAGAACACATCGTCCATATTGCCAAAAAGATCACCGAATTTCTTAGCCATAATATCCCTCCGTATTGTTATTATATTACAGAGGGTAAAGAATTGCAATACAAGTTGCAAAGATTTTGTAGAATTGCGCTATACAATCCGCCTACAATGTCTATTTCAACCGTCTGTTTAATCATATTCCGCATAAAAGCCGGGTATGCGTTTTTTGCGCTCCAACAGGGTGTCAAAATCCCGAATGTACTCATAGGGATATTTATAATTATAAATCCGCTCGATCATACCGCTGTTTTGGCCTCGCAGCTTGGTTACCGCACCGGCGCCAACTGCCAAAACCGTGTGAGTCTCGTCCATCATATACACATTATAGAGACAATCATAACCCGGTTTGCACCAGCCTACATTCTCCAAATTGCCCAGAGATTTGCTCTGCCGGTACATGTAGTAGGGATAGTACCCGGCGCCGTGAAGGGTCTGCCCGGCGTAGTCCACCATATTGGACACAGTGAGCCGATCTTTCAAATCAAAGGTCTGCTCTCTTGTAACCATATAGGCAGAGGTTTTCAGAGCCAAGGTGTGCACGGTGATGGACTCTGCCTGCAAGTCCAGCGCCGTTTGAATACTGCGCTGAAAAGACGGCAGATCGTCCTCCGGCAGCCCGGCGATAAAGTCCATATTGATATGGTCAAAGCCGCAATCCCGCGCCAGCGCAAAGGCGTCCAGCGTTTGCTGCGCCGTATGGCGGCGACCAATGGCCTCCAGCACCTTGTCATTAAAACTCTGGGGGTTAATGCTGATCCGCTGCACGCCGGCGGCGTGAATGACCTCCAGCCGCTCCTGGGTGACCGTGTCCGGTCGACCGGCCTCCACTGTGTATTCCATCAGGTGGGAAAGGTCAAAATTCTGTTCAATGGTGCTGAAAATGCGTCCTAAATCCTGCGCCGATAATGTGGTGGGCGTGCCGCCGCCGAAATACACGGTGGCCAGCTCCAGCCCCAATTCTTTGGCGTACTTGGAGGTCTCCTCCAGCTCCCGCAGCAACAGATCCACATAAGGGGTCATCAGCTTGTGGGTCTTTTCAATTGAATGAGACACAAAAGAGCAGTAAGCGCACCGGGTGGGGCAAAACGGAATAGACACATACAGAGAGAACGACTTTGGCCCGGAACGAGCAATGGAACGGTTCTCATGGAGCATCACCTCATGTGCCAACTCCGCCTTGCTTTTTTGGGTCAAAAAGGCAGTCTGGAAGTGTGCAACCGCCACATCGTCCCCCATTTGGGCGCACAGCCGGTGCATCAATTTAGCCGGGCGCACACCATACAGCACGCCCCAAGGGGGCGCAAAGCCTAATATACCGCTAAGCAGCCGATAAAGGGTAACGGACAGCACCAGGTGCTCCTCGTCTGCCGGTTCCGGCTTGGCTGTTGTCTCCCGGTACACATCGTATACCTTGGCAGACACAAAAAAGGACCCGTCCGTCTCCCGACGGGTGGTGACCACCACCGGGTCCTCCTCCCCCTCCAAACGGATCTTCTCATGGGGAAAGAAGGTGATGCACAGGTTCTTCATATCAAATTCATAAGGGTGGTTAATGACGCGTAAAATCATAATTTCTTCATATACGGGTTATGTTGCCGTTCAAAATTTAGGGTGGAAAAGCGATCGTGGCCGGGATAGACGGTGTAGTCCCCGGGCAGGGCTGCCAGTTTTTGCAGGCTATCCATAATTTCTCTACTGCTGCCGCCGGGAAAATCCGTGCGCCCGCAAGAGCAGAAAAACAGCGTGTCGCCGCTAAAAATACAGTGCTCTGTAATGTAACACACACCGCCGGGGGTGTGACCTGGCGTGGCCAGCACGGTAAAGACCGTGTTGCCCAAGGTGACGGTATCGCCGTCCTGCACCAAAATATCCGCCTGCGCCGGCGCCTGAGAGAGGAACGAAAACGCCGCCAGCGACTTGCGAGAGGAAGTGAGCATCGGGGCATCCTCGGCGCTGATGACGACCTTGGCGCCGGTGGCAGCCTTTACCGCCGCTACGCCGCCGATGTGGTCAAAATGGCCGTGGGTCAGCAGAATATAATCCAACTTGGCGTCGCCGATAAAATCTTTCATCTTGTCGCTGTATTCCGTGCAATCCACCAGGGCACTGCGGCCGCTGGCTTCGTCCGTAACCAGGTAGCAGTTGTTCTGCAACTGGCCAAAGGTGGCTGATTTGATCTGCATTATTTTAAGTCCTTTGTGTCAAGTATAATGGTCACCGGGCCGTCGTTTAGGAGTGTCACCGCCATATCGGCGCCAAACACACCGGTTTCAACATGGGACACGCCCTGCTCCCCCAGTGCCCGGGTAAAATATTCATACAGTTCGTTGGCCTGTGCCGGCGGGGCGGAACGGGTAAAGCTGGGGCGCCGCCCGTGGGTGCAGTCCGCGCACAGGGTAAACTGGCTCACCACCAGCACCCCGCCGCCAATGTCTAAGAGCGACAGGTTCATCTTACCGTTTTCATCTTCAAAGATCCGCAAGTTGGCAATTTTTTTTACCAGCTTGTCCGCCTCTACTCGAGTATCACCTTCGGCCACGCCCAGGAGAATCAACAACCCCTGTTCGGTGGCGCCCACGGTCTTGCCGTCTATTTCCACTTTGGCGTGCTGCACACGCTGTAAAACGGTAATCATCGTCCTGCACCTCGCTCAATATGATACACACTGGGTATCTTCTTCAAAATCTTGACCACATTTTCCAGGTGCTCCCGGCTGTTTACCGACAATGTCAGGGTGGTCAGACAGTTGCCTTCGTTAATGGGTCTGGCGTTAATAGACTGGATCTTCACATGGGCCTTGGACATGGCGTTGGCAATATCCAGCACCAAGCCGTCCCGGTCAATGGCGTAGACTTCCAAGGTGGACATGGTCTCCACCTGCACAGAGTCGTCCCACCGAGCCTTGACCCAGCGCTCCGGTTCCGGGCACTCTGCCAAATCTCGCGGCACATTCACACAATCCCGCCGATGAATGGTCAGCCCGTGCCCCCGGGTGATAAAGCCGATGATCTCCTCACCGGGCACCGGCGCACAGCAACGGGCCATATTGATCAGGCAATTGTCGATCCCCTCAACAATCACACCGCCGCTGCTGCCGCCGGATTTGCGGGGCCGCTCCGGCGCTTTTGCCGGTTGGGCAGACTCTTCAGCCTGGCGCCAGTTGCGATTATATTCGTCCTTGATACCGGGCATCATACGGCTGATGACCAGCCCGCCATAGCCCACGGTGGCGTAGAAATCCTCCACGGAAGCGCAGTGCTGGCGCTCGGCGATCCGCTGCAAAAAGGCGTCGTACTGCTCGCCGTCCAGGCGGATAAAATTCCGCCGCAGCTCTCGATCTACCTCAGCCTTGCCCTGGACGATGTTCTCGTCCCGCCGCTCTTTCTTGAACCAAGAGCGAATTTTGGACCGAGCTTCGCCGGTGGTCACCACTTTCAGCCAGTCTCTGGACGGGCCTTTGCCCGGCTGATTGCTGGTAAGCACCTCACAAATCTCGCCGGTTTTCAGTTTATAGGTGATAGGTACGATCTTGCCGTTGACCTTGGCGCCGGTCATGCGGTTGCCTACTGCCGAGTGAATGGCGTAGGCAAAGTCGATCACCGTGGCGCCGCTGGGCAAAGTCTTAATGTCCCCATTGGGGGTAAACACAAAGATCTCATCCGAGGACAGGTCGCCCTTAATGTTGCGCACCAGATCCTCAGCGTTGGTAGACGCCTCACCGGTCTCCAGCATTTTATGGATCCACTCCAACCGATTGTCGATGGAGTCCTTGCCGCCTTTGCCTAGCTTATACTTCCAGTGGGCAGCGATACCGTACTCTGCCGTGCGGTGCATATCCCAGGTGCGAATCTGAATTTCAAAGGGAATGCCGCCGGGACCCAGCACTGTGGTGTGCAGGGACTGGTACATATTGGGTTTGGGGGTAGAGATATAGTCCTTAAACCGACCGGGCAGAGGCGTAAACATATCGTGCACAATACCCAAGGCATTGTAGCAGTCGATCATAGAGTCCACGATAATACGCACGGCGTAAATGTCAAAGATTTGTTCAAAATCCTTGCCCTTGATATACACCTTGCGGAAGATTCCGTGGACGGACTTCACCCGGGAGGTGATCTGGACATTCTTCATGATCGGCTCTAACTTGGCGCGGATTTGCGCCTTAATATCCGCTAAGAAACGCTCGCCCTCCACCTGCTTTAAGCGCAGGTTCTGCTCAATTTCCTTATAAGCAATAGGATCCAGGTAAAAAATCGCCAGATCCTCTAATTCCTCTTTAATGGCACGAATACCTAACCGATGGGCAATGGGGGCATAAATCTCAAGCGTTTCCAGGCTCTTCTCCCGCTGCTTATACGGGGGCCAAAACTTGGCGGTGCGCATATTGTGCAGCCGGTCCGCCAGCTTAATGATAATCACCCGCACATCCCGGTTCATGGCCATAAACATTTTGCGAATGTTCTCCGCCTGCACTTCCTCCCGGGTAGACAGGGGGATCTGACCCAGCTTGGTTACGCCGTCCACCAACAGCGCCACCTCCGGGCCAAACTCGCGGGAGATATAGTCAATGTCATAGGGCGTGTCTTCTACCACATCGTGGAGCAGCGCGCCGATAATACACTCATTGTCCATGCCCAGGTCAAACAGGATTTTCGCCACCGCCACCGGGTGCATAATATACGGCTCCCCGGAACGGCGAAACTGCCCTTCGTGGGCAGAGCGGGCCAAGGAATAGGCCTTTTCGATCCGGGCGCTGTCATACTGGGGTTTCTTTTGTATTTCCGCAAAGAACGGCGCAAACCCATCGTCATAGGGCTTATGGTCCGCCGTTTGTTCCGGGGGCAGCTCTGCCGCTGCCGGCACCGGGGGTATTGTTTTTTTATTCTCCAAGGCTTGCACCCTCTCTCAGTTTTCGCAAAATGGGCGTGGCTTCCAAATCAACCTTGCCCGCAGGCTGTGCAAGGCGAATTTGGTTTTTACCACGGCGAATCAGTCCCGCCTGGTGCAGAGCTTTTAGCGCCACGAGCACCTGTCCGTAGGTTGCCCCTTTTTGCAGGGCAAAATACAGCTCCTCGGTGCCAAAATCCCAACCGCCCCGGCTCTTTAAGAACCGATATACCGCAGCGCAAACCTGCCGATCCGGGTACACCGGGTATTGGTGGGTACCGTTTTGCAAAAAGGCTCTGTAATCGTAAAGCTCGTTAAAATACCGGTCATCGTCCGTGCCGCTGCGGCGCACATCTGCCGCCCGCACAGAAAGATAGACCTTGCCCTTATAGGGATTTTTAGAAATCTGTACCGCGCAGTCGATAAAATCACCGGGCACATAGGGGAAGTCTTCCGGCTTCACCCCAAACTGCACAATTCGCAGACGGCGACCCTTTTTCTCCGCCTCCAGACGCAAGTGCTTACCCTCTGCCCCCAGGGGGCTGACAGACACCAACTGCAAGTGAAACAGACCAAACAGCGCCGCCGGATTGTCTGTGCCACAAGGCTCCAGCAGCTGCAAACTCTCTGCCAAATCTAAGGTCAAGTACGCCGGGGACAGCTTACAGTCCAGATGCAGCTGCAAAGCCGGCATACGAGGATACTCCTTCTCGGCATAAGCGTTGATGGCTTGGGCAAAGACAGGAATATCTGCCACTGCCAAGCCCATACCCGCAGCCATGGGGTGCCCGCCAAAGCGGGTGAGCACATGGCTGCACGCCGACACTGCCCGGTACAGGTCAAAGCCCTCAATGCTCCGGGCGGAGCCGCAGGCGGTGCCGTCCGCCTTCATATCCAGCACCACAGTGGGTTTGCCGTAGCGCTCTACCAGATGGGAAGCCACAATGCCAATGACCCCCGGGTGGTAATCCTCCCCGGCCACCACCAGTACACGCTGGCGCAAAGGCGCCGGATCCGCAGCCAGCTTGGCAGTAATATCATCTATGATTTTACGTTCCAGCTCTTGCCGCAGGGCGTTATCGTCGCACAGCTGACGGGCGCGCGCCGCAGCCGTTTCTTCATCCTCCGCCAGCAGCAGCTCCAGCGCCCGCAGGGCACTATCCATTCGCCCGGCTGCGTTAATGCGTGGGCATAGCTTAAAGGCCACATCGGTGCCGCTCAGCTCTTCTCCGGCACTGGCTGCCTGTAACAGCGCATATACGCCGGGGCGCGGTTCCTCTTGCAGGGTTCGCAAACCGGCCTGCACCAACGCCCGGTTCTCCCCTACCAAGGGAACCAAATCACCCATCGTGCCGATGGCAACCAAGTCGCCGAACTGCTCCAACAATTCCGCCGGCTCGCCGTCGTACAAACAGCAGGCCAGCTTAAAGGCCACGCCCACCCCGCAAAAATCCGTAAAGGGCAGCTGATTGTCCGTTCTGTGTGGGTTCACCACGGCCTCTGCGCGAGGCAGCTGCTCTCCTACCTGGTGGTGGTCGGTCACCACCAGTTGCATACCCAGCCGGTAGATATACTCTGCCTCGTCCACAGACGAAATACCGTTATCCACCGTGACAATCAGGCCGGTGCCTTTGGCGGCCAGGGTGTCAATGGCGCCTTTGTTTAAGCCGTAGCCCTCTGTCTCCCGATCCGGGATATAGTAGATCACATTGCCGCCCATGGCCTCTAAAAAAGAGTATAGCAAAGCTGTGGCGGTCACACCGTCACAGTCATAATCTCCGTACACGCATATTCTTTCGCCGCTGTCCAGCGCCTGTTGCAGTCTGGCAGCAGCCGCCTCCATATCCGCAAAGCCCTCCGGAGCGCATAGCGCCTGACCGGGGTGGAGGAATTCCTGCACCGCCAGGTCGTCCGTCAGTCCGCGAGACACCAGCAAAAATGCCAAAAACGGGTCGATATTGAATTGTTCGCTAATGGCAGAGGCAGCCTCTTTGTCTGCCTGCCGGATCACCCATTTTTTATGCAGCATTATGTATTCTTATCCACCTGATGGAATTTTTTCAGATTGCCGGCTTTTTCGGCGCGCTTGTCCAGCTCCGCCTGAATATCCGCCGGGGTAATGCCCTGGTTGGCCATCATTACAAGGGTGTGGTAGATCAGATCCGTGATCTCATACACCGTCTCGTCCTTGTCGTTATTCTTGGCGGCAATGACCATCTCGGTGCATTCCTCGCCTACTTTCTTCAAAATTTTGTCGATGCCTTGGTCAAACAGGTAGCAGGTATAAGACCCCTCCTGGCGATCCGCCCGACGATCCAGAATCACCTGATATTCACGCTCAATCGCAGTCATTGAAATTGCCCTCCATCTTGGTATAAAAACAGCTGTGGTGCCCGGTGTGGCACGCGGCGCCGATCTGCTCCACCTGCACCAACAGGGTGTCGTTATCGCAGTCGCTGTACATGGCCACCACCTTTTGCAGGTGGCCGCTGGTGGCGCCTTTATTCCAGAGCTCCTGCCGGGAGCGGGACCAAAACCAAGTGTAGCCGCTCTCCAGTGTGCGCTTTAAGGATTCCTTATTCATATAAGCCAGCATCAGCACCTGGCCGGTAGAGGCCTCCTGCACCACCGCAGGGATCAACTCGCCCTTGGCAAAATACTGCTCCAAATCTTCTGTCATTTGCAAATACCTACCGCTTCCCGCAAATCCAGCGTCTTTTTATAAATGCACTTGCCGCAAATGGTGCCATACATTTTCTTATCTTTCATCACCAAAATATCCGTAATGGTGGTAACGCCGCCGCTGGCGATCACATTGCAGCCCACCGCCTTGTTCAGCCGATCCAGCCCTTGCACATCCGGGCCGCTGAGGGTACCGTCCCGACCAATATCCGTATAGATAATGGTGGCAACACCCATCTTCTCCATGGCCTTTGCCAGGTCGATAAAGTCCATTTGGGAATCCTCGGTCCAGCCCTCGGTGGCCACCATGCCTTGCTTGGCGTCGATCCCTACGGCGATCTTGTCCCCATAGGCGTCTACCGCCTGCTGCACCAGCTCCGGATTTTTAAGGGCAACGGAGCCGAGAATGACCCGATCCACGCCCCGATCCAGGTAGAACGCAATATCCTCCATGGTGCGAATACCGCCGCCAACTTCCACTTTCAGCGGGGTGTGCTCCACCACCTGCAAAATCGGGTCTGTGTTTACCGGCTTCTTTTGCAGGGAGCCGTCCAGATCCACCATGTGCACCCAGGTGCAGCCCACCCGGGCAAACTGCTTGGCAGTCGTCAGTACATCCTCTGCCACCTGCTCTGCGGTGTCAAAATCGCCCCGCAGCAGCCGCACCGGCTTACCGTCCATAATATCAATGGCGGGAAAAATAATCATAAGTCGTTACCCTCTCTAATTTTTGTTTATAATACGCCCTTGGTAGACAACACCGCACCGCCGGTGGGCTGTACCGCTCCGTGCAGGGCGTGACCAACAGCCTTAAAGACAGCCTCAATTTGGTGGTGGGCGTTGGTGCCGTAAGGCACATCAATATGCAGAGTGATCCCGGCGTTCACCGCAAAAGCGCGCCAAAATTCCTCTGTTACGCAGGTTTCATAATCGCCGCACCGTTCCTGCTGGAATGTGGCGCGGAACACCAAAAACGGCCGATTGGACAAATCCAGATCGCACCGTGCCAGGCTCTCGTCCATCGGCACCGCAAAACTGCCGTACCGGGCAATGCCGCCAAAGTCGCCCAGCGCCTGGCGCAGTGCCTGCCCCAGCACAATACCGGTATCTTCTACCGTGTGATGGGTGTCTACCTCCAGGTCTCCCTGCACCGTCAGTTGCAGCCCAAAGCCGCCGTGCACCGCAAAAGCGGTAAGCATGTGATCAAAAAAGCCGTTGCCGGTGGACACGGCCACTTCCCCGCCGTCCAGACACAGGGTGGCCGCAATTTGGGTCTCTTTCGTATTTCGTTCTACCGTTGCCGTTCGCATAAACCGCACCTCTTATTCAAACCGTACTTTTATAGAGTTGGCGTGGGCGGTCAGGCCCTCCGTCTCTGCCAAAAGCATAATATCGTCCTTGGCCTTTTTCAGCTCTTCCGGGGTGTAATAAATAAAGGACGACTTCTTCACAAAGCTATCTACCGACAGGGGCGAAAAGAACCGAGCCGTACCGCTGGTGGGCAGCACATGATTGGGGCCTGCGTAATAATCGCCCAAGGGCTCCGGGGACCAATTGCCCAGAAATACAGAACCGGCGTTATCCACCATACCGATATATTTCAGCGGCTCAGCCACGCACAATTCCAAGTGCTCCGGCGCCAATTCGTTCGCAAAATCCAGCGCCTGGCGCAAATTGTCGCACACAATGATTTCACCGTAGTCGTCAAAGGATTTTTGAATGATCTCCTGACGCACCAAGGTCTTGATCTGCCGGTCAATCTCCCGCAGCGTGTTCTTAGCCAAAGACTCGGAAGTGGTTAGCAAAATGGCAGAAGCCCGCATATCGTGCTCCGCCTGGCTCATCAGGTCTGCCGCCAAGAAAGCGGCGTCCGCCGTAGAGTCCGCCACAATGAGAATTTCGCTGGGGCCTGCCACCATATCAATGTCCACCACGCCGTACAACAGTTTTTTGGCCGTGGCCACAAAGATATTGCCTGGACCAACGATTTTATCTACCTTGGGGATTCGCTGGGTACCGTAGGCCAGAGCAGCCACCGCCTGGGCGCCGCCCACTAAGAACACCTTATCCACACCAGCCACCGCAGCCGCCGCCATAATATTGGGATTGGGATTGCCGTCCTTGCCGGGCGGGGTCACCATAATGATTTCCTGTACACCGGCGATCTTGGCGGGAACGGCGTTCATCAGCACAGAGGAGGGATACGCCGCCGTGCCACCGGGCACATAAATGCCTACACGCTTCAGCCCGCGAATACGCTGGCCCATAATGACGCCGCTTTCCTTGGTGGTCATCCAGCTTTGCTGGGCCTGGCGCTGATGGAAGTCATAGATATTTTGCTGCGCTTTTACCACAGCGTCCTTAAAGGCCGGGTCTACCTGATCTAAAAAGGCATGGATCTCGTCCTTGTCAAATTCGATTTTCTTAGGCACGCTGCCGTCAAACCGCACGGTGTACTCCCGCACAGCCTCGTCACCGCCCTCTTTTACACCATTGATAATGGTGGTCACCGCCTCGGTGATCTTGGGATCCGTCTCCCCTGCCCGCTGTTTCAGCTGAGCCAAAAGCTGGTATTCGACCACGCCGTTTGCTTTTGTGATTTTCATTGTTCTACCCTCTTTCAACCCACTTGCGCTGCCAGTTCAATATCATGCAGGAACGCCTCAATCTCGTCCTTGCGCAGCTTCATAGAAGCCATATTCACAATCACCCGCGCAGAAATGGGCATGATCTTCTCTACCACTTCCAGACCGTTCTCCTTTAAGGTGGAGCCAGTCTCCACAATATCCACAATGCCGTCTGCCAAGCCCAGGAGCGGCGCCAGTTCCACGCTGCCCTCGATCTTGATCACATCCACATCCATACCCTTGGACTTAAAGAATTCTTTAGCCACCTTAGGGTATTTGCTGGCCACGGTTTTGCGCTTGTAGCCGCTGAAGAAATCCGTGCCCTTCTTGGTCGCCAGGGCAAAGGCACAACGGCCGATATTCAGATCCAGCACTTCATAGAATGCACTGCCGTGCTCCACAATGGTGTCTTTGCCTACAATGCCAATGTCGCACACGCCGTGCTCCACATAAGTGATCACATCCGGCGCTTTGGACAGTACCGCCTCGTACGGATCCACCGGCAAGATCAACCGACGGCCTTTATTCTCCAGAGCCTCCGTGTTCAGCCCCATGGTCTTGAACATCTGCACAGACGCCTTTTCCAGCCGTCCCTTAGTCAGTGCAATGCGCAGCGGGCGATCCAAATTGATCTCCTCGTGGAGCACATCGGTCACCGCTGACACATCCACTGCAAAGCCGATAGCCGGTTTGTCCGTGCCAAATTCGCCCAGCAGATTGTCATACCGACCGCCGGACAGCACTGTCAGACCGCTGCCCTGCACATACCCGCGAAAGATCACGCCAGTGTAGTAATTAGAACGATTAACAATGCCCAAATCCAGCAGCACCTGCTCCTGCAAACCTGCAGCGCACAGCGTGTCGTACAGTGTTTTAATATACTGCAAAGAGGCGTCTGCGCCGCCCTCGGTATACAGTTCCCGTGCTTCGTCCAGCACCTCCGGGCCGCCAAACAGCCGGGGCAGCCGCCGCAGCACCCGGGTCTCTCTGCAATCCTCCAAGGTATCCAGCAAATCGCCCAGCGCTGCAAAGTTCTTTTGCTCGATCAAGTGGCAAATTTCTGCCTTTACCGCCGGTTTTACATTCAGATTGCGCAGCACCGCACCAAAGTACCCGGCGTGGCCCAACTCGATCTTAAAGCCCGGCACCGTGCTTTGCATAGCACGGCAAGCCAGCGTAATGACCTGAATATCCGCCGCCATAGAGCCGTCGCCAATAAGTTCAATGCCGCTCTGCGCCACCTCGTCGGTGCGCCCGGCCAGCTCCTTGGTGCGCACAAATACACTTTGATTGTAATAGAGCCGCACCGGAAAGGCGTCCTCCGACAGTCGAGTAGCCACCAGGCGGGCAATGGGCAGGGTGTTGTCCGGCCGCAGCACAGTGGTTCTACCCCTGTTATCCGTCAGCTTATACATCTCATCTGCATCCAGCCCGGCATCGCCGCTGTTGAACACATCAAAAAACTCCAATGTGGGAGTGATCACCTTGCGGTAACCGTTAGCCTCATATAACCCGGTCAGGGCGTTCTCTACCCGGCGGCGATCGTCGCACTCCTCAAACAGCAGATCACGGCTGCCCTCCGGGGTCACTTTTGCATATTGTTTCATGTCGTTTTCCTCACTTTAGTACGCTAATGTGGTAATATGCTACCACACAAAAGAGCGTTTGTCAAGCCCGGACTTAAAAGAGAGAAATTTGGTTGCTCTCCGGCAGGTCGCCCAGTGCCCCCGCCTCGCGCAGGGAGTCTACCACAGACTTGCCTACCCCGCTGCGTGCCATCAGATCATCACAGGAGATAAACTCGCCCATACCGTCGTCCTTGGCCTGGGCCAACTGTTTAGCCGCGTTCTCACCTACGCCGGCAATCGCGCTAAAAGGCAGACGGATCTTGCCGTCCTCAATATTATACACCCGCCAGTCGGACTTATAAATATCCACCGGCAGGAAGTGATACCCGCGAGCCAACATTTCAATCACAATCTGCAAAATGCCGTATGTGTCCTGCTCCTTGGCAGAGGCGTCGTTGCCCTTGCGCTTGATCTCTTCCATTCTGGCCTTCACCGCATCCTTGCCCTGAACCGCCGCCACAGCGTCCAGATCGCCGCCGCGCACGGTAAAGAACGCACTGTAATACTGCAAGGGATAATAGATCTTGTACCATCCCAAGCGCAGGGCCGCGATCACATACGCCGCTGCGTGCGCCTTGGGGAACATATATTTGATTTTATAGCAGCTGTCTATGTACCACTGCTCCACGCCCACTTCTTTCATGGCTTCCTCATACGGCGGCAGCTCCTTGGGCGCCTTGCCCTTACGCGTGTATTCCATGATCTTAAAGCAGTCCTTCTTACTTAGGGGCGAGGGTTTGCCGGTGCGCTGCTCATAGGCTTCCGCCTTATGGAGCAGATAGGTCATAATACCGTCACGGCAGCCGATCACATCAGAAATGGTGCACACGCCGTTTTTGATCAGCTCCTGGGCGTTGCCCAACCACACATCCGTGCCGTGGGACAGGCCGGAAATTTGCAGCAAATCGGAAAAAGTTTTTGGCTGTGCCTCCATGAGCATTCCCAGCACAAAGGGGGTGCCCATCTCCGGGATAGACAATGTGGAGGTGGGGCAGTCAATATCCTCCGGCGACACGCCGATCGGCTCCGTAGAGGTGATCATTTGGTACAGCTTGGGGTCGCACAGGTCCACATCCATCACAGGAATACCGGTGGCATCCTCCAGAAATTTATAAAGGGTGGGCACATCGTGACCCAGCTCGTCCAACTTCAGCAGCGTATCGTGAAGCGCGTTCTTAAAGTCAAAGTGTGTGGTATAGGTGCCCTTGCTCTTATCGTTAGACGGGTACTGAATAGGCGTAAAATCCTCCACCTCATACTCGTCCGGCACAACCACCATGCCGCCCGGGTGCTGGCCGGTGGTACGCTTAATACCGGTACAGCCATCCTTCAGCCGCTCAATCTCCGCCTTGGGGGTGGAGCCGTCCAAGCCCCGCTCCTCCAGGTACTTGATCACATAGCCAAAGGCGGTTTTTTCCGCCACGGTAGCCATGGTACCGGCCTTGAACACATGGGACTTACCAAACAGCTCCTCCGTGAACCGATGGCTCTGTGACTGGTAGTCGCCGCTAAAGTTCAAGTCAATATCCGGCTCTTTATCGCCGTCAAAGCCCAGAAAAGTCTCAAAGGGAATTTCGTGGCCATCCCGGTTCATAGGTATATGGCAATTGGGGCAGTCCTTAGGCGGCAGGTCAAAGCCGCTGCCCACAGAGCCGTCCTGTATAAACTCACTGTGCTTGCACTTGGGGCACACATAATGAGGTGCCAAGGGGTTTACCTCGGAAATGCCCGCCATGTGGGCTACAAAGGAGGAACCGACGGACCCTCGGGAGCCCACCAAGTAACCGTGCTCCTCCGAGTTTTTAACCAATCGTTTGGCAATAACATACAGCACGCCAAACCCGTGCTTGATAATGGAGTCCAGCTCACGCTGCAAGCGAGAGGCCACATACTCCGGCACCGGATCGCCGTATTTCTCCTTAGCGGTTTTCCAGCAAATGTCCGTCAGCTCATCGTCTGCGCCGTCAATGTGGGGCTGGAAGGTGCCGGGAGGAATGGGCACAATATCGTCGTCGATCATATCGGCGATCTTGTTGGGGTTATCCACCACCACTTCCTTGGCCCGGTCACCCAGGTAGGCAAAGTCCTCCAGCATCTCGTTGGTGGTCTTAAAGTACAGAGGCGGCTGCATATCCGCGTCCTCAAAGCCTTTGCTGGCCATAATAATGGCGCGGAACTTGGCGTCTTTTTTATCAAGAAAATGTACATCGCCGGTAGCTACGGTCAGCTTGCCCAGCTTGTCGCCGATGGCGAGAATTTTGCGGTTAATATTGTTCAGATCCTCTTCTTCCCGGATCTGCTCATGAATTTCTTTATTGGAACGCAGCATAAAAGCATTGTTGCCGTTCGGCTGAATTTCCAAATAATCATAAAAGTCGGCGATTTTCTCCAACTCTTCGTCGCTTTTGCCGTGGAGAATAGCCTGGTACAGCTCGCCCTGCTCGCAGGCGGAGCCGATAATAATGCCGTCCCGGTGCTCTTTCAACGCCGACTTCAAGATCAGCGGACGGTTCTTAAAGTACTCAATATTGCTCTTGGAGATATGCTTATACAGTACCTTGCGCCCGGCCAGGGTGCGGATCAAAAAAATAATATGATACCGGGGGAAGTCCTTGAGCTTCATATTCATAAAGTCCGGGTACTTCTCGTCGTCTACCAGGTAACCCTCCATACCGCACAGCAGCTTGATACCGGCGCTCTTGGCTGCCTTACAGGCCTCCGGCAGTGCCTGCACCACGCCGTGGTCGGTGATCGCAACCGCCTTGTGGCCCCACTTGGCCGCCCGCTTTACCAAAGAAGTAGGTGAGGAAATGGCGTCCATCTCTGACAGGGAGGTATGCATGTGCAGCTCCACCCGCTTCTCCGGCGCGGTGTCCATTTTCTCCATCTTGGTCACGGTAGCCAACGAATTGGCCCGCAGCACATACTCACCGGCGTAGTTGTCGTACTGGTACATACCGCTGACCATCACAGTCTTGGCACTCTGGATCTTATTGATCACCGGGTCCATCACTTTATTGCTGTCAAACATCTTCACCGTCATGGAAGATGTGTAATCGCTGATATTAAAGGAAAAAATCTTGTTGCCGCCACGCTTGGTCTCCCGGGCCTCGCTGCACAGCACATCCCCCCATACGGTAATGTAACCGTCGTCGGTCTTGACCTCATTCATGGGCTTAGGCAATTCCCGAATAGGCTTGCCAAAGAAGCCATGCACCGTGTCGCCGTAGAGCGGCAGACCGCCCTGCATAGGCCGGTGCTCCACCTGCTTTTCCGCTTCTTCTTTCTTTTGTTTCTCGGCCTCCTGCTTCTCTGCCACCGCAGAGCGCACCGCCGCTTCTATATCATAGGTCTTGGCTTCTACAAATTCCACAGCCAGTTCCAAATCGAACAGCTTATGAATTTCCCGGGCCAGCAGCTTGTCCGTGCCCTTGGCCAGCAGCACTTCCCTGCCCCCGTATTGCAGGTCGATATGCAGGGTGTTGCCGTTTACCGTAGCCTTGGCGTCCTTAAAGAAACCGTTAACCTCCGCATGGTGCCGCCGAATGTTGGCAATTAGGGAGGGCAGACAGTCCGCAGAAAACGCCGCCGAGGCATAATGAGGGGTCAGCACCGCCTTTTCCAGTCCCATTTGGGCTGCAATTTGGTCTGCGCACCGCTCCAGCTCCGCCGTCTCAACCAACGCCGGCAGCTGCAAAGCAATGTGCAGTTCCCGCCGATCGTGGTAAGTAGACATACCCACCACGGCCGCATCTGCCAACGCCAGGCGTCCCGCCTCGTCCATATAGGCGCCAAAATATTCAACAAATCGGTTCATTGCTTGCATTATAATTTATCAATCTCTTTCATCAATTCCGTTAGCAGTTGGTCCTCCGGGACTTTGCGAAGAATTTTGCCTTTCTTAAACAGCAGGCCCTCGCCGTCGCCGCCGGCAATGCCAATGTCCGCTTCTCTGGCCTCGCCGGGGCCGTTGACCACGCACCCCATCACAGCCACTTTAATGGGTTTGTGCACATCCCGCAGCTTCTCCTCCACCTGTTTTGCAAGACCCACCAGGTCAATGCGGGTGCGCCCGCAGGTGGGGCAGGCAATTAAGTAGGGACTGTCGTTTTTCAGCCCAATGGCTTTCAGTATATCCATGGCGGCAAAGACTTCCTTCACCGGGTCGTCGGTGAGGCTCACCCGAATGGTGTCGCCGATACCGTGGCACAGCAGGGAGCCGATCCCCGCCGCAGACTTGATAATGCCCATACGCTCGGTACCCGCTTCCGTCACACCCAGGTGCAAGGGATAGTCGCACCGCTGCGCAGCCATCTCGTAAGCGGCGATCATGGTGGGCACATTGCTGGACTTAATAGAAATGACAATATCGTTAAAATCGAACTTCTCCAGCAGTGCTGCGTGGTACATGGCGCTCTCCACCATGGCCTCAGGGGTAGGCGCGCCGTATTTGGCTAAAATATGTTTTTCCAGCGAGCCGCTGTTGACCCCAATGCGAATGGGGATCTGCTTCTCTCTGCAAATATCCGCCACCGCTTTTACCCGATCGTCGCTGCCAATGTTGCCCGGGTTGATACGAATCTTGTCGATCCCTCGCTGGGCAGCGCCCAGCGCCAGACGATAGTTAAAATGAATATCCGCCACCAAGGGCACATCCACGGCGTTCTTGATAGGCTCAATCAGATCCAGCGCCGCCTCGTCCGGAATGGCAAAGCGGATCACCTGGCACCCGGCAGCCGCCAAAGCCTTGGCCTGCGCCACAGAGCCGTCAATATCAGTAGACGGCACATTCAGCATGGACTGTACCAGCACCGGGCTGTCGCCGCCCAGGGTGGTATTGCCTAATTTGATTTTTCTGCTTTTTCTTCTTTCCATTTTGCTCACCTACGAAAACAACTTGGTAATATCACTAAAGGTCACCACGCACATAAAGAGCAGCAGCAGCGCCAGCCCCGCCGCGTTAATGAACCATTCTGCCTTATCCGGCAGCTTTCGTTTGCAAATCCCCTCGCCCACCAGCAGGAACAGCCGCCAGCCGTCCAGCGCCGGAATGGGAAACAGGTTAAACAGCCCCACATTGATGGTGAGTATCGCCATCAGCCGCAGGGCGGAGTAGGCAGAGGTTTTCACCGCCTGGCTCACATAGGACACGGCACCCACCGGGCCGCTGATGTCTGCCAGGCCAAAGCGACCGGACAGCATATCCGCCACAGACAGGAACACCATGCGGGCGTAAGACACCGTTTGCATCACGCTCTCCCGCAGCACATTGCCCACATTCTTGGGCACACCGTGGAGCCAAAAGTCCATCTTTACAAACCGATGGCCCTCATATTCTTCCGTATCAAACTTGACCTGCAAGGTCTTTTTGGCACCGTCCCGCTTAACGACCACTGTCAATGTATCGTCTGCACTGCGAGACAGGCCGGTAGTCACATCGGTAGCAGTGTAAACCCGCATACCGTCAATGGACTGAATGGTATCGCCCACCTGCAATCCGGAGGCTGCGCTGGCGGCGTTCGCCTCAAACTTCGCCACCTGGGCAGTACCGATCAAATTGCTGCCGCACACAATCAGCACGGTCAACAAAAAGCCCAGCACCAAATTCATCAGCGCACCGGCCACCACCACAAACAGCCGAGCAGGTACGCTCTTTTTGTTAAAGGCGTTGGGATCTTCCGAGTCCTCCCCCTCGCCCTCCATTTGGCAGTAGCCGCCAAAAAGGATCCAGCGCAGGCTGAATTTGGTGCCGTTCCTTTCCCGCTGTATGATCTTAGGACCCATACCCACGGAAAACTCATTGACTTTGATCTTCATTAGCCGAGCGGCAAAATAATGCCCGCCCTCATGCACCAGAATGATCAGTTCAAAAAATAAAATGGCAATCAGAACGGGATATACCGTATGCCACAGGGAAGATAAGGTCACGAAACCGCCTCAATCACATAATCTCTGGCCGCGCGATCGGCCTGCAAAACATCATCCAGGGTGTAATCCGCCACTTGCGGGCACGCCTCCATGGCCGCCCGGTTCAGCACCGCAATGTCTGTAAACTTGATCTTGCCGTTTAGGAACAGCCGTACGCTCTCCTCATTGGCGCCATTGGCTGCCGCCGGGCGCAAACCGCCTGCCG
>FR885386.1:51151-67978 GCA_000436335.1 Clostridium sp. CAG:217
GCGCAAACCGCCTGCCGCAATGGCGTCCTTGCACACATTGATACAGCGGAAAGTATCATAATCCGGTGCATAAAAAGTCAGCTTACCGTAATCCACAAGGGACAGCTCCTGCACCGGGCTGGGTAGACGCCGGGGATAGGTCAGCGCATACTGAATGGGAATACGCATATCCGGCACACCCAGCTGGGCGATAACAGAATTGTCTTGATATGCAATGGCGGAGTGCACCACGCTCTCCCGGTGCACCACAATATCAATGGCGTCAATGGGCATATCAAACAGCCACTTGGCCTCAATAAATTCCAGCCCCTTGTTCATCATGGTAGCACTGTCGATGGTAATTTTTGCACCCATATCCCAGTTAGGATGCTTTAAGGCGTCCGCCGCCGTCACATTCTCCAGCTCCGCTAAAGTCTTGCCAAAGAATGGTCCGCCGGAAGCGGTTAAGATCAGCTTCTTCACCGCGCCTTTTTCCGGGCTGCCTTGCAAACACTGAAAGATGGCGGAGTGCTCGCTGTCCACCGGCAAAATATCCACACCGTAGGCCTTGGCGGTATTGGTCACCAAGTGCCCGCCGGCTACCAGCGTTTCTTTATTCGCCAGCGCCAGGGTCTTTTTGGCCTGAATGGCCGCCAGCGTAGGCTGCAAGCCCACCATACCCACTACGGCGTTCAGTACCGTATCCGCACCGGAATACGTAGCACATTCGATTAGGCCGTCCATACCGGACAGTACCTTGGTACCCGTATCTGCCACCCGGGTGCGCAGATCGTCTGCCGCAACCGGATCCATCATAGACACCAGATCCGGGCGAAACTCCCGAATTTGTGTCTCCATCAAATCAACGCGACGGTTAGCGGTCAGGCACACCACCCGGTAGCCGTGCATACGGCAAACATCCAGGCTCTGTGTACCGATAGAGCCGGTAGAGCCTAAAAGAGCAATTCCTTTCATCTGGTTACCTCTTACTTAGAAAAAACAGTCAGTGCCAGCGCATAAGTCACCGGCAAAGTGAACATAGAGGAGTCAAACCGATCCATGACCCCGCCGTGGCCGGGAAAGATCTTGCCAAAGTCCTTTACGCCGAAATTGCGCTTAAGGACGGAAGCGGACAGATCGCCCATCATGCCCAGGAACGATACCGGCAGGCACGCAGCCAGCAGCACTGTCACGGCAAATTCGTCCATCTTAAAGTCCGCCAGCCGATTATACAGGATCATGGCCACCGCATTCAAAATCAGAGAAAAGATCAAGCCGCCGATGGCGCCCTCCACCGTTTTCTTCGGTGAAATGTTAGGGCTCATCTTATGCTTGCCAAAGGCCATACCTGCCAGCTGGGCGCCGCTGTCCGTTGCCAAAGCGCAGATCAGGCCGTAGAAGATCAGATAAATGCCGAACTGCTCGATTTGGAACATATCCCGCAGCCGGATAAAAACGGAAAAACCAAAGGGCACCAGCGCCCCGGCAAAAACGGACACCGCTACATCTTCAAAGGTGGTATAGGCGTAGCCCTTAAGCATAGCCAACAGTAACACCAGCACCAGCGCAATCAGATACACAACGCCGGGAACCGCACCAATCACCTTGCCCCAAACGGCCTCACTAACCCAGGGAGTCAGCGCCTTGGCAGAGGCAAAGAACGGCACGCAGGCCGCATAGCCGGTAGCCACCACACGGATAAAGGTGTTCTCCACCTTGGCGCAACGCATAATTTCGTTTGCTGCCACAGCCGCCAGGAAGGCGATCACAAGCACCAGCACCGGGGTATTGATCTGCCACACCACCACAGCCAGCAGCGCCAGCAGCACCACGGCGGTAATCACTCTCTGTTTCATCTTTTTCTCCTCTTATCTTCCGCCGAAACGACGGTTTCTATTCTCATAGGCGTGAAGCGCTTCAGCCAGATCCTGCTCCGTAAAGTCCGGCCACAGCACATCGCTGTACCAAAACTCGCTGTACGCCGCCTGCCACAGAAGGAAGTTGGACAGCCGCTGCTCGCCGCTGGGACGAATCACCAAATCGCAATCCGGCACCGTGTATACATTGGCGGATATATCGTCCATGGTGATCTCCCGCTTACCGCTTTGCAGCGACCGGTTCACCGCCTGTACGATCTCCTGGCGGCCGCCGTAGTTGATCGCCACATACACCGTAGTACCGGTATTGGCGGCGGTATCCCGCTCGCCCTGGTCCATCAGCTGCAACAGCTCGTCGCTGATTCCCTCTCTCGAGCCGATAAACTTTAAGCGGATATTACCGGCCTGGCTAATGTCTGCCTGTGCCTCCAGCAAATAATCCTTAAAAAGCCGCATCAGGGCGTCCACTTCCTCCGGCGACCGCTTCCAATTTTCAGTAGAGAAAGCATAAAAAGTCACATAAGGAATGCCGATACGCCCGCAAGCCTTAGATATAGTGCGGAACACCTCAGCCCCCGCCTTATGTCCGGCAGAACGGGGCAAGCCCCGCTTTTTGGCCCAACGACCGTTGCCGTCCATGATAATGCCCACATGGTTGGGCAGCAGGGCAAAATCCGCGCTTTTTTGCTGCGGTGCAGCACTTTTTTTGTTAAACAGTGCCATAAGCGACCTCCCCGTAAAACGCATAGACGGGCGAATGCCCAGCCGCCGTACACAATCCATTGTTGCGCACAGCCGCCGGCAACCGCCCTCCTTCAAGTAAGAAAACAGGGCGCCCCCATTTTCTTTAGCTATTGGTTAGATAGACAGCACTTCCTGCTCTTTTTTCTTGGCCGCAGTCTCTGCCTGCTTCACATAATCATCGGTGATCTTCTGCAGCTGCTCCTCGCCGTCCCGCAGATCGTCCTCGGTGATCTCGCTGTTTTTCTTCATCTTTTTCAGCTCATCCATAAAATCGCGGCGCACATTGCGGATGGCCACCTTCGCCTCCTCGCCGCGCTTGGAGATGTCTTTGGTCAGCTCCCGACGGTGCTCCTCCGTCAGCTGGGGGAACGCCAAACGAATAACCTTGCCATCATTTTGCGGGTTAATGCCGATGTCAGAGGTGTTGATGGCCTTTTCGATCTCCTTGAGTGTGGAGGCGTCCCAGGGCTGGATCACCAACATTCTGGCCTCCGGCACGCTGATAGCGGCCATTTGGTTAATGGGGGTGGGCACGCCGTAGTAATCCACCATCACCTTATCCAGTACGGCGGGATTGGCACGGCCGGCACGCACGGCGGAAAAGTCACGCTCCAAGGAAGTCATACACTTTTCCATTTTCGCTTTCGCATTGGTGTACAGTTCGGTCAATTCCATCTTTCTTTACCTCTCTTCGTTAGATACAAGCGTGCCGATCTTTTCGCCGGAGACGGCACGCACCACATTCTCCGGATCGTCCAAATTGAACACCAAAATGGACATATCGTTATCCTTGCACAGGCTAAAGGCGGTGGAATCCATCACCTTCAAATCCCGGTTAATGACTTCCTTAAAGGTCACCTGATCGTACTTTACAGCGTCTGCGAATTTATTGGGATCCTTATCGTACACGCCGTCCACATTGGTGCCCTTGAGCAGTGCATCTGCATTGATCTCCACCGCCCGCAGCGCCGCTGCCGTGTCTGTGGAGAAGAACGGAGAGCCGGTGCCACAGCCAAAGATCACAATCCGCCCCTTTTCAAAGTGACGAATGGCACGGTTGCGAATATAAGGCTCTGCAATCTGGCGCATTTCAATGGCCGTCTGCACCCGCACATTGGCGCCCAGCTGCTCCAAAGCGTCGCACAGAGCCAGCGCATTCATTGCCGTTGCCAACATACCGATATGGTCCGCACGGGTACGATCCATATGTTCGCTGGAGCGGCCACGCCAAAAGTTGCCGCCGCCGACCACAATGCCGACTTCCACGCCCAGGTCAGCTACTTTCTTTACCGCCGTGCAAATCTTAACCACCGTGTCGTTGTCGATCCCGGTGCCTTTTTCACCGGCTAGCACTTCGCCGCTGAGCTTTAACAAAATCCGTTTATATGCTGTTGCCATACTTTTTACCTCCGCCGTTTCAGCAAGCGCCGCAGGCCACAAACACGCCTGTGTACACACTTACTCACTGTCCTCTATATCTTAATATATTTTTAGCATAAAGTAAATAGAATTTCTGAATTTTAGAAAAAACAGGTAAAAAAACAGACGAAAGATCAAATGTCTTCCGTCTGTCAAAATAAGGCTTCCTATCCTGTGGTCTTCGGTGTCTCCGGCGTCTCCGGCTCCGGCTGGGTCAAACCGATCCCGGCTTGGAATCGCTGAATCAGCACATAGTCCCGCAGATTCACATAGCCGTCATTATTCACATCGTAATAGTATCCCAATAGCTTATCTGCCGTGCGGCCCATATTGTCGAAGAAATAGCTGGCCACATTGGAAAGCGTGTTGGTACGCGTCGTGGCGCAGCGGCTGCAAGTATAGGTGCAGTTGGTGCCGTCGCAACCGGAAAACTTAAAATCATGGCCATAGGCGGGCACCACATTGGTGCGCGTAGTCTTGCAATAGCGGCAGGTGTCAATAGAGGAACCGGTCATTAGACAGCTGGCCTCGGCAATCACCCGGGTATCATAGTAACCGTCCACCCATTCTACATGGACCTGGGTGGTGTAAGTGTCATTGCACACGCTGCAAACATACGTATCGATCCGGTGACCGGTGGCGTCTGTTTCACCCTCCGTGCACTGATAATCGTGCCCGGCGGGAATACTCTCTGCAATGCTTTGGTGACACGCGGTGCACACACCAGTCTTTTGACCATCCGTGGTACAGGTGGCAGGTACAACCACCGTCCACTCCTTCACCGTATGACCCGGTGCAGGAATGTTGATATATTGCAGTGCGGTGCATTTGCTGTTCTTGGTGGGTTCCTCCACCGAGCAGCGGCGGATCAGTCGTCCGGTGGTGGTACAGCCGGGCTCGGTCAGTACCATGTCCGTATAGCAGCCGTCCTTCCACACATAGTTGCCGTCCTCGTCCCGCACATGGGTGGTACGAATGGTGTCCGTGCTCTCATCGTTGCACTTGGCACAGCGCAGGTATTCAAAAATATGGCCGTTTTTCTCGGATTGATCGTCGGTTTGGATCACTTGCAGATCATGGCCGGTGGCAGCAATATCCTCGGTGCGCAAATATTTCAGGCACTTAGAGCAGTACACGTCCTGCTTGCCCTTGGCAGTACAGGTGGGCTCCTGGGTTACCACTGTATACGTCTCGGCGTGGTCGCATCCGCTGTCCGAAGCAACAAATTTGTATCCTTTTTTCTCGGCGTACGCCTGGGTGGTGGAGCCGCTGGAAGCATGGAAAGTCAGTGAGGACTGGCAGTTGGCAAAAGGATCCAGCGTGCCGTAATTCAAGTTAGGATTCTCCACAAACACATCCAGCAAAAAGCTGTTGTCAGAGAAGGCGGTTGTACCCACGGAAGTGATTTTCTCCGGTAAAGTGATGGTCACAAACTTGCAGCCGGCAAAAGCGGAAATGCCGATCTTGGCACACTCCTTCGGGAAAGTTACGCTGTTGATCCCCGCCTTGCGAAACGCAAAATCGCCAATCTCCGTTAAAGTCTCCGGCAGACGCAAAGTTGTAAATTTGGCATCGTCCTCAAAGGCGTTCAGACCGATCTTAGTGATTTTGGTATCCTGTAAATTGACGGTGGACAGCGCCGTACACCCGGCGAAGGCATAACGGTTCACCCCCGTAACGGTAGAGGGTAAAATCACCGTTTGAACAGAGGTCATCTCAAAAAACAGATAGTTACCCAACACCGTCACGCCTTCGCTGATCACCACCCGCTTAATGGAGTCACGGGAATTGTACCAAGGGCAGCGCTTTATAGAGGAACCAAAGTTAACATTCATATTGGAATAGTTATTGGTGGCGCCGCTGCCGGTAAGGGTCAGCACCCCGGTGCCGGTGTCAATATTGTATTTAATATTATCGCCGCAGCTGCCGCTGGTAGCCGCCGTTGCCGCAAAGGCAAAAGACGCGCCGCTACCCAGCACGGTGCTCAGCATGACGATGCTTAAAATCACAGATAGCCATTTTTTCATGCTCAATCCTCCAAAAAAAGCATAGGACCGCCGTCTGCACACACAAGTGCAAAGGCCTTTGCTTTCATCATACCACAAAGCTCCCGCCTGTGCAAGGCGGGAGCAGATTTTGGACACCGGTGGCAAAAGCGCACCGGATTTTAGCATTGTAGATCACATGGCACATTTTTTACAGGGCGTATGGTTCTTTTTCGCCTCTTTCAGCGTGGTTTTAATGGGATGCTTTCCGGCGCAGCTTTTTATATAATGATACTTTTTACCGGTGGGCGAAACATACACCGTATTCCCCTTTGGCGCCGATTTCTTTGCGGTGCCGGTTGTCTTCGATTTGCTCCAGCTGCTGTAATATTTGGTGCTCTTGCGGCCGGTTTTCACCGTCTTATAGGTGCGCACACGCACATAGTATTTTTTGCCGTTTTTAAGTCCGGTGATGGTTTTTTTGGTGGTGCTGTTTTTACTCACCGTGACCGTCTTGGCGTTCTTAAAGTTCGACGATGTACTGTACTGGATTTGATACCCGGTGGTTTGGGCGGTCTGCTTTTTCCAAGTTACGGTAATTTTCTTTTTCCCGCCAGTCACTTTGCTGATCGATGTGCCCTTTGGCTTGACGGTAAAGTACACGGTGCGCGAGCCCTTATACTTCCCCTTCAGTTTCACCTGTACGCCGTAGCGCCCAACAGCCTTGTGCCCTTTTGGATAGTTCACCGTGTAATCAGCACCCGATTTTAACTGTTTGCCGGTACTGTCTTTCACAGTCACCGACGGTTTTTGCACCTTGCCGTTATAAGTATAAACCGTCTTGGCCAACTTGGGCGCTGACACCTTAGCAATCTTTGCAGCGGAAATGACCTTTGTGTAACCGCAAGCCGTACAAACTGCGCTGGTTTGCACGCAACCATCTCCGTTAAAGGATGCCGGCGTGATTTTTGTAACATTCTTTGTCGTCGTATGCTTGCACACGGCAGCGCTGCCTTTTTGGGTTGTGGCCTGAATTCCACTGTTTTGCACCTGCATCTGAATGGTGCCCATTTGATCCGTTCGATAGATTTTGGCCTTAACCGCCTGCAATCGCTGCAAGGCTTGGGCCGTGGGGTGGCCGTAACTGTTCCCTGCCCCTACGGAGATTGCCGCGTACTTTGGTGCAGCTTCTGCAAGGAAGGAGGCAGAGGAAGACCCGGCGGAGCCATGGTGTGCCACCTTCAGAATATCCGTTTGCAGATCAGCACCGCTGTTAACCAGAGACTGCTCCACCGTGGACGAAATATCACCGGTCAGCAACAAGGAACGATTGCCGCACTGCACTTTCAGCACCAGAGACGCATCGTTGGCGTTCTCTGCCCCTGTGCCGTCACTGAGTACCTGCACAGTGGTGCCGCCTACCTGAAACCGGGAATTGGCAGTCGGGTTCGCCGCTTTGCTACCGGGTTCGCTTTTTATGGCAGAGAGATAATTCTTGTAGCACTTTGTGTTGGTCTTGTACGGCGAATAATAAGAATAATTCACCTGAAAGCGATTATAAATTTGGGGTAACCCGCCGATATGGTCCTCATCCGGATGGCTGGCCACCACATAATCCAAGGTAGAAATGGATTTGCTGCGCAGACAATCCTCAACCGCTTGGGCATGCACAGCTTTACCTCCATCCACCAGCATTCGGTGTCCGTTGCTTTCTACCAGAATACTGTCGCCCTGATCGCAATCAATAAAAGTAACTGTCATGGACGGCTGCGCCCCATTGACCACTGCTGAACTGCCTACCGTCAGCCCCAAAAGCAGCAAAGCGCTGCATATTATACTGCCAAATTTTTTCATTTCGTCGTCCTTCTTTTCTTTGTATTGAATTTCATTCTAACATATTTTACTTGTTATTGCAACCGCTATTCCCGGCGCACCGCCAGCATCAGCACCAAAACGTCGAACAGGCGCAGAGTCTTTTCCGGGTAAATTTGATTATACCGCCGCAAAAAAGCGCTCGGTACAAACCGGGCGCTTTTCACGAACAAATATAAAGAAAACGAACATAAAAAAGAGCACCTCCAAAGAGGTGCTCCAAATACTTGTACTTAGCCGTTGATCTGCTTTGCGATCTCTTCAGCGAAGTTCTCCTCGCGCTTTTCCAGGCCCTCGCCCTTCATCATACGCACGAAGCCGGTGCACTTGATTTCCGTGCCCAGCGCCTTAGCCACATTGTTAATGTAGGTCTGTACATTCTCGTGGTTCTCGGCCTTTACGAACTCCTGGTCTACCAGGCAGTTCTCCTTGTAGAACTTGCCCAGCTTACCGGCAGCGATCTTCTCCAGCACCTGCTCCGGCTTGTTAGCCATCTTGGGATCTTCCTTCAACTGTGCGGAAAGAATGCCCTTCTCGTGCTCGATCACCTCAGCGGGAACGGAAGCCTCATCCAGATAAGAGGGGCTCATAGCGGCGATCTGCATAGCCACATCCTTGCCCATTACCTTGAACTCGTCAGTCGCGGCCTTGCTCTCGTCAGCCACATCAAAGCCAACCATAACGCCTACGGAACCGCCGGCGTGAATGTAGGTGGCCACAACACCGTCCATCACCTCAAAGCGACGGATCTTCATGTTCTCACCGATGGACAGGATCAGGTCGTTCAGAGTCTCGGTCACGGTGCGGTCGGTGCCGTCATAAGCGGTAGCGCACAGCGCCTCTACATCAGCGGGAGCGGTAGCGATAATGGTGCGCGCCACGCCCTTTACAAAGTCCATGAACTTGTCGTTCTTGGCAACAAAGTCGGTCTCAGAGTTGACCTCAACGGTGACAGCCTTCTTGGCAGCCTCGTCATAATAAGTGTACACAACGCCCTCGGCAGCGATACGGGCGGACTTCTTCTCGGCAGCAGCCAGACCCCGCTCACGCAGGAAGTCGATTGCCTTGTCCATGTCGCCGTCTGCTTCGGTCAATGCCTTTTTGCATTCCATCATACCAACGCCGGTCTTTTCACGCAGCGCCTTAACATCCATAGCGGTAAATGCCATTGTGTGTTCCTCCTTGAATTCAGTCTAAAATCTATCGGCAGAATTACTCTGCTTTGTCAGCCTTGTCTGCTTTCTTTGCGGGCTTCTTAGCCGGTTTTTTCTCCGCAGCGGGAGCCTCGGCAGCCTCGTCGGCAGTGTCCTTACCGTCACGGCCCTCGATCACAGCGTTAGCCATTGCACCGGCGATCAGCTTAACCGCACGGATAGCGTCGTCGTTGCCGGGGATCACATAGTCGATCTCGTCCGGATCGCAGTTGGTATCTACGATAGCCACGATGGGCAGACCCAGCTTGATGGCCTCAGATACAGCGATGCGCTCCTTGCGGGGGTCAACGATGAACATAGCCTGCGGAATCTTCTTCATCTCGGTGATACCGCCCAGGTACTTCTCCAGCTTCTCAATCTCCAGCTCCAGACCGGCCACTTCCTTCTTGGGCAGCATATCAAAGGTGCCGTCCTCAGCCATAGCCTTCAGCTGCGCCAGACGAGCCACACGGCCGCGAATGGTCTTAAAGTTGGTGAGCATACCGCCCAGCCAGCGTGCGTTAACATAAGGCATACCGCAGCGCTCAGCCTCTTCCTTAATGGACTCCTGGGCCTGCTTCTTGGTGCCTACGAAGATGATCTCGCCGCCATCGGCAGCCACATCGTGAACGAACTTGTAAGCCTCGTCCAGCTTCTTCACGGTCTTCTGCAAGTCGATAATGTAGATACCGTTACGCTCGGTGAAGATATACTCCGCCATTTTGGGGTTCCATCTTCTGGTCTGGTGACCGAAGTGCACGCCTGCTTCCAGCAGTTGCTTCATAGAAACTACATTTGCCATAATTTAAGTTCCTCCTTTAGGTTGATCCTCCACCGTGCGGCATGGCAACGCCCCGTACATAGCACCAGGGGCAGACCGCAACGGTGTGCGTATTCCGTGCATTGCATATATTTATAAATTTATATATACCACACGAATGCCGTAATATAATAGCACGCCCGGTGCAAAAAAGCAAGAAAAATTTTCAAATTTCCAGCCATTTGCCGGACAAAATCAAAAATGCCGCACCTGCCCCAGGGCAAATGCGGTATTTCTGTTTATTTTTTATGCTTTTTGCCACTTTGCTGGTGGATATACAGCCGCTCCACCTGGTCGCGGGCAAAGTCCTCGGCGCTGTCGTCCAAAGGGGTCAGGACAAAGCTCGGATCCCGACGGCGCATGGCCGTCTCAATCAGCTTGTCTGCCAAAGCCGGGTTCTTGGGCAGCACCGGGCCGTGAGAATAGGTGCAAAATGTGTTTTTATAGTGCACGCCCTCGGTGCCGTCCCGGCCGTTGTTGCCGTAGCCGGACACCATCTTGCCCAGGGGCGCCACGCCCTTGCCCAAATAAGTGCGCCCGGAGTGGTTCTCAAACCCGATCACTCGGCCGAATTCCGTATCAAAGGCGTAATTGCCAATGAGCCGCTCTTTTTCGCCCACGGTGTAAAAATCCACCGCGCCGATATAATCCAGCCGCTCGCCGGTATACGTCTGGTAATACTTGCCCAGCATTTGGTAGCCGCCGCAGATCGCCAGCACCACGGTGCCGTCTGCCACTGCACGGCGGATCTCCTCGTCCTTGCCCCGGTGCAGGTCCTCCAGCAGTACCTCCTGCTCAAAGTCCTGGCCGCCGCCGATAAACAACAGGTCGTACTTGGTATGGTCAAAGGGGTCGCCTACGGAGATCTCGTCTACCGTCACCTGGATTCCCCGCTGCCGACAGCGATATTGCAGGCACATAATATTGCCTCGATCGCCGTACAGATTCAGCAGATCCGGGTACAAATGCGCAATTCTCATTTCCAAAACGCCTCCTTGCCGAAATGCTCCGCAAACTTAGGCCGCATAGCCATCATTGCCGTATAAGTGGGCACCACAAACACATCGCCCTTGCACCGGAGCACCGTTTGCAGCACATCGTCTGTAATTTCTGCATCCATTCCGCTGTATTTCAGCCGCAGGGCCATATCGCCGCTGCGCTTGCCGGCAGCATAGATCTTGCCGTCCGCCTGAATATCCGCGTCCCAGATCCAGCTGATGTCCCGGCCGTCCGCTGCATTGTCGTTCAGGCAAAAGATCACCGTCTTGTCGCCCTTAAACTGGCTGATATAGTTGCAGGTTTGGGTCAGCCCCGCCGGGTTCTTCACCAGGATCATCCGCACATTGCCAAACTTCTCCATCCGGCCAAAGGCGCCGCTAAAGCGTTCCAGCGCGTGGAGCGCCGTCTCCCGGTCAATACCCAAACTCACCAATGCGGCCAAAGCGCCGATGCCGTTATAGATATTGTACACACCGCCCAAGTTGATCTTCACCGGTGTGGTGCCGTTTAACATAACGGTGCTGCTGTCCGGCGTAGTCTCCACAATATCCGTTACATTATAATCCGGGGTCTCCCGGCAATAGCCGCAGCCGGGGCAGCGGTATTTGCCCAGGTGTGCATAGGTAAAATAGTCATATTCCAGCTGGTGCTTACAGTGGATGCAACGGGTGCCGTCCCGCACGGCGGATGTTTGGTCCAGAGGCACACTGACCCCGTAGGTCACCGTGTTCTCCCGCTTCAAGGTATTGGTCAGGGAGCAGTCGCCGTTGATCACCAAAGTGGCCTCCGGCAAATTGTTCACCGATTCCTGAATGGCGGACAGCGTGTGAGACACCTCGCCGTACCGATCCAGCTGATCGCGGAACACATTGGTCACCAGCACCACCTTGGCTTTCAGGTACTTACTGACGGTACGAAAGGCGTTTTCGTCGCACTCAATGACCGCATACTCCTTGGTGCACTTGCCGCTATTGGTAGAATTCAGAATAAAAGAAGTGGTGATACCGGTAATCAGATTGGCGCCGGAGCGGTTGATAAAGTAGGACTTGCCTGCTTCTTTCAGTCCCTCCTCCACAATACGGGCAGAGGTGGTCTTGCCATTGGTGCCGGTAATCACGATCACCTTGACCCCCTGAGAGAGCTTGGCCAAAATATCCCGCTTAAAGAACAGCGCAATGCGCCCGGGTAGGGTGGTAGCCCCATAACCCAGCAGGTTCATCACCTTGGTAATCAACTTGGTAAGAAAAATAATCATAGCAAAAAGGAATTGCACTTCTGCAAAAATGTGTTACAATAAGCCTGTAACCGGGCGGCTGACCCACCGCCCACAGAGAATGCGAGGTAATAAAATATGGATTATTTAGAGCCGATGACAGCGGCTGTACGTGCCGCCGCCAACATCTATCGCAGTGCAAAAAACGATCTGCACATTGAAGTGAAGGGCGAGGACAAAAACAACCTGGTCACCGCCTATGATAAACAAATTCAAGATTTTCTGTACAAAAAGCTGTCTGCCGCGTTCCCCGGCTGCGCTTTTCTTGGCGAAGAGGGCGGCGGTAAGATAGAAGTACCCATGGGCCTTTGCTTTATCATCGACCCTATCGACGGCACCACCAATTTTATCCGGAATTTTGAGCACAGTGCCATCAGCGTTGGTCTGGCAGTAGACAGAAAGATGGTGGCCGGCGTGGTCTACGATGTAGACAAAGACAACCTTTACGCCGCGCAGCGAGGCTGCGGCGCTACTTTAAACGGCCGTGCCATTCATGCGAACCGCAGTGACCTGGACCACTCCCTGCTGCTCTTCGGCAGTTGCCCATACGAACGGGAACTGGCGCACCGCACCTTCCAAATGGTAGAGAAAGCCTACACCCGGGTGCTGGAAATCCGGCGTACCGGCTCTGCCGCACTGGATATTTGCTATGTGGCGTCCGGCAAGGCAGATCTGTATTTTGAATTGATCCTGCGGCCCTGGGACTACGCGGCCGCCATCGTTATTGTAGAAGAGGCCGGCGGCGTGATCTGCACCACAGAGAACCAACCCATGCCCATTGACCAAATCGTCGGCGTGCGCTGCGGCAACGGCGAGAACCTGGCAGAATTTGATGCCTTGGTGCAGAACCTGTGAGGTACTACACCTCCGTCAATCGCTACTTGCAGCAGCGCTTCGGCTGCAAGGTGTATAAAGTAGCGCTGTCCGGCGGCTTTACCTGTCCCAATCGGGACGGCACACTGGACAGCCGAGGCTGCATTTTCTGTTCCCAAGGGGGAAGCGGCGACTTTGCCGGTAATCCTGCACAGTCGATAACCGAGCAGCTGCGCCGCGGCAAAGCTGCCTTGGCAGGAAAAATCAAGAACGGCAAGTATATCGCCTACTTTCAGTCCTATACCGGCACCTATGCGCCGGTAGAACGGCTGCGCGCACTCTATACGGAGGCACTGGCCGATCCGCAGGTGGTAGCGCTATCGGTGGCCACACGGCCGGACTGCCTGCCGCCTCAGGTGCTGGATCTGTTGGCAAAACTGAACCGGCAAAAGCCGGTGTTCGTAGAACTGGGATTGCAAACCATCCACCGGAACAGCGCCGCCTACATACGCCGTGGCTATCCCCTGTCGGTCTTTGATCAAGCGATGGCAAATCTAACAGCCATCGGGGTCAACAAAGTGGTACATATTATTTTAGGTCTGCCCGGAGAAAGCCGGGACCAAATGGCAGAAAGCGTGCGCTACGCCGTGGACCATGGAGCCGACGGGTTGAAGCTGCAGCTGCTCCATGTACTCCGGGGCACAGATCTGGCAGCGGACTATGCCGCAGGAAAATGCCCGGTGCTCACGCTGCCGGAATACTTAGACACGCTGGACGCCTGCTTACAGCAGGTGCCAAAGGAAGTCGTCATTCACCGGCTCACCGGCGACGGTCCCAAACGAGACCTGATCGCACCCCTGTGGTCGGCAGACAAAAAGGCGGTGCTAAACGCCATCCATGCCCGCTTTGCGCCCTATCCTTTGCAGGACGGAACATCGTCTATTATCATACACGATTCCGCCGCTGAAATAAAGGGGTAAACCCAACTTTTTTCAAATTTACGGAAGAAACCAAACGCCTGTCAACAGACAGGCGTTTGATTTATTTTGTGGGCGGGTCAAATTCAATGAGTATGTTGCTGCTGAGAAAATGCAGAGAGGCATAAGAACCGTCCTCATTCTGGTAGAGCACAAATTTGCCTGCCGGTACGGTTCCCTGATATTTGTAGCCGTCCTGCGTCTTTTGGGCTTGTAATTCGCCATTTTGCCGGAGTACGGAGAACACGTCATAAAGGGCAATAGCCGGGTTGGTGTTCTCCAAATCCTGTGCCCTGGCTTCGTACTCCATACCGTCAAATCGGTAGCGTACCATAGTGCCTGCACAGGTCATCACCATGCCCCTGGCTGCCGTGTCGCCCACGGTGACGGTAACCGTTCCATCGGTTCGACAAATTTTGCAGTGATAAGAAAAATCCCCCGCTGTGACCACTGCCGACTGTTCAAAGTCCGCCGTCACATCGGGGGTATATTGTTTGGTTGCGCAGCCGCTCAGGGCCAGCAAAAGAAGCACACTAAAAAGCGAGAGCCACCGTTTCAAAAAGCATCCGTCCGTTATTCAAATTCAGACATCAGCGCACCCAGCAGTTCCGTCATATCCGCCACGGTCATACCCCGGGCAGACAGTTCTCTGGCGGTAATATCACCGCACAGCCCGTGGATATACACACCGGCCTTGGCTGCTGCCAGCGGCTCCAGTCCCTGTGCTAAGAACGAGCCGATCATGCCGGACAGTAGATCGCCGCAACCGGCCATGGCCATGCCCGGATTACCGGTACGGTTAACGCACACCTGCTCCCCGTCCGTGATCACCGTGTCTGCGCCCTTGAGCACCAGAATCACGCCGTAGCGGCGGGCAAAGTCCACAGCCGTACCTACCCGGTCTGCCTGCACGCGCTCTACAGTCTTGCCGCACAGGCGCGCCATTTCGCCCGGATGTGGAGTCAAAACCACCGGGGTGTGGATGTCCTGTAATATAGTTATGCTTTCGCTCAGGCAATTTATACCATCTGCGTCTAACAAAACCGGCTTTTTACATTCTTTCAGTACCTGGCTCACCAAGACGGAAGTATCGTCATTGACCCCCAGGCCGCAGCCCATCACCACTGCGTCCGCCCAGGGCAGGTCCTCTAAGATCCCGGTAAGTGCGCCCATAGAAATGGTCTTTTGCTCATTCTCCGTTACCGGCTCAAAAATCGGCTGGGTCAGGTGGGCAGCCAACAACGGATACGCCGACTTGGGACAAACACACTTTAGCAGTCCCACGCCGGTGCGCAGCGCACCACCGGCACAAATCACCGCTGCACCGGGCATACGGTAGGAGCCGCAAATTTGCAGCAAATGGCCGTGGCTGCCCTTGTTGGCGTTTTTATTCAATTTGGGCAGTGCCGCCTGCACTTCTTTTTTGGTAACGGTATGGGCGTAAGGCTCCCGATAACAACTCTCCGGAATGCCGATATTCACCACCACCGTCTTGCCGCATAGCCCGTTGGACGGCGGCAGCACATGGGCGTATTTCAGTGTAGAAATGGCAATGGTCAGATCAGCCCGCACCGCCTGCTCTGCCGCACCGGTAGTGGCGTCCGTACCGCTGGGGGTATCCACAGCGATCACCGTAGCTCCGCTGTCGTTGATGGCAGCGAACACCGTATCAAAGGGCGATCGCGGTGCACCGTGAAATCCAATGCCAAACACGCAATCCACCACAAAGGGGGCATGCACCGCTTCATTGGAAAAAGAGCGCACCTCCACGCCGTCCTCCACCGCTGCGTTATAGTATGCCAGCGGTTCCGGCAACGTAGGCGCTTGATCGGCCAGCACAATATAGGCGGGCACATCGTTAGCACGCAGCCGCCGGGCAATCACAAAGCCGTCCCCGGCATTTTTACCGTTGCCGCAAACCACCGCCACCGGCTGTTCTTTCATTTGCTCGCCGTACAAAGCCAACATTTTATCGGCACACGCCAGGCCTGCCCGTTCCATCAGCTGTGCCTCGGTAAACAGGCCGTCAAAAGCCCGATTTTCCACCGCGCGGATCTCATCTCGTGTTAAAATGCGCATACCATCACTCCAATAACAAAACCGTGGCTACTGCATAGTCCCCATCGTGGCTGATGCTCAATTTTGCTGACCGCTTGCCGTCAAAATACGGCTTGCCCCGATCATCGTGCAGCACGGTAAGGGCATTTAAGGGCAACTGCAAACCGGTGCCCAACGCCTTGTAGTAGGCCTCCTTGGCGGCAAAAATACCGGCAAAGCTCTCGGTCGTTTTACAGTATGCCCGCTCCGGCTGGGAAAACACCCTCTCCGCAAAGCCGGGAATTTGCAGGCTCTTTTCCATTCTGGATACCAGCACCAGATCCGTACCTATCTCAATCATGGCGCTCCCCCGTTGGTTCAAAGCTAAAACTGAACACCCGGTTGCCCGGTGTGTTGCGGGTATGGCCGTGGCGCGGCACAGGCCCGCAAGCATTGGACCCGGCACCCAGTTGATATTGATCCAAGTGTATACAGGTGGTGCCCCCTGCCGTCAATTCCTCCCGGTGCCGCGCCTTGGCACACCGCTGGGAAGTATACGGATCCGCTGCAAAGGTCATAGGCGCGTCAATGGCGTCAAATCGCAGTCCAAAGCCACATTGGTCTGTCACCTGCGCCCAGCGGGTATCCGTTCTGGCGCTGCTCTCCTGGGGTTTGATATAGTCCTCATGCATCGTCGTCACCGCTGTCTCAAAAATACCGGTGTGGCAATGCAAATTATAATCCGACAAATTGGGATACGGTCCCATGCCGTAATATCGCACCTGATCAAAGGCAGACGGCATTTCCAGCACCACGCCGTAGCGCGGCAGGTGCCGCAG
>FR885386.1:68016-86243 GCA_000436335.1 Clostridium sp. CAG:217
GGCCGCAGACACAGCACGTCCAGGCGCACCTTGCCGGTGCGGTACACGGTATAAGTAAGCCGAAAACTGCCCAACCAGGGCACACGCGGTCCGGCCAGCACATAGTCTGCCGTGATCTCCACCTCATTGTCCGTGACCATATACATTTTGGCAACGGTGCCGGGCTTCTTGATGTAAAAGCCGGCACGGTCCAGACCCAGCCGCTCCCAGTTGCGGCGCAGATTCATATCATTATCCAGCGGCGCCCGATACAGAGCCACTGCCGGTCCGATCTCGCCCTCCGGATCCGGGTGGAGCAGCGGCACGCCGTCCACCACATAATCCTCGATTTGGCCGGTGGTGCCGTTAAAGACCAGGTGGCCCCGGTCAAAGTACACCCACAGTTTGTTTTCGCTGACCTGTGCCCTGGGCGCAGGCACGCCGGGTACAGTGCAAAGGGGCGTAGGGGCGGTCAAAGCAAACTGTTCAAAGCCCAGTTCCTCCTCACCGCGCAAATAGCGCACCAACAGCACATTGTGACAACTGCTGCGCTGCGTCAGCTCAAAATCGAAAGTCAGCTCTCGCATTTCCAGCGGGTTCAAAGTCAGATCCGCCTGTCCGCTGACCACCGGGATACCGTCACTAAGCAGTTCCCACCGGACTTGGATTTGCAGCGTGGCAAAACGCAGCATGCTCTGGAACAAATAGCGGTTTTCGTCCACCGCCATTGCTCGCACCGGGCGGTATGCATTTTTCATTTGATAAGCCCCGGCATGGGGGGTTCGATCCGGGAAGAACAAACCGTCGGTGCAAAAATTACTGTCGTGTTTGTTTTCACCGTGATCGCCGCCGTAGGTGTAATGCACCGGGCCGTTCGCATGGTAAGCCGCATGGTCGCAAAACTCCCAAATACAGCCGCCCAGCATATTGTCGCCTCGGTAAAAGTCCTGCACATACGGTTCCAGATCCCCGGCGCCCATACCCATGGCATGGGCGTACTCGCACAGGAAGTACGGCGCTTTATAATACTTTGGCAGCGCCCCCTTGCCCTCAGCAACCATATGCACCCGATTATGCCAGGGGTACATCTCACTGACCACATCATAGCACCATCGCGGGGTGCGCACCACAGCTTCATAATGCACAGGAACAGTTGTGCGCTTTTTTAATTCTTGATAGCAATAATCCTGGTTTTTATATCCATGAGATTCGTTGCCTAACGACCACATCGTAATACAGGGATGATTCCGATCTCGGCAGAACATGCGCTCCACCCGATCCCAAAAATGCCCCCGCCACTTGGGATTATGGCTCAGCGCGCCGGGACGACGCATCTCCACTTGACAACCGTGGGTCTCAATATCCGCCTCGTCTACCACATACAAGCCATAGTGATCACACAGATCCAAGAAGGCAGGATCCGGCGGGTAGTGGGAAGTGCGCACGCAGTTCACATTAAACTGCTTCATCAACTGCACATCCCGCTCCATATCCGAAAGGGTCATTGCGTAGCCCCGCACCGGGTGGGAGTCATGGTGATTGACCCCCAGCAGCTTAATGGGCTGATCGTTGAGATAAAACACATTTCCCCGAATCTCAATATGCCGAAAACCTACCGGGCGGCACACAGCCTCCCTGGTGCCTTCCGTACCGGTCAGTTCCAGCAAAAGATCATAGAGCACCGGCGTCTCTGCGCTCCAGGGCTCCACTTCCAGCGCACCAAAGTTCAAATGTGCCGTACCGGCAGCATTCTCCACCCGTTGGGCAGCCACTTCCCTGCCCTCTTGCAGTAAAGTGGCCTTTACCTGACCGCTGCCGCTGCCCAGGGACAAATCCAGAGACAGGGTGTATTTGCCGTCGGCATAATCGGTATGTACCACATAATCTTCGAGGCAGAACGCCCCGTGGCTGCGCAACAGTACATCCCGGAAGATACCGTTCTCCCGGAACATATCCTGGCATTCCATATAGGTGCCGTTGCACCATTTATGATTAACCACCGCCACCCGGTTCACCCCGGCGTGCAGGTAAGGGGTCAGATCAAAAGCCGCCGTGTTGTGACTGCCTTCGCTGTAACCTACATACCGATCGTTACAAAACAGATCCAAAGACCCTGCAACGCCCAAAAAGGTGATGGTATGGTGCAGTGCGGTATTTTCAATTTCAAATTCCTTTACATACACGCCCACCGGGCAATCAGCCGGAATTTGGGGCGGTTTGGGTGCAAAGGGATAGCGCGCGTTTACATAGTACGGCTCCTCATAGCCGGTGTGCTGCCAAGTGGAGGGCACAGACACGGTGTCCATCTCCGCCACTATTGCGTCCAAATCTGCCGGCAAATCGCTTTCTTTCGCATAGTAGCGAAAGCGCCAGTCCCCGGACAGACAGATCACCCGGTCCGAAGAATAGCGCGCAGTCACCGGGTCGCTCTCCAGCGCATCCTGTGCCGTAGAAAAGGGCACGAAGTACGCCGCCGGAGGCAGCAAATTGTCTTTGTAAACCGAAAAGTCATTGTAGTTTGGGGTGCGTAGAGAATCGCTCATAAGTTCACCTGAAAAAAGGGCGAACAAACATAAGAATGATTGCTCGCCCGAATTGTTATGTTTGTACGCCCTTTACGCCATAAAGGAGCGAATCACCGCTTCGCAATCCTTGGCGTCCATAATCTTGGGCACGGGATACAGCGGGTTACCTTCCTTCAGCGCACGCTGAACCAGAAGCGGAATATCCTCCTCTTTGATCATATCAAAGGTACTGGGAATATTCATATTCTCGTTCATCTGGCGAATGGCAGCGATAAAGGCCTTGCCCTTATCCGCCGTAGACATACCGGGTGCAGACACACCGGCAATATCCGCCAACTTGGCCAGTTGGGGATAAATGCAGTCGCCATAGTAATCCAGCACATAAGGCAGGATCACTGCGTTGGCCAAGCCATGGGGTGTACCGTACAGGCCGCCCAGGTTATGGGCAATGGCGTGCACATAGCCCACATAAGCGTGGGTAAAGGCACGGCCGGCCAAATAGGAGCCCTTAAGCATATTGCCCCTGGCTTCCAAATCCTTTCCGTCTGTGTAAGCCTTCTCCAAGTTGGCGAAGATCAGCTTCACAGCCTCCTCAGCTTCTGCAATGGTCTCTTTGGTGTTGCTCTTGCCGATGTAAGCCTCAACTGCATGGGTGAGTGCGTCCATACCGGTGGTCGAAGTGATGTGCGGCGGCAAACCTACGGTCAATTCCGGGTCAAGCACCGCATACTTGGGACGAAGACAGGTATCGTTGACGGCATTCTTCTCATGGGTTTCAGGATCCGTGACAACAGCAGCAACCGTGGTCTCAGAACCGGTACCGGCAGTGGTAGGTACGGCAAACAGCGGCGGTAATTTCTTGTGCACTTTCAGCTGGCCGCGCATAGCGCGCACAGACTGATTGGGCTTTACCGCACGAGCAGCGGCAACCTTAGCGCAGTCCATCGCAGAACCGCCGCCAAAAGCAATGACGCCCTCGCAGCCGTTTTTGACATACATGTCCTTACACTCCTCAATGCAGGGGATCGTAGGATTCGGGCGCACGCCGTCAAATACCACATAGGCAATGCCGACCTCGTCCAATTTCGCAAACAGCGGATCCAACAGATGCAGTGCGATCAAACCCTTGTCGGTTACCACCAGCACCTTTTTTACGCCTTTGCTCTTAATCAGCTCAGGCAGGCGCAGTATGGAACCGGCACCCTCCAACAGCTGGGGTGCGGACCAGTCCATAAAACACATGGCTACCTTAAAAACGCGCTGATAAATTCTGTACCAGCACTTTTTAAGTGTCCAAAGCATAAACTTTACCTCCTTTACAAAAATTTCAATTCCATTGTACCGAATTCGCCGCCGTATTGCAAGCCATTTTGCAAAAATTCCCTTTCATTTTCAATTTTAATATGCTAAGATATGCATAATGAAGACAAGGAAAGGGGCAACACCCACATGGCAAAGGAACAACTTATCTTCTGCGGCAGCAGCGAGACCTTTCTCGACAAAGCGCTCACCGCAGACAGCAATGGGGACAACGGCGGCAACGCCTTTCGTATTCCAAGTTTAGTGAACGCCGACGGCACCCTGATCGCCGCTATTGACCGCGCCTCCTGCGGGGCGGACTGGGGTTACATTGAGTTGGCGGTACGCCGAAGTGAAGACGGCGGCAAAACCTGGTCGCCCATTGAGACCATTGCCGCTCCCCCGGCAAGGGAGACCAAGATCAGCGCCGACTGCTATGCCTCCGCTTTTTACATTGATCCCTGTATGGCGGTGGCACCAAACGGCGATGTGATCCTGCTGGCGGATTTTTGGCCGGAGTGCAAGGGGCTGCACAATCAGCGTCTGCTGGATAAGCACAAGGTGCCCTACGCACAACTCAACGGTAGAATGCGGCCGCTGATCTATGACCGAGACGGCAATTTCTACTACATAGAAGAAAGCGGCGCGGTGCTGGACAGTCAAAAGCAGCCCACCCCCTATCGTCTGGGCAGCGGCTTTGGCGATCTTTATAAAGGCGACGAATATGTGGGCAACATTTACTTAAACGGCGCAGTTGGCAAGAACGAAGCCGGAGCGGTCACCACCTTTGGTGCGCCGCTAAAGGCACCCAAGCGTTGCTATGTATTTATGCTGCGCAGCAGCGACCGGGGCAAAACCTGGAGCGACCCGGTGGATATTACCAATATGGTACTCCATGAAACGGACGGCACCTTTCTGGGCGTAGCACCCGGAGCGGGCATTACCACCACAGACGGGCGAATCGTTATGCCCTTGTATGTGGACCGCAAAAGCACCGTCTCCATTTACAGTGTGGACAACGGTGACACCTGGCACCGCATGACCTCCCAGCCCTATGCGGAGAATACGGACGAGTGGCAAATGGTGGAAGCGCCGGACGGCAGTATTGTGGGCTTCGGACGGCAAAAGCGCTTCGGAAAGACCCCTATGTCCATTTCTACCAACAAGGGAAAAAGCTGGAGCAAATGCGGCAAAACCGGGCTGTACGCCCCCAAGTGCCAAAAAAGCGTGATCGCTGTGGGAGACACCGTCTTTTGCAGCCATCCCTCCGGGCACACCCGTGAAAACGGTATGCTCTCCGTAGGCAAACTGCGGCGCAAAAAAGGCGGCTACACCCATGTGGACTGGGTGCGCCATGTGCCCATCAACCGGGGCTTTTTTGCCTACTCCTGCCTGGCGCAAATTGACGCGCACACCCTGGGCGTACTCTATGAGGACCGACCCTCCAGCCATATTCAGTTTCAAACCTTTGAACTGGCGGAACTGATGAGTTAACTGCATAAGCATAAAACAAGCTGTACGACGCTTTGCCGTACAGCTCTATTTTTTATTCTTCAATTTTAATCACAAATTTAATCACAAAACAGTCTGTTTTACGCAGACTTAAAGGTTAGTTTCAATTTATCGGCGATCATGGCGATAAACTCGCTGTTGGTGGGCTTGCCCCGCTGGGATTGAATGGTATAGCCGAAATAAGAAGACAGTACATCCACATCGCCCCGATCCCAGGCCACCTCAATGGCGTGGCGGATTGCCCGTTCCACCCGAGAGGCAGTCGTGCCGTGCATCTTGGCTACCGTCGGATACAGCAGCTTTGTCACGCTGCTCATCATCTCCGAGTCCTCCACTGACAGCTTGATGGCCGAACGCAGGTACTGATAGCCCTTAATGTGGGCAGGTACACCGATCTGGCGCATAATGTCCGAAATAATCAAATCCAAATCCGCACCCTGCACATCGGCGGAACGCGGGTTCTTGCTCTTCGCCTTCCACTGGGACAGACGACTGATTCGATGCGCCACCGACTGGGGCCGTACCGGCTTGATGAGCATGTAGTCCGCACCTGCCCGAATCATCTGCTCCTCAAACTCCGGCGTGTCCATAGAGGACAACAGCAGCACCAGCGGCTTCTCTGCCATGGGCTCCATGTGTTCCAGCACTTCCAAAGCGTCTGCGCCGCTCATAAACACATCCATCACCACCACATCAAAGTGCTGCGTGTCCAGCAGCGAGATCACCCGGTTGCCATCCTTTTGGGTCAGCACGCAGTCAAACCCGCCGGATTTCAATTCTTTTTGGCAGGCCTTGCCAAAAGCCGCCGAATCGTCTGCAATCAATACTCTTATCATTTCTTTCATAGTGAAACCTCCTTCTTGTTTCTGTCATATCTTACCATTTTCGGAGGCGTTTTGCAATACTTTTTCACTATTTTTTGTGATATTTTTTCACCTTGTGTCTTTCGCGACAGCATCCGACGCAGCTAACATACTTTCTGCAAAAATTGCATACCCACGCCGGGGGCTATCCACGATCACATGGGTCAGAGCACCTACCAGCCGCCCGTTTTGCAGAATTGGAGAACCGCTCATGCCCTGCACAATGCCGCCTGTCTTGGCCAGCAGCACCGGGTCCGTTATCCGCACAATCATATTCTTTTCGCCGCTGCCGCCCCGGTAGCTGATATGAATGATCTTTGCCTTATACAATCGGGGTGTGTTGTCGCCGTCCACGGTGGTAAGCACCTGGCAGTCTCCGTTCTCTACCTGCTGCGCAGTCGCTACCGGATAGGTTCGCATGCCTTTCAAAGAGCAGCTGTATCGACCGAACACACCGGCGTTGTCATTTTCTGTCAGCGCGCCCAATGGCTGCTGCAAAAAATCACAGCAAATGGAACCGGTGCTGCCCGCCTTGCTTTTATAAATCTTGGTGACCTTAGCTGCAACCGCCTCGCCCCGTAAAATGGGCATAATTTCACCGGTGTCCACATCGGTAATGGGATGGCCCAGCGCCGCCATTACACCGGTCTGCGGGTCATAGTAAGTCACCGTACCGATTCCGGCGGTGGAGTCACGCACCCATACCCCTGCCTTCCAGCAACCGTCCGCTTTGGAATACACCGGCGTCAACGAAAAAGTCTTATATTTTCCATCCCGCTTCACCTGCACGGATACGGCACCGCCGGAGCGAGAAAACAGTGCAGCCACATCTTCCGAAGCGCTAACCTTTTTGCCGTCTATCGCTACAATCAAGTCACCGCTTTGTATACCGGCCTTGGCGGCAGGGTTCATCGCCTTTCCGTCCACCTGCACATCCCGGGTACCCACCACCAACACCCCGTCTGTATAGATCTTAATTCCGAAAGCACTGCCGCTGACCGCCACCTGCCGCGGCGCCGTTTTTTGCAGCGCCACAGGCTTTACCGGCACCGCGTTCAACAGGCGCACCTCTTTTTGCGTCCCGGAGACGGCCGTCTCCTGCCGGGCGTCCACCGCTCCGGCACGCCCGCCGCTGACGGTAAACAAGCCGCCAAAGTAAGCTGCATCTCCGCCGCCGGTACGCACCGTGTCCGGCAAAGCCCAACAGCCAAAGCCAACCAAGCCGTAGATCACCGCAAGCACCACGGCCAATACGGCCGTAACTGCACGCACACACTTTTTCATTTTATCACCCGTTTTAGTATGCGATAAAAGTGCCAAAACTGCCGTGCAAAATAATGGCAGCAAATAAAAAAACACCGTCGGGCAAGCACGCACCGACGGTGTTTTTACAATTTTGTAAGATAAAGTTAAATAGACACTTCCAAAGCGGTCTGATACAGCTCCGGATCAATATGTTTTTCCATATTCAGAGCCTCAAAAATATCGTAATCTACGATTTTGTCCTGATGAATGGCTACCACGCGATTGCCAATGCCCTTCATCAACAGGTTCTTTACTGCATAGTTGCCCATTTGGGTTGCCAACACACGGTCGCGAGCAGTAGGCGAACCGCCGCGCTGCACATGGCCCAGCACACAGGCACGAGACTCCACGCCGGTCTTCGCCTGGATCTCCTTGGCCAACTCGTTCACATTGATCCCAACGCCCTCTGCCACAATGATCAAAAAGTGCTTTTTGTCCGTGCGCAGGGTGCGCTTCATCCGCTCAATTACATCCTTTTGAATATCGAACTCGATCTCCGGAATCAGAATTGCGGTAGCGCCTACGGCAATGCCGGCGTTCAGCGCCAGATAACCGGCACGACGCCCCATCACCTCAACCACCATGCAGCGGTCGTGGCTCTCGGCCGTATCGCGAATACGATCCACCATCTCCATAATGGTGTTCATACAGGTATCATACCCAATGGTATAGTCACAGCAAGCAATATCGTTATCGATCGTTCCGGGCAGACCCACACAGGGAATACCTCTCTGGGACAGATCACGGGCCCCACGGAAGGAACCGTCGCCGCCGATGACCACTACACCCTCAATGCCGTTTTCACGGCAAACGCGAATGGCCTTGCGCATGCCCTCTTCCGTAGCGAACTCCACGCTGCGGGCAGAATAGAGCTTGGTGCCGCCCCGATGAATAATATCCGAAACAGAACGCAGATCCATCTCCACAAAATCGCCGTTGATCAAACCGTTATAGCCACGAACCACGCCTAACACGCGAATCCCGTTTTCACAGGCGGTACGCACCACAGCACGCACAGCGGCATTCATGCCGGGAGAGTCGCCACCACTGGTCAAAACTGCTATTGTCTTCATGCCTTTCAGCCTCCACATCAAATTACATTCAAACCACATTGTACTAATTTGGCAGAAAAAAGTCAAGATGCCCTTTCCAATTCTAGGCAAAAGCGGTAAAACTTCGTCATAATAGCAAAATTTTTGTCTGCTATCACTGTGCAATATAGACAACATTATCATGCCCTAAAATGCGTTTCAATTCTGCCAGCATGGTAGGATTGACCGACACAAAGTCCTGCTGCGGGGCGCGCACATAGCGTCCGGTGTCCTTATAGTAGTACCACAACGGCTCCGGCCCGTCAAAAATGGAAGTCACCACCTGCGCTTTGTGCAGCCTGGGGTCTGTTTGGCTGTCTAACCGCAAAAACAGTCCCCGGTGCTTGTGGCGCTTCTCCTCTGTCGGAAGTACCGCCGCGTGTGCCGTCAACGGCAGTGTTTGCGCCGTAGGTGGCCCGTCAATGGTGTTCGCCAAAATCTTGGCGTCCTTTTCCTCCTCCAAAGACAGAGCGCCGGTTACGGTGATCACCTTGCCCTCGGCAATGAAACGGGCATACCGGGTGAGCACCTTGGGGAACACCAGCACCTCCATACTGCCCAGCGAGTCGCTCAGCTGTACGAAAGCCATACTCTCCCCGGCGCGGGTCTTTTTCATAGTAATACCGGTTACACTGCCGCATAGGGTCACTGTTTGGCCGTCCTTGTAAGGGCCGTCCGTTGCCAGCAGCTGTGCTGTGCGGGGATAGCCCAAATGGTCCAGAACCCGATCGTATTTATCCATGGGGTGGCCGGACAGGAACAGACCGGTCATTTCCTTTTCCATCTTCAGGCACTCATTCTTTGGGAACTCCTCCACCTGGGGCAAATCAAATTCAAAGCCAAAATCCTGCCCGCCAGACAACTCAAAGAAACCCACCTGCCCGTAACGCAAACTGTTTTTATATTCGTCCAAATTACTGACGATGGCCGGCAGCGCCTGGAGCATTTGGCGACGGTTCGCCCCCAAGTGATCCAGCGCACCGCAGCGGATCAAACTCTCTACCGCGCGGCGGTTAAAATGCTTGTCGCATAGCCTGCGGCAAAAATCAAAAATGCTCTCGAAGGCGCCGTTTTCCCGCTCGGCGATAATATCGTTGATAAACTCTCTGCCCAAATTTTTAATGCCCAAAAGGCCATAGTGAATCACTTTGCCCTCTGCGGTAAAGCCCTTCATAGAAGTGTTCACATCCGGCGGTGCCAGCTGCAAGCCCATACGCTTGCACTCGGCAATATAGGACGCCACCTTGTTGCTGCGATCCAGCACAGAGGTAAGCAGCGCTGCCATAAACTGCGCCGGGGCGTGCACCTTCAAATACGCAGTGCGATAAGCCACCAAGGCATAGCAGGCGGCATGGGATTTATTAAAGGCATAGCTGGCAAATCCCGCCATATCGTCAAAGATGGCGTTCGCTGCCGCCTCCTCCACACCGTTCGCCACAGCGCCGGTGACAAAGTGGGTGCGCTCCCGCTCCATCACATCGTGCTTTTTCTTGCTCATGGCACGGCGCACCACATCCGCCTGGCCGTAGCTATACCCTGCCAGTGCCCGAAAGATCTGCATGACCTGCTCTTGGTAGACGATAAAGCCGTAGGTATTCTCCAAGATCGGCTTTAACAGCGGGGTTTTGTACCGCACCTTGGAGGGATCGTTGGCGCAGGCCACATAGCCGTCAATCTGGTCCGCGGGACCGGGTCGGTACAGCGAAGTGGCAGCGATCAGGTGTTCCAAGCAAGTGGGGCGCAGCTTTTGCAGCATTTCTTTCATGCCGGCGGACTCAAACTGGAAAATGCCCTCCGTCTTGCCGGCGGCAAACAGCTTGTACACCGCCGGATCGTTAATATCAATCGTATTAATGTCTATATCTGCCGCCCGGGCTGCGTCGTGAATCACCGTTAAGGTGCGCAGACCCAGGAAGTCCATTTTCAGCAGACCCAGTTCTTCCAGGGTGGTCATAACATACTGGGTTACCACCACATCATCATTGGTGGCTAAAGGCACATAACTGGCCACCGGGTCCCGGGTGATCACCACACCGGCGGCGTGGGTAGAGGCATTGCGGGGCATACCCTCGATTTGGCGGGCAGTGTCCAACAACTCCTGCACCTTGGGATCCTCTGCCATCAGCTTGCGTAAGGGCGCTGATTTTTTAATAGCTTGATCCAGGCTGATATGCAGGTCCCGAGGCACCAGCTTTGCCACCGCATCTACAGCAGCATAAGGCATACCCATCACCCGACCCACATCGCGAATGGCCGCACGGGCCGCCAGAGTGCCGAAGGTGACGATCTGTGCCACATGGTCCGCACCGTATTTGCGGGTCACATAGTCGATCACCTCTTGCCGCCGTTCGTAACAAAAGTCAATATCAAAGTCCGGCATAGACACCCGCTCCGGGTTCAAAAACCGCTCAAACAGCAGATCGTACTTCATGGGGTCAATATCAGTAATGCCGATACAATAGGCGGCAATGGACCCGGCGCCGGAGCCACGCCCCGGTCCCACCGGTATGCCCTGATCCTTGGCGTACTGCACAAAATCCACCACGATCAGGTAATAGTCCGTGTAACCCATCTTCTGTATGGTGTTCAGCTCATACTCCAGCCGCTCTGCATAGGCCTTGGGCGGGTGTTGGCCATAGCGGCGCACCATACCCTCCCGGCACAGCTTTTGGAAGTAAGCGTAGTGATCCATACCGCCGGGGGTCTCATAATACGGCAGCTTGGTGTTACCAAATTCAAAATCAAAGTTGCAGCGCCGGGCGATCTTCTCCGTATTCTCCAGTGCCTGTGGCACGGCAGCAAAAGTCTCTGCCATCTCCGCCTCACTTTTAAGGTAGAACTGATCCGAGTGGAACTCCAGCCCGGTGTCCTCCCCCAGCACATGGTTGGTGGCAATGCAGATCAGCACCTGCTGAATTTTGGCATCCTCCCGGCGCACATAGTGCACATCGTTGGTGGCTACCAAGGGAATACCGGTTTCCCGGCTCAAGCGCAGCAGTCCGGCGTTTACCGTCTGCTGTTCCGGAATACCGTGGTCTTGCAATTCCAAATAGTAATGTTCCGAACCAAACAGGTCACTGTACCACAGGGCGGTCTCCTTCGCCTTGTCATAATCCCGTTCCAACAGTGCCTGGGGAATTTCCCCGGCCAGGCAAGCAGACAAGCAAATCAGGCCTTGATGGTGCTTTTGCAGCAGATCTCGGTCAATGCGCGGCTTAAAATAAAAGCCCTCCGTATAGCCCTTAGACACCATAGCGATCAGGTTTTTATAACCCTCTTCGTTCTCACACAGCAGAACCAGGTGATTATAAGCCTTATCCTGTACCCGCTCCCGATCATACCGGGTGCGGGGCGCCACATACACTTCGCAACCGATAATGGGCCGTACCCCCTGTCGCTTGCACGCCTTATAAAAATCAACAGCCCCGTACATATTACCGTGATCCGTAATCGCAAGGGACTGCATTCCAAGCGCCTTTGCACGGCTCACCAAATCGTCCAGACGGCAAGCGCCGTCCAGCAGACTAAACTCCGTATGCACATGCAAATGCGTAAACATCATTGAGTTTCCTTTTTCTTTGCGTAGTAAATTACACGTTCTCGTCCAAAGCCGCAGCAATATCTACAATGCGCCGCAGTCGGTGATTGACCCCGCTGCGGGACAAAGCGCTCATCTCTGCAAGCTCGCTTAATGAGCTGTCCGGGTTTTCCTCGCGCAGGATCGCCATGGCGTGCAAATCCTCGCTGAGATACTCCAGCCCACGCAGTCGGCGAATTTTCTCTATGGCGTCCAGCTGCACCCGTACCGCTTGAACCATACGTTCAATATTGGCAGTCTCACAGTTGGCCTTACGATTGGCAGAATTTCGAATGTCTTTGACAATCTTTACATTCATCATCTCAAACATTGCGCCGGAAGCGCCCATCAGGTACAGGCAGTCCTCAATGGCCTCGCTGCCCTTAAAGTACAAGATATGATATCCCTTACGGTTCGTTAGGCCGGGCTTTAATTCCTTTTCCTCTAACATGGTCACAAAGCTGGCAGCCAAATTCTGATACGGCACGGTAAATTCCAAATGGTAGTCACTCTTAGGACTGGACACGGTGCCACAGGATAAAAATGCCCCGGCGATAAACGCATTCTGGCAATTCTCACAGTCAAAGTTGGCGTAATTCACCCGCAGACTGCCGAAGCCCTGGTGGGCAAAAGTCTTCAATATCTTGGCACAGTCGCTGCCGTCCGTTACGCTGACGGTAAAACTGCGTCGCCCGGGAGACGGCACCACCGCCGCCTCTACCCGGCAAATTTCCGCCAGCAGTACACTATATTTCTCTGCAATGCGAGGGTTTTCCGTTTGCAGCGCCACCTGGCGGGAGGAAAAACTTTTGCCGAAAAGGCACATTCCGTAAAGGAATGCTTTTCGGCAGCAGGGTTCTGTATATTGGGCGTCAATCAGTTCGCCCTTCACGGTTTGAGAAAAGGACATTTGCGTCAACCTCGGTTAATATCCCGATGATGGACGGTCACATTGTCCCACCGTGATTCAAAATGATCTTTCAGCGCCTCGGCAATCGCCACGCTGCGATGATTGCCGCCGGTGCAGCCAATGGCAAAGACGATCTGGCTCTTTCCCTCTCGGATATACAGCGGATTCAGGAAGTCCAAAAGGCCGATGAGCTTTTGCAACAACTCCTCCGACTCTTTAAAGGAGAACACATAGTCCTTCACTTCCTTATCCAGGCCGGTTTTGCTGCGCAGCGCCTCCACCCAGTAGGGGTTTGGCAGGCAGCGCACATCAATGACAAAGTCCGCTTCACTGGGAATACCATGCTTAAATCCAAAGGACATCACATGAATGTTCATCATATCCTTGTCGCTGCCCAGAAGGATCTGGGCCAAGCGCGTACGCAGCTGATTGGGCGCTGCGTCCGATGTATCAATCATATGATCCGCCCGCAGCCGCAGGGGCGCCAAAATCTCTTTTTCATAAGCCAGTGCAGCAGCAATATCCCCGTTAAAGCGATCTGCATAGGGGTGCTTGCGGCGGGTAAGCTTATAACGCTTCAAAGCCACCGGGGTCTTAATATCCAAATAAACAATCTTCACATCATAGGCGTAATTGGACTTGGCGTCGTTCACGCTCTTAATGAAGTCCTCAAACACTTCACTGGAGCGCACATCCACCACAATGGCTACTTTACGATACTCCTCCCGATTAGCAATCAAGCCGATAAAGGTGGGTAGCAGCACCGGAGGCATATTATCAATGCAGTAGTAGCCCACATCTTCCAAAAAGCCCATTGCGCTGGATTTACCGGCACCACTGACGCCGGTTATAATGATCAGTTCCTTGTTTGCAAATTCCATTAACTTTTACTTACTCCGTTACTCGTATTTCCATTTCCAGTTCTACACCGGTCTCCGCCAGCACCTTTTCCCTGCACTGCCGGCAAAGGGCCAGCACATCGGCACAGGTTGCACCGCCTGTATTGATCACAAAGCCGGCGTGCTTCTCGCTGACCCGGGCACCACCCACACTTGTACCTCGCAGACCGCATTGGTCAATGAGCGCACCGGCAAAGTGACCAGGCGGGCGCTTAAAAGTAGAGCCTGCACTGGGATATTCGATAGGCTGCTTTTCCCTTCTGCGGCTGATCAGATCGTCCATTTTGGCTTTGATCTCCGCCGGATCGCCGGGCTGCAAGCGCAGCTCCAACCCGGTAATAATGCAACCGTTGTCATAATACGCGCTGTGGCGATAGGACAGGTGCAGGTCCTCCCCTGCCAGCTGACCCAATTTGCCGTCTCCATCAATGTGGGTGCAGCGCACCAGCACATCCTTCATCTCACCACCGTAGGCACCGGCGTTCATAAAGGCCGCGCCTCCGCAGGAGCCGGGAATGCCATAGGCAAATTCCAGCCCCGTCAGGCTGTGCTCCAGCGCTGTGCGACACACCTTCATCAGCGACGCACCGGCCTGGGCAAAAATGGTATTGCCCTTTACCGTTACGGCAGAAAAGTGCTTATCCATCACCAGCACCGCCGCGTCAATGCCCTTGTCTGCCACCAGCAAATTAGAGCCGTTGCCGATGGTCAAGAGCCGCACGCCGTTTGCCCGGGCACACTGCACTAGCGCCGTGATCTGTTCTTCCGTCTCCGGGAACAGCAGCACCCGCGCCGGGCCGCCGATCTTAAAGGTGGTGTGCAGGCGCATGGGTTCGTTTTCCAAATAATCACAGCCCATTTCTCGGGCTGCCGCAAGGAGTTCTCTCACGCCATCACCCTGCATTATTTCACCTGGTACAGCAGCGCTGCGCCGATAATACCGGCGTTATTGCCCAGCTGTGCCTTTACAATCTGGGTTTGAATTTTGCTGTGAATGCTGTAACGCTCTGCCTGCACATAGCGGCGCAGGGGCTCCATTAAAGTGTCGCCCTCGTTGCAGATACCGCCGCCGATGCAGATGATCTCAGGCTGCAAGGCGTTGACCAAATTGATCAGCCCGCAAGACACATACTTGATATAGTTATTCACCACTTCAATACCGGCAATATCGCCCAGGCGCATGGCGTCAAACGCAGTCTTGCCATTGACACCGCCCTCTTCCTCCGCCAGGCGGTGCATAATGGAGTCCGGGTAATCATCCATAGCACGCTTGGTCTGGCGGATCAGCGCCGTGGCGGAAGCATAAGCCTCCCAGCAGCCCTTACGGCCGCAGGAGCACTGCTCGCCGTCTACCATAATCACCATGTGGCCGCACTCGCCACCGGCGCAGTTGACACCGTTGACGATCTTGCCGTCCAAAATGATGCCGCTGCCCACGCCGGTGCCCAGGGTCACAGCCACAAAATTCTTAGACCCGTTGCCGCAACCGGCAAACGCCTCACCCAGTGCGGCGCAGTTGGCGTCATTCTCTACAAATACATTGTCAACCCCCAAGCGCTCCCGAAGCATTTCCCGGGCAGGCACATTGTTAAAGGCCAGGTTGTTGGCAAACTCGATCACGCCGTCTGCATTGCAGGTACCGGGAGAGCCCATACCCACGGCCACCAAGTCACTCATGGTGAGCTTGGCCTCCCGCACGGCCTCGCGGCACACCTTCTCCACATCGTCAAAAATGGCGTTGGCCGGGCGCGGCGCATTCGTCTTGGTTTTTGCAGTAGAGATAATATTATATTGATCGTCCACCACGGAGGCAACAATATTCGTGCCCCCCAAGTCAATTCCTAAGCTGTACATATCTTTTATCCTCCGTTATGAATTCTTCCAAATCTCCAGTTCTTTATCCTCCGGCTCGATCTCTTCCATCCCAAGACCGGCCATCAGCTCTTTGGCAGCGTTATAGCCCATTTTCTTTTGGCGGTTGTTCATGGCCGCCGTTTCTACGATCACCGCCAGGTTCCGCCCGGGGGTGATGGGTACGGTGATCACCGGCACCTGAATATCCAAAATACGGGTGTACTCATTGTCCAGTCCCAGCCGATCATACGCCTTGGTGGAGTCCCAAGCCTCCAGCTGAATGACCATATCAATTTTTTCCGTATTCTTAACGGCACCCATACCGAAAATCCGGCGCGCATTGATAATGCCGATGCCTCGCAGCTCCACAAAGTGGCGAATGTTGCTGGGCGACGCGCCTATCAACGTTTTGTCGCTGACCTTGCGAATTTCCACCGCGTCATCGGCGATCAGTCGGTGCCCGCGCTTGATCAACTCTACGGCCGCCTCGCTTTTACCCGCGCCGCTCTCACCGGTAATGAGTACACCTTCGCCGTACACCTCCACCAGCACGCCGTGGCGTGTGATCCGGGGGGCCAGTTCTGCATTCAAATAAGCGATTAAAGTTGCCAGGAAGGGCGAGGTCTCCTCTTGGGTGCGCAACAGCGGCACCTGATGCGCCTTGCACTCCTCAACGAAGTAGTCCGGAATGTCCAGCCCTCGAGTCACCACAGCCGCAGCCGGGTGCAGTGCCAACCAATATTGGAGTGCCCGGCGCCGTTTTTCCGGCTCCATATTCAGCAAAAAGCCAAACTCCGTCCATCCTAGGATCTGAACCCGATCGGCATCGAAATAATCCGTATAGCCGGTCATCACGATCCCCGGTCGGTTGACCTCATTGGTGGTAATCAAGATCTCATCCGCCGGCTTTGGCAAATAGATGATTTCCAAATTATGCGCCGTTATGATCTTCTCCAGCGATACAGAATAGCTCTGGGTCATTTTTCTCCCCCTCCCATAGGTATTTATACATATATCATTATATAGAAAGGCGGCCGGGATAGCAAGCCTTTTTTGCCGCTTTTCCAAATTCTTAGGCCGTAACGCGGGATTTAGCCGCAGGGCATAAACAAACTGTAAAATTCGCTGCCCGGCAATTTACATTCAGGCAAAATTGTGCTATAATGCCCAAAAATCCTTATGATTTGCAAAAGCAGGTGAAAACTTGAACGATAAATTAAAAATTGCCATCGGCACAGATGCATTCCCACCCACCACGGACGGGATCAGCAATGTGGCCCAAAGCTATGCGGAGAAGATCAATCAAGGTCTTGGTGAGGCTGTGATCGTCACCCCAAAGAATCCGAACCAGCAGGACTATAAATATCCGTATGAGATCTTCCGCTATAAAAGCTGGTGGATTCCCACCAAAGAAGGATACAGCGTTGGGTGGCCATTTAAGCCGGAGCTGCACCAAGCCATTATTGACCGGCATTTTGATCTGTTGCACTCCCACTGTCCCCTGGCTACCAGCTACTACTTTAAGCGGGTGGCACAGTTGCATCCCATTCCTACGGTACTCACTTATCACACCAAGTATGAGTATGACTTCGACCGGTGCATTCCCGGCAAACCGGCCAAGGACTTCGCCTATAATTTTATGCTGAAGAACATCAGTGCCGCCGATGAAGTATGGGTCACCAGCGAGGGCACGGTAGAGAGTTTGCGCCGATTTGGCTACCAAGGCGATTATGTAGTGATGCCCAACGGCTGCGATATGCCCAAGGTAGATGTACCCCAATCCCAAGTGGATATAATCCGCCGCAAGCATAATATTCCTGACGGCGTGCCGGTGTTTATCTATGTAGGCCGTATGATTTGGTACAAGAACATTCGTTTAATTTTAGACGCCTGCAAAATTTTAAAGGAGCGAGGCGAGGATTTTCGTTTGCTGATGGTAGGCTTCGGCGCCAACGAGAACGCCATACAAAAGTATTTTCGCAAACTGGGTCTGGCGGACAATATCATCTACACCGGCAAAGTGCTGGATCGGGCGGAAATTCAGGGCTATTACGGCGTTTCCGATTTGCTGCTGTTCCCCTCTGTATTTGACACCAACGGCTTAGTTGTTCGAGAGGCAGCCTCCTGCGGCACCCCCAGTCTGCTGGTGGCCGGCAGCTGCGCCGCCGAGGGCGTTACCGACGATCGCAATGGTTTTCTTTGCCTGGAGAGCGCCCACAGCATTGCAATGCGCCTGCAACAGATCATGCACCATAAAGATTATCTCCACCGTGTGGGCAAGGCCGCCCAGGAGGAGATCTATATCAGCTGGGACGACGCTGTGCGCCGTGCCTACGATCGCTACCATATTGTGATCGACAACTTCAAGTCAAGGCAATAAAGGATAATAAAAAAAAACACCGGCGGTGGGCCT
>FR885386.1:86259-91715 GCA_000436335.1 Clostridium sp. CAG:217
GGTGGGCCTTTCGGTCCGCCGCCGGCTTTTTTGCTGCCATTGTTCGTGGGTACTGTTGTATATCAAAGAAAGGGGAAAATCCAACAGCAGCGTCTATCTGCGCCACATGGGCGTAAACGGTTATTCCAGTTCAATCCTGTGGCTCGTGGGGGTGTCCTCCGCCTTCTTGGGCAAAGTCAAGGTCAGCACACCGTCCTTGTAGCCGCCCTTAATACCCTCAGTATCTACACCGCTTACATCAAAGCTGCGGCTGTAAGTACCATAGGAACGCTCAGAGCGAATGTACTTGCCTTTTTTGTCTTTCTCCTCATAGTCGGAGTGGCGCTGCGCACTGACGGTCATCCGATCGCCGTTAATGTCCACATGAATATCTTTCTTATCAAATCCGGGCAAGTCCGCTTCCAATCTGTAAGCGTCACCCTCATCGGTAATATCCGTCTTAAAGGCAGACTGACTATCGTTACTGAAGAACACACCAAAGGGGTCCTCAAAAAAGTGGCGCTCAAAGTTATCCATCTCTCTAAAGGGATCATAAGCGGTCATTGCATGATTATTTCTACGATTCAGCATATCTGTTACCTCCAAAATGAAATTCAAACTGTTGCTAACTTTATATGCAGATTCGGTAAGATTAAGTTGCCGACTGCGCTTGGTTGCTACCCATGGGTACCAACTCCTTTCTGATTCTAACGCACGGTTTGCATTGCTCTTTCTTTTGTTCCTCCCTTGGAACAATTCTTACTATAGACCTCATTTATGAATAATGTGTGAACAAAAGATAAACAATTAGCACTCTTTTCGAAAGAGTGCTAATACGTGCCATTTATTACATTTTTCAGTGTTTTATCCTCTGCGCAGCAGCTTTTTGGCACAGGCAACCGCCTTTTGTTTTACACTTTTACCATAGAACAGGCAATATTTGTCCGCCGCCCGCTGGTAGTCTAAATCACCTTGCCGTTTTTCAAATTTCGCAAAGAACGCAGCCCGCGCTTTCGGCTCCGTAGCAGAATGTACCGCACTGGGGTTCCCGGCTAAGGCCGACTCCAACGGTTCTGCTTTCAGTAGTAGATCCGATCGGATCTGCGCCAAGGCTTGTTCTCCGGCGGCGCTGTGCACCAGCACCAGCGAGGTGCCCTTATCGTCAAACATGGTGGGGTCCACATTTTGGATTCCCCAAAAGTCCGCCAAGGTCAGATCCGACACACGGCTTGCACCCTTGGCCGGGCAATGATAACAGGACGGGCGCAGGATCACATCGGAAAGAAACAGCCGCATATACGGGTCCTGCCTGTACGGGTGTGCCGTACCGTTCAGTTGCACGGAATACTGCTGCCAGCCGGTGCATTTGTCGCGAAAAGACAAGGGCAGCTGCGCACCGATGACCTTGGCATAAGCCTGCCATACCGCTTCCGACGGCACGCCGTGGCAAATCACATCTACCGTCAACAGTCCCGGCTTTGGTCCGCCTAAATAGCCCAGCAGTCCTTGCACCTGGCAGCCGGTGCCGGAGAACAGCACTTTCCTGCCCTGTTCCAAATCCAGTCGCACTCTAGTAAAGCAATCCCCCATACGGCTTTGCACATATTTGCTGCCCATCAGACGGGGCAGATCCTCTGTATGCGTTATGCGCAGATGGCGCACCGTCAGATCCGGCTCCATTGCCGCACCGTAGACTGCGCCGCCCTGCTCCAGCACTTTCTCCGCCAAAAGGGAGAATACGCCACCGGAGGAGCTTTGTGCCCGCTGTCGGTCTCGCCGAGAAATGGTGGCGTAACATAGGGGTTCCTTATCATCCACCGGCAACGACTGTTGCGCCGGGCAAACCCGGTTGCAGCGGTCACAGTTTATACAAGCCGCTTCCTCTGCCACAGGGTAGAAAAATCCCTCTTTGTCCCGCTCCATACGCAAACAGCTTTTGGGGCATGCGGCCACACAAGCGGTACAGCCGGTGCACCGCACTTTCGGCGTATTCAGCAACCGGACCACCTCCGCAGCACAGGCACCTTACCCTTGGTCAGCCGGTTCAGCAACCCGGCAAAATAGGCGAATTCATCTGTCTTTCGATACGCGATCAGGAACACACCATTGGGCAGCACGGCACACACAAGCAACCGTAAAATCATAGTCACAATCAGCGACGGCAGCGTGATAAAATGACAAACGCCAACGCACACGCCGCAGCAAACCGCCGCCAGTGCCACATAGCGTAGGGTGCGGCTCACATAAGGCTTCCAACTGCAATGGAACACCACGGTAAACAGGTTATGGGTCAGCCAGGGCATACCCACCACCAACATAGCAATGATGGTGGAGATTAAAATACCGTAAAGCCCCCAAAACTGCACCAAAATCAAGTTCACCACCAGGTTCACCAGGGAGCAGATCAGCGGGCGCCATCGGTCCTCGTGCCACATGCCCGCTGCGTCTTTGTACAAATTCAGCAGATTATTGATCTGGCGAATGATGAAATAGGCGCAGAGTATAATTACCATACCATACGGCAGCAAGTTATCCTTACCCACCCATAGGGTCATAAACGGCTGATATAGACAGGCAAAACAGCAAATGCAAAAAGCCGACAGCCAGGACAGCAGAAACGTAAATTTCCGCAGATCCTTATAATTTTTCTCCTCGCTTTCGGTTACCAAGCTGTTACCGATCCCTGCCAAGCTGGAACTGGTGATCAGGGTCACAAAGCCGAAAATGGTATTCATTACAAAGAAGTAGTTTTGGTATTTTGCAAGCGCCGTCAGGCCTAAAAATGCGGATATTACAAGCGTGTCCGCAGAATCGTAAACCACGCTGCTGATCTTTGAAGTAAACAGATCTTTAATGCGCTTGTTGATAATCTGCACATCTTCCTTTGGCAGCTTGCCCATGGCCTTGTACTGGGGATATAACTTGTCCACCACAATAGCGGTTACAATATTACTCACCACGCCGGACAACAACGCAACAATGATATAAGCATAATAGTCGCGCATAAAGTACAGCACCGCCAACTGCACGCCGTATTTCACCGTATTGATAACATAGCCGATCTTGTCGCCGATATCATTACGCTGATGGGCAAACAGCAGGCAGTTTTTATACGCAAACAGCCAATAACTAACCACCGTGGTCAGCAAATTGATCAAATACAGCACATACAGATTCACATTTGGCGGCAGGTCTTTCTTCACCAACGTGGGCAGCACCGGAATAATCACTAAACCGGCCACTAAGATTACAGCCCCCACAATACGGTAATAAATCTTATAGAGCCGCATCAGGGCGCAAATGCGGGTGGAGTCCTGTTCAGCAATGGGCTTGTACATACTGAAAGTCATGGCCGAACCGACGCCCAGTTCTGCCAAATTCAGCACGGACAAAATAGAGGTGAACAGACTGTTCAGCCCCACATACTCCATACCCAGCCAATAGATCATGGCCGTGCGCATTAAAAACGGAATGATTAAGTTGTAAATTCGCGTTATCGTGCCGAAAAACAAATTCCGCGCCGCGTTTTTCGTTCTGCTGTCGTTACTCATGAATCTCCAATGCGTTCTTCAAATAATCCAGTGCAAATTGCCGCTCCCGCTCCAAAACCGCCGGAACGGAAACATAGTCTTTATAAAAAATATGGTCCGGGTCCTCCTGTACCGAGCCGCGGCACCAGTCGCCAATGCCGAATTTGCCAAAAAGCGTGTCCATCCGGCTGCTCATGTCCGCCACACCGCTCTCCTCTCGACCAAAGCAGCGGAAAGGCTTGTCAAACAGTATAGAAAACACACTGCCGTGGAACGAATCCGTCAGCATCAACTGGCAGTGATGCACCAGCCAAATAAATTCGTCCGGCGTAGTTGCGTAAACAGCCGGATCGGGAATATCTTTCACCCACTCATTTTGAAGTGCTACCACACGCAGCCCAAATTGCTGCGCCACAGCGTCTACAAACGCCTTGCGCGCCGGTGAAAGATCACCCAGAAAATATGTGAGCAATATTTTTTCATTTTTATGCACATAGTGCGGCTTCTTTTCAATTCGCTGCCAATCAGCGGCGTCCAGCATCAAGGTAGGGTCAATTGTCACCGGCACCTTGCGCCCGGTCAGTTCGCAAATAATACTTGCCGCTTGCTCTTCTCGTACGGAAATGGAGCGAAAGTCACGAAGTGCCTTTGCAATACGCTTCTTATATTCCTCAGGAATGTCACCGGTTCCAACACTGGCAGAATACGCAACCTTTTTACGTTTAGGAACTGTTTCACCAAACAAAAAGGAGAAGTCGGCCACAACTGATGCTTCAAAATGCGTATTCCATATTTGGTCCGATCCATAAACAACATAATCGAAGCTATCGATATTGGCATTTGAAGCACCGGAATAGGATAGCAACTGATCATTGAATTTTGCAAACCTTAATTGCCGGTATGTGTAATTATAGTTAGATATTTTAAAAGCGCGCTTTAGCAAATACCAACATCTGTGCAGAGCATCTATATCAGCAAATCGAAAATCACTTATTAAGGTAACGGCCCTACAACCAATGCCTTTCAGGACATTTTCCACAGCATAATTTTGAAGCCGATTACCGTAGTTGGCTCCTTTTGTCAATGTAACAATCGCTATTTTCATTACTGTTCTCTCAGTCTAAAAATCAAGTCTTACAAATTTTTCGCCTGATCCACGTAGGGTTTGATTTTGTGGCTTGCTTGAATATCGCTGACAATAATGCCCGAATCTGTGGCAGACACCACCACATTTTCAAGGCCCAAGACGATGATCGGCTTTTCTGTTTCATTAATAACAAATACATTCTCCGGGTGATCGGAAACTGCTTTGCCGACGAAATGTGTGTCCATAGTCGCGGTCAGTGCATCCCAGGTTCCTATATCGCTCCACGCACCATTGTACCGCTTGACCAAAATGTCTTTTTCGTGTTCTACGACTGCATAATCAAAAGAAATCCTTTCAAGAGTATGATACTTTTGAAACAAATCATAATAATCCGAAAAATCAATCAGTTCATGTGCGCGCTTCAATATGTAGCTAAGTTTAAACACAAAAACGCCGGCGTTCCACAAAGCGCCATTTTTTATATAGCGTTGGGCGTTCTTTTTATCCGGCTTTTCCTTAAAAGACGCCACAAGCGAGATATCATTTTCTGTCTTTGGCACAATGTAGCCGTACTTCTCCAACGGCGCAGTCGGTGTAATGCCCAACAGCATTAAATGCTCCTGAACAGAAGGAATATAAGCACAGGCATCACGGATCGTCGCAAAAAAAGAATCGTCTGCAAAAGGATCCACCGGGCAAAACGCTACCGTCTCTTCCGGATCGATCTGCAACACATCTACCAAATACGCAGAAGCCAATGCAATTGCAGGGAACGTGTCCTTCTTGTCCGGCTCAATAGAAATTCGGATTGCCTCTCCCAGTTGACGGTGAATTTCCGCCTCCTGATCCGCAGAAGTGGC
>FR885386.1:91735-92813 GCA_000436335.1 Clostridium sp. CAG:217
AAGTGGCCACTGTTACAACCGCACCTGGGTCTACGCGATATATCTGGGCAAACACCCGCTGCAGCATAGATTCTGTCCTTCCGTCATCCGTTTTTAAAATTTTCAAAAACTGCTTGGAATTCTCAGGCGTAGAAAGCGGCCACAAGCGATTGCCGGAACCGCCGGAAAGAAGCACAATATTCATCTTATCTCTCCCTGTCAACTCAGCTTATCTCTTTGAAATAAGCATTCATCGTTTTTATGTACCGGCTGTTTCTGCCGGTGTTGTTGGTACTGCACAAGGATACTTGTTGGCTCTCGTTTACATCCACAGCTTCATTATAAGAATTCGGCACCCAAAACACCTTTACGTCACCCAGCAATTCCATATATTTCAGCCATATGTCGTCAGCACACAAACAAAGCTCTTGAATTTTCTCTGTATCAAAGGTTTCCGGCGGCAGTGCGTGCGGCGGATACAAAACGCCGCCTACACCGGTCGCGCAATAATCATCGTTCGGTTTTCGCAAGAGATGGCGTTCAAAATACCAATCCTCATACGGCCGTATGGCTCCGTCCGTCGTATAATCCATCTGGTGCACACGGCGCGCACAAATTGCCTTAGGAAATACTTTATGCCAAAACAGAAGACTGGACACCGTGTCCTTACGGTAAATTGAATCGTCATCTACTGTGATCACCACAGCGTCCGGGTACTTTTGCATAGCGTAGTAATACTTGTTATGCGGTTTCAGCCCAATGGAATCAAACACAAACTCCACTCCTGCATCGGCCAATTCCGTATGCGATTCAGCATAGGCTCTGCACACCGGATCGTCGTCCAATACGATCATTAAACGGTCCGGTTTTATACGCTGTCTGAAAATGCTTTTCAACGGCAGATCCAGAGTTGCTAAGCGCGGACCAAAACTAGTCAAAGAAACCACTACTTGTTCCTTTCGCGGCTTTTGATTCAAACGATAAGCGACCTGTTGATTTTGAACTTTTTTAACCAAGGCTCTGTCTTGTATGCGCTTTTGTAATTTGTACAACTTGTCCACAAGACGCTGTATTATATTTTTCTTCATTTTCTCCCCCG
>FR885387.1:0-22284 GCA_000436335.1 Clostridium sp. CAG:217
TTTTCACTTTTTTGCTGATGTCCTTTGCGTACCACTCCGACATGATATTGATAAAAGGGGCAAACTCTAATGTGTCAGGGTTTTCGCTGTCTATGCCGTTGTTGACTGCGATAAAGCGTACATTGTTCCGTCTGAAAATCTCCATAGCGTTGCCGACTTGGAGATAGTCGCGCCCCCAGCGGGTAAGGTCTTTCATAATGCAGACACCGATTTTGCCGCTTTCCACATCTTCAATCATGCGGGAATAAGCAGAACGGTCAAAGAACCTGCCGCTTTCGTCGTCGTCAATGTAGTGCCGGATATTGGTTAGTTGCTGTCCTTTGGCGTAGTTCTCCAAAAAGATTTTTTGGTTCTGTATGCTGTTGCTCTCGCCGCCGTCCCTGTCCTCGTCGCCTACGGAAAGGCGGGAGTAAAGGGCTGTGATTTTATTGTAATTGCTCATGTGCATATCCCTCCTGCGTCTATAAAGGTGTTGTTTACAGTTAAGATTATGCACTCCATCGTTGTGTCGCCGGATACGGAAGGATTTATCAACAATCTGTTAAAGCTGGTCAACTATATTTACAAGTTGGACCATACCGGCACCATTGATACCAAAAAACTGGCGGATATTCTGATCAAGTATTTGGGTATCGACATTGACCGCAATGTGCTGGCGGCGCTGTTGGACGCTTGCTTTGCCATTAAGGATATTGTGGGCGATTCTGCCGACGCGATACAGCTGACAGCTACTGCGGTGAAGATCATCGCCAACATTCTGCTCAAATTGAAATATAATGATACCATCACTTTTAACGTTGTAGACGGTGTGCCTTGCACGGACTTTAACATTACCGGTCCGGATACGGTACAGGAGGGTGCCCAAATCCAAATGGCCATTACGGACGCAAAACCCGTTGCGGCCGATGTTTCGGATATTACCTGGTCCTCCTCGGATGAAAGCGTGGCCTATGTAGACCCCCAGACCGGTATCATCACCGGTCGTGACGCAGGGGGCAACATGGGCACGGTTGCAAACAGTAAAAAGTGCACCATCACGGCGACTTCCGCTGCCAATCAGGTGGTGCGAACCAAAGAGCTTACCGTAACCGGCAAAACCGGGCGGGTGCTCAGCGACGCGGTGATTCACGCCCAGCGGGACTGCAATATCGGCGATCAGCAAACGCTGACCTACACGGTGTACCCGGTGCGTGTAAGCAAGGCCAATAATTTGAACATTACCTGGGGCCTGCTGGACGGCACGGACGCTGACGGCAATCCCAAGTATCTGTGGGCGGGCGACGCCTATGATGAAACGGTGACCGACGAGACCACCGGCGAGACCACCACGGTCCACCACGACGGCTCGGTAGAGGACGGGATCGCCAGGCTGGACAAGGATGGTAACTACACGGCGCTGGCCGGCGGCACCGCCACGGTGGTACTGAAAGCCTCCACCGGTTACAAACTGCTGGATGGCAGCTACTATACCATCTCCCAGGTGCAGACCCAGACCACGATTTTCAACGGTCTGCCGGTGTCCGGCATTGATGTGACTGTTGAAAGTGCCGTAAAGAGCGCTGTTTTGGCCAATAGTGTGAAGCTGCAGCAGCAGCAGACGGAGGTGGCCGGTGAAACGCTGGATTTTGCCACTGTTACTGCCAGCACAGTGTATGATGGCTCCGGTGTGCTGGTTAAGGCCAATGTGGACCCGGCAGACGCCACCAATAAGAATGTAAAATGGTATATTGATAATACGGATCAGTTTGAACTGAAGGATGAGGACAAGACCGCCGGCACCGTAAAGGTGGTGGCTAAGGCTTCCTGCACCAGCGCCTCCAGCGTACATATTTGGTGCGTGTCTGAGGACGGCGATATTCAGTCCGATGTGGTGACCCTTTGCGTGGTGCGTAACGCCGCAAAGACCAACACCATTAACGGTGACGATCTGTCTGTGATCAACGGCAAGACCCTGGATGTGTCTCACGCCATGACCTTTAGCGGCTCCACCTCCTCGACACAGGCCTGCTACGGCGCCAACTGGTACTCCTCGGACGAGAGCGTGCTGACCGTAGCCCCCAAGGGCAACGACAACGGCGATGCGGTGGTTACCGGTGTGGATGTAGGCACCGCTACCCTGTACTGCGCGTCTGTTTCCGGCGGTATTGTGGCGGAGAAGCAGGTGACCGTGTACCCGGACAAGGATTACTTAAAGCAGGTGATTAACATCTGCGAGGACACGGTGATCGAGCGCACCAACGAAAATAAAACATTATATAAGGACTTCAGCCGAAAGCTGGACTATGCTTATTATGTCTATTATGATGAGCCTATGGCTGCCCAGGACAGCTGTGATACTTACGCCCGTGAACTGCTGTACGCTTTCTACAAGCTGGGCGGTTATATCGGCTTGACCGGTGTGACCCTTGTAAACAAGGACGGCTCGGACGCCGGCGCGTTCCGCAGCGTGAAGGTGTCTACCTCTAAGCGGTATGACAGCTACTCTGTGGATTTGGACGCCCAGGTGGCACCCAAGACCGCTATGTATCGCACCATCAAGTGGAGCAGCGATAACGACAGTGTAAAGGTAGACGCCAACGGTATTGTGAAGCCCGCAGGTAACAAGGCCTGCCAGGCCAAGATTACCGTTACCGCCACCGACTATATGGATAATGTGTACACCGATAGCATGTATGTGGCCTTTGCCAACGATCCGGTTACCGGCATTAAGTTGGACACCACGGAGATCGTCGGCGGCAAGGTAGGCGAAAGCCAAACCTTAAAGGCAACGGTGGAGCCCACCGGCTTTGGCATCGTGGGCAAGGCCTCTGTGGCAGATGTGATTTGGTCCACCTCTGACCCGGAGATTGCCACTGTGGACCAAAGCGGCGTAGTTTCCTTTAAGAGCGGTGGCGACTGCGTGGTGACTGTGACCACCTGTGACGGCGGCTATACCGCCCAGTGCAAGGTGAATGTGGTGACCAACTATGACGCCCTGCAAGCCCAGATCGATACCTATAAGTCGCTGGAGCTGACAGAAACCAACTATTACCCGGCCACCTGGCAGGCCTTCCAGGATGCCATTGCCGAGTCCCAGGCGCTGATCGACGCCAACGCATCCAGCCAAAAAGAAGTGGACGCCCAGTTGGAAAAGCTGATTGCCGCTTACAAGGGCCTGGAGAAATATACGCATATTAACAATGTAGAGATTTATTTGGACGGCGAGGAGGCCAGCAACTTCTATCAATATGATGTGTCGCTGCTTACCGACGGCGCATACAAGGACGCTAAGCTGGATCTGAATGTACGCCTGTACCCCAACAATGCCAACTATGCGTCCGTTACCTGGACCTCTTCTACCGACAAGATCGTGATTTCTGAAAACGGCGTGGCCTCTCCCGCCAAGAACACCTCCTTCAATGTGTTGAAGAACGAGGGCTACTACGGCAAGATCACCTGTACGGTTACGGATCACTTTGGCCAGACCTGGACGGACGATGTGTGGGTATCCTTTGCGTACACACCTGCCACCGGCATTACCATTTCCGAGTCGGCTGTCAGCGGTTCCATTGGGGATACCCATCAGCTGACGGCGACGGTGCAGCCATCAGGCACCTTGGGCGTGGGCAAGGCATCCATCTCTGACCTCTATTGGGAGAGCGATAACGAAAATATCGCCACCGTAGACGATAAAGGCTTGGTGACCTTTGTGTCCACCGGCGCCACCACCGTGCGTGCCATTGCCTATGACGGCGGCTACACCGCCACCTGCTCCGTATCTACCGGCGGTGATCGCAGCGCGCTGCAGGCCGCATTGGAGAAGTATAAAGATACGGATTATCAGGACTATGAGTACACCGTAGGCATTACCTTTAAGCAGGCCTATGAGGAAGCCCAGTCCGTGATGAACGACAACACCAAGACCCAGGACGAGATCAACCAGGCCGCACAGGCATTGGTAGAGGCCGGCGCTGCGCTGGAGGGTCATCAGATCATTAAAGTGCAGTCTATTGATGTAAGCTATGTGGGTTACAGTCGCAACACCGCCATAGGCAGCTATAATCAGCGCACCAGCGGTACGATTGGCGACAACGACGCCTTGTCTATTGACCTGAGCAAGAACGGCTACGCCAATACGCTGCATGAGAACAACAAGCTGGAGCTGAGCGCCGCCGTAGTGCCGACGGGTGCAGACAGCAATGGCATCAGCTGGACGGTGGACGACAGCAAAAACATCAAAGCCACGCAGACCGATGGCAAGCTGGTGCTGAGTCCCTCCTCTGCTTCTGCCAACGGCTGGGCGAAGGTGACGGTGACCAACACAGACCATTACAGCCGCACACTGAGCCGCAGCTTTACCGTTGTAATGAGCGGCAGCGTGATCAGCGGCGTCAGCCTGGATCAGACCCAGTTGAATTTGCTGGTGACCCAGAATCCGGTACAGCTGAATGCAACGCTTGCCGGTTCCTCTAACAAGACCTTTAACGATGTAACCTGGACCTCCTCGAACCCGGCTGTGGCTACGGTAGAGAACGGACTGGTTACGCCGGTGGATGTGGGCGACTGCACCATCACCGTAAAAACCCTGGACGGCGGCTACACCGCCACTTGCGCCGTAACCGTGCGTGCGGACTACTCCGTGCTGGAAGCCAAGTACGCCGAATACCAAATCCTGGTCAATCAGGCAAAGGGCCAGTATATATACACGGAGGATTCCCTGGCTGTGCTGGAGACCGCCTGTGGTCAGGCCAAGGTGATGATTGACAGCGGTTTGTCCACCCAGGCTGAGATTGATGCCCAGGTGGAGCTGCTGGAAAGCGCCCACAACGGTTTGGTGAAGTACATTATCGCCGAGGGCGTGAGCCTGACGGCAGATACAGAGGCCCAGGCCAATGTGACCATTCCCAATCCGGGTCATATCCGCTACCTGCACAATGACCTGAGCTTGAAGAACAAGACCGTTCAGCTGTCTGCTGTAACGGCGCCTGCCGGCGGTCTATACAAGAGCATCACCTGGTCCAGCTCCAACGACAAGGTCACCGTCAGCGACACCGGGCTGGTGACCAATACAGACAGCGGCAACCAGTGGGCAGAGATCACCTGCACCATCACCACCGTGAAGGGCGACAGCTTCACTGCCACCACCACTGTTTGCTTCACCCGCTATGCGGTGACCGGTGTAAGTATGGACACGGATATGGTCCACGGCTCACCGCAGGATACCATGACCATTACGCCTACGGTAACCTCCTCTGCCACCATTGCTTCCTTGGCGCTGCGGGACTGCACCTTTACCAGTGACCACCCGGAGATCGCCACGGTAGACAACAGCGGCAAGATCACCTTTGTATCCCAGGGCAAGGCCACCATTACCGCCACCACGGTGGACGGCGGCTACACCGCCACGGTGATTGCCTATACGACTTATGATTTCTCCGCCTTGCAGCAGGCTATTGCGGATGCCGGTGCGGTGGATTACAAGGATTACGCTTACGATTACGGTATGGCGTTTAAGACCGCTTACGATAAGGCCGTGGCGGTCAATGCGGACTATGAGTCCTCACAGGATGTCATTGACGCTACCACTTCTGCACTGAAACAGGCCCAGAATGCGCTGGCCGGCCACGAGTTCGTCGGCCCCGGCGAGATTGGCTTTACCAGCGGCGGCGCTGCGGTGACCGAGGGCAAGGCGCTGGTTGTGGATGACAACCAGCAGGTGACCCTGTCTGCTGCCTATGCCGACGGCGCGATGGTGCAGGATCCGTCCTGGACCACGGCGGCAGAAAACAATGTAACCGCTACTACGGATGCTGCCGGCAACTTGGTGCTTACCAAGACCAACGCAGACGCCTCCGGCAGCGTGAAGGTGACCTACACCTTGAAGGACGCTTACGATCGGACTTATACCAAGACCATCACCGTCAAGCTGGTGAACCAGAAGATCAACATTGACAGCTTTAAGTTCACTTACGATGGCAATGAGGTAGAATCTGTGTCTTACGGCTGCAGCGGTGTGTACACCAACAAGAGCATTCAGCTGGGCGTGAGCACCTATCCCACAGACGCAGACGCCTATGTGTCCGCTTTGTGGACCTCCAACAATAAGAACCTGGTGGTGGACCAAACCGGTAAGGTTTCTGCCAGCGGCGCCATGTTCGGCACCAAATACACCGCCACCATCACCTGCACCTTGACCCTGGAGGACGGCTCCACTGTGACCAACTCCATTCAAGTGACCTTTAACAGATTTTAACCCGTCAACGAAAGGACTCTAAGTTATGCAACAAAAAACCAAAAAATGGCTCAGTCTGGTGCTGGCCGTCTTGCTGGTGTCCGCTTGTTTTACGGGTACACTCCTTGTACGGGCGGCACAGGATGTGGCGATTGATGAAAGCCATTTCCCGGACGCCGGCTTCCGTCAAATCGTGGCAGAGAAGTGCGATAAAAACGGCGACGGTATTCTCTCTGATTCTGAGCGCAGCAGCATCACCCGTATGATGCTGCCTGCGTGGCAGGAGGATGTGCTGGGGGAAGGTACCCCCATTGTCAGCCTGGAGGGCATACAGTATTTCTATAATCTGCAAAATCTTTATTGCGCAGACATTGGGCTGACCTCGCTGGATGTGAGTGCCCTGTCCAAGCTGACCCAGTTGACCTGTATGGACAATGCGTTGGGCACGCTGGATCTAAGCAAAAACACGGCGCTGACCCAGATCAACTGTGCTGCCGACCAGCTGACGGAGCTGAAATTACCTGCCGGTGTGCAGCGCCTGCTGTGCGAGAACAACGCGCTTACCGCCTTGGATTTGTCCGGCTGCACAGCGCTGACTTATCTAAAGTGTGCCAACAACCAGTTGGCGACACTGAATTTGGGTGCCAACACAGCGCTTTCCACCCTGATCGTGTCCAATAACCACTTGCCGTCGCTGGATCTGCGCGCCAATACGGCGCTGGCCGCCGTGAACCTGGGCCAGCAGACCATTACGGTGAACGCTACGCAACAGGATAATGTGTTTTATGCCCCGGTGGACGGTTTGGCTGCGGACGGCGTGGTGTACCAGGATACGGAGAAGTATGAGAACGGCAATTTTGTCACCGCGGATTATGCGCTGATGCAAAACGGCTTTACTTATGAGTACGCCACCGGTTCGGATCTGGCCGGCGCCATGACGGTAGATGTGACGGTTGTCAAGGACTTTTATCAGGTGCGCTTTTATGGGGACGAAACCAAGAATGTGCTCCTTTCTGCCGTAGCGGTGAACAGCGGCCAAACGGCGGTTGCACCTACGGACTTTGCTTTGCCCCAGTGTAAGGCGCTGGCCGGTTGGAGCGACACGCTGGAGAATATCACGGCGGATAAAGAGGTGTACGCCCTGTACACGGACGATCACCACTACGCAGTTACCGCCTTTAGCACCGATGGCGTGGCCACCATCTCCTGCACCGGCGGCTGTGGGGTAGACACGCGCACGGTCACCTTCCTGGACTGCCTGAATGCCAAGACCGGCAGCGACCGCTATGAGCAGCTGCTGGATGTGAACGGCGACGGGATCATCAACGCCCGGGATTATGTGCTGCTGGATCGCCAGTTCAACGCTGCTAAATAAAGACGGACAAAATAGCAAAAAGAAACGGACCACCCGTATGGGTGGTCCGTTTTTCGTTGTTATAAAATGGGGCAATGTATTTGCGTAAAATATACATTTGTAGGGTGCGATGAGTGAATTGCACACAGTGCGGGCGGCAGGTTGCCGCCCCTACGGTCAATCGGTTACAAAAGTGCCCTCGTAGGGGCGGATAGTATCCGCCCGCCGTAAGAACCGTCCGTCAATGCCCTTAAATAATATTCCGATAAAATCGAATGGTAAAGGTGGTACCGACGCCTACGGTGCTTTGCACCTCCACGGTGGCGTTCTCTCGGTTCAACACGGATTTGCTCAGCGCCAGCCCAATGCCAACGCTGTCTGCCCCGGCGTTTTTGCCCTTGTAAAACCGCTCAAAGATATGGGGCAGGTCCTCTTTTTCGATTCCGCAGCCATCGTCGGCGATCACCAGCTGGCAATAGAGGGCAGTCTGGGTGCCGGTTAGGCGCAGGGTACCGCCGTTGTCCATGTGTTCCAGGCAGTTTTTGACTATATTCTGCACCGCTTCCACCGTCCACAGCCGGTCGCCCAAAAATTGCCCTTGCCGGCAGTCCACGGCCAGCGTCATTTGGCGCATCTCCGCTTGAATGATAAAGGGCGCCAGCGCCTGCTCTACCACTGCGGCCAGCTCCACCGGCTCCTTGTGCAGCACTGCCGTGCCCGCGTCAAATTTGCTGATCTTCAGCAGCGTGGTGATCATCCACTGCATTTTTTCCAGCTGGGCGGAAATACCCTTTAGGAATTCCAGCCGCTTTTCGGCGGGTAGATCCTCTTCCAGCAGCAGATCCGTCATCACCGTCATGGAGGTGATGGGGGTCTTTAGCTGGTGCGACACGTCGGCCAGCGCGTCCGCCAGGTAGGTTTTGTCTTTTTGCATCAGCTCCGCCTGGGTTTGCAGCTTGCGGGCGGTTTTGTAAATGTTATTCTCCAGAAGGGACAGCTCGCCTTCCTGGTTGTTGGCGGGCACCAGCAGCGGCGCCGTGCCGTTGACCAGGGTGGTCAGGTAATCGGACAGCCGCCGAATTTCTCGGGTTTGATTGCGGGTGTACAGGCAGAATATCGCCAGCAGCGCCCCGCAGCCCACCAGGCAGACGATGCCCATGGTGATGCTTTGCCAAAAGCCCACGCCGATAAGCAGGGCGCTGATCACCAGCCCCAGCACCAGCGCGCGGCGAAAATGTTTGTCCTCGCTCATTCGTCCACCTTGTAGCCCATGCCCCGCACGGTCTTAATGATCTGCGGCTCCACCGGGTCGTCCTCGATCTTCTCTCGCAGCCGCTTGATGTATACGCTCAGCGTGTTGTCGCTGACAAAGTCGCCGGCCACATCCCAAATGCTCTCCAGCAGCATATTGCGGCTGAGCACCCGGTCACGGTTTTGCAAAAAGGTCAGCAACAGCTTGTATTCCAGGGCGGTTAGAATCACTTCCTGCCCGTTTTTCAGCACTTTGCCCTCTTTCATCCGCACGGTCAGACCGTTTATACGGATTTCCTCGGTGGCAGCGCCCTTGCTGCGGCGCAGCACCGTCTTGATCCGCGCCATCAGTTCCCGCAGGCGAAAGGGCTTGCTGATGTAGTCGTCGGCGCCCAGCTCCAGGCCCATCACCACATTCACTTCATCGTCAAAGGCGGTGAGAAAGATCACCGGTGTGTCGTCCTTGGCTTTAATGGCCTTGCACACATCGTAGCCGCTGCCGTCCGGTAGGGTCAAATCCAGCAGGCACAGGTCGAATCGGCCGGCGCCCACCGCCTCCAGCGCCTGGGTCACCGTGGCACAGTGGGTGACCGTGTAGCCCTCACTCTCCAACGAATAACGCAGCCCCTGGGCAATGGCCGGGTCGTCCTCCAGCATTAGAATATTCATACCATACCTCCTCGGCGTTCTCTCTCCATAGTACCACATTCCGCTCCGCCGCGCAATAGGCATAGGTTGCCGTGTGTTCGCAGACGGATGATATCCACGCCTACCGTTTGCGCCATACGCAAAATACGGTGTTGTTGGGATAGAATGATCATTGCACTTTGTGTGTTCATGTGTTAAAATCAGGATGGTATTGGCGAGTGTTGAACCGATTTGAGGTTGAATGGATGATCAGAGAAGCAAATGTAAACGACTATATCGATATTCACAAAATCTGCTGTCAGGATTTGGGTTATAACTGTAACGCCGATTTGGTCAAGGAAAGATTGAAGAATCTGGATGCAAGCAGAGAAAAGGTTTTTGTTGCCATAATGGATGGTAAGGTCGTCGGTTATGTTCATGCGGAGCAATACAACACGCTTTATTTTGAAAGCCTGGTCAACATTTTAGGTTTAGCCGTGTCAAAAGCATATCGCAGAAGGGGCTGCGGCAAAGCCCTTATGCGCGCTGTGGAAAATTGGGCAAAGGTTTGCGGCATACACGCCGTTCGGCTGAATTCCGGGCAGTCCAGAACAGAGGCGCACAAATTCTATCGTTCCATCGGGTATGACAACGAGAAAGCGCAGATTCGGTTTTTTAAAAATTTAACAAAATAGATGATGGATCAAATGAAGAATAACCGTGTGAAAACAGATTTCATCGTCAAAAAGCAGTTGCTCGAAATTTTTCGGGCAGCTGCTTTTTCATTTGTCGATTTGATAGCGCTGAAACGGCACGCAATCGGATCATGCCGCAATGGGTAAAGAAAAACAGCACTTCCGTGTTGGAAGTGCTGTTGGGATAATCTGTATAAATTATCTCTTGGAGAACTGAGGAGCACGACGGGCCTTTTTCAGACCGGGCTTCTTTCTCTCCTTCATTCTGGGGTCACGGGTCAGGAAGCCGGCCTTCTTCAGTGCAGGACGCAGGCTCTCGTCATACTGCAGCAGGGCACGGGACAGACCGTGACGGATGGCACCGGCCTGGCCGGTTACGCCGCCGCCGCTTACACGGCAAACGATGTCAAACTTCTCGGTGGTGTCGGTGATGGCCAGAGGCTGACGCACGATCAGCTTCAAGGTCTCCAGACCAAAGTAATCATCAATATCTCTGTCGTTGATGGTGATCTTGCCGGTACCTGCATAAACGCGTACACGAGCAACAGATTCTTTTCTGCGGCCGGTGCCGTAGAAATACGGATTCGTTTCGTACATAATTCAGATACCTCCCTTACTTATTCCAAGCTTCCGGCTTCTGGGCCTCGTGCTTGTGGTCTGCGCCTTTGAAAATGCGGCATCTGGTCAGCTGCTTGCGACCCAGAGTGCTGTCCGGCAGCATACCCTTAATAGCCAGTTCCATGGCAAAGTCGCTCTTCTCGGCCATCAGGGTGCCATACTTGACTTCCTTCAGGTTGCCGATGTAGCCGGTGTGGTGCTGATACAGCTTCTTGTTCAGCTTGTCGCCGGTGAGAACGGCCTTATCGGTGTTGATGATGATGACAAAATCGCCGCAATCCACATGGGGGGCGAAGATCGGCTTATGCTTGCCTCTCAGCAGGGTGGCAGCCTCAGCGGCTACGCGGCCCAGGGGCTTGTCAGCAGCGTCGATCACATACCATTTGCGTTCGATCTCGTCCGCTTTAGGCATAAATGTTGACATAATCGCTAGTCCTCCGTTGTTCAAATTCTCCGCAGAGCGCTTGGCTCTTTCTGCGTGCCGGAATATAATAGCACAGGCGAGGGGCAAAGTCAACATTTTTGGCAAACAAATTTAATATATCCTTTCGTTTCTCACTTATTCTCTTATTATCTCGATTATGCTTATCAAATGCTCATTTTTAATTTATGAAAAAGAGGAGCGAAATGGATCCTTGCGCGGCGCATTTGGCGGTGGGCGCTTTGGCAGCGTGCGCACCATCGGCGCCAGTGACCCAGCCTATGGTGCGTATACCGATAATATATAGGAAAAACCGCCGGTGCAGTTGTATTCCTACCTTTTTTGTGGTATTATTGCTGCGGTGATGTGAAATGATGATTTCAACAAAGGGGCGCTACGCCCTGCAAGTGATGCTGGATTTGGCCCAGCAATGTCCGGACGCTTATATTTCGCTGCACGATATCAGCCAGCGGCAGGCAGTGAGTATGAAATATTTAGAGGCCATTGTGGCTATGCTAAATAAAGCCGGTATGGTAGAGAGCCGCCGGGGCAAAAGCGGCGGTTACCGCCTGACCCGGGCGCCGGAGGACTACACCGTGGGCGCCATCTTAAAGCTGACGGAGGGCACGCTGGCGCCGGTGGCCTGTATGGACTGTGACAGCGGCTGCACCCGGGTGCACGCCTGTATGACCCGCCCCATGTGGCAGGAGCTGGACCGGTTGATTGACGATTTTTTAGAGAGCAGGACCCTTGCCGACCTGCTGACGGAGGATAAAAAGCATGAAGATTAAAGCGATTTTAGAGCAAAAGCCCACCGTATCCTTTGAGGTGTTCCCTCCAAAGCAGTGGGACAAGATTGAGGGCACCAAGGCAGTGGTCAAGGAGATGGTAAAGAGCCACCCGGCCTTTATGAGCGTTACTTACGGTGCTGCGGGTACCACCAGCGGCTTTACAACGGAGATTGCAAGAGAGATCTTGGACGACGGTGTGACCCCACTGGCCCATCTGACCTGCTTGACCTCTACCCGGGATAAAATTCATCAGGTGGTAGCGGAGCTGCAAGAGAACTGCATTGAGAATATTTTGGCCCTGCGGGGGGATATTCCCCGGGACTTTCAGTTCCCGGCAGAGCAGTATTTTGAGCACGCTTACCAACTGGTAAATGAAATTCGCACGCTGGGTGATTTTTGCATTGGCGGCGCCTGCTATCCGGAGGTGCACCCGGAGAGCAAAAACCGGGTGGAAGATCTGGAGCACTTAAAGCAAAAGGTGGACTGCGGCGTGGACTTTCTGACCACCCAAATGTTTTTTGATAATACGGTGTTTTACAATTTTCGGGAGATGTGTGCCATTAAGGGCATTGATGTGCCGCTGATCGCCGGGATCATGCCCATTACCAAGGCCAGCCAGCTGGAGCGGACGGTGAAGCTGTCCGGCTGCTCTCTGCCCACCAAGTTTGTAAAGATCGTGGAGCGCTTCGGCGATCGGGACGACGCCATGCAGCAGGCGGGCATTGTGTACGCTGCCGAGCAGATCATCGACCTGATGGCCAACGGCGTGGATCATATTCATATTTACACCATGAACAAGCCGGATGTGGCCGGTGCCATTGTGCGAGAGTTGGGCAGCATTATTCATGAATAAGACAGAGATTTTACACTATCTGCGCACCGCCTCACGGGTGGATGATCCCCGGTTGCTGGCGCTGATCGACGACTGTATGGCGGAAGTGGACGCTACGGTGCAGCCCCGCACCCTGGAGCGGATCTTTCCCTGCCGGGTGACGGAGGACGCGCTGGAGGTGGAGGGCTTTACCCTAAAGAGCCGCCGCCTGGCGCAAACCATTGCCGGGTGCGATCGGGTGTGCATTTTCGGTGCCACTTTGGGCTTTGAGTGCGATCGGCTGCTGCGCACCTACTCGGTGGACGGTATTGCCCGAGGCGCGGTGATGCAGGCGGTGCTGGCCTCTAAGATCGAGGAGGTCTGCGACGGTATAGAAAACCGGCTGCGTGCCCAGGGGCTGACCCTGCGGCAGCGATATTCGCCGGGCTATTTTGATTTAGATATTACCGAGCAACGCAAGATTTTTGCTCTGTTGGATCTGACCAAGCGCATAGGGCTGACCCTTAGTGACACCTGCCAAATGATCCCCACCAAGAGCGTAACGGCCATTATCGGTATTGAACCCCAGGACGGAGGACAAGCGCATGAATAAGATTCGCTTTTTTGACGGCGGCATGGGCACCATGCTCCAGGCAGCCGGTTTGCTTGGCCCCGGTGCGCTGCCGGAGCCGCTGAACCTGACCCACCCGGAGGAGATCGCCGCCATTCATCAGGCGTATGCGGACGCCGGAGCAGAGTTTATCAGCACCAATACCTTTGGCGCCAACGGCCTGAAGTTTGACAATGTAGAGGAACTGGTGCAGGCAGCCACCGCGCTGGTGCGCCGCACCGGAAAGAAAGTTGTGCTGGACATTGGCCCTTTGGGCAAGCTGCTTCAGCCCATGGGCGAGTTGGCGTTTGACGACGCCTACGACCTGTTTGCCCGCACCATTCGTGCCGGTGCCCCCGGTGCGGACTTGGTGCTTATTGAGACCATGAGCGACACGCTGGAGTTGAAGGCGGCGGTACTGGCGGCCAAGGAAAATTGTGACCTGCCGGTATTTACCACCATGATCATGGACGAAAAAGGGCGGCTGCTTACCGGCGCAGATATTGAAACGGCAGTGACCATGCTGGAGGGACTGGGGGTAGACGCCCTGGGCTTTAACTGTTCCATGGGACCGGACCAAATGTTGCCCCTGGTGGCGCAGCTGCGGGAACTGACTTGCCTGCCCATCATTGTGAACCCCAACGCCGGGCTGCCGGAGTCTGTCAACGGCGAGACGGTGTATAATGTGGACCCGGAGGCCTTTGCGGAGAAGATGGAGGCCATTGCCAAGCTGGGGGTCAGCTATTTGGGCGGCTGCTGCGGTACTACCCCGGCACATATTGCAAAGATGATCCAGCGGGTCAAGGACATTCCTGCAGTGGTGCACACCCCGGCGCCCCGCACCCTGGTGAGCAGCTATTCCCAAACGGTGGAGCTGGGCAAAAAGCCGGTCATTGTAGGCGAGCGGATCAACCCCACCGGCAAAAAGCTGATGAAAGCCGCCCTGCGGGAAAAGGATATTAACTATCTTATCAAAGAGGGTATTGCCCAAAAAGATAAGGGCGCCCATATTTTGGATGTGAATGTAGGCTTGCCGGAGATTGACGAGCCGGCTATGATGCAGCAGGCGCTGTTTGCCCTGCAAGGGGTGCTGGATCTACCGCTGCAAATCGACACCTCCGATGTGGAGGCTATGGAAGTGGGCCTGCGCCATTATAACGGCAAGGCTATGCTCAATTCTGTGAACGGCAAGCAGGAGAGTATGCACGCCGTCTTTCCGTTGGTGAAGAAGTACGGTGCTGTTGTGGTGTGCTTGTGCCTGGACGAGAGCGGTATTCCCCCTACGGCAGAAGGGCGCATTGCCATTGCCAAGAAGATTATTGCCACCGCTGCGGAATATGGTATCCCTAAGCACCAGCTGGTGTTTGATGCGCTGGTGATGACTGTCAGCACGGACAAACGCAACGCCATTGAGACGCTGAAGGCGGTGCGGATACTGCGCCACGAGCTGGGCGTTGCCACCACCCTGGGCGTCAGCAATATTTCCTTTGGACTGCCCAAGCGGGAGATGATCAATACCGCGTTCTTTACCCTGGCGCTGGAAGCGGGGCTGTCCGCCGGGATTATGAACCCCCTCAGCGACGCCATGATGAACGCCTATTACAGCTATAACGCCCTGGCGGGGCTGGACGACAACTGCCAGGACTATATCGCCTCGGTGACGGAGACGGCGGCAGCTACGCCTGCAGGCACCACGGTGGATTTGAAAACCGCCATTATCAAAGGTATGCGCAAGGAGGCGGGCCAGTGCGCTGCCGGGCTGCTGGAAGAGCAGGACAGCTTGCAAATCATCAACGAGCATATTATCCCGGCACTGGATGTGGTGGGCGACGGGTTTGAGAAGAATAAAGTGTTTCTGCCCCAGCTGCTGATGAGCGCAGACGCGGCCAAATCTGCTTTTGATGTGATCAAGGAAAAGCTGCGCACCACCGGCCAGCAAAAGAAAAGCCCCCACAAAATTGTGCTTGCCACCGTGCACGGCGATATTCACGATATTGGCAAAAATATTGTGAAGGTGCTGCTGGAGAACTACGGTTTTGATGTGCTGGACCTGGGCAAGGATGTGCCGGAGGAAACGGTGCTCCAGGCGGTGCAGGACAACAACGCCACGCTGGTGGGACTGTCTGCGCTGATGACCACCACCGTACCGGCCATGGAGCGTACCATTGAGCTGGTGCACAAGAACACCAATGCCAAGGTGATCGTTGGTGGTGCGGTGCTTACCCGCTCTTATGCGGAGATGATCCACGCGGATCATTACGCCAAGGACGCGATGGAGACCGTGCGCTTGGCAAAGGCGCATTTTGGGATTGAATAAAAGGTAAATCCCTCCGTCGGGCAGGGATTGGGGCACCTCCGGTGCAATCCCCCCTGCGGCTGCGCCGCTTCGCCTAACGGGCGCCCGTCCCCTCTGTCGCTGCGCGACATCTCCCCGCACTGCGGGGAGTCACCCTTTGCAAGGGGGGCAAACCGATCAGGCTCCCTTGTAAAGGGAGCTGTCAGCGTAGCTGACTGAGGGATTATTCTTTTATAACTCTCCCCTCAACAAAAAAGACCGATACCGTAAGTGGTATCGGTCTTTTGTTATGCGATTTTACGCCTTATCTGCGGGGACGGCGGTCGCGGCGGTCACGATCATGACCGCGGTGGTCGTCTCTGCGGGGGCGGCGGGGGGTATCGTCGATCTCGTTCTCCGGGGTCATACCCTCCAGCTCAATGAGTGCATCCCGACGGGACAGGTTAATGCGACCCTGATCGTCAATCTCAATGCACTTAACCACAACGGAGTCGCCAACATTAACGACATCCTCTACACGCTCGGTGCGTTTTACATCCAGGCGGCTGATGTGAACCAGACCCTCTTTGCCCGGTGCAATCTCTACGAATGCGCCGAAGCTCATCAGGCGGGTTACTACACCGTTGTAGAAGGCGCCCACTTCCGGGTCGGTGGCGATCAGCTTCACCACTTCCACAGCGCCGTTGCACTTGTCCATATCTATACCGCTGATGAACACGCGGCCGTCTTCTTCAATGTTGATCTTCACATCGTAGGTGTTCTGGATCTCCTGGATCACCTTGCCGCCCTTGCCGATTACATCGCCGATCTTGTCCGGGTCGATCTGCAGGGTGAGCATCTTGGGTGCGTAGGGAGACAGCTGCTTGCGGGGCTCGCTGATCACCGGCAGCATGATCTCGTCCAGAATATAGTTGCGGGCCTTATGGGTCTTGGCAAAGGCCTCTTTGATGATCTCCGGGGTCAGGCCGTGCACCTTCAGGTCCATCTGAATGGCGGTGATGCCCTTCTTTGTACCGGCAACCTTAAAGTCCATGTCGCCGTAGAAATCTTCCAGACCCTGAATGTCGATCATGGTCATAAAGTCGCCGTACACGCCGTCGTCACCGGTGATCAGACCGCAGCTGATACCGGCAACCGGTGCCTTAATGGGCACGCCGGCAGCCATCAGAGACAGGGTGGAGCCGCAGATGGAGCCCTGAGAGGTGGAGCCGTTGGAGCTGAGCACCTCAGACACTACGCGGATGGCGTAGGGGAATTCGTCCACAGAGGGCAGAACCGGCAGCAGTGCCTTCTCTGCCAGTGCGCCGTGGCCGATCTCGCGGCGGCCCGGGCCTCTGGAGGGCTTGGTTTCACCCACAGAGTAGCTGGGGAAGTTGTAGTGGTGCATATAGCGCTTTTCGGTCTGTTCGTCCAGACCGTCCAGCTGCTGGGCGTCGTTCATGGGGCCAAGGGTGGTCACAGACAGCACCTGGGTTTGGCCTCTGGTGAACATACCGGAGCCGTGGGCTCTGGCCAGCAGGTCAATCTCTGCGTTCAGGGGACGAATCTCGTCAATGCCGCGGCCGTCCACACGCTTGTGCTCGTCTTTCAGCCAAGCACGCACCACATGCTTCTGTACCAGGTACAGGATCTCCTCGATCTTGCCCTCTTCGCCCTCGAAGCGATCATCGAACTTCTCGTGCACTGCGTCATAGATGGGGCGCAGGCGCTCGTCGCGCACATTTTTGTCGTCGGTATCCAGAGCCTTCTTCACATCTTCAATGCAGAAGTCCTCAATCTCTTGCAGGATCTCCGGATCCGGGTCGGAGGACTGGAAGCTCTTTTTGGGCTTGCCCACTTCCTCAACAATACCGTTGATGAAGGCAACGATCTTCTTATTCTCCTCATGACCGGCCATAATGGCGTTGAACATGGTGTCGTCGTCGATCTCGTTACCGCCGGCCTCGATCATAGCCACCAGGTCGCCGGTGGAAGCCACGGTCAGGTTCAGATCGTTATGGGCGCGCTGCTCCAGAGTGGGGTTGATGACGATCTGGCCGTCTACCAGACCCACATTCACACCGCTGATGGGGCCGTCCCACGGAATGTCGGAGATGGCAATGGCAGCGGACACACCGATCATGGCGGTGATCTCCGGAGAGCAGTCCGGATCCACGCTCATTACGGTAGCCACAACGCTTACATCGTTGCGCATATCCTTGGGGAACAGGGGACGAATGGGGCGGTCAATGCAGCGGGAGGTGAGGATGGCCTTCTCAGAAGGACGAGCCTCACGGCGCTGGAAAGAACCGGGGATCCGACCCACGGAATACATCTTCTCTTCATAATCCACGCTCAGGGGGAAGAAATCCACGCCCTCGCGGGGTTTGGCGCTCATGGTCACGTTACACAGCACATTGGTGTCGCCGTAGCGGGCCATAATGGACGCACCGGCCAGACCGCACATTTTGCCGGTCTCCAGGGTCAGCTTTCTGCCGGCCAGTTCCGTTTCCCAAACTTTGTAGTTCTTGAAAAACATTTGGTTACCTCTTTCATAAATAATATTTATCATCAAGGAGGCACAATAGTAATAAATTCAAGCCGCCGCACCCGGTGACCTCAATTTACTACTATTAGTAGAACCTCCTTGGAAGATACGATTTTGCCTTGGACAAAAAAGGCAGACGACAGAAGTGCTCCGTCGTCTGCTTGCGCGTTCTTACTTGTCGATGGTATCGCGGATACCCAGCTTCTTCACCAGGCTACGGTATCTCTCTACATCCTTGTTGTAAAGATAAACCAGCAGGTTGCGTCTGTGACCAACCATTTTCAGCAGACCGCGGCGGGAGTGATGATCCTTCTTGTGGGTCTTCAGGTGCTCGGTCAGCTCGTTAATACGAGTGGTCAGCACAGCTACCTGTACCTCGGGAGAACCGGTGTCGCCCTCGTGGGTTGCGTAAGCCTTGATGATTTCTTGCTTCTCAGCTTGTGTCATAATCTTTCACCTCATTACAGTATTTGCCGATTGGCGGAGGACACAGTTACGGGATCGGTGACTCTCCGTAGGAGCTTGCACCCGATACCGTGTGATCCGTACACAGCGAGCCAATTATAGCACAAACCCCCGCCGTTGTAAAGAGATTTTGCAAAATAGTGGGTGCTTGCCAGGGGCATACAAGATATGGTATAAAAGAAACGGAGCAAAGCCGGAACTTATCTCCCGCAGGGGGAAAGATGACAAAATTGTCACCAAAACTGTCACCGAACTGACACTTTGGCCGGGTATAATGAGGGCAACAAAGCGAAAAGGAGAGCCATTATGGACATTTTGAAAATTGAGCACTTATCTAAAATTTACGGTAAGGGCGATACGGAGGTACGGGCGCTGGACGATGTGTCCTTTACCGTGCCGAAAGGGCAGTTTGTGGCCATCATTGGGCCGTCCGGCTCCGGCAAAAGTACCCTGCTGCATATTCTGGGCGGTGTGGATACGCCTACGGACGGGCATGTGTATGTGGACGGAACGGATATTACCACTTTGGACGAGACGGCGCTGGCCATCTTCCGCCGCCGCCAAATCGGTCTCATTTATCAGTTTTACAATTTGATTCCCATTTTGACCGTAGAGGAAAATATGACGCTGCCCCTGCTGCTGGATGACAAAAAGGTGGACCGGGCGCACTTTGATTCCTTGGTGCAGGTGCTGGGCTTGCAGCACAGACTGGGGCACCTGCCCTCAGAGCTGTCCGGCGGTCAGCAGCAGCGTGTGTCTATCGGCCGTGCGCTGATGAACAATCCTGCCATTTTGCTGGCGGATGAGCCTACCGGTAATCTGGACAGCAAAAACTCAAAAGAAATTGTGGAGCTGCTGCGTCAGTTCAACAAGGCACTGAACCAAACGGTTATTATTATTACCCATGACGAGCGCATTGCGCTGGACGCAGACCGGGTGATTGCCGTTGAGGACGGCAAAATTGTGAAGGATGAGGTGATCCGCCAGTGAAGATCATCAATAAGTTAACTTGGCGCCACTTATGGGCGAACAAAAAGCGCACCGTTATCACCCTGTTTGGCATTATCATCAGCGTGGCAATGGTGACGGCGGTGTTTACCAGCGTGGAGTCCCTGATGAACACCATGGGTGAGATCACCGCCTCTTATGACGGCGCCTGGCATGCCAAGTATAACGAGCTGAAAAGCAAGGATGTGCAGACCCTGGCAAAGCAAAAGAATGTAAAGGCCATCGGTTTGTCTATGGATCTGGGCGAGATCAGCAGTAAGGCAGATTCAAACAGCAGCAAAAGCCGCACCGATGTGCTGGCTTGCAACCAAAATCTTTTTACGATATACAGTATGAAGCCCGCCACCGGCCGCCTGCCGGTAACCGCCCGGGAGCTGCTGGTGACCAAGAGCTTTATCACCCGCAATGACTTAAAGTGGAAAGTGGGCGACACGGTCACTTTGCCCTTTACCACCTATTCCGCCGATCCGCAGGTTGAGCCGGAGACGGCACAGCGCACCTATACCATCTGCGGGATTTTGGAGAATGACAACCAGCTCACCGGCTTTTACAGCGCCTTTTGCGGGCTGGATGATACGGTAACGGACGCCATGGGCACTTACATTGCCCATGTGCAGTTTGCCCCTTTGGGCAGCAACACGCCAACGGACATAAAGGCTGCCGCTAAGGCCGTATACGGCAAGGCAGTAAACAACGATGGGTCCGACCTCTATACGATTCATACGGACTATCTGATGTACAACGGCGTGCAAATGAGCAACGGGGTCACGCGGGCGCTGTACGGCTTTATGGCCATTATCTTGCTGATTATCGTATTTGCCTCCGTGTTTATGATCTATGACAGCTTTGCGGTGTCTTATCAGCAGCGGGCACGGTACTTGGGTATGCTGGCCAGCGTAGGCGCTACCCGGGTGCAAAAGCGGGGCAGCGTGTATTTTGAGGGCTTTATTTTAGGCTGTATCGGTATTCCCATCGGTATTCTTTGCGGCATCGGCGGCATTGCCGTTACCCTGCGTGCCCTTAGCGACAGCTTTATGAAAACCGTTATGGTGGCCACCGGCGACAGTGTGCGGCTGCACGCCATTGTGAACTGGAAGATTTTAGTTGGCAGCGTGCTCATCAGCGCCCTAACCATCTTTATCTCCGCCTGGATCCCGGCGCACCGGGCATCCAAGGTGACCCCCATTGAGGCGCTGCGCCAAACCAACACCGTGAAGGTGAAAAAGGCAAAGAAGCTGAAAACCTCTCGCCTGCGCCAAAAGCTCTTTGGCTTTGAGGATGTGCTGGCGGTAAAGAACTACAAGCGCAACGCCAAGCGCTCCCGCACGGTGGTGTTTGCCCTGGCAGTCAGCGTCATTCTGTTTCTCAGCACCGCCAACTTTACCAGTATGCTCACCAACGCCCTTGACAATGAGTACGACGGTATGGGCTTTGATGTGTACGAGAGCATTTTTAATACCGACGGGCCGTTGACCGCCTCTCAGGTGGAGCAAGTTAATCGGAAGGTCAGCGATGTGCCCGGAATTGAGAGCATGCGTATTTGTGCCGACAATCAGATGATGGTGGACGGCTTGGATAAGCAACTGACGGCGGAGGCAAAGAAAGCCAATATGGACCGCTCCGTGAATGTGTTGGGTGTGGACAACGACACCTTTGCCGCCTTGGCAAAGGAGGCAGGCATAGACCCGTCTGTTTGTCAGGATGACAAAATCCCCACGGGTATTTTAATCAACCGGGTGCAAGTGGCAACGGAGAAGAAGCAAAGACTGGTGTTAAACCCCTTGCAAGGCAGCTTGGTAGGTCAAACCTTTACCGGCTCTATGGAGGGCTATGACAGTGAGGGCAACGAGCTGTATGCCAAGTACACGGCAAAGGTGGCTGCCCAGATGAACAAGGAAGCAAGCAATCTTTTAGGCAGCTTTATGCGCCCCACTTTGGTGGTGCCCATGCACAGCTATCTGGTGCATTTTCCGTCTGTTTTGGCAAAGGGCAACGTTGTCAGCTATGCACGGTACTATATCACTGCCCAGGACCATGACGATGTGTATAACCGGGTGTCCGATGTGCTGGATGAGGTACAAAACGGCATCAGCCATACCGGCTATGACGCGGCGGCCCAGGCGCAGACCATGCAGGCGCTGAATGTGGTGGTGATGACCTTTGGCTATGGGTTTATTACCCTGATTACCCTGATTTCCGTTATGAACATTATCAATACCATTTCTTCCGGTATGGAGGAGCGGCGCCGAGAGTTCGCTATGATTAAGAGCGTGGGTATGACGCCCCGTTCCTTTAAGAAGTCCATTTATTTGGAGAATATTCGCTACGGCGTTATGGCGCTGGTATGGGGCTTGCCGGTTAGCTTGGGGCTGGATTTCCTAATGTACAAGATATTGGGCAGCTCCTTTGACTACGGCTATACCTTCCGCTGGTATTATTATCTGGCGGCGGCGCTGGCGGTGTTTGCCGTGATCGGTGTGGCGCTGCTGTACGCGCTGGACAAAATCAAAAAGGACAATATTATTGAAACCCTGAAGCGGGACGATATTTAAGCAGGCGGTCGTCGAATGGCGGCGCACCTATTTCTCCCCTTTTGGCA
>FR885387.1:22326-25405 GCA_000436335.1 Clostridium sp. CAG:217
TGCCGGGCGCTTTTTCTGCTCTGCGCTTTGCAGCGGGCATATTGGGGTTTTCCACACAGCAGCCGGCTTTATTTGGGGAAAACGCGGTGGAAAATGTGTAAAATTACAGACGGCACAACACAATAGGTATAAATGCGTTTGGTTGTGCAAAAAAAGGAAAGCAGGCAGACAGCGTGCTTTCCTTTTTGCTTTTTTATGATTTCGGTTTTTGCTTGCGTTCGTTTTTTCGGCAATGGGCGCAGCGGTTACAACTTTCGCAGCCGGTACAGCCGCAGCTTTTGTGCCGAATCAAGGCGCGGACAGCCAAGAACAGCGCCGTTCCAATGGCTGCCAGCAGCAGAATGTCCCAAATATTCACAGCAGCGCTCCGATCCCGTGGATCACAAAGGCAACCACCCACGCAATCAAACACTGCCACAGCGCCAGTCCGGCAGCCCACTTGCCGCCCAGTTCCCGCCGCACGGAGGCCACCGCCGCCACGCAGGGGGTGTACAGCAGGCTGAATACCAGCAGCGACCCGGCGGACAGCGGCGACAAAATGCTGCCGATGGTGCCGCCGAACAGGACCTCCAGGGTGGAGACAACGCTTTCCTTGGCCATAAAGCCGCTGATCAGGGCGGTGCAAATGCGCCAGTCGCCCAGACCCAGGGGCGCAAACAGCGGAACCAGAATGCCGGATATCCGGGCCAAAATGCTGTCGGCCGAGTCGGATACCATATTGAGCTGCAGGTCAAAGCTTTGTAGGAACCATACCACCACCGTGGCAATGAGAATGACGGAGAATGCCCGCTGCAAAAAATCCTTGGCCTTTTCCCACAGCAGTTGACCCACATTTTTTACACTGGGCAGACGGTAGTTGGGCAGCTCCATGACAAAGGGAATGGGCTCGCCGCGAAACAGGGTGTCTTTATAGAGAAAGGCGGCTCCAATGCCTACCAGGATCCCCAGCAGGTACAGCCCGGACATGATCAGCCCGCCCTTGCCCGGGAAAAAGACGCTGACGAAGAAGGAGTAGATGGGCAGTTTGGCGGTGCAGCTCATAAAGGGCGTGAGCAGAATGGTCATCTTTCGATCCCGCTCGCTGGTTAAGGTGCGGGTGGCCATGACCGCCGGCACGGTGCAGCCAAAGCCGATGAGCATGGGCACGATGCTCTTGCCGGACAGGCCGATCCTGCGCAGCAGCTTGTCCATTACAAAGGCCACGCGGGCAATATAGCCGCTGTCTTCCATTAAAGACAGGAAGAAAAACAGGGTGACGATGATGGGCAGAAAGCTGAGCACACTGCCCACGCCGGTAAAGATACCGTCGATCACCAGACTGTGGATGACCGGGTTCACATGCAGCTGGGTCAGCGCCGTGTCCGTTAGGGCGGACAGACGGTCGATCCCCAGCTCCAGCAGTTTTTGCAGTCCGCCGCCGATTACATTGAAGGTTAAGTAAAACACCAGCACCATAATGCCGATAAAGCAGGGAATGGCGGTATATCGCCCGGTGAGAATGCGGTCGATCTTTTCGCTTCGAATCCGCTCCTTGCTCTCCTGGGGGCGGATCACCGTCTGTGCACACAGCCGCTCGATAAAGTCAAAGCGCATATCCGCGATGGCGGCGCTGCGGTCCAGCCCGCGCTCCGTTTCCATTTGGCGGACAATGTGCTCCAGCATCTCCTGCTCGTTGCGATCCAGCTGCAACTGCTGCAGGATCAGCGCGTCCCCCTCAATGGCCTTGGTAGCGGCAAAGCGTACCGGCAGCCCGGCGAGCGCCGCGTGGTCCTCAATCAGGTGGATTACGGCGTGAATACACCGGTGCACGGCACCGCCGTGGTCGTCTTTGTCGCAAAAGTCCTGCTTCAGCGGCGGCTCCTGCTGCTTGGCCACATGAACGGCGTGGCGAATCAGCTCGTCTACGCCCTCATTCTTGGCGGCGGAGATGGGAATGACCGGCACCCCCAGCATGGCCTCCATGGTGTTTACATCAATAGAGCCGCGGTTGCCCACCAGCTCATCCATCATATTCAGCGCAATGACCATGGGTATTCCCATTTCCAGCAGCTGCATGGACAGATACAGGTTGCGCTCAATGTTGGTGGCGTCCACAATGTTGATGATGGCCGTGGGCTTATCCTGCAATACAAAGTTGCGGGAGACGATCTCCTCGCTGCTGAAGGGCGACATGGAATAGATGCCCGGCAGGTCCGTAACCTCCGTGTTTGGGTAGCCGCGAATGGCGCCGCTTTTGCGATCCACGGTTACGCCGGGAAAGTTGCCCACATGCTGCTTGGCACCGGTCAGTTGGTTAAACAAGGTGGTTTTGCCGCAGTTTTGGTTGCCCACCAGTGCATAGGTCAGCACGGTACCGTCCGGTAAGGGGTGCTCGTCCGCTTTGCTGTGGAATTTGCCGTTTTCGCCCAGCCCCGGGTGGTCCTGGTCCTTGGCGCGGTCTTTGAATGTGTGACTGCGGCTGCGGCGCCCAATGGGCTGAATGTCGATTTGCTGCGCTTCTGCCAGGCGCAGGGTCAGCTCATAACCGTGCACCTGTACTTCCATCGGGTCGCCCATGGGCGCCAGCTTGATGACCGTTACCTCTGCTCCGGGGATCATGCCCATATCCAAAAAATGTTGGCGCAGCGCGCCCTCGCCGCCCACTCGCCGGATTACGGCGCTTTTGCCAACTTCCAGTTCTTTCAGCGTCATCGGTCGGTCTCCTTTTCTCCATATATTTCTATCTCTTTACTGTACTGGATTGCCTGGCTGTTAGTCAAGGCTTACCTGTCTGCGGCAGCCAAATTTCTGCCGTGGAAAAGCAAAGAAAAAGCCGCAAGGCCGGGTGGCTTGCAGCTTTTGGCGTCCCGTAGAGGATTTGAACCTCCGGCCTACCGCTTAGGAGGCGGTCGCTCTATCCAACTGAGCTAACGGGACGGGTGTAGGTATTTTGTTTGAAAATGATGTAGGGGTCGATACCTACATCGGCCCACATAATCCCTCAGTCACTTCGTGACAGCTCCCTTTACAAGGGAGCCAAATCGGGTACAACATCTTAGCCCCCCTTGCAAAGGGTGACTCCCCGCAGTGCGGGGAGATG
>FR885388.1 GCA_000436335.1 Clostridium sp. CAG:217
ATGTGACGGAAGAGTTCATCCATAAGGCGTTGGAATTCTACTTTGAATGTGGAATTGCATAATCGACTGGAAATCAAACAGTAAAATTTGTATATACCGCCGCATGGCGATATAAATATTATGTGGAAAAAGAAAGAGAGACAATACATGAGTTATGCTGACGATAACCAGGACATATTCATTCGCACATTAAAGCACACAATGCAAACAAAAGAACCGTTCACGCTGGACGGAGTAGTTACAGCTATCGCTATCTTTTCTATTGACGAAGAGGACAAAAACCGATACAGTTTAATCAACGCCAACGATATATCAAAATGTGATGCCGCTATTGCTGCAGCGCTGTTTTTCTTGGTGCAAAATGATCCGATTATAGTAGCCGAAACTACACCGAGACTTATTTCAGCATTGAGTTACCTTTATCAAGATAGTTTTTCAAAAGAGTACATAGAAGCAATACTGGAAAATCGGTTCAAATATCTCCGATCCAATCTGGAAAACTCTTCAGACGAAAATTTAGAAGCAAAAGCTATCTCACTACTTTTCAATATCATATCGCAAGATATCGTTAATGGCCACTACATTCCTATCACATCAAATCCGCCAGTAGCGCTATTGGGTTTTGATGATGCAGTGGAACTCAAAATAGAAATAAAGGACTACTTAAGCTCAGTTTTAGATTATGCTTTCAGATTTACTGAAGAGTCCGAAAAATCATATCAATCATCCAAAAACAGCTCTATTTCCCACAATCAAAAAGCTGCAGATCCATACAATGTAGACGATGTGGAAGTGAATATAGTAAATGTTCCGGGTGCCAAGCAGCGTCAGCAGTTGGACAGGCAAATGAAAGCAGTTATCAGCCTGGCCGTAGTTGCCTTTATCATTGCGGCAATTGCTGCGGGCTTTGCCATATATAAAAATGCAGAGTGCCGCCAACTGAGATCGGAAAGGAATGCAGTTCAAAGATCATTGAACGCTGTCAATACACAGTATGACGATTTGAAAGAAAAATACGATTCGGAAATCAAAGACCGTGAGTTCATGTTTTCTAGTAACAATCAGAATGTGCTTGAACTGGCATTCTATAAGCGATACATCGTTTGCACTAACGACGAAAAGTATTATCATCAATACTCCTGTAAGAATTTTACAGAAACCAAATCGTTTCGTGTGTTCACCAAAGACGACGCAAAAAGACTTGGCTACAAGCCATGTCCCAAGTGCTTCAAGAATTAAGCGGCAAGGTATAACCCTATGGACAAACTCTACAAACAAATTGCAAAAATCGGCCGGCAGTAC
>FR885389.1:0-292 GCA_000436335.1 Clostridium sp. CAG:217
CTACGAAACAGTCCACCGGACTGTTTCTTCCAAATTTGTCTTCGCCAAATTTGGAGCAGCTTGTCGTTGGTTCGAGTCCAATTCAAAAAAACAAAAAGAACGGAGCACATAAGGCAGTATACCATTTTGGTTGGACTTCAAGGTTGCGCAACCTGCTACGAAACAGTCCACCGGACTGTTTCTTCCAAATTTGTCTTCGCCAAATTTGGAGCAGCTTGTCGTTGGTTCGAGTCAATAAATAGTGAAAGAAAAGCCGATACGCAGAAGCGTATCGGCTTTTCTTTGGCTCCCC
>FR885389.1:304-4712 GCA_000436335.1 Clostridium sp. CAG:217
TTTCTTTGGCTCCCCAAGTTGGACTCGAACCAACGACCCTGCGGTTAACAGCCGCATGCTCTACCAACTGAGCTATTGAGGAATATCAACACTCATAGTGTAGCAGAATTGGCAGGGCGTGTCAATAGAGAATTTGCGCTATTTTTCATTCTTTTTGCCTAACAGGCGGCGCTGCAAGGGCTGCATGATCCGATTATAAACAGGAATCAAAAGGCTAAAGATGACCAGCACCTCCGCAAAGAGCAGCAAGGCGTAGAGCCAATTGTATGCAGTAGTGCCCACGGTCATCACTTTGCCCAGCAAGCGGGGCAGGGGGTATGCCCAGAGGAAGAAGTGAAATAGATAAATAAACAGTGTGTTCCGCCCTAAATACTCCAAATAGCGGCTTTGCAGGCAGTTTGACAATGCCGCAAAGAACAGACAGCCGCTAAGCGCACTCACCACCATAGGCACCAGCTCGCCATAGTAAGAATATGCCATCACCAGCCCATGGCCGTTGATGTGCAGATTAAGCAACCCAAAACCAACGGATGGAACTATGAATAGTAAACCGGGTGCTTTTAATTTTAACACACTTTCTCGCAGCAAATACCCTACGGCCATAAAGAACACAGCCACCATGCCGTCTGTGTAGCGCCAAAACATCGCGGCGGAGTCACGGAAAAAGTGCGCATAGGCATATCCTGCAAGCAGAAAAATCAGCGCAGCCAGAAACAGCGGCGTGCGCTTGCCTTTTGTCCATTTCAGCAAGAAGTAGAACAGTATCTCCGCCACAAAAAAGCAGTAGATAAACCAAGCTCTGCCGGTGTATTCATTCATATTCGGCAGTCCGCTGACAGCGCCCAGCAAGAACGATTTGACCGGAAATGCAACGCCTCTTATCACTTGTTTGGCAACGCCTAGTGCAGCGCAGCACACCAAATACAGCAAATAGGGCAGAAGCAGATAGACGCATTTCTTCTTTAGAAAAGCACCGAATTTAGGCTGGTTGGCGCTGAAAGTCAGCCCGGAGGCAAAGAAAAACAGCGGCATAAAGTAGGATCCGATCCAGCCGTTCACCACGGTTGGCAGTGCCTCCGTATGGTACAGGATCACCGAGCAAATGCCCAGTGCCTTGAGTATATCTACGCTGCCGATCCGCTTAGCCATCCCGGTTACCTGCCTTTCTGCTTCCACTATACCATAAACGGCTGCAATTTCCAAGTGGTACAAGTTGCTTTTTTGCCTTGCCGTAAGGTCGGGGGTGTGCTATACTACTTGCAAAGATCAAAAAGGGGGTGTCTGCTTGCAGAACCCATTGTCTATATTGCCTACCCGGCTGCTGCCCTGGTTTGCCCAGAACGCCCGCCCGCTGCCTTGGCGGCAGGACCGCCGGCCGTACCATGTGTGGCTGTCGGAAATTATGCTGCAACAAACCCGAGTAGAGGCGGTTTGGAACTATTATTTGCGCTTTCTTGCCGCTTTGCCTACGGTGGAGGATTTGGCTGCCGCGGAGGAAGACAAGCTGCTAAAATTGTGGGAAGGTCTTGGGTATTATAATCGCGCCCGTAATCTGCAAAAGTGCGCCCGGGTGATCGTCAATGACCTGCACGGTGCATTTCCTACGGATTATGATGGCTGGCTGGCGCTGCCGGGGATCGGACCGTATACCGCCGGGGCGGTGGCGTCCATCTGCTTTGATTGCCCGGTGGCGGCGGTAGACGGCAATGTGCTGCGGGTGATTACCCGTTTTACGGAAAATGCGGCTCCCATTGACTTGCAGACCACAAAAGCCCGGATCAAAGCAGATCTGGAGCAGGTGTACCCGGCAGGGGCTTGCGGTACTTTCACGCAAGCGCTGATGGAATTGGGCGCCTGCGTTTGTACGCCAAAATCGCCGAAGTGTTCGGTTTGTCCCTTAGGCGATGTGTGTGCCGCCAATACTTCCGGTAGCCAGACGGATTTTCCGGTAAAGTTGCCTAAGCGGGCAAAGAGACACCAAAACCGTACGGTGTTTTTTTTGACCTGCGGGGACAGAGTGGCCCTTTCCAAACGAGGCGATAAGGGGCTGCTGTCCGGTCTGTGGCAGTTGCCCGATACAGACGATTTTTTGAACGAGGGGTCTGCCATTGCTTACTTGCAAAATGTTGGTTTGGAGCCGCTGGAATTGCAAAAGATCGTGCATGCAAACCATGTTTTCACGCATATTCACTGGGATATGCGCTGCTATTATATGACCGTACGAGAGGCCGCCGGGAGTTACACCTGGGTGCCGCTGGAGAAAGTGCGGCGGGACTATGCGCTGCCTACGGCTTATCGCCAATTTTTTGAGGTAGAAGATGACCACTGATTTTATACACGGCAGACCGATGAAGCAGATCGTTCTGTTTTCGCTGCCGATTATGCTCAGCTCCCTTTTGCAATACACCTATAATATGGTGGATAATATTATTGTTGGGCGCTATGTGTCTACAAACGCGCTGGCCGCCGTGGGCAATATTGCGCCCATCAACAGTTTTGCCATCGGCGCTGCATTCGGACTTACCGCCGGCTTTACCATACCGGTGGCGCAGTGCTTTGGTGCCGGGGATCAAGAGGAAACCAATCGCCAGGCCGGTAACGGTATCGGTTTGTCGCTGATTACAGGTGTGCTGTTTTCCGCGCTGGCACTGTTGGTTCTGCACCCGATGCTGGGGTGGATCCATACCCCGAAAGAGATTTATGACCTGTCTGTGCAGTACGCGGCAATTATGTATCTGGGTGTGCCGGCACAGTTGCTTTACAATGTGTTTACCGGTATTGCCCGCAGCGTTGGGGATAGCAAAAAGCCCCTGTTGTTTTTGCTGATCAGCGTGGCTGTTAATCTGGTGTTGGACCTGCTTTTTGTGGCGCATTTCGGTTGGGGCGTGGCAGGCGCCGCTTGGGCAACTTTGATCTCTCAAATCGTGGCAGCTGTGTCTGCCGGGATCTATGTGTTCCGGGGCATACCGGTTTTGCAGCTGAAAGCGCGTATGCTGGTACCTACCGCTAAGCGTACCCGCCGCCAGCTGGCGCTGGGCATTCCGGTGTCCTTGCAGTTTACCATTACCAGTATCGGCTCTATGATTTTGCAAAGCGCTGTGAACGGCTTTGGCGCCAATGTGGTGGCGGCGTTTACTGCCGCCGGTCGGGCGGAAAGCATCACCAATATTCCTATGAGCAATCTGGCGGTGGCTGCGTCTACCTTTGTGGCCCAAAATTACGGCGCCGGGCAGTATCGGCGAATTCTCACCACCGTGCGCAAGGTGTTTGTGGTGGATCTGGGGTTGTCTGTTCTCTGCTCCCTGGTACTCTTTTTCGGCGGAGAGCAGATCGTGGGTCTGTTTATGACGGATTATAACAGCCAAATTGTGTACGCTGCAAAAGAATACCTGTTTGCCATCTCCCTGTGTTACAGCTTGGTCAGCGTACTGTTTGTGCTGCGTAATACCCTGCAGGGGCTGGGCTGTACCTACGCAAATGCAGTGGCAGGCGCCGGAGAGTTAATAGGCAGAATCGCTGTTTCGTATCTTTTCACACCGCTGTTTGGGTTCAAAGCTGTCTGTTTTGCCGGTCCTGTGGCCTGGCTACTTGCAGACTTACCCCTAATTGTGCTATACTGGAGGAAAGCCAAGCAAATGCGTAAGTTGTCAAATCAATAAGGGGGATTCATAATGACTTATTATATTGCTATGGGCATCGGCGTGGCCGTTTCGTTGGCCTTCGTCTTTGTCCGCTCCGGGGGGAACTCTGTTCGAAACCTGATTTTCAAATCCGTGTCCAGTCTGTTCTTTATGCTGTCGGCGGTGTTTGCTGTGATCGAGAATTACACCAATGCTGCCCAGTATGGCTCGCTGATCATTATGGGCGGTGCCTTGGGACTTGTGGGCGACATTCTGTTGGATTTGAAAGGGGTTTACAAAAAGGACGCCAATAATTATCTAAAAGGCGGCTTTATCTTCTTTCTGATCGGTCATGTGTTTTATACCGCAGCCTTGATCCATTTTACCAAGCTGGATTGGTGGAAGGTTCTGATCAGCGCCGCAGTTGCTATTGCCGTTGGCGCAGTGATGATCGCTACCGCCAACATCATGCGGGTGCATTATGGCAAGTATCGCCGCATTGTATTCTTTTATGTGTGCTTTTTGGTAATGACCAATGTTACCGCTATTTTCGCCGCCTTTACTACCGGCGAAAAGTCCATGATCCTAATGGCCATCGGTGCCACGCTCTTTACCATTTCGGACGCGATTCTCAGCAATACCTATTTCGGTCGCGGGTTTGACGGCAGCATTTGGCTGTTCCTGAACCACTTTACCTACTACGCCGGACAGTATTTGATCGCTTCCTCTGTGTTCTTCTTTGGTAAATAATAGCACTGCTTTTCGGCTCCTCTTGTGTGCAAGGGGAG
>FR885389.1:4882-5043 GCA_000436335.1 Clostridium sp. CAG:217
CCCGCCACTTGCATTTTTTCCTCAAATGGCGTATAATATTATCCGTTTGAGTAATCGCTCAAAGGGGGAACTTTTATTTCTATTCAGAAAAAGAAATTAGCTGCGGCTGCCGTTAGCGCTTGCCTGATCCTGTGCAGCACCGCGCCGGCACTGGCTTCGCC
>FR885389.1:5064-17540 GCA_000436335.1 Clostridium sp. CAG:217
CTTCGCCTGTTGCCGCCGCTACGGCGCAGACCCAGATTGCGCCCGGTCCTGCCTTGCCGGTGAACATTATGAATACCGAGCAGCAGACGAACGCGGTACACGCCAAAATTAAGGTCACCGACCTGACCGGCAAGCACGCCACCCTGTCCTGGGACAGCGGCAGTCCCTTTGCCATCTACAATGTGTACCAGTATGATTACATTCTCAAAAGCTGGAGCCTGCGTACGCAGGTGCGGGTAAATACGGTGGAATTGACGGACCTGACCCCGGCCATGTTCTATAAATTCAAGATCACTGTGCCCGGCAGCGACGTTCTCCAGGAGAGCACCGTGGGGGAGACGGATTTTTATACCCGACCCTCTGCCAGTAAAATGGAACTGTCTGTTTCAGGCGCCACAGAGGTGACCCTGAAATGGAGCACCAAGCATTCTCCTGCCTACTACGAACTGTACCGTGCGGAGAAGAACGGCAAGTACGAAAAAATCGCCAAAATCAGCGGCAAAAAGCGCACTTTTACCGATATAGATGTGTCGCCCAAGACCGTGTATTCTTACAAGATTCGCGGCGTGGTGGAAAACAGAGAAACCAAGACCAAAAGCCGCTTTTCCCACCCGGTGACGGTGAAAACGACCAAGACCCTGAAGCTGCCGAAAGTCTCCGGCGCCTGCAAAACCTACGCTTATTATGATGCGGTAACAGATAAAACATCGCCTGCCTATGCGGTGCTGAATTCCGGCACCTACCGGGGCGTCACCTACAAGACCACCACCGACGAGACCACCGGTATTCGTATGGTGGGGGAATATTATTGCGCCGCCCTGGGCACCTTTTACGGCACCACCAAGGGCACCAAATATAAGGTCACCCTGGACACCGGCAAAACCTTTAAGATCATTTTGTGTGATACCAAATCCAACCGCCATACGGACAAAAAGCACCAGTACGCCAAGAAAAATAAGGATGTGGTGGAGTTCTATGTGGACCGCACCAAGATCCCCGCAGGGGTCAACGGCAATTATAACCGCTTGGAGCCGTTTCACGGCAAAATTCAGTCCATCGAGCGGTTGACGGAATGGGATCGTGCGGAATCATAAAGGCATCAAAAAAAGCACCCGATTGGGTGCTTTTTTTGTGGTTAAAATGATGTTTGAATTACAGAATTCTCTTGCGGCCGACATGTTTTAATCACCACTGTTTCGTTAAATGTCTAATCGTAATAAAAAAGCTTGTATTTTGTAAAAATCGGTTGACATTCCATATATTATAATATATAATACCCAATGGAAAAAGGAGGAGTGGGTGAATTATGCCCATTTCTCCTGCTTTTATATCCTGCGGCGCCGAGGGCGCTGCGCAAAATGGAGCGTGAATCTTTATGGCAAAAAAATGGACAGCTGTGCTGATGGCCATTCTCATGGTGCTTACCGCATTTCCGGTGACCACCGCGATGGCAGCCGGCAGCAGCGAGGCAAGTAAGCCGGCAGACGGTACGACTCAGGGTCGTCCCTTTGTCAGCGATAATCCGTCTCATTGGTACCGTATTCCCAGTATGGTTACCCTGGATGACGGTACTGTCGTTGCAGCTGCTGACGCTCGTTGGGACGGCGGTATGGACGGCGGCGGTAACGATGTGATCACCGCGCGTTCTACGGACAACGGCGACACTTGGTCTTACACATGGGCCGGCTATTACGGCGATAACGGCAATGTGTTTAGTAAGGCGTCTACCAGTTATTGCGACAGCAATATTGCAACTGACGGCAAGACCCTGTATATGCTGTCTACCTTCTTTGCTTCCGGCGTAGCCATTAACGGCACTTCTGCGAACGCACAGCCTTCTAAGGACACCGGTTTGGACAGTCAGGGTCGTCTGCTGCTTGCCCGTAACGGCGGCGATTATGACTATTACGTGGGCGCGGTAGGTGCAGACGGGTATGCCAGCATTTATAGAACCAGCGACAGCACGGTCGTCAGCGGCTACAAGGTGAACGGCGAGTTTGAGCTGTTTAAGCATGACGCTTATGTTGGCTGCGTTTGGTATTCTAACTGTGAGTTCCAGGCCAAGAAGTGCCAGTACCTGTTTTTCCGTACTTCCACGGACGGCGGCAAAACCTGGAGCGCACCGTCCTTGGTAAATGCCAGAAAGAGCGGCGAGAAGTTCTTGGGTGCAGGCCCCGGCCGTGCCATTGTCACGGATGACGGCACCATTTGTATGCCGGTTTATGTTTACGGCGACAATGCTTGGGGCTCCGGTGACGCTTCTCAGGGAACCAGCTTTATTTACAGTAAAGACCAGGGCAAGACCTGGAGCCGTACGGCGAACTTTACCAACACATCCTCTTTTGGCGGCAGCGGTTGGTCCAGTGAGGCGCAGCTTGTAGATTTAGGTAACGGCGTAGTGCGCTGCTTCTACCGTAACGGTAAGAAAAAGATTATGTACTGCGACGCCACTTGGACCGGCTCTCTGTACAGATGGGGCGATGTGGTAGATACTGGTATTGACATTTGGGGTAACTGCCAGCTGTCTGCCATTATGTATCCCTATCTGATTGACGGCAAGCGTGCCATTTTGGTTTCTTCTCCCTCCTCAACAGAGGGTCGTAAAACCGGTGCCATCTTTACCTTGCTGCTGAATGACGACAATACTGTTTCTACCGAATATGCCAAAAAGACCATTACCGCAGAGGGCGCCATGTTTGCCTACTCCTGCTTGACGGTGCTGAAAGACGGCAGCGTGGCAGATTTGTACGAGACGGACGCCTGTGACTTTACCTATAAAGTTTTTGATATCCAATCCCTCACCGGTATGGATGTGGATGTTCCCACCACAACGGACATTCAGATGAATGTGGGTCAGAAGAAGACCTTAACCTTCTCTGCGCAGAATGTGAATAACTCTGCAAGCGATATTGTGTCTTTGTCTGCTGGGAAGGAAGTACCCGGTGCCACTGCCAATAAGGCAACGGATGCCAATTACAGCGGCGATTCCGTTTCTGTAAAGCGCGCTTTGTACACCTTTACCTCTACCGGTACAGAGTACACCATTGCCCACGCAGGTATGTACTTAAGTGTGGGTACAAACGGTAAGGCCGGCTATCCCGGTGCGTCTACGCCTGCCAATGTCACATTGCGCGCAGTAGACGGCGGCTTCCAGCTGTTGCAGGACGGCCATTACGGCCTGTATTTTATGGAAAAAGATTCCAAGGGCAATGTGGTGAACCACTTTGAGCGTTGGGATTTTGAGGGTAAAGATAAGGATACCAAAACAGAGGAAGAAGTGCTGAAAGCCACCACCTTCCAGCTGTATCGCAGAATCCGCACCGGCGAGACCGGCAGCACGGAGCTGCCCGGCTACATTCAGGTGAATACCGTGGATGACGGCGAGGAATATTTGATTGTCTATCACGGTACGGACGGCTATTTCCTGCTGAATCCCTCTACTTCTACAACGAATATGTATGCCCATTGCTTAAAGGCAAACGGCGGCAGCACCATTGACGGTTACAATGTTACCGTTACCGCCAACGCAGTAGGCAACGCTGTGGTACAGGCAGGGCTGAATACTTATAATATTACGGTTGTGGACGGCGACTTGGCTGTGACCGGTGTGGTTAAGTATGACCCTGTGATTTATACCCACGGTGACGCTTCCGGTAAGGGGCAGCCGTATATGTATTGCGGTTCTTTGATTTCCGACGGTTCCCAGGCCGGCGAAAAAGAGACCCATTATACGGTTAACGACAGTCGTTATACCATTACCGGCATAAAGTGCGTGGAGGATTCCGCTGCGGATATTAAGTATGCGGACGGTAAGCTCAGCGGTACTTTACATATTGCAGATACTGCCGAGTATGCAAATTATAACAAAGGCGAAACGGTCACCATTGAGACCAATCTGACGGATACGGACGGCAATATTTGGACCCAGACGGATAAACTGTATGTGGCTTCAAACCCGGTGGCTGGACACACAATCGGTACGCAACAAATGTGGGGCAACTGGGGCAATCATGTTAATATGTTACCACTGATTTATGTTGCTGAAAACTCTTACGGTAACACGGACAGAAAAACTTATACCGGAACGCATCAGATTTGTAATGCATACAATGTTGAGGATGCCAATTCTCTTGTTTATAAAAAAGATACAACTTCTATCGGCAATTTGTTGAGTTCTTCCGCAGGAGACAAGTTGGCTGGATTAGGTGACAACAACAATTCCGGCGGTTCAACAGGAAGTCAAAGTAACTTATTAGAAGTTAAAGATAGTTCAACTGTTTCTGCCTATTATTATTATGATATGAGTTCGGATACCAACATGGGTATTACGCGAAATAATTCCGATGGTACGCGTTTCTCTTTGAAGTTGGGTATTACTCCAATTTCAGTTTCGGGCGGCAATGCGGATGGTGCTGCTATCGACTTTCCTTCTAACGACAAATTGAATTATTTTACAGGCGACGGATTTACTGCGGATAGAGTTTATTTTGATTCCTATTCTCTTGGTGTTGCGGCAAAACAGTATGAGACAATTACCGGTACAACAAGCGTTGCTGCAAATAATACTGCAACGATGTCAGGCGTTGCGGAACTTCAAGCGCACTTGAATACAACATTCAAGTCTGCAGGAACTAAGAATGTAACCAACTGGTTAAATCTTGGTCTGAATTTCCAGGTCAAGGTCTGCAACAAGAGCAACGAGCGTACGCCGTATAATGAAGCGGTGAGCAAGGTGCGTGTGTCCACGGACTACACCAAGGAGACTTGGGACAAGTACACCACTGCGCTGCTGAACACAGAGGCATACCTGAACAATTACACCCTGCTGACCACGGACGAGACCACCCAGGATGTGGGCACGGTTTTGGATTCTACTTATACGGGCCTGACCAAGCGTGCCGACTTTACGGAGTTGGAAAAGGTGGTAGAGCAGAACAAGGCGGCTTATGACAAGGGCTTTGCCGGCAATGTAACCGATACAGACCAAAATAAGTACACAGTGGACAGCTGGCAGAACTTTGAGAACGCCTATAAAGCCGGTACGGATCTGCTGGCGCAGTATCCGGAAAAGGGCAGAAACAATGTGGCAGGCTTTACCGTAGGTCCCGATTCTGCGGAAAAGACCACCCAAACCCAAATTGACGAAACCGCAACCCAGCTGAAAAACTCCGGCCTTGTGGTTGCTGCTGACGCCAGCGCCTATGAATCTGCCCGCAGCATCAGCGCCACCATCGACCGCACCGCGTTCCCGGACGGCGGTACCGCCATTACCAATACGGTAACCAACGGCAACGGCACCATTTATAAAGCCTACAATGGCAAGGATTATGTGAATGTGCCTGCTGCGCAGCAGATTACGGTAGACGGCTTTACTGCGGATTTGCTGAGTAATATGAATGTAGGTGAGTCCTCCGAGAGCGGCCGCATCTTCACCGTTGCCTGCAGCGTCAACGGCAATGCCTTTGAAACGAGAGAGGGTAAGACGCAGTATCACTACGGCACCATTGCCCATTTGGATTTTTCTGCTTACAAGTCTCAGGATACCGTTTGCGTTGTGCATACGGCAAACGGCGATACAAAGATTGACCTTGCCAAGTGCAAGTATCAGTTGTCGCTGCTGGTGCAGCAGGATACCACCATTACGGTGACCACTGCCACCAGACCCAATGTGATTGTTGCCGACTACTTTGGCACGATTTTGGGCGCGTTTGTGGGCGCTACCAGCGTTACCGTAGAAGGCAACACCGTAAAGGTAGGCGATACAGTGATTACCGCCAAGGATTCCCCCAAGTACAAATTTACCGGTTGGACTTGGAGCGAAGGCACCCATCAGATTCCGGCGGGTCAGGTTGCGCAGATTGTGCAGAAAGGTACACCCACCGGTGTGGATGTGAACTACACCGTCAGCAACACCGGCACGGCTGCCAACGCCTTGATCAACGGCGCTACCCAGTACACCGCACCCGGCATCAACAAACCCTTAGAGCTGACCTCTGACAACGCAGCGTACTGGACCCGTACCGTAAACGGTGTGGAGACTTTGGCTTCCTACGAGCAGAAAGTTACCCTGTTCAGCGCCAATACGGATACCACTTACACGGCATACGCCAGCTTAAATGATCTGCCCAAAAATTTGCAGGAGCAGGCAGAGAGCGGCACGCCGGCTTTGAATGGCGTAGGCTTCTTTGCAGACGAGAAGTTTACCATGTCCTGTGATTATTCTGCCGGTGCGGATGTGACCGTCTTGGAGGTGGGTGTGATTTACTCCGCCACTAAGAACGGAAAGGACACCCTTGTGAAGGGCGGCGACGGTGCGACAACGGTTGTGTCCCGCAATGTTGCCAACTGGACGGGCAGTCCCAATTCCGGCACCTTTACCATGACCAAGAAGGGCAGCGATACGGGCAGCCATTATATGCGTATGTATGTGAGCTACCGTACTTCTCGTATGAACACCCAGGTACCCTTTGTGGTTTATGGTGATATTTATCAGTGCGTAAACGGCGCTGTTTCCGCAGTGAACTAAAGAAGGAGGACAATAGAATGAAAGCATACGATACTCCGACTTTAGATGTAGAGTGGTTCACCGCCCAAACAGCACTGAGCCAGAGCACCACGGACCCGGATAAGGAAAATCCCGGCACGGAGTTCTAATCAAAGCATAGAAAACACCCTCGACCATTGGTCGAGGGTGTTGTTTTATGTATGAGAGGTTATGCGCGGGAACAAACTTCCGTCTGCTTAAAATCCCCCCTGCGGCTGCGCCGCTTTCCCCCCTTTACAAGGGGGGCGAGAATGTGTAACCAATAAGGCTCCCTTGTAAAGGGAGCTGGCGCGCTTGCGCGACTGAGGGATTATTCGGGCGGCAGATTGTCGCCTCCTGCCTTATATTTTACCCATTCACCACGTTCTGCGGTTTGCCGTCTAAGTAGGCGGCAATATTCGCTTGCAGAATGCCAAGCAGTCTGGCACGGGTTTCATAGGCTGCCCAAGCAATATGGGGGGTAATGCGGCAATTTTTTGCGTGCAGCAGGGGGTTGTCTGTTGCCGGCGGCTCGGTAGAGAGCACATCCAGCCCGGCGCCTGCCAGCTTGCCGCTGTTTAACGCCTGCGCCAATGCATCCTCGTCCACCACCGGTCCGCGGCTGGTGTTGATAAAGATCGCGCCGTCTTTCATCTTGTCAAAGGCCGCCGCGTTCATCATACCCTGGGTGTCCGGTGTCAGGGGACAGTGGCAAGTGATGATGTCGCTGTTTGCCAGCACCGTATCCGCATCTGCAAATCGGGTGCTGTGCAGCCCGTCAAGCGGCTTTTCGTGCGGTGTGCACACCAGCACTTGCATACCGAATGTTTCTGCAATCTGTGCCACTCTGTGCCCGATGGCGCCAAACCCAAAGATGCCCAAGGTTTTGCCGTCTAATTCCATCAGCGGTGTTTTCCAAAAACAAAAGTCCGGGCAACGGCACCATTCACCGTTTTCTACCGCCTGTGTATGCACTGCAACCTGGTTGGTAAAGGACAGGATAAAAGCAAACACCAGCTGCGCCACCGCATTGGTGGAGTAAGCGGGAATGTTGCACACGGTAATACCCAGTTCCTTGGCTGCCGCACAGTCTACCACATTGTAGCCGGTGGATTGCAGCCCGATGTATTCCAGCTCCGGGCGCAATGTTTCCAGCGTTGCACGGTCAAGGACAGTTTTGTTGATAATCAGCAAATTTGCACCTTTGGCGCGTTCTACCACTTGGTCAGCCGTTGTACGGTCATAGACCTTATAGTCGCCATAGTTGCCCATCCAGTCCCAGCTTTGGTCGCCGGGGTTGGTGGTATAGCCGTCTAAATTTACAATTTTCATAAAATCACGCCTTTCTGTCCAAATTATAACCCAGTCCGTCTTAAAATGCAACCTGTACTTGCGCCGGGCACGCCGGGCGGTTATAATAATAAGCAAGGGCGCACCCGCATAGTATGTACGGGTGATTTTTGTGAAGCGTGTTTTTCCCGCTGCGCTGTGCGTGGCGTTTGTGTTTGTGACCTGCCTGTCTCTGCAAGTGCTGTTGCGGCAGTCTGTGCCCTCGGCGGTGCAGTACCCCAAGGCGCGCTACAATTTGGTCATCGACCCGGGCCACGGCGGCATGGATGTAGGCACGGTGGCGGCGGACGGCACGGCAGAGAAAGAGATCAACCTGGCCATTGCACGGGATTTGTATGCTTTTGCGGTGATCAGCGGCATACCCGCCTCTATGACCCGCACCGGGGACTACCTGGTCTACAAGGCCGGGGACAACAAAAAACGCTCAGATTTGTATAACCGTTTTGACTATATTAACAGCGTGGATAACGCAGTGCTGGTTTCTATTCATCAAAACCATTTTGCCGATACTTCCCAGTGGGGGATGCAGATTTGGTACACGGTAAACGATCCGTTGAGCAAGGCACTGGCTGCTCATATTTTAGCTTATGACAAGCAGCACTTGCAGCCGGGTAATCGTCGGGAGAACAAGCCGTCGGACGACAGCTATTATCTGCTTTATCAAGCCAAAGTGCCCTCCGTGATGGTGGAGTGCGGCTTTATGAGCAATGTAAAAGAAAATAATCAGTTAAAACAGGATGTTTATCGGCGCCGCGTGGCCTTTTGCATTTTGGCAGGGCTTAGCGACACCATGAAAACAGGGGAGTTACCGTAATGGCAAAACAGAGGAGTATGTATATTTGCAGCGAATGCGGCTATGAGAGCGGCAAGTGGTACGGCAAGTGCCCGGGCTGTGGCGAGTGGAACACCATGAATGAGGAGACCCCTGCGGTTAAATCCACAGGCACCAAGCGCAGCAGCGGCGGTTATGCCTCGCGACCGTTAAAACGTTTGTCGGAAATTACAGAAGACGTGGAGCGGCGTATTTCCACCGGTATTCATGAGTTTGACCGGGTGCTGGGCGGCGGTATCGTAGAGGGCAGCCTGGTGCTCTTAGGTGGCGATCCGGGTATCGGTAAATCCACCATTTTGCTGCAAGCCTGTCAGCACTTGGGACAGCACCATACCATTCTCTATGTGAGTGGCGAGGAGTCTGCCAATCAGATCAAACTGCGTGCCAATCGGCTGGGTGTGACTACGGACAGTCTATACATTTTGGCAGAGACGGATGTGGGCAGTATTGCCGAGACCATCCGCAGCGAAAAGCCGGATATTGTGATCATTGACTCCATTCAAACCATGGTGTACGATCAGGTGACTTCTTCTGCCGGATCTGTGACCCAGGTGCGGGAGTGCACCAATATTTTTATGCACACAGCCAAAACCTACGGTATCCCTATTTTTGTAGTAGGCCATGTGAACAAGGACGGCGCCATTGCCGGACCTAAGGTGCTGGAGCATATTGTGGATACGGTGCTGTACTTTGAGGGCGAGCGGAACTACTCTTACCGTATTCTCCGAGGGGTGAAGAACCGCTTCGGCTCCACCAATGAGATCGGTGTGTTTGAGATGACTCAAGAGGGGCTTTTGGAAGTGGAAAATCCCTCGTTGATGATGCTCTCCGGTCGTCCGAAGAACGCCAGCGGCACCTGTGTGGCCTGTGTAATGGAAGGCTCTCGCCCCATTTTGGCGGAGGTGCAGGGATTGGTAACGGCAACCGGCTTCGGCACGCCCCGGCGTATGAGCACCGGCTTTGATTTTAACCGTATGGCAATGCTCATTGCGGTATTGGAAAAGCGGGCGGGCTTTTTCTTCAACACCATGGATGCTTATATCAATGTGGTCAGCGGTCTGCGGTTGGACGAGCCGGCGGCGGATCTGTCTGTGGCAATGGCGCTGGTGTCCTCGCTGAAGGACGCGGTGATCGGCGACAAGGTGCTGGCCTTTGGCGAGATCGGCTTGGCTGGCGAAATTCGCGCTGTCAGCCATTGCGAACAGCGCGTGCAGGAGGCCGGTCGCTTGGGCTTCCAGCGCTGTGTGATCCCATTCCATAATTACAAATCCCTGTCCAAGGAACTAAAAAAAGAGTTGGATATTGTGCCGGTGCGCACCGTTCGCGACGCATTTAGTGCCTTGACAGTGAAAGAGTGATATTTTGACTTAATAAAGGACCCTGCTGTTGCAAGGTCCTTTTGCTTTTTTACTATCGCTCCCAATCTTAGCAGGCGTTACGGCGCTGCGGTTTGGGGCTGATTTTTGCCGGTGGCCACTGTGCCGTCGTCCATTTGGTGATCCAGCAGGATTTCCTCTTGGGTCAGCATAAAATAGCTTTGCCAGGCGGGGTCCAGCGGCGTGTTGCCATCTGCTTCGGCCCAGGTCAAATCTACATGGTAGGTGCCGCTTTCCAGTTTTACCAGGTTCCAGGCGTGGGCGGTGTCTTGGGACACGCCGCTGACCTGTGTGCACCACAAATTTGCCTTGCGGCAAAGGTATTCAAATCCGCTGGCATAGCCCTGACAAATGGACGACCCGCCCTCAATGGCGCCGTAGGCGGTGGCAGTAGGTTTGCCGCCGGCGGAGTCGTTGTCATAAGTGGTGCGCAAGGAGATCACCGCTGCCAGATAGCGGTACTTGTCGTAGGTGCTAAAGGTCTTTGGAATGGCGCTGACGATCAAATTGCATTCTTCTTCAAAGATCTGTATTTCCTCTTTTATCTGCTTGGTATCCGCTGCGGCGCCTGTTGCGTCGTAGGGCAAAAAGTAGCAGGCCCGCAGAGCCGTGGTGCGGTCGCCCTCTACGACTTCTTCTATATCAAAATAATTCTCATATTCCGGGTGGTCCCGACACAGCGCGGATGCAGCCATCAAAACATTGTCCAGAACAGCGTAGCCCCGGTCCTTGGCCGTGTATGTAAAAGGGGTCAAATCTTTAACTTTTGGGAGCATTTCGTCATAAAGTGCCTGTTGGTCGCCGTTTAGCTCGGCATAGGCGGCATTGTCCTGTTTGTATGCGTAGCTGACCGTGGAGGACCAGCCGCCCACAGGGTTCTTCTTCACCAGCTCCAGCGCAGTCTGAATGCTGTCCTCCACCCGCTGGCTGGCAAATGTTTGTGCGGCGTTTTCTGTGGTGGTAACTGCGGTTGTAGGTTCGGTAACCGTGGGCGCTTCTCTTTTGCAGCCGGTGAGCAGGGGAAGCAGTACGGCAATACCGGCGCAGAACAGGGCGGGAAGCACTTTCTTGAATCGCGTTCGTTTCAGTGGCCATTGGCGCATGGTTTTCCTCCTATTGGTTGGTGGTTCCGCTGCTTTATGTACGCTGAAAATAAAAAAGCCACTGTAACCGAAATTACAGTGGACTTGGTGGAGCATAGGGGATTCGAACCCCTGACCTCCACACTGCCAGTGTGGCGCGCTCCCAACTGCGCTAATGCCCCGTAGCTATCTTGCTTTGGTAGTATAGCATAGCGTATGTGGGAAAGTCAAGAGAATTTTTACAAAAAATGCAAAAACACAGATTTTTCTCTTTTGCATAGAATGAGATAGGTTCGTAGGAGGGGTGACAGTGGCGAGTATCAGCCTTTGTATGATCGTGCGGGACGAGGAAGCGGTACTGGGACGGTGCCTGGAGAGCGTGGCACCGGCGGTGGATGAGATCATTGTGGTAGACACTGGCAGCTTGGACGGCACCAAGGCGGTGGCGGCTGCCTATACCGATCGGATTTTTGACTTTGCCTGGGTAGATGATTTTGCAGCGGCACGCAATGCATCCTTTGCCAAGGCCACCGGGGATTATATCCTGTGGCTGGACGCAGACGATGTGCTGTTGCCGGAGGATCTGGATGCGTTGTTGTGTCTGAAAAATCGGCTGGACCAATCCCCGGCAGATGTGGTGATGATGCGCTACAACGCCGGCTTTGACAGTCGTGGCAATCCCACTTTTTTCTTTGATAGAGAGCGGTTGGTGCGCCGCGCGGCAAGACCGGTTTGGCACGGTCGGGTACACGAATATATTCAGTGCCCGGGCACCAGAATTACAGTGAATATTGCCGTGACGCATCGTTCAATCAAGACAGCGTACACCACCCGAAACCTACGAATCTATGAAAAGATGGCGGCGGCAGGGGAGTCTTTTACGCCCCGTGATCGATTCTACTACGGGCGGGAGTTATACTACCATCGGCAGTATGACCGTGCGGTACAGGAATTGCAGGCGTTTTTGGCGCCCGGCGACGGCTGGCTGCCGGATCAGTTGGAGGCCTGCAAGTTCCTGAGTGCAGCCCTGCACGTCCAAGGGGATCGGAAGGGTGCGTTTGCTGCATTGTGCCGGAGCTTTGCCCTGGGAGCACCTCGGGCGGACCTGGTATGCGGTTGCGGTGATCTGTTACTGGAACAAGGGGATTATCCGGCGGCGATTTGTTGGTACAAGTGGGCGCTGGAACTGCCCCGGGACCTGCATAGCGGCTTTGTAAACACGGATGATACCGGGTACTTGCCGTACCTGCGGCTTTGCGTTTGTTATGATCGTATGGGAGATCATGCAGCGGCTGCCCGCTGCAATGCCCAAG
>FR885389.1:17545-24838 GCA_000436335.1 Clostridium sp. CAG:217
GGCTGCCCGCTGCAATGCCCAAGCCGCAGCGTACCGACCCGATGATGCCGCCGTGCAGCAGAACGCAGCCTATTTTGCCGCATTGCAGAACTCTGCCAACCTGCCGTCTATTGGAGAGGATAAGGAGCAAAACCGATGAATACAACGATTTATAAAAACCAACCTTGCTGCGACGCTTGCTGCAAGCCTGCCTGTTCCTGCTGTCCCACCGTTGTTGGGCCTACCGGTCCAACAGGGCCTACCGGTCCAACAGGGCCTACCGGTCCCATCGGCCCCCCAGGGCCGGGCCCATCGGCCCCACAGGTCCGGGTGTTGGCGCTACCGGCCCTACCGGTCCTATGGGTCCTACGGGCGCTACCGGTGCGGCCGGCAGTAACGGACAAATGGGGCCCACAGGTCCCACCGGTGCACCGGGTAGTAACGGCCAAATGGGTCCCACCGGTCCAACCGGTGCAACCGGAGCTGCTGGTTTTGCAGGCGCAACAGGACCTACCGGCGCCACAGGCGTTGCAGGTCCTGCTGGTGCAATAGGACCTACTGGTGCTACCGGCGCCACAGGCCCTGCCGGTACAGCGGGTGCAACAGGTGCTACCGGCGCAACAGGACTTACTGGTGCAACAGGTGCTACCGGAGCCACAGGTGTTGCAGGTCCTACAGGCGCAACAGGACCTACCGGTGCCACGGGTCCTACCGGACCTACCGGTGCCACCGGTGCAGCCGGAACGGTGCTGCCCGGCGAATTGGTGACCAATGGCACTATGGAGCAGTTCACCAATACTGTCCCCACCGGCTGGACGATGAACAACGAGGCTTTGTCAGGGCAAGCCACCGGCGCCGGTCAGGTGCACAGCGGTTTATCAGCGGTGCAACTGGCATCAGGTGCGCAAATGCGCCAGACGCTCGCAGCTGCCCCAGGCAGCTATTACCGGCTTTCTTTTTATGCCCAAGGGGTAGGGGATCAACCGGCAGTGACTGGCAGGATCATCTTTACAGACGCAGCCGGCGGCGAATCAAATGCGGCTGATGTGTCGGTGCGTTCTCAGGATATGGTTAAGACGGCGCCGAATTTTGGTTATTATCAGGTAATCAGTACGGTGGTGCCGGAGAATGTGACCACAGTGACAGTCTATCTGGAAGCAACCGGCGGCACGGATGACAGCGTAATTCTGGACGATGTATCTCTGACCGTGGTTTAACTGCGGGGGCTCGGTGTGCCTAGGCGCACCGGGCTTTTTTTATTGCCAAAAAAGGCAAAAAAGTCTACTCCAAATGGTCCGCGGTCAAATCGGCAAAAACGAAATAAACGAAGGCAGTAGGAGACGGCTGCCTGTTTGTAAATCGGCTGCAATTTTTCGCCACAAGGCCATCGGTATAACCGTTGGCCTTAATTTTGTAAAAATATTGCATTTTTTCTTTGTATTTTGCGAATCATCTGTTATAATAAGCACATTCCAAGGAGAGGATGTGGAGTAATGGGCGGATATTTTGCCGCAGTATCCAAAGAAGATTGCGTATTTGATTTGTTTTTCGGGGTGGACTACCACTCCCACCTGGGCACGCGCCGGGCGGGAATGGCGGTGTATGACCCGGAAACCGGTTTTGACAAAGCCATACATAATATTGAAAATGCGCCGTTTCGTACGAAGTTCACCAAGGAGTCTCAGGAGATGCACGGCACCATGGGCATCGGCTGTATTTCCGATTTTGAAGCGCAGCCCATACTGGTGCGCTCCCACCACGGCACCTTTGCCATTACAACGGTAGGGAAGATCAATAATGCAGACGCTATTGTGGATGAGATTATCGGGACCAACGCCCATTTCTTTGAAATGCACAACGGCGAGATCAATCCCACGGAACTGGTGGCAGCGCTGATCGACCAAAAAGAAAATTTTGTAGAGGGTATTCGCTACGCCCAAGATGTGATCGACGGCTCTATGAGTATGCTGCTTTTGACCCCCAAAGGGGTGTATGCTGCCCGGGATAAGCTGGGGCGCACACCCATTGTGCTGGGCAAAAAGCCGGATGGTTACTGCGCCAGCTTTGAAAGCTTTGCCTATTTGAACTTGGGCTATACCGATGACAGAGAACTTGGCCCCGGCGAGATCGTGGTGCTAACGCCGGACGGTGTGCAGCAGTTGGTTGCACCGGGCAAAAAAATGAAAATTTGCACCTTCCTATGGGTGTATTACGGTTATCCGTCCTCGTCCTATCAAGGGATCAGCGTGGAAAAAATGCGTTACCACTGCGGTGAGCTGCTGGCAGGCCGAGACAACGCCAAGCCGGACATTGTGGCTGGTGTGCCGGACTCCGGCATTGCCCACGCCATCGGCTATGCCAACGCCTCCGGCATTCCGTTTTCTCGTCCGTTTGTTAAGTACACGCCTACCTGGCCTCGCTCCTTTATGCCACCCAACCAGACCAAGCGCAACCTGATCGCTAAGATGAAGTTGATTCCGGTGCACGATTTGATTGAGGGTAAGAGCCTGCTGCTGATTGACGACTCCATTGTTCGCGGCACCCAACTGCGGGAAACCACGGAGTTTTTGTACGCCAGCGGCGCAAAAGAAGTGCATATCCGGCCGGCGTGCCCGCCGTTACTGTTTGGTTGTAAGTACCTGAACTTTTCCCGTTCCACCTCAGAGATGGAACTGATCACTCGTCGTGTGATCCTGGAGCTGGAGGGCGGCGATCCCACAAAGGAAGTGCTGGCAGAATATGCCGACCCGGACAGCGAAAAATACGCTGCTATGGTGGAAAAAATCGGCGAAAAGCTGCACTTTACCAGCTTGCGCTATCATCGACTGGACGATATGATCGCTTCCGTAGGTATTCCTGCGGATCAGCTTTGCACCTACTGCTGGAACGGCAAAGAATAAATAAGACAAAAGAAAAAGAACAGTTATCCTTGCGGATAGCTGTTCTTTTTTGCTATTGAAATAGATGCTATTTATAGATTTATATCAATAACCGGTTACTCTGCTTTCATGTTCGCAAAGCACTCGCTGCAATAAACCGGACGGTCTTCCCGCGGCTCAAAGGGAACCTTGCAGGCCGCGCCGCAGTTGGCGCAAACAGCGTCGTGCATTTCGCGGGGACCGCGAGCGGCGGCTTTTCTTGCGCTACGGCAAGCTTTGCAGCGCTGGGGCTCATTGACAAATCCCTTTTCAGCATAGAACTCCTGTTCACCGGCTGTAAAGACGAATTCGTTCCCACAATCCTTGCAGACTAATGTTTTGTCTTCGTACATTGGACCTTAACTACCTCTCATAAGATTTATTCAAAAAGAAGCGTTAACTTCTTACGAATACGCTGTAATGCGTTGTCTACCGCCTTTGGGCTTTTGTTCAGTCGGGAGGCAATATCCGCATATCGAAAACCGCTGATGTGCAGGCGCAGCACCTCATTTTCCATGGGGGATAACTGCTGCTCCAGCGCGCGGCTCAGGCGCGCCACACTCTCTGCGGCCAAAAAATCGTCCTCCGCACTGACGGCTGTACCGGCATGATCCAGATAGTCCTCCAAGGGAACCATATTACCCGTGGGAACATCTTTGCGCCGACTGAATTTTCGCAGCGCGGTTTGTATTGCATTTTCAATACAAGTGCCGGCAAACGTGCGAAAAGCGGCGCCTCGTTTCGGTTGGTACGCACGCAGGGCGGCCAGCAGACCGATCATGCCCTCCTGGACCAGATCGTCCTTCTCCAGCGGAGAGTGAATGTACTTCATGGCAATCATCTCCACAGTGGGGCGCATGGCGTGGACCAGTGCATTTATAGCTTCTCCGCTGCCGCTTTGAGCGGCGGAAACCAGCGATTCAATATCTGTTTTTTTTGTTGCTGACATAATTTTCCTGCCTTATGATTGATTATACAACGGTTATTGGTCATAGTCAACAATTTTTCATTCTGCAAGAAAAAATTATTATTTAACTTGGCTAATAATGTACAAAACGCGCAAAATGGTGATTAATTAAAAATGCTTATACATTAAAGCGGAACAGCACTACATCGCCGTCCTGCATCACATACTCCTTGCCCTCACTGCGGACCAAGCCTTTCTCTTTGGCAGCCGTCATACCGCCGCAGGCCACCAGATCGTCAAAGGAAACCACCTCGGCGCGAATAAAGCCCCGCTCAAAGTCTGTGTGGATCTTGCCGGCAGCCTGGGGCGCCTTGGTGCCTTTTTTGATGGTCCAGGCACGCACTTCCGGTTTACCGGCGGTCAGGTAGGAAATCAGACCCAAAAGGGAATAACTCTTCTTGATCAGCCGATCCAGGCCGCTTTTTTCCAGTCCCATATCACTAAGGAACATGGCCTTTTCGTCCTCGTCCAGTTGAGCGATCTCTGCTTCCATTTCTGCGCAGATGGGCAGTGTTTCCGCACCCTCTGCGGCAGCGATCTCCTCCACCGCTTTGTAGAACGGATTGCTCTCAATCCCGGCGTTAAAGTCGTCCTCGCCCATATTGCAGGCATAGATCACCGGCTTGATGGTCAGGAGGGATACTTCTTTCAGGTACTCTTGTTCATCCTCACTGATCTCCACGCTGCGGGCGGTTTTGCCTTCTTCCATCTCTGCGGCCAGTCGCTCCAGAAACGCCACCTCCGGCGCCAGCGTCTTGTCGCCTTTCATGGCTTTTTTACGGCTGTCGATTCGTCGATTCAGAATATCAAGATCCGAGAGGATCAGCTCCAAATTGATGGTCTCAATGTCCCTTGCCGGATCCACAGAGCCGTCCACATGTGTGATGTCGTCATTCTCAAAGCAGCGCACCACATGGATAATGGCGTCTACCTCCCGGATATGAGACAGAAATTTGTTGCCCAGACCCTCGCCCTTGGACGCACCTTTGACCAGCCCTGCAATGTCCACAAACTCAATGGTGGCCGGCGTGAATTTGTCCGGGTGGTACATTTCTGCCAGCTTGTCCAGCCGTTCGTCCGGCACGCTGACCATACCCACATTCGGCTCTATTGTGCAAAAGGGGTAGTTGGCGCTTTGGGCGCCTGCGTTTGTAATGGCGTTAAAAAGTGTACTTTTGCCAACATTTGGCAAGCCTACGATACCAAGTTTCATTCTTTTAGCTCCGATGTCTGAATTACACGTTTTTAGTGCGAATATAAGTATATACCAATGCTGCTGTTTTTACAAGGATAAATTTTTCTTGACATAGTATCGCAAATATCCTAAAATATATATTAAATTTTTGTGATAGGAGAGGAAATTAATGGAACTCAATGGCTCTCAGATCGTTCTTGAAGTCTTGAAAGAACAGGGCGTAGATACCATCTTTGGTTATCCCGGCGGTACGATCCTGAATATTTTTGACGAGCTTTATAAATATGGCGACACCTTTAAGCATATTTTGACTGCCCATGAGCAGGGCGCGTCCCACGCGGCAGACGGCTATGCCCGCGCTACCGGCAAGGTGGGCGTGTGCTTTGCCACCTCCGGTCCCGGCTCCACCAACCTGGTAACCGGTATTGCCACGGCCTATATGGACTCTGTGCCGGTGGTTGCCATTACCTGCAACTATGCCACCTCCGGCTTGGGGCGAGACAGCTTCCAGGAGGTAGATATTTGCGGTATTACCATGCCCATTACCAAGCACAACTTCCAGGTCAAGTCTGTGGAGGAGCTGGCGCCCACGCTGCGCCGGGCGTTCCGTATTGCCCAGACCGGGCGCAAAGGTCCTGTTCTGGTTGATATTCCCAAGGATATAACTTCTGCCACTTGTGATTATGTGGCGGAACCGAAAGTGGAGATTGAGCCGTTTAAGATGCCCAAGCAGTCTTGCTTAGATCGGGCGCTGGAATTGCTGAGAAACGCCAAGAAACCGCTGATTTATGTTGGTGGCGGCGCCATTCTCTCCAAAGTGGGTGAAGATCTGATTACTTTTGCCGAGAAGCTGGATGCACCGGTGGTGTCCTCTCTTATGGGTCTGGGTGCATTTCCGTACGGCCACCCGCTGCACGTGGGGCTGATCGGTATGCACGGCCATTTTGAGGCCAATAAGGCGGCGCATGACTGCGATGTGCTCATCACTTGCGGCGCCCGTTTCTCTGACCGTGTGGCCGGCAACCGCAAGAAGTTTGCGCCTAACGCAGAGATCTTACATATTGACATTGACGCAGCGGAGATGGACAAAAACATCTTTTCCAACTACCACCTGCGTGGCGACTTGGCAGAAATTCTGCCCATGCTGACCCGTAATGTGGAGCAGATGGATCACAGCGACTGGAAAGCGGAGATCGAGGCCAGCCGGCATCCCTTTAAGCAGCTGCAGATTGGGGATTTTGTAAATCCCCAGGTCTTAATTGAAAAAATTGATGAAAAGACCCCGGACGACACCATTGTGGTCACCGATGTGGGTCAGCACCAGCTGTGGGCGGCACAGTTCTATAAGTACACCCGACCCCGCACCCTGCTGACCTCCGGCGGACTGGGCACCATGGGCTATTCTATGGGTGCTGCCTTTGGCGCGGCTATGGGCTGCCCGGATCAAACCGTGGTGATGTTTGCCGGTGACGGCGGTTTCCATATGAACCTGTCTGAGCTGGCCACCATGGCGTCCTACAATATCCCGGTCAAGATGTTCATTATGAACAACACTGTGCTGGGTATGGTGCGCCAGTGGCAAAAGCTGTTTTATGACAACCGCTTTTCTGATACAGATCCCCACCGCGTTACGGATTTTGTGAAGGTGGCAGAAGCCTTTGGCGTAAAGGGGCTGCGTATCCATACCAATGATGATATTGACGCTGTGCTGGCAGAGGCGCTGGCTTATCCCGGTCCGGTGTTGGTGGACTGCCGTATTTCGCCGGACAGCAATGTGCTGCCGATGATTCCGCCCGGCGGCGCACACACGGACATTATCGAGCAGTTTAACTGATTGGAGGCAAGGAAGATGAAAGAGAAATTGGTTTTATCTGTTCTTGTGGATAACGAGAGCGGCGTGCTGCAACGGGTGGCCAGCCTGTTCTCCCGCCGTGCATACAACATCTCCTCTCTGACGGTGAGTGAGACGGAGGACCCGAACTTTTCCCGTATGACCATTGAGACCAACACGGAGCCGGAGAATTTTCGCCAGATCAAGCGCCAGCTGTTAAAGCTGGAGATCGTGGAGAAAGTATCTGAGCTGACTCCGGACAATTCCGTGTCCTCCGAGTTGCTGTTGGTGAAGGTGCACGCCCAGGGCATTCCGGAGAAAAACGCCCTTTTGGCATTCAACGCCGGTTATGGTGCTCGTGTGCTGGATATTTCTTCTGAGACGGTGACCCTGGAGTTCACCG
>FR885389.1:24852-29684 GCA_000436335.1 Clostridium sp. CAG:217
TGGAGTTCACCGGTGCGGGGGAGATGCTGGACGCCTTTATTCAGCGACTGGAGCAGCGCTTTAGCATTGTGGAAATGGCGCGTACCGGCGTGACCTCGCTGGAGCGCGGCGCCGGTTCCTTTACGGACGATATTTAAGGACGGTGACGATCATGGGAATGACAATGACGCAAAAGATCCTGGCGGCGCACGCCGGTTTGGATCATGTAGTAGCTGGTCAATTGATTGAGGCCAAGCTGGATATGGTACTTGGCAACGATGTGACCTCTCCGGTTGCTATTAATGAGATGAACAAATTTGGCAAGGACGGCGTGTTTGATAAGACCCGCATTGCCCTTGTAATGGACCACTTTACGCCCAATAAGGACATCCAGTCCGCGCAGAACTGCAAGCAGGTGCGTACTTTTGCCCGTGCCCACGGCATTACCCACTATTTTGATGTGGGCAACATGGGGATTGAGCACGCATTGCTGCCGGAGCAGGGGATTGTGGCCTGTGGTGACTGCGTGATCGGCGCAGACAGCCACACCTGTACTTACGGTGCACTGGGTGCGTTCTCCACCGGCGTAGGCTCCACGGATATGGCTGCCGGTATGGTTACCGGTAAGGCTTGGTTTAAGGTTCCCTCCGCCATTAAGGTTGAGATCACCGGCAAAAAAGCGCCCTTTATCAGCGGGAAAGATGTGGTACTGCACTTGATCGGTGAGATCGGTGTGGACGGCGCCCTCTACCAGTCTTTGGAATTTACCGGCGATGGTATTGCGGAGCTTTCTATGGACGATCGGCTGTGCATCAGCAATATGGCCATAGAGTGCGGCGCCAAAAACGGAATTTTCCCGGTAGATGATGTGACCTTGCAGTATGTGAATGGCCGCGCAGAGCGGGAATATACGATTTTTGAGGCAGACCCGGACGCAGAATACACCCGCACGGTAAAAATTGATTTGAGTACCTTAAAGCCCACCGTGGCATTTCCGCATCTGCCGGAGAATACCCATACGATTGATCAGGTGGACGGTGAAAAGATCGCTATTGACCAGGTGGTGATTGGCTCCTGCACCAATGGCAGAATGGAAGATATGCGCGCTGCTGCTGCAATTTTGAAAGGTCGCAAGGTAGCGCAGGATGTGCGCGTGATCGTGATCCCGGCCACCCAGCGCATTTATTTGCAGTGCATTGAGGAGGGGCTGACCCAGATCTTTATTGAGGCCGGTGCAGTCGTGTCTACACCTACCTGCGGCCCCTGTCTGGGCGGTCACATGGGTATTTTGGCTGCCGGTGAGCGAGCAGTTTCCACCTCAAACCGAAACTTTGTGGGCCGTATGGGTCACACGGAGTCTGAGATTTACTTGGCCTCTCCCGCTGTGGCTGCCGCCTCTGCGGTCAAGGGCTATATTGCCGACCCGGCTACGGTATAAGGAGGTCACGGTATGATAGCAAAAGGTAAGGTACATAAGTTCGGCGACAATGTGGACACGGATGTAATCATTCCTGCCCGCTACCTGAACAAAAGTGACGAGGCCTGGCTGGCTTCTCATTGTATGGAAGATATTGACAAGGATTTTGTAAATAAGGTGCAGCCCGGTGACATCATGGTGGCCAAGGCGAACTTTGGTTGCGGCTCCTCTCGTGAACACGCACCCATTGCCATTAAGGCCAGCGGCATCAGCTGCGTGATTGCCTCCACCTTTGCTCGTATTTTTTACCGCAATGCCATTAATATCGGCCTTGCGATCTTAGAGTGCGACCAGGCTGCCAACGAGATCAACCAAGGCGATGAAGTGCAGGTGGATTTTGACAGCGGCGTGATCACGGATCTGACCACCGGCAAGGTGTATCAGGCCCAGCCGTTTCCGCCGTTCATTCAGAACATTATCAAAAACGGCGGTTTGATGAAGTCCATTGGTTAATAATTGCAGCAAAGGGTTTAGTGATGAAACAGTTTGTTTTGAACGAAGATAATTTAAGAAAAGGCTGGAGCGGTGCGTCGGAATTTTGGTTCTCCCGTCAGGATATGCAGGTGCACAGCATGGCGGAGCTGGCGGATTTGGATCACCCGGAGGATACCGGCACATCGGCGTATCTGCTGTCTTTGGGCTATATTCCGTACTTTTATGTAACGGACGGCGAAGTGATGCGCGCGTTTGTTCACTCTATCGGCAATGCCAAGATCAAGGCTGTGTTTGATCAAACGCCGGATGATGCCGTGGTTGAGACTTTTTGGAAATATTTTAATGCCTATAAGGAATTTTCCGAGAAGTTTGACGCATTTCAGACCGAGTATGTGCGCAAAAAGGCTGCGGATTGGTGCTATGAAAATGGCATTGACTACACCTTTGGTACAAAGAATTAACAAAACAGCAAAACGCCCGACAGTTCCAAACTGCCGGGCGTTTCTTAATGTTAAATTTTAGATATAGGAGTGCTCCATAGTCGCCACGACTCGCAGCCGGGGGTCACGCTGCTGCACGGCCGCTTGTACTTCCTTCAAAATTTGGCTGCGGTGCTTTTTGTGTTCTTTGGGCACCACAATATCCATGATCAGGTTCATGTGGTCACTGCACTCCACCAGCCGAAAGTCATGAAAGCGCAGCTCAGGATCGTAGTCTTGCAGAATTTCCGCCATGAGTTTGCGGTATTTATCCACTGTGGCGTCATGGATTGCAATGGGATCCATGTGAATACAGATAACAATTTGCAGTTCTTTACTAATTTGGTGCTCCACACGGTCAATGGCGTTGTGCACCGCCATAATATCCTGATCTGCCGGTACTTCCGCATGTGCAGAGGCAATGACCCGCCCCGGGCCGTAGTCGTGAATAATTAAGTCGTGCACGCCTACAATCAGCGGTTCTGCCAGCATACGGCGCTCAATCTCATCCACCAACTCTTTACTGGGCACCTGACCCAGCAGGGGGCCCATAATGTCCTTTAAGGTGCTCACACCTCCGGCGAGGATAAACGCGGCCACCAGCAGCCCCATGATGCCGTCTGCTCGATCAAAGGCGGTAAAGGCAGACAACAGCAGTGCCGCGCCGGCTGCGGCGGTGGAAATGCAGTCGTTCAGGCTGTCCTGGCGTACCGCTTTCAGATTGAGATTGTTGCTCTCTTTATACAGTACCTGGTTAAAGTAAGCCATCCACAGCTTGATCCCAATGGACAGTACAAGCACCGCCACGGTTACGGCACTGAACCGCACCTCTTGGGGATGAATGATCTTTTCAATACTGCTTTTGCCCAACTCAAATCCCATTAGGAAAATAAAGAAATCCACGATTAGGGCACTAATGTATTCCATCCTGCCGTGGCCGAATGGGTGGTCGTTATCTACCGGCTTGCTTGCGATTTTTGCGCCGATTACGGTAACGATGTTGGAGGAAGCGTCTGACAGGTTATTGGCGGCGTCTGCGGTGATAGACACCGAGTGGCTCACTGTGCCGCAAATAAATTTCAGCACGCATAGCAGCAGATTGCAGAGAATGCCCACAATGCCGCTGAGTACGCCGTAGCGCTGCCGGTCTTTGGCGTTTTGCTTTGCATCCCGTGGAATGAATTTGTGTATCAAAAATTTGGTCATAGTCGAGGCCCTCTTTTTTGTGTTATTTTTAAGTTTATCACAATTACGACTTCAAAACAAGGGCAAAGTGTGGTAGAATAGGGGCGGTGATGAGATGAAGAAACTATTGATTATCGGCGGTTCGCCTCGGCCAAATGGGGTCAGCGAAGAATTGATCCGCCAGGTGAAGCCGTATTTTATCGACTGTAAGATCGTAGAATATAATACGTACAAGCTGGCGCCGGCGCCCTGTACCGACTGCCGCTTTTGCGAGCAGCATGCGGGCTGCGCCAACAAAGATCTGGATATTTTTTTTGAGGACTTTGAAGACGCGGACTATATTGCGTTCTTCACTCCGGTGTATAATAACTTTTTTCCGGCTCCGCTGAAGGCAGTGATTGACCGGTTTCAGCGGTATTACAGCGCCCGCTTCAAACGGGGCGCCAAGCCGCCGATTGCTAAGCCGAAAAGGGTAGGCGTGGTGATCGTAAGCGGCTCAAATGCGCGGCAGTGTGCCGACTATATGACTGCCACCTTGCGCCAGTCTTTTACTGTCCTTAATGGAGAGGTTACGGCACGGTACTATATCCCGGGCACGGACCGGGGGCAGTACACCTTTAACAACATTGAACTGCAAAAATTTATTCATCAGCTGCGGGGCGAGGGCGCCGGGCGATAAGAGAATAGGGGAGCGCTACGGTGCTCCCTATCTTTCTGCGTGCATATATAATAATTTATATATTATATTGCAAGCCGTGCGTCTTTGTGTTATAATAATTTAAATTTATTATGGGATAGTGTCAGTATGCGTATTCTTGGTATTGACCCCGGGTATGCCATTATCGGCTGGGGCGTGCTTGACTATAAAGGCAATAAATTCTCTGTGGTGGACTACGGCGCCATCACCACGCAGGCCAAAACGCCGTTTCCTTTGCGGCTGCAAATGATCTACACGGATATGATCGGCCTGTTTGACACCTATCACCCGGAGGTGATGAGTATGGAGAAGTTGTTTTATAACAACAACGCCAAGACCGTGATTGATGTGGCGCAAGCCAGAGGGGTCATCACCCTGTCCGCCCAACAAAAAAATGTGCCCATCTTTGAATACACCCCTTTGCAGGTAAAACAGTCGGTGGTGGGCTATGGCCGGGCGGAGAAGAAGCAGGTACAGGAGATGACCCGCCTGATTTTGAATTTAGAAAAAATACCCAAGCCGGACGACACGGCTGACGCACTGGCTATGGCCATCTGTCACGGCCACGCCAGCGGCAGCC
>FR885389.1:29689-30203 GCA_000436335.1 Clostridium sp. CAG:217
CCACGCCAGCGGCAGCCTGCTGGGGCGGTTGGGCAACCTGCGATAAGGAGTTACTTATGATTTACAGTTTGGACGGTACGCTCACTTATTTTGACCAGAACTTTGCGGTGGTCAGCTGCGGTGGTGTGGGGTTTAAGTGCTTCACCACTTTGACTACCTTACAGTCCCTGCCGGGCGTGGGCAAGCCGGTGCAGCTTTTCACTTACTTGTCTGTGCGGGAGGATGCACTGGATCTTTACGGCTTTGCCACCACGGCGGAGCTGGATTGCTTTAAGCTGCTGATCTCCGTAAACGGCGTGGGACCTAAGGCGGCGCTGGCAATCTTGTCGGAGCTGTCAGCGGATCGATTGGCCGTTTGCATTGCCGGCGGGGACGCCAAGTCCCTGACGCGTGCGCCGGGTATCGGCAAAAAGATTGCCGAGCGCATTGTGCTGGAATTGAAAGATAAAATGGGCGTGCTGGATTTGGGCAGCAGCAGTGAGGTGCAGGCGGCAGCCGCTGCCAATACCGCCGG
>FR885389.1:30227-69628 GCA_000436335.1 Clostridium sp. CAG:217
CTCTGTTGCGGCAGAGGCGGTGGAAGCGCTGGTGGCTCTGGGCTACGGTCAAAGCGATGCCGCTGTGGCTGTGGGTCAGATGGAACCCGGCCTGTCGGTGGACGAGATGATCCGCCGGGCGCTGCGCCAGCTGGCCGCCAATTTGTAAGCCTCAAACAGATTAGGAGTTGCCTATGGAAGATATGGACTTGGAAAATCGTATTGTGTCTACCGGCCTGACGGAGACGGATACGGATATAGAGAATTCCCTGCGTCCCAAGACCCTGGAGGACTATATTGGGCAAGATAAAGTGAAAGAGAACCTGGCTGTTTACATTGAGGCGGCGCGCACCCGTGGCGAGGCGCTGGATCATGTGCTGCTGTACGGTCCGCCCGGATTGGGCAAGACCACGCTGGCGGGCATTATTGCCAATGAGATGGGCGTGAACATTCGCGTCACCAGCGGTCCGGCCATTGAGAAGCAGGGCGATCTGGCGGCACTGCTTACCAATCTGCAAGAGGGGGATGTGCTCTTTATTGACGAGATTCACCGTCTGAACCGCAGCGTTGAGGAAGTGCTGTATCCGGCGATGGAGGACCGTGCGCTGGATATTATCATCGGCAAAGGCCCATCCGCCCGTTCTATTCGGCTCGATCTGCCCAACTTCACCTTAGTTGGCGCCACCACCCGTGCCGGGCAATTGTCGGCGCCACTGCGTGACCGCTTTGGCGTGATCTTACGGCTGGAGCTTTACACGGATGAGCAGCTTGCCACCATCGTTAAGCGCTCGGCGGGCATTTTGAATATTCCCATTGAACAGGGCGGCGCCTTGCAGATCGCTTCCCGCTCCCGAGGCACCCCGCGTATCGCCAACCGTTTGCTCAAGCGCAGCCGTGACTTTGCCCAGGTAAAGTACGACGGCGTAATCAACGCTGAGGCGGCGGAGGATGCCCTCTCTCGTATGGAGATCGATCAGCTGGGACTGGACGGTATTGATCGTCGCTTGCTGACCACTATGATTAAAAATTATAACGGCGGACCTGTGGGGCTGGAAACCATTGCCGCAGCCATCGGCGAAGAGGCAGTGACCATTGAGGATGTGTACGAACCGTATTTGATGCAGATCGGCTTTCTCAGCCGCACCCCCCGTGGGCGCTGCGTGACCCCGGCGGCCTACCGGCATTTGGGGTTCCAGCAGGACGGGCAGCAAACTTTACTTTAACCATCGTAAATTAAAATTCAAACCGGTATAGACGGAAACACACAGTTCTTTTTAACAACAAAGGAGAATGGTATGGGCAGATTGTTTGGAACAGACGGCGTGCGTGGCATAGCCAATAAAGATTTAACCAACGAGCTGGCGCTCTCGATCGGCAAGGCGGCAGCCAAAGTTTTGGCCGGTGAGCTGGGCAGAAAACCCACGGTGCTCATCGGTAAAGACACCCGGGCGTCCGGCGATATGCTGGAGGCGGCACTCACCGCCGGGCTTTGCGCTGTGGGGGCGAATGTGCTCTCTGTGGGCGTAGTGCCTACCCCGGCAGTAGCTTACCTGATCGGCCGCTACGGCTGTGACGCCGGCGTGATGATCTCCGCTTCACACAACCCTTGCGAATACAACGGCATTAAGATCTTCCAGTCCACCGGCTACAAGCTGGATGACGCCATAGAAGAAGAAATTGAGGCTATTATCCTGGACGGTGCAGAAGAAATCCCGGAGAAGCTGGGCGGCGATGTGGGCAATCGGCTCTATTGCAAGACGGCCGTGGAGGATTATGTGCGCCATGTGGTGGACACCGCCGATGTTCGCTTTGACGGGCTGAATATCGCTTTGGACTGCGCCAACGGCTCCGCTTCCGTTTGTGCCAAACAGATCTTTACTGCTCTGGGTGCCCGGTGTTATATGCTTTCCGACACGCCGGACGGTGTGAATATCAACGATCACTGCGGCTCCACCCACCCGGAAGAGCTGATGCAGTTTGTAACAGACAATGGGCTGGACTTAGGGTTGGCATTTGATGGCGACGCAGACCGTATGCTGGCGGTGGACGAAAACGGCCAATTGGTGGACGGCGACAAGGTGATCGCCATTTGCGCCAAGCGGATGCTGGACGAGGGCACTCTGGCTAAGAACACCGCCGTGGTAACGGTGATGAGCAATATGGGCTTCTTTAAGTTCTGCGAAGAGAACGGTATTGCCTGTGAAAAGACGGCAGTGGGTGACCGTTACGTGCTGGAGCGTATGCTGCAAAAGGGCTATAACATCGGCGGCGAGCAAAGCGGTCATGTGATTTTCCTGGATTACGCCACCACCGGCGACGGTGAGCTTAGCGGTGTGCAGCTACTTAAGACAGTGGTGAAAAGCGGCAAAAAGCTGTCTCAGCTGGCAAAGATTATGACCGTTTATCCGCAGGTGCTCATCAATGTGCAGGTGACACCGGAGGGCAAGCAGAAATATAACAATGACGAATATATTATCTCTGCCGTTCAACAGGCTGAGATGGATTTGATGGGCGACGGCCGCGTGTTGGTTCGGGTCAGCGGTACAGAGCCTTTGGTGCGGGTGATGTTAGAGGGCAAAGATCTGGAAAAGATCACCCGACTGGGCAATCGAATTGCAGATGTGGTACGGGAGAGATTGAGTTAATGCGTGTAGCCAGTGACTGGAAAGATTATGAACTGATAGACTGCTCTGCCGGCGAAAAGCTGGAGCGTTGGACCAGAGAAATCCTGATTCGTCCGGACCCCCAGGTGATTTGGAATAGCCCGCGGGAGAACCGCTTGTGGGCACAGCCGGGGGCACGCTATGTGCGCTCCCGCACCGGCGGTGGCAAGTGGCAGACTTTTAAGCGCATTCCTGCTGTGTGGCAGGTGCGCTATAAGGACTTGACTTTTAACATCAAGACCATGGGCTTTAAGCACACTGGCCTGTTCCCGGAACAGGCTGTGAATTGGGATCTTGTGCGTGGCATGATTGAGGGCGCTGACCGTCCGGTAAAGGTACTCAACCTGTTTGCCTATACCGGCGGTGCCACGGTTGCCTGCCTGAAATCCGGTGCACAGGTAGTCCATGTGGACGCCTCCAAGGGTATGGTCCAGTGGGCCAAGGAGAACGCGGCCGCCTCCGGCGTGGCAGACGGCGCTGTGCGCTGGATCGTGGACGATTGTATCAAGTTTGTGCAGCGAGAAATTCGTCGGGGCAACCGGTACGATATTGTGATCCTGGACCCGCCCAGCTACGGCCGGGGGCCAAAAGGTGAGATCTGGCACCTGGAAGATAATTTATATGATTTTGTGACCCTGGTGCAGCAGGTGCTCAGTGATGACGCGCTGGCTGTGGTGTTGAATTCTTATACCACCGGCCTGTCTGCCTCGGTAATGCAATATATTTTGGAAGATGTTTTGGTGCGTCAAATGGGCGGTTCTGTGTCTGCGGACGAGATTGGCCTGCCGGTGACGGAAACCGGCGGCGTGCTGCCCTGCGGTGCCACCGCTGTGTGGAAAGGCAAAGATGGCAATTCTTGAATTTAACGATGTAACATTTACATATCCTGCGGACCCGGACGCACCTAAGGACGCGCCTGCGTCCCGCCCGGTGCTCAGCCATTTGAACTTGCAGATCGAGAAGGGCTCCTTTGTGGCGGTGCTGGGGCATAACGGCTCCGGCAAATCCACATTAGCCAAGCTCTCTAACGGCATTTTGTTTCCCCAAAGTGGGCAAGTCATCGTAGACGGCACGCCGCTGACGCAAGACGAAGATGTGGTCTATAATGCGCGCCGCAAGGTGGGTATGGTGTTTCAAAACCCGGACAACCAAATCGTCTCCTCAATTGTAGAGGAGGATGTGGCTTTTGGGGTGGAGAATTTGGGCGTGGAGCCAAAGGAATGCCGTCGCCGGGTGGATGCTGCACTGAAGACAGTTGGCATGTATGCGGAGCGGCTGAAATCGCCCTCCAAGCTTTCCGGCGGTCAAAAACAGCGGGTAGCCGTGGCAGGCATTATCGCCATGCGGCCCCTGTGTATTGTGCTGGACGAACCCACGGCGATGCTGGATCCCAGCGGCCGCCGAGAAGTGCTGGACACCGTGAAGAAACTGAACAAAGAAGAGGGGATCACCATTCTGCTCATTACCCATTATATGGATGAAGCGGTGCAAGCCGATCGGGTAGTGGTGATGGACGACGGCGTGATCCGACTGGACGGCGCTCCGCGGGCGGTTTTTGCCCATGTGGATGAGCTGAAGGCCCTGGGCCTCGATGTGCCCCAGGCAACGGAACTGGCGGATCGGCTGGGCTTTGCCGAACACGCAGTTTTGAACACTGCGGAATGCGTGGACGTATTGATTTCCAACTTGGAGGAACAAAAACTTGGCTGTACTGACCTGTGAAAAACTCAATTACCGTTACAGTGTGGGTACGCCATTTGAGACGGCGGCGCTGCAGGATGTGTCTTTCTCTGTGGAGGAGGGCGAGATTGTCGGCATTATCGGTCACACCGGCTCCGGAAAATCCACGCTCATCCAGCACCTAAACGGCCTGATAGAGCCCCAAAGCGGCAAAGTGTATGTGGACGGTGCGGATATTTGGAGTAAGCAAAACCGCAAGCAAATTCGCCGTGTACGCTTTCAGGTAGGGCTATGTTTTCAGTACCCGGAGTACCAAATTTTTGAAGAAGATGTATATAAAGAGATCGCTTTCGGTCCCAAGCAAATGGGACTGGATAGCGAGGAAATTCGCCGCCGGGTGTTCCATTCTATGGAATTGGTGGGTCTGTCCCGTGATTTTGCGGAGCAATCGCCCTTTGATCTTTCCGGCGGGCAAAAGCGCCGTGTGGCCATTGCGTCCATTTTAGCTATGGAGCCAAAGGTTTTGATTTTAGACGAGCCGTGCGCCGGGTTGGACCCCCGCGGAAGGGATCAAATTTTAGATCTGATCCGTAGTTACCGGGACCGTACCGGGGCAACGGTGCTCTTCGTCTCCCACTCCATGGAAGATGTGGCGCGCATTTGCCGCCGCGTGCTGGTGATGCACCGGGGGCAGGTGGCCGCCTACGGCCCGGTTGCCGATGTGTACGCCAATGCGGAGGAACTGCGCCAAATGGGGCTGAATGTGCCCCAGGTAACGGATATTTTCTTAGAACTGCGGCGGCGTGGCGTATCGTGCCGCACGGATATTTTTACGGTTGACGACGGCGTGCGCGAATTTCAGCGCCTAAAGAGAGAGGGGGTGCGCCTGTGAATTCCAGTATGACCATTGGTCAGTATTTTCCCGGCAATTCCCCGGTGCACCGTATGGATGCGCGTATGAAGATCGTGCTCACCTTTTTGATGGTGGTGGCGGTGTTCTTGTGCAAGAACTTTTGGTCCCTGGGACTGGCCATCGTCTTTATGATTCTGGCGGTGGGTCTGTCTAAGATACCGCCTAAAACCATCTTGAAGAGCATTAAGCCCCTGGTCGTGATTATTCTCATTACCGGCGTTATTAACCTATTTTACGGCGAAGGTGAGCCGCTGGTGAGCCTTGGCAAGCTGAAGATCACCATGGATGGTGTGATGACTGCCGTTTTTATGGCTGTGCGCATTATCGAGCTGGTGATTGTAGGCAGTCTGCTGACTTACACCACCTCGCCTACGGAATTGACGGACGCTCTGGAGCGGCTGCTTAAACCCCTAAAAGTGTTTAAGATTGATGTGCATGTGATTGCTATGACTATGACAATCGCCCTGCGGTTTATTCCCACTTTGATCGAGGAAATCGACAAAATTATGGCGGCGCAGAAATCTCGGGGCGCCGATATGGAGAGCGGGGGACTGATTCGCAGAGCCAAAGGATTGGTGCCCATCTTGATTCCTTTGTTCATCTCCTCTTTTCGCCGTGCCAATGAGCTGGCGGACGCTATGGAGTGCCGCTGCTATCGTGGCGGCGCCGGGCGTACCAAGATGAAAGAAATGCACCTGCATACCGGTGACTTTTTTGCGCTGGCGGCGGTGGTGCTGTATATTGCAGGCATTTTTGTGGTGAATCACTTTTTAGGTTCGGTGCTTTAAGTTATGCGGAATTTGTTGTTAAACATTGGATATGACGGCGCAGACTACCACGGCTGGCAGGTGCAAAAAAATGCCGTTACCGTGCAGGAAGTGTTCCAAAACGCGGTAGAAAAGGTGTTTGGCGCGCGGCTGCCGGTAAAGGGCTGCTCCCGCACAGACAGCGGTGTGCACGCAAATTGTTATTTTGTCAGTTTTCAAACAGAGCTGTCCATTGCCTGTGATGGTGTGGTGCGAGCGCTGAATACGGTGCTGCCCAAGGATATTGCGGTACTGGACTGCCGAGAGGTTCCTCTTGATTTTCACCCCCGGTACTGCTGCCGAGAGAAAGAATATGTATATAAACTGTACAACGGTGCCATTCGGGATCCGTTTTTGCTGCGCTATGCGTATCAATATCGCTACCCAATTCGGTTGGAGCGTATGCAGCAGGGGGCCAAGGCGTTCCTGGGCACCCACGATTTTCGCGGCTTTTGCAGTGCACGCAGCGATGTGGAGGACACAGTGCGCACCATAACCGCCTTTACCGTAGAGCGGCAAGGGGATATGGTACTGTTTAAGGTTAGCGCAGACGGCTTCCTTTACAATATGGTACGCATTCTCGTTGGCACGCTGCTTTTTGTCAGTGAGGGCAAGATTGACCCGGCGGATTTGCCGGCGATTATTGAAAGTGGGGAGCGCATGCGCGCCGGTAAGACGGCGCCGCCCCAGGGGCTGTACCTGAACCGGGTTGAGTATGACCCGGCAGACTTTAAGATGTAAACAGAAAGGCGGTGCTTTTGTGGAAGCGGAAGACCGGCAGGCGCTTCGGCGGGAACGCAAGCGCCAAAAAGATAAAAAAGTACGCAGGATCGTATGGATTGTGCTGGCTGTGCTGCTGGCGGCAATTGTGATCCTAAAGCTGTGCGAGGTGGATTTTGGCAGCCTGCGCGGCGGCAGCGATACATCGTCCGTGCTCACCGGCAATTTTCCTTATGCGCTGGACGGCTCCGATGGCGTTACGGTTCATAAGCAGGGCGCGAAGCTGGCGGTGCTCACCGGCGGCTCCATAACTGTACTGAATCCATCAGACGGCAAGGAGGAATTCACTGCTGTACACGGTTATGCCAATCCGATTACCGCCGCTTCCGACTCGTATCTGGTTACTTACGATCAGGGCGGCTCCAAGCTGCGGCTGGATTACAGTGGTGAGAATTTGTATGAGATTGAGAGTAAGACCGGCCTGTTGTGCGCCGATGTGGCGGACGACGGCAAGGTGGTCTACGCCACGCAGTCTGCGGATAAACGCAGCGATGTTCAGGTGATCACCAAGACCCGCGCGGATAAGATGAAATACAGCCTGTCCTATGGCTTTGTGACCAACATTGCCATTCGGGACAACGGCAGTCAAGTCGCTTTTGTAGCCATGAACAGTAAGGATGCACGCTTGCAGCCAAAGCTCTATTTGATGCGTGTAAAGGACACGGAGCCTTATGCCAGCTTTGACCTGCCCGGCACCCAGGTGCTGGACATAGCCTATCGGGGCAGCAGCCTGTATGTGGTGGGCGGCAGCTTTGTGAGCGTGGTAAACGGAGATAAGCTGGAGACGGTGCTGAAAAACGGCGAAGTGCAAACGGTGGCCTATGATTATAGCGCCAGCGGCGATTTGGTGGTGGCGTACAGCTCTTATAGCAATGCCACGCAAAATACCGTAGCGCGGATCACCGCCGGCGGCAAGGTGCAAAAGCCCTTTACCGTGCAGGGCGCGATCAAGGATCTGTCTGCCTCCGGCAGTCGGGTAGCCGTGCTTTTTGCCGATAAAATCAAAATTTATAAGCTGTCAGACGGCAGTGCAGTACATACAGCGGATTGTACGGACGCAGTCCGGTCCATCACCATGATTTCCTCCAATGTGTTTGTGCAGCGCCAGTCTGTGATTGAGAAAGAAGAGACCAAGTCTTGAGTATTTTGGATTATATATTGATCGCCCTGGTGGTACTTATGGCGGTATGGGGCTTTCGACGGGGGCTGCTGTCCGGTTTGATCGGCACAGCCAAGTACGCTGTTGGCGTGCCGGTGTCCCTGTTCGTCAGCCATCAGTATTATCAAGTGGTGTATGACAAGCTGGTGGAGCCAAAGGCCCTTGCCAAGGTGCAGGAGAAAATCGCCGGCGCTTCCGGCGTGGACACCTTTATGGCTGCCTTGCAGGAGAAAATGCAAGCGCTGCCCCAGGCGTTGCAAGGGGATTTTGACTTCGCCGCGCTGAAAAAAGGCAGTGCCAAAACGGCTGCAGATTTTGTAATGCAGCAGTTGGTGGAACCGGTGGCTTGCTTACTGGTAAAAATCGCATTATTTTTATTATCGTTCATAATTATTGCCTTGATTTGTTGGCTGCTTTCCGCTATGCTAAGGAAGAAGCAGGGCAAAAAGACGATATTTACCCAGACCAACAGCCTTTTGGGTGGTGCCTTTGGGCTGGTTAAGGGGTGTCTGTTTTTGGTGCTGGTCAGCGGCGTTTGGGCGTACCTGGCCGGTAACAACTGGCTACCGAAAGATAACGGCGCGTATGCGTTCTTTGCAGACAGCGCCATTTTAGAATATATGGAAACTTTGCTTCCCACACTATAGGAGGACCTGTTATGTCTACATTAAAAGAAAATGTGCACGACCTGTTTGACGGCTGGAATACCATTCCCAACTGGCTGTCCTTTATCCGCATCGCACTGATTCCGGTGTTTGCTGTGCTGTTTGTTCAGGGGCATCAACTGGTGGCGGTGATCGTGATGATTTGCGCTGCGTTAACCGACCTGTTCGACGGCAAGATTGCCCGTAAGTTTAATCAAGTGAGTAATCTGGGAAAGATCTTAGACCCCATTGCGGATAAGCTGTCCCAAATGGCGATTGTAATCGTGCTATTGTACACCTACTGGGAGAACCCCATTAAGTATCTGTTTTTTTTCTTTATTGTGAAAGAGGTGCTGATGTTGCTGGGCGGCGCGCTGCTGCTGTCCAAGGGTATGCGCCCCACCGCAGCAGAGATCTGGGGCAAGGTAGCCACCAATGTGTTTTACATTGCTATGATTATTATTTTAGCCTTTGGCGAGAACGGCGCTTTGTGTAATGTGACCCACTTTACGCTGCCGTCCGTGGTGACCTGGGTGCTGGTGGCACTGTCCGCCGTGTCTGCCTTGGTATCTCTCCTGGGCTATGTGCCGGGATTTTTGAAGCAACTGAAAGAGAACAAGGCACAAAACACTGCTAAATAAGCAATATTCATCAGGAGATCGATTTATGAAACAACAGATGTGTGCCCGCTGCGGTGAACGCCCGGCGGTGATCTATATTCAAAAAATGGAGGGCGATGAGGTAAAGCCGGAGGGGCTTTGTATTCAGTGCGCCCGGGAGCTGAATATCGGCTCTATTAACCAGATGATTGATAAGCTGGGCATCTCTGACGAAGAACTGGAGCAGGCGTCTGAGCAGATGAGCCAGTTTATGGAAAATATGGGCGATTTTAACTTTGGCGATATGAGCGGGATGTTCAACTCGGAGAATATGGACGGTGCCCAGACCATGCCCTTTGCCGATCTTTTTGGCGACGCCGGAGAACTGGCTGTGGATGAGAATGAAAGCGGTCAAAAGCAGGGCAAAAAGCGTGGGAAAAAAGGCAACAAACGCCAAAAAGACGACGGCAAAAAGTACCTGAACACCTACTGCACCAACCTGACCGGCAAAGCCCGGGACGGCAAGCTGGACGCCATTATCGGCAGAGAGCAGGAGATCTCCCGCACGGTACAAATCCTGTGCCGCCGTACCAAGAATAACCCCTGCCTGATCGGCGAGCCGGGCGTGGGTAAGACTGCCATTGCCGAGGGGCTGGCCATTCGCATTGCGAAGGGGCAGGTGCCTGCGCGCCTGGCAGACAAAGAGATCTATCTGCTGGACCTGACCGCACTGGTGGCCGGCACCCAGTTCCGTGGCCAGTTCGAGGGCCGGATCAAGGGTCTGGTGGACGAGGTGAAGGCCCAGGGCAATATTATTCTGTTCATTGACGAGGTGCACAATTTGGTGGGCACCGGCGACAGTGAGGGTACTATGAACGCGGCAAATATCCTGAAGCCTGCGCTCTCTCGCGGTGAAATTCAGGTGATCGGCGCTACCACCTTTACCGAGTATCGTAAGTTTATAGAGAAGGATGCCGCCCTGGAGCGCCGGTTCCAGCCGGTGAAGATCGAGGAGCCATCCGTGGAGGACGCCTACAAAATGCTGCTGGGCATTAAGGGCTACTACGAGCAGTACCACAAGGTGCAGATTTCCGACACCTTGGTTTATAAAGCGGTGCTGATGAGCGAGCGGTATGTAACAGACCGTTACCTGCCGGATAAAGCCATTGACTTGCTGGATGAAAGCTGCACCTGCGCCAATTTGCGCAACCCGGCTATCAGCCAGGCGCAGATCCTGGAAGGCAAAAAACGGAATTTGCAGGAGAATATTGAGAATCTGTCTGAACCCACAGAGGAGGACCAGCAGATTGACTATGAGCTGATCTCCAAACTAAAAACCGAAGTGATGGCCATTGACGAAAAGCTGCCTGCTTTGCAGGAAAAGGCCAAAGACAATCAGGTGCTGGAGGCGGATATTGCCAGCGCGATCTCCATGTGGACAGGAATTCCTGCTGCAAAAATCGAGCAGGGGGATATTCAAAAACTGGCCGGTTTGGAGCCGGAACTGAAAGCCCATATCATCGGCCAAGATGAAGCCATTGAAAAGGTTGCCGCAGCCGTGCGCCGAGGTCGCGTGCAAATCAGTCCCCGCAAGCGGCCCCAGTCCTTTATTTTTGTGGGTCCCACCGGCGTAGGCAAGACGGAGCTGGTTAAGCAGTTGGCCGCCTATATGTTTGATACCCCGGACGCCCTGATCCGCCTGGATATGAGCGAGTATATGGAGAAGTTTTCTGTCTCTCGTATCATCGGCTCGCCTCCCGGCTATGTGGGCTATGACGATGCCGGGCAGTTGACAGAGAAAGTTCGGCGCAAGCCTTACAGCGTGATTCTGTTTGACGAGATTGAAAAGGCCCATAAAGATGTGCTGAACATTTTGCTGCAAATTCTGGACGAGGGTCGGATCACAGATGCGCAGGGCCGCACGGTGAATTTTGAAAATACCATTATTGTGATGACCTCTAATGCCGGATCAACCGACGCTGCCACTGTGGGCTTTGGCAAGTCCCAGGCGGATATGAACCGGGATGTGACCATGAAAGCCCTGGAGCGCTTCCTGCGTCCGGAATTCCTGGGTCGTGTGGACGAGGTGATCGTCTTTAACAAGCTGACCTTTGAGAACTTCCAGCGGATCGCCCGCTTGATGGTGGACGAACTGGTGCCCGGCATGCAGGACAAGGGCATTACCCTGACCTATGACGACAGTGTGCCGGTGTATTTGGCAAAGATCGCCTATGGTTCCAAGAAGAACGCCCGCGGTTTGCGTGACGCGGTGCGCCGCCAGGTGGAGGATCAGCTGGCAAGTGCATTGGTGTTCCATCAGGATCAGGACATACAGGCAATTGCATTGACTGCAGGTGACGACGGCGTGCAGCTGCAAATCAATCCGTAAATGGAAACGGTAAGAGCAGAGAGTGTGTCTTTCTGCTCTTTTTATATTGACAGGCAACCCACAGGGTTGTATCATTAAATCATAGAACATTTGTAGGAAATGGTGATATAGCATGAACAAAGAACGATTGGTGAAGACATTTACGGATCTGGTAGCACTGGACAGCCCCTCCTTTGACGAGCAGGCTGTTTGCCGTTACATTAAGGAACGATTGACGGCGCTGGGCGTGCAGGTGGCGGAAGACGACTCCGCCGCTGCCACCGGCAGTACCTGCGGCAACTTGCTGGCAACCATTCCCGGTGATCCATCGCTGGAGCCGGTGCTCTTTTCTGCCCATATGGACACGGTGGAGCCGTCCCGGGGCAAGCAGGCGGTTACGGACGAGAACGGTCGCATTACCTCCTGTGGTGATACGGTATTAGGTGCTGATGATTTTGCCGGTGTATCGGCAATCTTAGAGGGTGCGGCTTCTCTGTTAGAGAGCGGCGCAACCCATCCGACGCTGGAACTGCTGTTTACCACCGGAGAGGAGCATTTTTGTGTGGGTGCTAAGGCATTTGATGCGCAGCGCCTGCAGTCCAAGACAGCGTATGTGATGGATTTGTCCGGCCCGGTAGGGGACTGTGCTGTGGCAGCGCCTACGCTGATTACTTTTTCCGCAGAGGTGGTGGGCAAGGCAGCCCACGCCGGCTTTGCGCCGGAGGACGGCGTGCACGCCATTCAGGTGGCTGCTGCCGCAGTTGCCAATCTTCCCAGTGGGAGATGGGGCGATGTGACGGTAAATGTGGGCACCATTTCCGGCGGTCGCGCCACCAACATTGTGCCGGACAGTTGCACCGTTACCGGCGAAATTCGCGCCTTGTGCCATCAGGACGCCCTGGATCGACTCAACGAAATTCACAGCGAGTTTGTGGAGCAGGCACAGGCGGTGGACGCCAAACTGAATTTTAACCATACTATACATATTACCGGTTATCGAGTCGACACGGACGCACCTGTTGCCCAGCGGTTCAAACGGGCCTGCGAAGCTGTGGGAGTTTCGCCTCGGTTTACGGACACTTACGGCGGCAGCGACTGTAATATCCTGTCCGCGCACGGCATACAGGGTTTGGTGGTGGCTACGGCTATGAATAACTGCCACGCTGTGAACGAATACACCACTGTGGAGGAACTGTGCAAGGCAGCCCGGCTGGCGCAGGCATTAATGGAGAAGCAAGACTGATGAAGAGCCCTTTGCGTTATCAAATTTCCGATTATGACTGCGGCCCTACCTCTATGCTTAATGCGGTGAGTTTTCTCTTTGAGCGGGAGCAGATCCCGCCGGAGCTGATCCGAAATATTATGCTGTTTTCTCTGGACGCATTCAGCCCGGACGGCGCCTTTGGCAAAAGCGGCACCTCCTGTACGGCGATGATGTTCCTGAGCAACTGGCTGTCCGGCTTTGGACAGGCAGGACGGCTGCCGATCATCACCGAGTATTACACCGGCGATCGGGTATATATGGGTCAGCAAAGCCCTATAACAGACGCTCTCCATCGGGGCGGCGCCGTCGTGGTGCGCTTGTTTTTAGACGAGTGGCACTATGTGCTGCTTACCGGCGAGCGGGACGGCAGGGTCTACCTGTTTGATCCATATTATGTGACGGAGGGCTTTAATGATTCGTCTGTTGTGACTGATGTGGACCACCCCTTTGCGTATAATCGCGTTTTGCCCCAGTCTATGCTTAACGGAGAGACGCAGACCTTGTATGCCTTTGCAGAGCAGAAGGGCAGGGAAGCGGTGGTGCTATATAATACGGAGACTATGCTCACTCCGGAGAACACCATTGAGTATATGATTTAAGTCCATTTCTCCGGCGCAACCGTCAGTTGATTAGCTGGCATACCAACGGCTTCTTGACTGTGGATCAGGTGCGCCTGGTGGGCACTGACCAGGAGGACAAGGTTCCGGTGGATCAGCCGCTGCATATCGTCAGCCGTGGCGAGGGCAACCTGGCGCTGGTGATACTTACATAATAGAAATAAAAAAGGAGACTCACAGGAGTCTCTTTTTTCTGCTTTTAGATAGCAGGTGCAGTACAGCACCTCCTCCAAATTTACTTCCAAAACCAGCAAAACCGCTACGGCCAAGAAAGATAAGACTACGGCCAAGACGGTCAGCGGTCTGAAAAGCAAAACCAAGTATTATGTGCGTGTGCGCACCTATAAAACCAGCGGTAAAAAGAAAAAGTACAGCAGTTGGAGCAGCGCCAAATCTGTTACCACCAAGGTGGCGAAAGTGAACTTTAAGTCTGTTTCCGCGGAGCGTTTAGGTTTTACTGCCAAATGGAGTAAGGCGCCTTCTGTTTCCGGATACCGGGTGTAGTACAGCACCTCTTCTAAATTTGACAAAAAGGTGACCAAAGCGCTGAAGGTCACCAACGGCAACGCCACCTCTGCCACCATCACCGGCCTGAAAGGCGGCAAAAAGTATTATGTGCGGGTGCAGGCTTATGTGAATCAGGGTAAGAAGTCTTATTCCGGTGCGTACAGCGCATCCAAGACGGTCACCACCGCCAAGGATCCGTTTAAGAAGGGCAAGTACGCCGGTGTGCAGATGAACACCACGGCGGACGCAGTACGGTACTATGTAAAGGCCTACAATGCCACAAAGAAAGAAACCGCCAAGTATAAGGATCTGGAAACGGAAGAAATCTCTACCTATTATAAAATGCTGGGTTGTAAGGAAATGTTTGTCACCAATACCCGCATTAACGGCAGTAAAAATAGTTTTTTTGACAGCTATTTTGAAAGTCTGCTGACGGATCTAACTTTTTCTACCGGGCTGCCGCCCAGCACTTCTGTGAATAAGTCAGCAGATACGGACCTAAACGGCAAGTCTCTGATTACCTCCCGCCTGAGAGACACGGATGTCGCCAGCCTAAGCATTAAGGACAATAAAAACGGCACCGTTACCTTGACGATAAAGCCCAAGGCAGTGCAAATGAGTTCTCCCGGTGCAGATCCCCAGGGGCGGTTTTTTACCACTGCAGGCCCAATGTATGACGCCATAGACCAGGTGATTAAGGAGAACGGCGGCAAATGGACTACCGGTAACGCCAAAAAGAATGTGACCATGCATTACACGGGCGGCACCGGCTCCATCACCATCAATACCTCCACCGGCAAGATCACCAAAGCCAAGTACAAAATGGTTGTAAAAACCGAGATCCGCAATGTGACCCTGTCCGGGCAGAAGTTTAAGAGCATTGCCATGGATTATTCTACGGTGGACTCTTTCCCGGCCACCGGCAGTAACTTTGCCGATTGGGGGATTGCGTTGGTTTAATCGCAAATCACTATAAAAAGGCACTGTCTGTAACAGACAGTGCCTTTTTTTGCCCTGATTCGGTTTACTTATTTTCTTGCTTTTGCGGGTCGGTACTGACGGAGTTCGCATAAATTCTGTGCATGCGCGCATCGTCAAAGTGTTCGTCCAGATAGCATTCAAAGGCATTACGAGGCGCTGCACCTTTGTCTCTTTGGTCCATACGCAGTGCAGCGGAGGCGGACAGAATGGCGTCAAAAATAAAAAAGATGATAAATGCCCAAGTGAGCACTTTACCCAGTTTTATAGGTAGTTTACCAATCAGCTTAGCCATAGGCGGGTAGATCAGCTTGATCCACACAATGCCTAAAATACCCCAAAAGATAGAGTACAGTAGGCACACTCGACCATTGATATTCAGCGGTACATTGCTGTAATCCCAGGCAACGGACCCGAACACCAGCTCTTGCCCCAGAGAACAGATATATTCCGTAACCGTGCCTACCACAAAAGACACCAAAAAGATCTTCCACCACGGAGAATTTCGGAACTTATACAGCGCCATGGTAAGTACCACTGCACCCATACCATAGGCCACAGAAAGGGGACCGTACACCAAAGACTGTCGGCTTTCAATGTAGCCGTGGCGTATGTAGCACCACAAGGTCTCTACTAAAAAGCCCACCACACAGGAGATCAAAAACACCCATACCAGTTTACTAAAGCACAGACCGGGGGCAAAGGGTCGCCTTTCTTTTTTGTTTTCATTTTGTTCGTTCGACATAAAAATACACCTCTTCAAAAAGCTTACCAACTTTTGGAAGAGATGTAAATAGGCATTATATACGAACTGTCTAACAACGCTATACAAATAGTAACATTATAAATCCAGCTCCGCCCACACCTGGTGCAGCAGAGCAGCACCTTGATTTTTGCCGGCAATGGCTTGCAATGCCGCCGCGGAGTGGGTTCGATTGCGAAACAGACCGCGACAAAATCGGTGTAGGTATGCAAAGGGAAGCAGACAGGGCCGCCGGATCAAATAAGGGAACTGGTAGGCCATATAATCCGCTTTTGGGAAGCAGTAGCGAAACAATGCGACCAAACGGGTAAAGGGCGTTTTGCTGCCATCTGCGGCCTTTTGGCGGGCCAGGAATACGGCACCGGTGTTGCCGTTGCCGTGACCGAACACGCCGCCGCCTAAAATCACGGCAGCGAACTTCTCTACCGTGTCCGTATCCAATGCCGGCACCGAACAGGGCAGGGGTGTATCCAGCCACTGCTTACACAGGGCAAGGATACAACCAAAAGAACGCTCCAACCCGCTGCGCTCGGCCAATTCCAGTACCTGTGGGGCAAGTGTCGGATCCTTGCGAAGGAGCAAGTCTGTGTCCAGCAGCATACGCACGCCGGCACCGCCGGTTTTGATGTGGTGAAGCAGGTGCAGCACGGTGTAATAAACGGCATATACCGGTTGCAGCACCCAGATATTTTTGGATTTATTGTATGCCACTTCCGGCGCAAAAGGGTTCGCCAGCAGGGCGCGAGAGCCATCGTTAATGCTTTCCAACCGTGTGTGCAGTTCAAATTCAAACCCATGCAGGGTGAGCATCACCACATCGTCGTGGGTCACTTTTTTGGCAAAGCCACGCTGTTCCAAAGTCTGTACCGCTTCTCGCTGGTGCTCTGGAGTCAGCACAATATCCGTATCGCCGCAGGTGCGCAAGGAGGGATCCGGATAGGCTGCCGCAGTACAGGTGCCTTTCACCGTTAAGTATGGGATGTGGGCATCCGTTAGTGTTTGCTCCATCACCTGCACGGCCACCATGCGCTTTTCGTAAGCCATTAGGGTTTGACCCATCCCTTGGCGAAAGGCCACTGCAAGGGCTTTTGGAGGGCGATGATCGGTAGGAAGATCTGCCAAGATACGGCCCACAAGGCCGGTCACATTATGACTTTGCGCCAAGTTATACAGTGCCTGCCAGTCTACGGTGGGAAGAACTTTTAATTTTTGTCCGCAAACATAATCCCGCAGCAGAGAGAGAAAGACCTGTTCTGTCTGGTTCATACCGTCCTCCAAAAAGAATAAGTCCCTATTCCGCAGAATAGGGACAAGAATTAGTGAATCATTTGGCTCATGTCATACAGCCCGGCGTCTTTTCCGCACATAAAGACGGCAGCGTTCACAGCGCCTACGGCAAAGATCTCTTTGCTTCGTGCAGAGTGAGACAAAGTAATGATCTCGTCCCTGCCGGCAAAGATGATCTCATGCTCGCCTACAATGGTGCCGCCTCGTACAGCATGAATGCCGATCTCATCCCGGGTGCGCTTTTCGCGCTTGGCGTGCCGGTCATATTCGTACTTCATGGGATGATTGATCTCCTTGCACATGGCATCTGCCAGCATCAATGCTGTGCCGCTGGGAGCGTCGATCTTCTGATTATGGTGCTTCTCCACAATTTCAATGTCAAAGTCCGGTCCCAGTACATTGACCGCTTTTTGTGCTAAGGTCGCCAGCAGGTTAATGCCCATACTCATATTATAAGTGAAGAAGATGGGGCACTTTTCAGCTGCGGCTTCAATCTTGGCCTTTTGCTCCGCCGTGTAGCCGGTGGTGGCGATGACCAAGGGCATAGACTTGGCGGCGGAATAGGTCAGCAGATCGTCTAAGAGGGCAGGGTTGGAGAAGTCGATAATCACATCCGCTTCTTCCTGCACCTCTGCAATCGTTTTATAGATAGGGAAGTCGGCCGCCTGGGTGTTAAAATCCACACCGGCTACTACCGTGCAGTCCTCCCGACCGGCTACAACGCTGCGGATCACATGACCCATTTTGCCGTTGGCGCCGGTAATAATTATTCTCGTCATAGCTTTGAACTTCCTGTGCTTTTTATTTGATCAGGCCATACTTTTCCAGCGTTGCCTGCATCTTCTGCTGATTGGCCTCGCTCAAGGGTACCAGCGGCATACGGCATGGACCGGCTGCGTAACCAATGCGGTTCACAGCGTCCTTAACCGGAATGGGATTCACATCGCAGAACAGGGTCTTTGCCAGCTCAAAATAGTGATCCATCAGCGCCTTGGAGCCGTCCACATCGCCGTCCAGGTACTTAGCCACAATGTCGTGCGTTTCCTGGGGGCATACATTAGACAGTACACTGATTACACCCTTACCGCCGCGCTCCAGAATGTCTACGATCTGGTCGTCGTTGCCGCTCCAAATGTTCAGCGCGTCACCGCACAGCTCGTGCACTTTAGCCACTTGATCCAGATTGCCGGATGCCTCTTTAATGCCGTTGATGCGGGGCAGCTTGGACAGCTCCAGCGCCGTCTCCGGCAGCAGATTCAGTCCGGTGCGGGACGGCACATTATAAAGCACAATGGGCTTATCCGTTGCATCGTGAATCGCAGTATAGTGGGCGATCAGACCGGCCTGGCTGGTCTTGTTGTAGTAGGGGGTCACCAAAAGCAGAGCGTCTGCGCCGTATTCGCATGCTTCCTTGCTCATTTCAATGGCACTGGCGGTGGAGTTGGAGCCTGTACCGGCGATCACCGGCACACGACCGTTTACATACTCGATGCACCACTTGATGCACTCCAGGTGCTCGTCAACATCCAGGGTAGAACTTTCGCCGGTGGTGCCGCAGATTACGATGGCGTCGGTACCGTTGTCAATCTGCCAGTCCACAAACCGGGCAAACTCGTCATAATTTACGCAGCCGTCCTCATGCATAGGGGTAATAATGGCAACGGCTGCGCCTGTAAAGATAGGATCCTTCTTCATATCAAAAATCTCCTTTTCGCTGTGTTATCAGTCCATATAACCCTCGGCTGCCAGCAATTCGGCCAGCAGCACCGCTCCGCCGGCAGCGCCGCGCAGGGTGTTGTGGGACAGGCATACAAACTTGTAATCATACTGTGTATCCGGGCGCAGACGGCCGATGGATACGGCCATACCGTGCTCCAGCTCACGCTCGCTGTGAATCTGCGGGCGATCCGGCTCGGTAAAGTAGTGCAGGAACTGTTTGGGCGCGCTGGGCAACTTCAGCTCCTGGGCACGACCGGCGTAGTTCTTCCACACCTCAATAATCTCTTCTTCAGAGGGCTTCTCGCCCTCAAAGTCCATAAATACGGCGCCCAGGTGACCGTTGGTCACAGGCACGCGAATGCACTGCGCAGTAAAGGCCGGTGCATCGGCAGACACAATCTGGTCGCCCTCAATGTGGCCCATCAGCTTCAGCGGCTCTTTCTCGCTCTTTTCTTCCTCACCGCCGATGTAAGGAATCACATTGTCGATCATCTCCGGCCAGCGCTCAAAGGTCTTGCCTGCACCGCTGATGGCCTGGTAGGTGCACACCAGCACCCGCTTAATGCCGTACTTCTGGTGCAGGGGGAAGATGGCGGGTACATAGCTCTGCAAAGAACAGTTGGACTTTACAGCGATAAAGCCGCGCTTGGTGCCCAGACGTTTACGCTGAGCGGGAATAATGTCAATATGCTGGGGATTCAGCTCCGGCACCACCATGGGCACATCCGGAGTGAACCGGTTGGCAGAGTTGTTAGATACCACCGGGCACTCGTGCTTGGCATACTGTTCCTCCAGCGCGCGGATCTCATCCTTTTTCATATCCACGGCGCAGAACACAAAGTCTACCATAGAGGTGATCTTTTCTATATCTGCCTGGGCGTCATACACCGGCAGGTCTGCCATGTTGGCGGGAATGGGTTTATCCATGCACCATCTGCTGCCCAGCGCCTCTTTGTAAGGCTTACCAGCAGAGCGTGCAGAGGCTGCCAGGCACACCACCTCAAACCAGGGGTGATTCTCCAGCAGCAGGGCGAAGCGCTGACCGACCATACCGGTTGCGCCGACGATACCGACTTTGTACTTTTTGTTCATTGTGACTCTCCTTAAAAAAATGCCTTGTAAAACGCAGCATTTTGCAATATAATATCTTACAGCGTCTGCGGTGGATAAATACCGCTTGCTTTTAGATATAATATCACTTACTATATATATATGTCAAATACTTTTGCGGAGATAATTATGAAAACTTCTGATTTTTATTACGATTTGCCCCAGGAATTGATCGCGCAGACCCCGGTGGAGCCGCGAAACAGCTCGCGCCTGATGATCTTGCACAAGGACAGCGGCGAACTGGAGCATCGGATTTTTAAGGATTTGCCGGAATATCTGCGCCCCGGTGACTGCCTGATCCTCAACGATACCCGGGTCATTCCCGCCCGTATCTACGGCGTTAAGGAAGAGACCGGTGCGGTGGTGGAATTCCTGCTGCTGACCCAAAAGGAAAATAATGTATGGGAGTGTCTGTGCAAGCCGGGCAAGCGCGCCAAGGTGGGCACCCGCTTTAACTTCGGCGAGGGCAAACTCTACGGCACGGTCATTGAGATACAGGAGGACGGCAACCGGTTGGTGCAATTCGACTGCCAGGGGAATATTTATGCGGTACTGGACCAGATCGGTCAAATGCCTCTGCCGCCGTATATTAAGGAAAAGCTCCAAGATAAAGAGCGTTATCAAACGGTGTACAGCCGGGAGTTAGGTTCCGCTGCGGCGCCTACCGCCGGTCTGCACTTTACTCCACAAATGCTAAAGGATATTCAGGCCATTGGCGTCAATATCGGCTATGTGACATTGCATGTTGGGCTGGGCACCTTCCGCCCGGTTAAGGTAGAAGATGTAACCAAGCACAAAATGCACACGGAGCACTACCACATGCCGGCTGAGACGGCGGAGCTGATCAACCGTACAAAGGCAAACGGCGGTCGGGTGATTGCTGTGGGTACCACCTCCTGCCGCACCATTGAGTCTGTGGCAACCAAGAACGGCTGTATTTGCGAGGATGACGATAACACCAGCATTTTTATTTATCCCGGGTATGAATTCAAGTGCATGGATGCACTGATCACCAACTTCCACCTGCCGGAGAGCACGCTGATCATGCTGGTTAGTGCTTTTGCCGGATTTGACCACATTATGCACGCTTACAATACCGCCGTGGCGGAGAAGTACCGCTTCTTCTCCTTTGGCGACGCAATGTTTATCTGCTGACGGAGAGAAAGTATGGCAAAATATACCTTATTAAAAAAAGAAGGCAACGCTCGCCGCGGCACCTTTGAAACGGTGCACGGCACGGTACAAACGCCGGCGTTTATGAATGTAGCTACCGCTGCGGCTATTAAAGGCGGTCTTTCTACCGAGGATCTGGAGCATATCGGTTGTCAGGTCATGCTGTGCAACACCTATCATCTGCATGTGCGCCCTGGGGACGATCTGGTGGCGGACATGGGCGGTCTGCACCGCTTTACGGACTGGAAGCGGCCGATTTTAACAGACAGCGGCGGGTTCCAAGTATTCAGTCTGGCTAAGTTGAACCAGATCAAAGAGGAGGGAGTCACCTTCCATTCCCATGTAAACGGCAAGAAGATTTTTATGGGTCCGGAGGAGAGCATGCAGATCCAGTCCCATCTGGCATCTACGATCGCTATGGCTTTTGACGAGTGCGTGGAAAACCCGGCCACTTACAACTACGCAAAGCAGTCCTGCGCGCGCACGCTGCGCTGGCTAGAGCGCTGCAAGGCAGAGATGGAGCGATTGAACGCCTTGCCGGACACCATTAACAAAAACCAGCTGCTGTTTGGGATCAACCAAGGCTGCACTTACGACGATCTGCGTGTATGGCACATGCAGGAGATCGCTAAACTGGACTGCGACGGCTACGCCATCGGCGGTCTGGCAGTAGGGGAGCCTGCCGAGGATATGTACCGTATTATCAGCGCCGTAGAGCCGTATATGCCGGCGGACAAGCCTCGGTATTTAATGGGCGTCGGCACGCCCGGCAACATTTTAGAGGGGGTCAGCCGCGGCGTAGACCTGTTTGACTGCGTTATGCCCTCCCGCAACGCCCGCCACGGTCATCTGTTTACCAAGGACGGCATTATCAATTTGAACAACGCCAAGTATGCCCGGGACGACAAGCCTATTGATCCCAAGTGCGATTGCCCGGTGTGCCGCCGGTACAGTCGGGGTTACATTCGCCATCTGCTCAAGGCAGGGGAGATGCTTGGTATGCGCCTGGCAGTGATGCACAATTTGTATTTCTACAACAATTTAATGGCAGAAATCAGACAAGCGTTGGATAACGGCAGCTTTGCACAGTACAAATCTGAATATTGTGTGAAATTGGATACTAGAATATAGAAAAGGACTTGCAATTCGGTTAAAACTTTAATATAATAGTCGTACTATGTTCAGGAGGAATTAAAATGAACTTTATTTTGTTACAGGCCGCAGCCGGCGCCAGCGCTTCCGGTAAGGGCGGCGCCAGCCAGTACAGCTTTATCATCTTGATGCTGGTGATGGTGGTACTGATGTACTTTACCATGATCCGTCCCCAGAAAAAGCGCCAGAAGGAAGAGCAGGAGATGCGTTCTTCTTTGGAGATTGGCGATGAGATCATCACCATCGGCGGTATTGTGGGTAAAGTGGTCACCATTCGCGAGGAGGACCTGATCATTGAGACCGGTGCCGATCGCAACAAAATGCGGATCCAGCGCTGGGCTGTGAATACCAACAAGACCAAAGCCGAGCAGCACCAGAAGGAAGTGGAAGCTGCCAGAGAAGCTGCCAAGAATAAGAAAAACAAAAAGAATAAGGACGACGCTTTGACTGAGAAATCCGACACCGCCAAAGAGGCAGAGGAAAAAATCGAGAAATAAGCACACTTAAAAAAAGGACTGCTCTATGAGCAGTCCTTTTTCGTTCTATTCCTTACTTGCGGCGCATACGGTATAGCGAGGGTGATGGTATGCCAAAAATTCAGATAGGCAAAACAAAAACCGTATTGCTGCTTTATCTGCTTCGTGTCACAGCGGCCACCGTGTGCTGCTTTGGTGCTTGCTGTGCCGTAGGGGCACTGGTGGTGTATAAACTAGATCTGGACTTTAAGCTGATCGCGTATATCTGTGCGGCGATCGACTTTCTCTGTACCTTTCTCATTGCAAAATGGGCGCTTCGCGGGGTGAAAAACAGCCGCTTGCCATTGGCATTGGCTGCCATTGTGCCTGCAATGGTCCTAACGGTGGCACATTACTGTATGGCACCTTCCGGCGCCGGTTTATTGGTACTGCGCCTGCTGGGTATGCCGGTGTGCGCTGCGCTGGCAGCCGTCAGCAACAAGCGGGTGCACTTATGAGTGAGCCTCGGGAGAAGCGGGACCTGGCGGCGTTTTCGGATGAGCTGCGCGCATTTCGCTGGGAGACCCATAGAACTTACATCTATTCCCTGGTATTTTACACCTGTGGGTTAGCGTTGGGCAGCGTACTGTACCGTCAAATTCGCTCCGACACAGTCAACGCGCTGCTCAGAGTAGGGGAGAACCGCTTTTTACAGCTGTTTCTCAATGATTTTTGCTTGTATTTCAGTATATTTTTGGTAACGGTCTTTTTGGGCTTTTGTATGATCGGCTTTCCGTTGATCCATTTTGTGCCCATGACTTGCGGCTTTGCTTTCGGTATGCAGGTGTGCTACTATTACATGACTTTTCGGCTGAAAGGCGTGCTGTTTTGCGTGCTGATGGTGATTCCGGCGGCCTCTATTTTGCTGACGGTGGTCATGCTCACCATTAAAATCAGCACCGATATGTCCAAGTCCATCTTTCACCTGTCCGTCAAGCGAGACGATGCAACAGGGGAGTCCCCCGCTGAAATTCAGGTGCGGGATTATTTGAAAAAATATCTGATTTCCGCCGCTTTCGTGGCGTTAGCCGCCTTATGTAATGCAGGGTTGACCAGTTTGTTCAGTTCTGTGATCTCGATTTAAGCCCATCGAGATCGGCAAGGGGATTGGCCTCAATGGCGGCCTTTGCTGCGTCGTCGCTGATGTGGGTATAGATTTCCGTAGTACCCAGGTTTTCATGGCCCAGGATCTCTTTAAGCAGCAGCAGATCCACATGGCCATTTTGGTACATCAGTGTGGCCGCCGTATGGCGCAGCTTATGCACGGACAGGCCTCGATCGCCCAGCCCTGCCTTGTCCAAATAAGCGTACACCATGTGTTGTACCGTCTTGGGGCTGATCCGTTGGTTGCGGCTGCTTAGAAATAAAGCTTTGTCTTTTACACCGTCGTGCGGCCGCACCCGCATATAGGCGGAAACGGCGGCTTTGCAGGCGTCGTTTAAGTATACGGTGCGCTCCTTGTTGCCTTTACCGGTGATCACCAATGTATCGTTTGATTTTATATCATTATAATCAATGGACACCAACTCGCTCAGTCGCATACCGCAGTTTAGAAGTAAGGTCAAAATGGCGTAATCCCGCTCTTTGTGTTTGCCGTCTACAACGGATAATAAGTGGCGTGCTTCTTCCAAGGTCATGTACTTTGGAAGGGCTTTTTTTGTTTTCGGCGCGTCCAGCACTTTCATTGGATTTTCCTCCAGTAAGTGCCGGTTGTCCGTTAAATAGATAAAAAAGCGCCGTATGGCGATCACACGCCGTGCACGGGTGGCTTCTGCGTTGCCGCGTTGGTTCTTGCAGTAGATTAAGAACTGGTAGGCGTCGCTCAGTGTAATGGTCTTGATAAAGTCCATATTGATTTGCCGTAGATCCATTTGATCGTCCGGCGTGTCAGGCGGATACAGATTTTTTTCCTTGGCAAGGTAGCGAAAGAAGGTACGCAAATCCGACGCATATTCGATCACCGATAATTCGCTATGACCTTTGATGGCCTCCAAATACAACAGATAGTCCTGTACGGGCATGGGTAATTGCCCAAATTCCGCTTTTTTCACTGTTTCAACTCCCCTGAATTATACAAAATATTAATTTTGTATAATTATAGCATTTTATTCACCAATAGTCAACCCTACTTAAATATACCCTGCTCATAAAGTATGGTATTCGATTGAATACTGCCATCTGCTCCGGCGTAAACAAATTCCGTTGCATTGCTATAAATGACTTTTGTATATTCGTGAATATTCGAGTACATATCCCGCCACTGGCCTATATAGCCATCAGTAGTCAGCACCTCCGGCTTTTTCAGCCCGCGGGACAAATGATAGCTATGTTTATGGTAAAGGTCAAACTCTTCTTTTGTAAGATATTTGCAGACATAAGCGCCAAGGTTTTTGATTGACCGAAGCGCTTTAATCTCTGTACGACCTTTACCCCAGCAGGCGTTAATCACATCAGCGCTAATAAAATCGTCTATAAAAAGCACAGCATGGATATGTAAGCACCCTTCATTGCCTTCTTTTAGTCCCCTTTTCTTTTGGTGCTCCGTTATATAAACATAAGGGACTTTATATCCTTTTCGTCTTAAATTTTTAATAAATTGCTTCCAATCATATAAAACTTGATCTTGATCTAAAACAGTATCTTTATATGTAAGTGTCACAAACTTAGTATATGCAGTTGTATTACACCAAATCGCACGGCGCAAGTCAGCACGCGCTCTATATAGGTTACGGTCTCTTTTGCCCTCAGAGGTCTCTTTATTCTTTTCTATATCATGCTCACGCGGTTCTACATTTAAGGGCTTCTGGTACCTGTAATATTCAATCACATTACCGCTTATAACTATCTTTTCTATCCTGCGTTTAGGTACCTTCCGCTCCATAAAAAACACCCCCTATTTGGTTCTTATTTGAGCAATAGACAACAGAAATAAAATAGACATCTTATAATCTAGTATAATCTTACTATATTATAAGACTTAAAGAGATTTGAACACTGGCGTATCGTTCCAGCTTTCCAGCTGCGGCTTTGGCTTTTCTCCAAATACAAAGTTGGAAATGAAGCTGCCGTAATAGGATTTACGCCAAAACAAAAAGTTTTTCAAAGGCACTTCACAGACATCCCAGGCAACTTTTCGCATACCTTTTTTAAACATACGGCCTTGCACCTCTGTTTGTTTATCTGCGACCTTACAGAGTGTTGTATGGCTTGATTCGATATGTGTAAAATGCCAAAAGAACTGCGTTAAGTACCACACTTCATCAGCAGCACGTTTTACATTTAGATCAAGACCATCATAGGCTTGAGTAGCAGCGAATAAATGAATATCATTTTTACGGAGGAAGTTAAAGAACTGTTCATCCTGCATAGTCCAATCAGCATAGCCACGAGCAGGCCAAACGGTTTTTGCTTCATCAATTAAGAGTACACAGTGGTTAAAGTCGTGAGAGTATAGCCACTGTTTATCTATATCTAAGTAGGTATAGCCTTTCTTAGTGATATATGTAAGTGGGATTTGGTAACAATCTTTATAAGGGAGTTGGCAGAATACATCCAAGCCCTCTTTCTTAGCTGCTTCTACAATAAGGGCAAACAAAGTAGACTTACCTACTCCCCTATCGCCAGTAACAATCACACAATAAGGCTCTAAGCTATGTTTGGCGATTTTCTTATTAAACAAATTCACTTCTTATAGTACCCCCTAAAAAATGATTGTAGAGCCGCAGAAAGGACGAGAAGCACACCCAAGGAAGTAAAAAGAAGTATAAAAGGGGAGAATACAAAAGCGGATTGAAAAAGATAATTGAACAGCTGAAACAGTGTTTTAATAAATTCCATAAATTAATCACTCCAAAAAAAATAAGGCGTGCCCCTACCACGCCTATATTTAAGATTTAACCGCGGCGGCGGCGCCGACCGCCCATACCGCGCACGCCCAGCTTACGAACGACTTTAACGCCGGCCATAATTAGGCCGCCACCAAAGCCGCAGAGGACAGGCACGAACAGCAAAGGATTACTGGTGATCGTGGACACAGTCGTGGTAAACTGATCCATCAGCAGATCAAAGACAGTAGTCATACTGCTGAAAATGTCACTTGTAGTAATCGCTGCGGTCAATGCAGCAGAAACAGGCATATTTTAACTCCTTTCTAAATACTGATACGGTCTAACCCGGAGGCGGACAAGCCGCCCTCACGGGTTAAGACCGGCGGGACTTCATACCAAACTTACGAACAATGCGGATAGCAAGTGTAACAGCTGCGATCACCATACACAGCAGCACAGGATACAGAAGCAAATCGTTTGAAGAGATCGTGCTAACGATCCGAGCAAACAAGCTAAAGATCCAGGCAATAGCCGATTTAATGCCAGCGATCAGCGTATCGAGAGTAGCAAGACTCACGCCACCAGGAGCACCAGCTTCAGCAAGATAAACAGGCATTGCATTTTCTCCTTTCTATATAGTCTCTGTATGTCATGTGCTCAATCCACCTCAATATCCAACTCAGGGTGGTTACCAGGAGGAACAGGAGCGCCATTGACCTTTTTCGGTTTGTACGAAGCAGGAACGGCAGGCGGAACGGAACCGCCTTGACGGCCTGCCTTATACTCTTGATAGTTTTTCAACTTATCTATGTTTTGGGAGAAGCGCGTAGACTGCTCCGTTTGCATAGCGTTTTTGATTTTTGTATGTGCCATCTGCTGTTGCAAATAGTCATGAGTATATGTGTGCTTCTTTTCTTGCAACTCCATAGCTTGTTTATGCTTATAGTCTTGGTATTCCTTTAAGGCTTTGAGGTCTACCCTACTCTGCCGAGGTCGGCCGTAGCGCTGGAAGTGCTGCCGAAATGAAGAAGTATAATCTTCCAAGCGATGAAAATTACTAAACTCATCCCGGACATCAAAGACCCAATCAATGATCAAACACAAGGCACCGGCTGCGATCGGTGTAATGACGATCAGTCCGGCAATTATCGTATCTTCATTGAATTGGAACGGCAAATATAGCACACCACTAAGCACTTCAAACAGCCAGCCGATAGGCTCCATAATAGTATCATCAAATGTATTATATAACATTATCTATACACCTTTCGGAGGACGAAACGAAGTACCACCAAAAGCAAGAACCCAGCAAAGCCAAGCAGGAACCAAGGGAAAAACGGCCACTCATCAATAACAAGAGAAAACCAAGCTTCTGCCGTTATTGTTATAAATTCAATGGCTTTGTTAAAACATTCGGCAACCATTAGGTCCTACTCCGAATAAAACCAAGAATTGTAGACAGAAGCAGAGCACCCAGGGGCACACAGATCAAAGCAAGAAAGTACCAATTACTGGTCAAAAAAGCCCAGGCTTTGGTAAAAACAGAAGTAAATTCCGTAATGGCGTCAGCTGCGGAAGTCACTTCCATAGCAATCACAGACAAGGGCATATATCATCACCTCACTAACCCTTAAAGAACGGACTAAAAAATACTTTTATCAATGTCAATATGACATACAGGCCAAAACAGACCAGGAAGAAAGAGAGAACATACACCACGCCATAAAGATAGCTGGGGCACTCCCCTATCAATTTAGTAAAATACTCAATCACAAGAACTCCTCCAAGCAATATACATCAGCAGCAGAATTATAACGACAGTACAAGCCAGCCAGAGATAAGTAACAGGATCATAAGAAAACAAATCAATGATATTAGCACGATCATCTTTAAAGTCCTCAAACTTCACATTCGTATTATAGATTTTAGTGACATTAAGGTTTATCCATTCATACCGTGTACTTGTCTCACGATAATATTGGGCTTCACCCATTGCATTTACCCTTGCATTATATTTTGCACCAGCTGCCGTATAGTAGGTGCCACTGATGGTACTACGCGATATATTAGCAGGGCTATACCCACTGCCGTAAAAGCCAAAATAACCGTCTTTGTACTCACGCGCAAAGACAAGCGTCCCACGCCCAAGGGCACACTGAACCTCAATATACGCACCTCCCGACACCGGCACATAAGCCGGATATGTATTTCCGTATTCCTCTGCGTAAGCTACTGACGGTATAGACAGTGCAAGCAGCAGAGATACGATAAAAATAATTTTCTTTTTCATTCTTTCTTACCTTTCAGAAAACTACCGATAATACCAAATATGGCTACGAGAACAAACCAAAACATAATTGGCATACCAAGAAGCTTTGCATTCCACAGTATCGAAAAACCTTGACCAAACAGGCTTGCGAGATCTTCCATTAGCTTGCTTCTCCCCCCTCTCGACCGAGGACTTTATACAGAACACAAGCAACGACCAAAGCCACAGCAGGCACAGTAACCAAAGCGGGAAGTGAAGTAACCACAGATATTAAAAACTTCCCTGCTTCAACCACGATCAATATTACATTCCACAGGAGCAGTAAAATATCTTTAATGGCGGTAATAAGCCAGTCCGTAAAGACGATAATATAATCAATAATATACTTCACCGACCCACCACCTTTCGCACCAGCACAAAGACGATACCAAAGACAATAAGTGCAGTAAATCCGGCACCGGCTACACCCACAACGCCATTAACAAAGGAAGTACCAGCAGAGATATAGTTAGCTACATCACTTGCAGCAGAGCCGATAGTGTCAATAGTAGATTTTAGCTTCTCTTGGTAGTCCTGGAGAGTGGCAAGAATATCAAGCAACTTATTGCTGATCGTCGGCTTTACATACTCGCTCTCTCCGTTCTCATTGCCCCACCATATCCTATTCCACAGCTTTTCAAAGAAACCGGATATAGAATTACCAAGGTTTGTAAACCACTTGCCTACATTGGACATAAACTGCTTGATATTATCCAAGGTGTCAGACAGCCACTTATTAACACTATCGATCATAGACTGTACATTTTTAACAAGGTTGGAAAACTGATTAGAAATCGTTTTACCAAGATCATTAAAGCCATTTACAATCTTATCACGAATTTCTTTAAGCCAGGTAAGCACATTGGTAAGGGCTTCTTTTACTGCGTTCCAAAAGCCTACTTCACCAGGTTTACAGTTTACTGTCCACCCAGTAATAGCCGCAGTAAAAACATGCGAGGACTCCGAAGCGGTATTGCATTTTAATTTACCCGAGATAAACCCAAAGTAGCCCTCAATATCATTAGCAGCTTCAAATGTAAAAGAAAATTTATAGGCGGTTTGCTTAGTCATCTGCCGAGGATTTATAAGTTGCTTACCATTCTTGTCAAAGATACAAAAATACATGTTGTAGCCGTAATTATCATAATCATAAAGGGCTACATTAGCAGTAATAGTAAGGCTATCCCCCGCTTGCACTTGCTTCATTGAATTGCCACGAAAAGCAATCGTAGATACCATAGCGCAGTTTTGTTGCCGACCCCATGTTATATCCTTAACAGAAATAGGGTTGTTGTTATTGCCGTCACCGCCAAACGTCCATGATTTTGTAGATTTATTGTATGCATTATCATCACTTACCATAACATAAGTAGGTGATACAGAAAATTGTGCCGCATGGGCTTTTATCGGCTTTGCAAACAGAGCGGCAGGCATAAGAAAAGAAAGTGCCAGCAGGACGGAGAGGAAAGGGGTTACTTTCTGTTTCACTGCTGACACTTCCTTTACTATGGTGGTATATTACTTATCCGCGTTACGGATCAGCAAGCCGAATTTTGTTGAATGAATTTTTACCCGGATATTGACCGGATCAAACTTCTTTGTACCGGCAGGCGGGATATAGTCGTTGATTTGCACCACCGTATTATCCTCACACAAAACCTCACTATACGCGACCGTTTCGCCGGTCTTTCGGTTAAATGTACCCTGCTCCAGGAACTGTCCTTTAATCGTTGCTACCATTTTTACAACCTCCAAAATCGAAAGAATTAAGAATTGATTGCCACTTTTCGGCATTATCTTGTAACTGTACTAACTCAAAGTCCCTATAACAATGAGTAAGCAAGCCGTTATCACTCAGAAACTTAAAAGCCACCTCATGCGTAACCGAAAGGTCACTATACAAGTCAATGCACATATCAAGTGCAAGACGGTAACACTCCCTATCACGCAACGCCTTTACAGTTTCTATATCGTACTGACTAAGGATAAAACCACCTCCAAAGCCGCACACCCGGGGAAGATAGGGGCTTTCCCGGGGGCGGTCATGTACTGGATCGCTCCAGCAGTACGACACATCGTGTCGTTACAATTCATTATTAACAGACACGACATCAAATGTCAATAGAAAATTCAAAATAAACGACATACAGTGTCGTGGTGCACATTAAATCAATATGAGAGAATATATACGGTGATTAAAATGCTAAAGGAATACAGACAAAACAAAGGATACACACAAGAACAGACGGCAGAAATGATAGGCATTTCAGCAAGACAGTACCAACGAATAGAGAAAGACGAGGACAAGACCACATTAGAGACTATAAAAAAAGCAATATCCGTATTAGGGATACCAGATGATGAAATCATCAGGTATATGAGAAAACAGTGAAAGGAAGTGAATAATGAAGGCTTTAGCGATTTTTATATCAATGCTAATAGCTGCATTTTGCTACGCACGATTAAAATAACAACCGAATAATAAAAAAAGCACCCCCAGGAGGGGGTGCTTTTCTGTTATATAGCAGACCAGGCACGACAAGTAAAGGGTACGCAAAAACTCTTCCTTATGCCTTGTTGCAGACTTTTTGCTTTTCTCCCTTGACTTGCCGCACCCGGCCTACTTCCAACGGACTATGCAAGCGACGAGCGACAGCGCACGCACGCTTGCCAATATCAATAGTTCGCTACCTGGGACTGCAAGGAGGTGTAAAAAAAATGTTCCGGGCAATAATAAAAGCCCTGCTGGCAGGCAGGGCAATTAAAAAGCTCAGCTGGAAGTTTGAAATCCTGTTCAAGTGAACGACCAGCTGACACACGAGGGGCAGAGCCGCAAGGCTCTCCCCTTTTGCGCATTTTATGAGGACACAATAATAATTTTGTATAATTATAGCAAATTCAAAAGCAAAATGCAAGCCCCTGTTCTGAACAATATTAAAATCGCAAAAGGTACCACATCGGTGCCTTTTGCGATTATCTTTTTTGCGTATGAATCTTCTGCCACCGACTGAGCTTTCAAATGAAAAGCACTTGTTCCTGTGCGTAAGGCGTTTATATGCTGTTTTCTGTTTAGAACGAATTCTTTACTGCAGATATTCTTTTAGTGTCTGTATCTGCGGATCATCGGTTATAAAACGGTCTTCCTTCAGTTCTCCCTCCAGGAGCAAAGTGTTTACTCGCTTGCTATTGCGCACCTGCACACCGTCATTTTCAATGGCAAGAATGTTTTGTAGACCGCCCAGTTCCTGTACCAGTGGGCGCAGATCTTCCGGCAGCCAAACGCAGCTGTGTTCCGCAATGCCATAGCGTACCACGGCGTACCGGCTGACAAAATAGGCCAGCACGCAAAATGTCACGCCTACAAGATACGGCAGTGCGCCGCTGCTGTTGTGCAGGAGAAACTCCACGATTCCCCCATTCTGCAAAAATCCCCAGTGGAGACCCAGCAGCACAGACACCAAATAGCATCCGCCGGTGAGTCCGGCAAAGGCCAGCAGCAAAAACGGACTTTCCAGCGCTAAAAATAAGGTAAAAAGTTCCGTATGGCCGCTGAGTACACACCCGACGGTAAATAACGCCAGAGCGGCTTTGCTCCGTGCCTTACCACAGTCTGCCAGCGTGCATGCAAACCCGGGTAACAAGAACAGTTGCAGCCCTTTGCCGGACAAAAAAAGCGCGGTTGCCAAACGATCCGGTTTGGCGGCAAAAATGGTCTTTGCGCCGGTTAAAATTTGCCCGTCCAACCACACGGCACCACCGGCGCTGTGCAGATACACCGGTTGTTCAAACGCCGCGGACAGCGGACGCAAAAGTGTATTTAAGGTGCCGAAGACTACGCCGGCAACGGCGTTATTGTTGCCCAGCTTACGCAGCAGCCACAGCAGTGCGCTTTCGTAATAACCGTGCGTTGCACCCAAGAGACCGGCAAGTGACAGTGCGAGCATCGGTAGCAGCAACATTCCTTGCTTCTCCCCTACTCTGTCTTTGCACAGCACGGCTCCCAGCCCCAACAGGATCGGCCACAGCAATCCCGGATCGCTGTTCGTAACAGCGGTAAATAAAGCAGTAAACAGGCCGTAACTTAGGGCGCTCCAAACCCCGCACTTGGTGCGACTCCCTGGTAACAGATGATACGGCAAAGCAAAGGCAATGAAATAAGGCGCCATTTTTTTCGCCTGTCTGGCAAAGGTTGCAGCTATGCTGCTCCATGGATGATTCCATAAATCCTCGCTGATCTGCAGCAACTGGCAAAGAGCCAATAGGACAGCCACAATGCAGAACGCGCCCCACAGAGCCTGCAGCCAGCGTCCGCTCTTCTCATAAAATCTCATACCCACAGTATGGTCAAGGAAAAGGCGTTTCATACAATCCGCCCATAGAAAACGCCGACCTGAATTCGTTCAAGTCGGCGTAAATCACCACATTCTGCCCTCTGTATGTGGGCAAGTACTGTCTTTCAGTGCTGCGCGTACCTCCACATAGCAGCCGCATTTGCGACACATACCGGCGATCAGCTGGTCGCAATGACAGCATTGGCTTAGGCGACTGTTCCGCACAGTCGGACTTGCCAGTTCTTCCGGTGGCACTGTTTCCAAATATGCTTGCACCTGTGTATAGGCCGCTCGTTCCCCTGCCTCATACAGCAGACAACGTTTGCAAAGCTCCTCCATTATTTTTCGTTAATCACGAACTTTACTACACTGCAAGGGGGCAGTTCAGCTACAAAACCATCGGACAGCTTGCGTACACCGTCAAAGGGGCGCACCTGAACCGCGTCCGGATTGGAAAAGTCATTTTTGTCGTGCATATCTCCGGTAAGAATTTCAGCACGTAAGGTTGAAACTTTGGTATCGGCGATCTGACACTTGATCTTGGCCTTTTTGGTGGCGCTGATGTTGGTGACCGTGGCGTAAATGGTGCCGTTCTCGTCCACAGAGGCGGACTCGATCATCTGGGGTGCACTGCACTCCTCGCACTCTACGGTATTGCTGTTGGTCAGGTAGGAGCCAATCAGCGTGTTTTGTTGGTGGTCCTTATACATCTTAAACACATGGTATGTGGGGGTCAACACCATCTTGTCCCCTTCGGTTAGGATCACTGCTTGCAGTACATTCACTGTCTGCGCAATATTCGCCATCTGTACCCGGTCGGCGTGCTTGTTGAAAATATTCAAAGTCAGCGCAGCCACCATAGCGTCCCGCATGGTGTTTAGCTGGTACAGAAAGCCCGGATTGGTGCCCGGTTCCACATCAAACCAGGTACCCCACTCGTCCACAATCAGGTCCACTCGCTTTTGGGGGTCCAGGGCATTCATAATCTCTGTATGGCGGCGAACCAACTCCTCCATACGGTAGGCCTTGGCCACCGTACGGTCATAATCTTTTATATTAAACTCCGTGGCAGAGCCTTTGTGATCCCAGTTATAAGGTACGGTGTAGTAGTGGAGCGACAGACCGTCCGCCTGGCCGGGCACCTTGCGCATCACTTGCTCCGTCCATTTGAAGTCAAAAGCATTGGGACCGCAGGCTACACGGTAAATATGCTCCCCGGCAGTATAATCCCGCACATAAGTGTTGTAGCGGCGGAACTCGTCCGCATAGTAATCGCCGTTCATGTGGCCGCCGCAGCCCCAGCTCTCGTTGCCAACGCCGAAGTAGCGCAGCTTCCAGGGCTTATCGGCACCATTCTTCTTCCGCAGGTCCGCCATAGGTGATACGCCGTCAAAGGTCATATATTCGACCCACTCGTTCATCTCCCGCACGGAGCCGGAGCCTACATTGCCGTTTACATAAGCGTCACACCCCAGCTGGCGGATGAGCTCAAAATACTCGTGGGTGCCAAAGGAGTTGTCCTCCACCACACCACCCCAGTGGGTGTTGATCATCTTTTTACGATCCTTCTGTTCGCCGATACCGTCCGTCCAGTGGTACTCGTCGGCAAAGCAGCCGCCGGGCCAGCGCAGCACAGGAATGCCCATGTCTTTCAGTGCCGTGACCACATCGGTGCGCATACCGTTCGCATTGGGAATTTTAGAGTCTTTGCCTACAAATATGCCGTCATAAATGCAGCGACCCAGATGCTCGCTGAAATGGCCGTAAATGTCCTTGTTGATGGTGGCAATCCGCTGGTTGGGATTGATCAAATACTTTTCCATAACTACCCCCGGAAGTGATAAGATTTTATTACAAAGGAACGATAGCACACCCCCGCCCGCCTTGTCAATACTAAAGAAACAAATAAGACAGAAATTTGGAATTGACAAGTAAAAAATCTGTGCTATCCTATTGTGTAGGTGATATTATGCATACGGAAAAAATGATGAATTATGTAAAAACGGCCGGTGCAGACGCGTTGCTGCTGCTGGATGAAGCCGATATGCACTATGTGTGCGGCTTTTCCCCCAGCGAGGGCATGATCTTGGTGACGCCAACGGCTGTGTTTCAACTGGTGGACTCTCGCTATACGGAGACCGCCCGGCTCCACGCGATGGACACCGGCGTGCAGGTGACGGAGATTACCACCGGCTTTTGGGACGAACTGGACGCCCTGCTGGCAAAAATCGACTGCAAGATTTTGCTGTTTGAGGATCGCACCATTGCTTACCGGCAGTACACGCAGCTGCAAGGCATTTTCAGCGGCGAATTGCGCCCTGTCGGCAACGGTGTGATGGATCTGCGCAATGTAAAAGAGCCGTGGGAGATTGATCTAATGAAAACCGCCAACCGCATTGCGGAAAAGGCGTTTTTAGAGCTGCTCAACGATGTAAAGCCCGGCAAAACGGAAAAGGAACTGGCTGCCCGCTTTGACTATCTAATGGCGCTGGGCGGCTCGGACGGCGTCAGTTTTGACACCATTCTCCTGACCGGCGCCCATACCTCCATGCCACACGGTGTGCCGGAGAATCGGGAAGTGCAAAAGGGCGACTTTGTACTGTTTGACTTTGGCGCCACCTACCGGGGCTACCATTCGGATATGACCCGCACAGTGGCCGTGGGCAGCGCCACAGCAGAAATGCAGGCAGCTTATGACCTGGTGCTCCGCGCCCAGCTGGCAGGTATTCAGGCACTGCGCACCGGCGTGCCCTGCAAAGAGGTGTACCAAGCAGCCTACGATGTACTGGCAGCGGAGGATAAGGCGCAATATTTCCGCCACTCCCTGGGGCACGGCGTGGGGCTGGAAATACACGAGGGTTATAACGCCTCGCCCCGCAGCGGGGATGCTTACCAAACCGGCAATGTGACCTCTATGGAGCCTGGCATCTACTTGCCGGACAAATTCGGCATCCGCATTGAAGATGTGCTCTACCTGTCCCCTCACGGCCGAGAGAACTTATCCAATGTGACCAAAAAACTTATCGTGCTGTAAAGCGAAGAAAACCCCGAACCGGAGTGGTTCGGGGTCATTTATTTATGTGATTTACAGGGACATTGCCAATTGATAGGCGGCTTCTGTGGCGTTGTGGATACGGCCGATTTTGTTGCTGTCGCCGATGTTATATACGCGACTGAAGCTGCTTTTAATGCTTTCATACAATCCGTTCTCCGGGCGCACGCCCAAAGAGAGCACCACCAGGTCGCAAGGTACCATGGTTTTGCTACCGGTGTCCACATTTTCCAGTTCAATGCTGTCCTGATGAACGGCCAGCAGTTTTTGCCCCACCATAAAGACAGTGTGTGCCGCCTGTAACTTAGGTAGCGCATCGTCCACATGCTGGAAGTATGCACCGGGCGCAATGCGGGGCGCCATTTCCACAATGGTCACATGATTGCCTTGACTTACCAGCAGCTCGGAGGTTTCCAGTCCGGTCATGCCGGAGCCGATCACCGCCACCTGCTTGTCTTTCACTTTCACATTGCCGGAGAGAATATCTGTCACCGTGCACACATTTTCGCCGCTGAAAGCCTTTGGGTGTACGGCGCTGCCGCCGGTGGCACAGATCACAGCGTAAGGGTCATAAGCGGCTATGATTTCTTCTGTCGCTTCTACCTGGGTGCGAATTTCTGCACCCGCAGCCTGCGCAAGGGTAGTCAAATCCTCCGTGCACCAGGTCATGCGCTCCTTATGGGGCGGCTTGGCTGCCAACAGTACCTGACCGCCGGGGGTTTTGGCTTTTTCCAGTACGGTCACATCAAATCCACGGCGAGCCAGCAGTTCCGCTGCCGTCAGGCCCGCAGGCCCGGCACCGACAATAACCACCTTGCGCCCATTGCCGTTTTGCACCAACATTGTGCGCTCTCGGCCTACAAACGGGTTCACGGAGCAATGACCGTGCTCGCCTTTATAGGCACCCTCCATCATACTCTCAAAGCAGTATAGGCAGTTGATACAGTGGCGAATTTCGTTTGCCTTCCCCTGCTCTGCCTTGTCTGCCCAGTAGGGATCAGCAATCAGGGGGCGGCCAAGGCCTACAAAGTCCTGAATACCTTGTGCAAGCTGTTCTTCCGCTTGCTCCGGGGTGCGAATCAAATTGGCGGCAATCACAGGAATGTTCACCACTTCTTTGACTGCCTGGGCCAGGTGCTTGCGCCAACCGCAAGGGAAAGTTACCGGCTCCAGCCAGTAATTGAATGTATCGTAGCACGCAGAAGATACGTCAATGGCGTCAATGCGCTTGTCAGACAGAATTTTGGCCATTTGCAGGCCCTCTTCCAAGCCGTAGCCCTTGCCGGGTTGGCCGATGCGGTCGTACATCTCATCTACTGACAGACGCACCACAATGGGGAAATCCCGACCGCAGGTGATGCGAATGCCGTCAATGATCTCCGTCAAAAAACGCATTCTGTTCTCCAAAGAACCGCCGTATTCGTCCGTTCTCCGGTTGGTATTCGGTGATAAGAATTGCTGAATGAGATAGCCATGGGCGGCGTGCAGTTCCACACCGTCACAGCCGGCTTTCTTTACTCTTTGTGCAGCTTCAATAAACTGCATGATCAGCCGCTGCACACCCCGGTGGGACAGACCACGGTTGACGCTTTCGCTCATTTTGCTTTTTTCGCATCGGCTGGGTGCCACGGTGCGGGGCACAATGTCCTTGTCCTGCAACTTCTTACCGGGAGGGATTACACTGCCGTACAGCAGCTTGGCATAAGCGGACCCGAGAAAGCGGTCGCCGGCTACGCAAATAGGCAGTGTGCCCACCATCAGCCCCAGATTTTGCCGCCCCGGATGGTGCAGCTCCACCATCAATTTGGTGCCGTGACGGTGTACCCGTTGTGCCATGGTGCGCAGGGAATCAATTTGGTAATCATGACTCATGCCCAGTTGACCAAAGGAGGACGCACCGGTCATATCGTTGACACGGGTAATCTCCGTAAAGATCAGCCCTACGCCGCCCTTGGCCCGCTCTTCGTAATAGTCCATCATGGTATCCGTGGCCCGACCGTCAAATTGACCGAAGCCAAGGCACATCGGCTCCATAATAATGCGGTTCTTTACCGTCACATTGCCGATTTTGGCGGGAGAAAACAATAAATCGTAGTTCATAAGCAAACCTCGCACTGCCATCGCAGACTTAATTCTTGTGTTTCTTTTTATCTTTCTCTCTGCCACCGTGGGCAGCCAGCATTTGGCGCTCCTCATAGCGGGCGTCCAGCCGATACCAAATATAGATCAGCACGCAAACGGCCACGGCCACCAACACCCAAAAGATAATGGTTATGGTCTTTTGAATGGCAACCACTTTCTCGGCGGCTTTGCCCAAAAATGCGATGAGCACCTGGCCGTTATTGCCATCCTCTTTATAGGTGCCGCCGGGCAGATCTACTTCCTTGCCGCTTGCATCTTTATAGTAGCAGATGAACATCGGCTCGTTGGGTGCCTTCTTCTGGTCATAGTTCGGGTTGGTCTTAAGGTAAAAGGTCTTGCCGTAGTCCTCTATCTTATCCGGCGCCAACGCGATCACGACTTTATTGTAAAAGGCGTAGCTGTTCACATGGGTCACCACGTAACCGGCAATGCCCACCAGCAGTATCACTACGGCCACCACAATGCCGGCGATTAAGCCTTTTTGTTTGCCACTGAGCTTCTTCTTTGCTTTCTTTTCCACTGTTGGGGTCAACTCTTGTTTATCCTCTGCCATCATATCACTCCAGTTGTCGAATAGTCGAATAATCTCTTTTACATTATACCAAAACCGGCCTTGCCGGTCAAGGCAACAAAAAGAGGAGCCGCAGGCTCGGCGATTTGCCGCAGCTGTGCCGCTCCTTTTGGTTTATTTCTTGTTCTTACGCTTTTCCGCTTTGGCAGCCAGCTTTCGCTTGGCTTCTTCCACCTTGGCTTTTTCTTCTTCCTGGGCTTTCTTGGCAGCCTGTACGCGCTCCAGTTCCCGCTTTTCTTCTGCCAGGCGCTCTTTTTCTTCTTTCGCAGCCACCCGCGCCAGGCGTTCATTCTCCAACTGCTCGTCAGACTTGGCCGGCGCTTTAACAACGGCAATGTTCATGCCGGTGGCAACCAGCAGCAAAAGCAGTGCCACAAAGTAGCCCCAACCGATGGAACCGCTGGGTGCCAGTGCCGCGTTGCCGCCAAAGCTGAATGCGCCCAGATCCGCGCCCCGCTGACCGCCAACGGTAAAGCAGATTACGGCGGCGACAG
>FR885389.1:69639-80185 GCA_000436335.1 Clostridium sp. CAG:217
GGCGGCGACAGAAGCCGCAACAGACAGTACATCAAAAACAATGGTCGTCTTGGTCTTGGAATTCTTGCAGCGGATCAGTACCATAAAGAATGCAATCACAATAAATAAAGCGCTGAGTAAGAACAGGAAGTAGCCAATCACACCAAGGGTCACCGGACCGCCGTAGCCCTCCATACCCATAGTTGTGGTAAACAGTCCTACATCGCCAAAAAACGCCTTGAAAAAGTCAATCAGTGACTTGCTACCGTCAAAAGCGAGAATACTCAGCACAAAGCTGGAGCCAGTGCCTTTGATATTGGACCAAGGTAAAATGAAACCCACAGCCGGCAAAAAGGTCAGCACCAGGCGAGCAATGCGCAGCTTGGTGCCCCACATGGAATACGCCATACGACTGAGGGTGCGGTTAAACACGCCGAAGGCTTTTTCCGCATTGCGGTTATCCTCCTCCAGTCTGGCCTCCCAATCAAAATTAGGAATGCTCACACCGCAGGCGGAGCACTCCGCCTTAATGTTCCAAAAATGTAATTTTTTGCCGCAGTTGGGGCAGGTCGATGCCATAGTCTACATCCTTTCGGCGCCGTGGCGCTGGTTCTGTTATCAATGAAAATGAATATGGAAACGAATATCAGTCCGTTACAGCCATCATATTCACCAAAATATTTTATAATGTTTGGCGCCGGTTGTCAATAGAATTGCCGGCAAAAATCAAAAGCCGGGAGAAATGTTACACAACGTTTCTCATCGTGCATTATCTTGTTACTTTTGTACAGAAAAAAGTGTTGATTTGCTCTACTTCTTATGCTAAAATTATATCGTTATTACTTTGTAGGGCTACGGCCCTGAAATGAGGGAATGTTTTGGCAGAAAAAGTTGAGTCTCAGCAGCTGAACGATTCTGAACTGGAAGAATTGGAAAGGCTGGCTTATACCAAAAAGCGCTACTTGTCACCGAAGGAGATCGCCGCCTTTGTGCTGGTGAACTTCGGTAAGAAGAACTTGGACCAGTTTACCAGTGCGTTCAAGGAATTCTTTATGATCCAGTTTTTAAAGCTGAACACCACCGCGTACGCAAACATCAACCTGTTTGCCTCCATTTATGATGCGGCGGACGATACCATCAGCGGACTGATCATTGACCGTACCCGTACCCGTTGGGGGCGTATTCGGCCGTTCTTGATTCTGTCCCTGCCTATGTGGCTCATCGGCGGTTATATGATGTTTACCGCTCCGGATCTGAATTCCACACAAAAGATCGTTTGGTCCGCCATAGGCATATTACTGTACGGTCTGGGTATGAGCTACTTTGGCGCCTACTGGCTGCTTGTTTATAACATAACGCCGAATAACGACGAGCGAAATAACTTAATTACCACCACCAAGTTTTTTGAGCTGTTCGGCACCTGGCTGCCCTCACTGGTTCCTGTGTTTGTACAGCTGCTGCCAAAGGTCAATAAGAACATTACCATGCAGGGTGTGTACTCCGGCTTCGCCTACTGTATGTTGATCCTTTGCGCCGGGTTCTCGGTGTTCGGGTTCTTCAATATGCGTGAGCGGGTGCCGCTCATGAGCCGCGAGGAGATGAACGAGACCTCTGTTCTCCAGTCCATTAAGGAGATCTTCTCCAACCGTCCCCTGTTTGCCATCATTCTGTCGGATTTCTTTAACAACTTTAAGGCCGTAGGCGGCTCCTCCGAGCAGTACTTCTGGCTAAACAATACCGGCGCCATTATGAACCAGACCATCTGCGGTCTATTTACCGGTATTCCCAACTACCTGATGGTGCCTATGGCTGCCAAACTGGTTAAGAGGCTGGGTGCTCGCGTAACGGCAATCTTGGCCGGTGTGTTTGGCGGTGTGGCTTACTTTACCCTGTTCTTTATCGGTTACCACCCCTTTGGCCAGACTTTCGGCGACCACAGAATTCTCAACTTCATTTGGGTGGTCTTCGGTCTGACCATTTGCGGCCTGCCCAATAAAGTCATTCAGGTGGTTAACCCCATTTTGACCGCAGAAGCTCTGGACTATATGGAATGGAAGCACGGTCTGCGTAACGAAGCGCTGGTAACAACCGTACAGGGCTACTTTCAGAAACTGGCAACTTCTATTACTTCTTGGATGTCCGGTATGGTACTAACCTGGATTAACTACATTCCCCTCACCGACTCCCTGGGCAACGCTGTGCCTCAAACGGATCCCGGTATTCTGTCCGGTATTTGGGCGGTGTTCTGTATCCTGCCCGGTTTGGCCCGTGGCCTTTACGGTCTGTCTTTCCTGTTCTACAACATTCACGGTGACCTGCAGCAGCAGATGATCGTGGAACTGGCGGAGAAGCGCGCTGCCCGTTTGGCAGAGCAGAACGAAAAAACTGCCGACTAAGTTTTACATACTATTTTATAACGATAAAAACAGTACGGTTCTGCCGTACTGTTTTTTTATGCACACGCCGGACTGTTTTTGGCCGGTATACGAAATCTTATGCACTTATATCGCCTTTTTTGCATATTTTTGTCTAACATAGACAATTATTAATAAACGACGGCTATTTTGTTTGTTGACTTTTTCTTGCAAGTATGGTAAAAATAGATTAAAGTATAAGAATTCTCGGCTTTGCCGGAATTCGGACCGGGAGTGGTTAATTTATGGAAAAGTTATTGTACCTTGTACCTGTGTGCGGTTTGGTGGCGCTGCTGTTCGCCCTGTTCACTGCACGCTACATCGGTAAGAAAGACGCCGGCACGGCAAAGATGAAAGAGATTGCCGACGCCATCGCCACCGGCGCTCGCGCCTTTTTGTTTGCCGAGTATCGAATTCTGATTGTTTTTGCCGCGGTACTGTTTTTAGTGATCGGCTTGGTGATCAACTGGCTCACTGCCGTTTGCTTTGTGCTGGGCGCTCTGTTCTCTACCCTGGCCGGGTTCTTTGGTATGACCGTGGCCACGAAAGCCAATGTGCGCACCGCCAATGCTGCCCGGGAGCGAGGCATGAATAAAGCACTAAAGATTGCCTTTAGCGGCGGTGCTGTGATGGGCTTGTCTGTGGTCGGCCTGGGCGTCATCGGCGTGGGTTTAATCTTCCTGTTCCTGAACAGTAAGTACGATCTGGTGAGCAATGCCTCTGCTCTGAATATTCTCACAGGCTTTAGTTTGGGTGCGTCTTCTATCGCTCTGTTTGCCCGTGTCGGCGGCGGTATTTATACCAAGGCTGCGGATGTGGGCGCCGATCTGGTGGGCAAAGTGGAGGCCGGTATTCCGGAGGACGATCCCCGCAACCCGGCAACCATTGCAGACAATGTGGGCGACAATGTGGGCGATGTAGCCGGTATGGGCGCCGATTTGTTTGAAAGCTATGTTGGCTCCATTATCTCTGCCATCACCTTGGCATTTGCAGCTACCGCCGTCAGCAGTCGGCTGTATGCGGCTGTCTTCCCGCTGGTGCTGTGCGGCGTGGGCATTCTCGGTTCCGTGATCGCCACATTCTTTGTACGCGCCAAGGACGGCACTGACCCCCAGCGCGCCTTGAACCGGGGCGAATATACGGCAACGGCGCTGGTAATCCTTGCCGCCGGGGTGCTGAGCCACTTTATGCTGGGCACCATGAACGGCTTTTGGTGTGTGCTGTGCGGCCTGATCGTGGGCACTGCCATCGGTAAGCTGACGGAAATTTATACTTCCGATCACTATAAATCTGTAAAAGAAATTGCAGAAAGCTCCAAAACCGGCGCTGCAACCAACATTATCAGCGGTATGAGCGTGGGCATGCGTTCCACAGCCATTCCGGTGCTGTTTATCGCTGTGGGTATACTGCTGTCTTACAAATTCTTAGGTCTTTACGGTATCGCACTTGCTGCCGTAGGTATGCTGTCTACCACCGGGATCACCGTGGCGGTGGACGCTTACGGTCCGATTGCAGACAATGCCGGCGGTATTGCCGAGATGAGTGAACTGGATGGCTCTGTGCGCAAGATCACCGATAAGCTGGACAGCGTAGGTAACACCACAGCCGCAGTAGGCAAAGGCTTTGCCATCGGTTCTGCCGCCTTGACGGCGCTGGCGCTGTTCGCCTCCTTTGCAGAAACTACGAATATCACCAAAGGCGGTATGAGCATTTTGGATGCCAAAGTTGTGGTAGGCTTGTTCCTGGGCGGTATGCTCCCCTTCCTGTTCTCTGCCTTTACCATGAGTTCCGTTGGCAAGGCTGCGAACAAGATGATCGAGGAAGTGCGCCGCCAGTTCCGGGAGAAACCCGGCATCTTAAAGGGCACGGAAAAGCCGGACTACACCAAGTGCGTGTCCATCTCCACTACCGCAGCGTTGAAAGAGATGATTTTGCCCGGCATTATGGCAGTGGTGGCTCCCTTACTGGTAGGCTTCCTACTGGGCGTTGAGAGCCTGGGCGGTCTGCTGGCAGGTGCGCTGGTCAGCGGCGTTATGATGGCAATCTTTATGGCCAATAGCGGCGGTGCCTGGGACAATGCCAAAAAATATATTGAGGGTCTGAAAGACGGCGGCAAAGGCTCTGAAGCCCATAAGGCTGCCGTGGTTGGCGACACCGTAGGCGATCCCTTTAAGGACACCTCTGGCCCGTCTATCAACATTCTTATTAAGCTGATGACCATTGTGTCTTTGGTGTTCTCCTCTGCCTTTATGGCAGTCAACGGCGGCGCAGGTCTGCTGAACTTCTAAAACCAAATCAGATACAAAAAGCCCCGGAGTTTGTACTCCGGGGTTCATTTTATTTAAGCTTACTCGGTTTCATCATAACTGTCCAGGAACGAATGAAGCTGACCATGTTGCTTGTAGCCGATCACTGTGTCAATATTCACATGCTCCACACTGCGGAAAATGTTGCTTTCCACCTGCGGACTTTCTGCATGCAGCATTTGGATCAGTTCCTTGGTACGCTTACGCTTGGAAGTATTGTCCGGGTTGCAAGAGGTGCAGGTGTCCGTAAACTTGCAGGCGCACTGGATAAAGTGCAGGCCGTTATAATCCCGCCAGTGCTCAATGCTGCTTTCCCGCACCAAGTACAGCGGGCGGATCAGTTCCATACCGGCAAAGTTGGTACTGTGCAGCTTGGGCATCATGGTTTGCACCTGACCGCCGTACAGCATGCCCATTAAAATCGTCTCGATTACATCGTCGTAATGGTGACCCAGGGCGATCTTGTTGCAGCCCAGCTCCTTGGCCTTGTTATACAAATGCCCACGGCGCATACGAGCGCAGATATAGCAGGGCGACTTTTCAATATGCAAAACGGATGAGAAAATATCTGTCTCAAACACGGTAATGGGCAGTCCTAAGGTGCGGGCGTTGCGCTCAATCACCTCCCGGTTCTTGGGGCTGTAACCCGGATCCATCACCAGATACACCACTTCAAAGGGAAAGCGACTGTGCTTTTGAAGTTCCTGGAACAGCAGCGCCATCAGCATACTGTCCTTGCCGCCGCTGATACAAACGGCCACCTTATCACCCGGCTGCAACAGTCTGTATTCGTCCAAAGCAGCAGTAAAACGGCTCCAAATTTCTTTATGAAACTTCTTGTGAATACTGTGCTGCACTTGTTTCGCTTTATCCGCCTCAAAGTGCAGGCTTTGCATCAGGTAGCCGTAGTAGCCGCCCTGTAAATTCATGGCCTGCAACCCATGGGTGCGCAGTTCCTCAGCCACCGCATCACTAAGCAGACCACTTTTGCAGCAGATGATGACCGGCATATCCTTCGGCAGGCTGTCCGCCGCTTCCAAGATCGCCGCCTGTTCTTTATGCTCTGCACCGGGAATGGCGCCGTAATCAAAGGAATAGCGGTCCCGCATATCATAAAGCAGGTAGCTGCCCGGCTCCAGTGCCAGCAGCTCCTCTATGGTGATTTGTTCTTTCATATACCCTCGTCCTGTCTTAAAACTTCCCCGCTATTATACTACCAAATTCGTCCAATGGCAACTGCCATTTGCCACCGTTATCAGACGATCATGAATATTTTTGTCTACTTATTTACAAATGAAAAGGTTTGTGTTACTATGAGGGCGTAAGGAAGAGATGAGAGGCCGCGGAAATATTTATAACTTCAAACCGAATCGTACCGGCGCAGTACGGCCCCATCGGTTAGACCAGGAGTGCCGCCCGGGCGCTGGGTTGGACCTATTTTGATCTACTGCAAAAAAAGATAGACACACGATGAAAATTCTAAGGAGCGTGATCAGCTTGAAAAAATCTGCATATAAACGTGCTTTGTGTGCCCTTCTCAGCGTTTTTTTGGTGCTAACCATGGTGTTCCCGGGTGAGGTGGCGCTGGCGGCTTCTGCACCCGGCAATGTAGCCAGGTTCTCTATGACCGGCTGCTCTGCAAGCACCGTCCGCCTAAGCTGGAGTAAAGTGAAAGGTGCCAGCGGCTACCGCATTCGCCGGTATGACAGCAAGAGCAAAAAATGGAAAACAGTGCTCACTGCCACCAAAGGCAGCGCGATCAAAGGCACAGTCAAAAAGCTGTCCCCTGCCACTACTTATAAGCTCCAGATCCACGCCTACAAAAAGGCCGGAAAGAAAACATTATATTCCAAAAAAGCGAAAACCCTGACCGTCGCCACCAAGCCGGCAAAAGTTACCTTGCAGTCTGTAAAAGCAAGCGGTGCAAAAATCACCGTCAGCTGGAAAAAGGTGGCTGCCAGCGGCTACCAGGTGATTTACGCCCGCAATAAGCAATTCAAAAACGGTGAGAGCATTTTGGTGGGCGGCAGCAACAAGGCGGCCACCTATTATGCGCCATACAGCGGCACTTATTATGTGCACCTGCGGCCTTATAAGAACTTAAACGGAAAGAAGTATTACGGCTCTTGGAGCAATACCAAGACTGTAAAAGTCAATATCCGCAAGCAGGCGTACCACACAGAGACAGTTTGGGCCAAACGGGGCAAGAACCGCATCTACGGTCAGGTCTATGTACCGGACGGCGTAGGTTATCACCGACCCACAGTCATTTTGTCCCATAGCTTTGGACTGACCTACAAGTCCATGAACGCTTACTGTGCCACGCTGGCCAAGAACGGCTATGTGGCCTACTGCTTTGACTTTTGCGGCGGCAGCAAAAAGAGCAAGAGCAACGGTAAAACCACGGATATGACTGTCTTTACCGAAGTAAAGGACCTGGAGTCCGTATTGAGTAAGGCGCGCACGCTCAAGCGGGTGGACAAGAACAAAATTTTTCTGTTGGGCACCAGTCAAGGCGGTTTGGTGTCGGCACTGACGGCTTCCAAGAACAGCAGCAAGGTGCGCGGGCTGATCCTGATGTACCCGGGCCTGAATATGGCGGACGAAATGACCAAGAACTACAAAGGCCATGTGCCCAAGACTGCCAACTTTCTGGTGATGACCGTGGGGCACGATTATATTTCCACCCTGATCGATTATGATATTTACGGCAACATCAAGAACTTTAAAAAAGACGTGATCATCATTCACGGCACGGCAGACAGCCGCGTGCCCATCCGATACTCAGAAAAGGCAGTTGAGACCTACAAGTCCGCTACCCTGTATCGCATTAAGGGGGCAAACCACGGGTTTAACAGCGAGAATTACGCCATGGGTAAAAACTATGACAGCAAGGTCAATCCTCTGATTTTGTCTTACCTGAAAAACCATATCTAAAGTATCGTTATAGAAAAAAGCGGCAGCCGAACGGTTGCCGCTTTATTTCATTAATGGCATAAAACAACGCTCCGGAATACTCCGGAGCGCATATTTTTATTATGTAGGATTACTCGCCCTTCATTTCCAGCAGCTTTGCTTTACCCTCAAAGGAAGCCTTAGACAGAGCAATGGAATCAAAGATGGCAGCCTCAATATCATCGGGGGTGCAACCCAGTTCCTTGGTGTCATCCGTGGGAATGAACAGATCCATACCCATAATGTCAGCCAGACCTACGGGATCAATACCGGACTGTACATTGCGCTTTGCATACTCCTTGCGCATGTGCAGACCAAAGGCCTGGAAAGTCCACTTGGGTACATCCACGATCTTACGATCCTGAATACCATCCATGGCACGGTAAACAATCTTCAGGAACTCTCTCCAGTGCATATTGTAGCAGGAGATGCCGTAAGCACGGAAGCCCTGTACCTGCTCCGCAGCGCCAACGATGCACTCACCAACCTGGCGCACGGTCAGCATAGCCGTACCGCCGGCCGGATACATAGTGAACGGCAATTTCTCAAACCGCTGCAGCTGCTCGATCAAAATGACCCAAACAGGACGACGACCGGGCTGTGTACCAAAGATGTAAGGCAGCTCCAGCACACCAACGCCCATGTTCTCATCCGCATACTTTGCAGCCACTTTCTCCTGATCAATACGAGAACGGATATAGGGGTGCTTTGCGCAAAGATCCATTTCCGGGTGCGTCTTAGCCAGCCAGGAGAAATAAGAACCCAGCACGACGCAACGCTTTACGCCGCACTTCTTGGCCATAGCCAGGCAACGATCCACAGGATCAATGTTGTACTTCTTATAAGCGTCATATACGGGAGCGGGGAACTCTACACGCTCGTCCACACCGGCAGCATAAACAAATGCATCCATGCCGGTCATAGCGGCTTCCAGCTGCTCATCGGACAGCTCCAGGAAGTTGCCGAACTCGATCTCCATCTCCTTGGGAATAGGTGCGCCTTCCGGCAGCGGGGGCAGTGCAATGGTCTTTACATGATGCCCTCTGTCGATAAAAATCTGTGCTGCGGCGGAGCCCAGCAAACCGGTACCGCCAAAAATCAATACGTTCATGAAAATCCCTCCGTTAAATTTTCTGAATAGATTATAACACCGGCTGTTATCAAGGTCAACAAAAACTTACACTTAACAGCCTTTTTTTGTGTAAATAGGCATTTATTGCAAAATCTGTACGGCATTGCCTTTTATCTTTCTTCACTTTCCAGGTTACCGGTGAGCAAAGAACGGCAAAAAGGCGAAGCCGAAACTTCGCCCTTGCAATTAAACTGCGTGGATCTTGTTGTCCATATCGTCGTGTTTGCCATCCAAGCCGTACTTTTTATCTCTTCTCTTCTGGAAGAACTTAACGGCTACCTGACCGAATTGTGCATAGGAGAGAACGTCCTCCTCCTGCTCATAATACTCGGCGATATCTGCCTTAAAGTCATCGATCTTATCATGGATCAGATCGGCCGGCCGACAGGTGATAATTTCTTCGTCACCTACGATCTTCTTCTGGAATTCAGGGTCAATGGGGCACGGCGTCTTGCCGTACTTGCCGGCAACCATGTCCTTAAACTCCTTGGTAACCATCTTGTAGCGCTCGCCGGTAATTACATTGAACACGGACTGCGTGCCCACGATCTGAGAGGTGGGGGTCACCAGCGGCGGATAACCGCTGTCTTTACGCACGCGCGGTACTTCGGCCAGCACTTCCTCCAGTTTGTCCTCCTTGCCGGCTTGTTTTAACTGGCCAAGCAGATTGGAGAGCATACCACCGGGCACCTGGTACAGCAGAGTGTTGGCGTCCACGCCCAGCATTTTCGGGTTCAGCAGACCGTCTGCCAGATATTTCTCTCGCAGGGGGACGAAAAAGTCACGCACCTCGGACAAGGCTTTCAGATCCAGACCGGTGTCATACGGAGTGCCTTGCAGAGCCGCTACCATAGACTCGGTAGCCGGATGAGAAGTACCCATAGCCAAGGGGCTCATGGCAGTGTCAATTACATCAACGCCGGCTTCAATGCCCTTTAAGTGGACCATAGACGCCAAACCGGAAGTGTAATGGGAATGCAACTGAATGGGAATGTTCACTGTCTCTTTCAGTGCCTTAACCAGATCATAGGTGCCGTAAGGGGTCAACAAACCGGCCATATCCTTAATGCAGATAGAGTCTGCACCTGCGTCCTCCAGCTCCTTCGCGTAATGACAGTAGTATTCCGTGTCAAACACCGGACCGGTGGTGTAAGAAATTGCAGCCTGTACATGACCGCCGTATTTCTTGGCTGCGTTAATGGCAGTCTGCAAATTACGCACGTCGTTGAGTGCGTCAAAAATACGCAGAATATCAATACCGTTATCAATACTCTTCTTTACAAAGTAATCCACCAGCTCGTCGGAATAATGCCGATAGCCCAGCATATTCTGCCCGCGGAAGAGCATTTGCAGCTTCGTATTGGGGCACTTTTTGCGGATCAAGCGCAGTCTGTCCCAGGGATCCTCATCCAAAAAGCGCAGGCAGGCGTCAAAAGTGGCACCGCCCCAGCACTCCAGAGAATGATAACCGATCTTGTCCATCTTCTCTAAAATGCCTTCAAATTCATCCGTGCGCATACGCGTGGCGATCAGGGACTGATGCGCGTCACGCAGCACGGTTTCCGTAATGCCGATTTTAGCCATTCTTGTACCTCTTTTTTATCAGTTGAGAGAAGCAAGGGTCTGACCGGCTTCCACGCTGTCACCCTTGTTTACATTAATGCTGGCGACCGTGCCGTCCTGAGGCGCCACAATCTCGTTTTCCATCTTCATAGCCTCCAGAACAAAGAGTACATCGCCGCTCTTAACGGCAGCGCCGG
>FR885389.1:80347-95034 GCA_000436335.1 Clostridium sp. CAG:217
TGCCGGAGCAGCTGCAACAGGCGCAGCTGCGGGAGCGGCGGAAGTCCCCTCCTCTACGGATACATTGTAAGCTGTACCGTTCACGGTAATGGTGTAGTTCTTCATAATATTGAAACCTCCAGATTATTTAACAGAATGTTTTCTCGGCAGCGTATTCTCACGCTTACCGGCCAAAATATCCAGTGCAGCCATTACCTTTGCACGGCTGTCAGCAGGTACGATCACATCGTCAATGGCACCGCTGGCGGCTGCGGTATACGGAGACGCCAGTGTCTCTTTATATTCTTTCACCAGAGAACCACGATTCTCCCCTGCTGCTAAGCGGTCGCTGTACAGGAATGCAACGGCAGCTTCTGCGTCCAGCGGAGAAAGCACAGCAGTATCCCAAGCAAATGTCAAATCTGCATTGGCGCCCTTACCGGCCAGCGCAATATACGCACCGCCAATGCTTTTGCTGGTGATCAATGCGATCTTGGGGCAAGTGGCAGTGGCATAAGCCGTCTCCATACGGGTAGCTGCGGTAAGCATAGCGTTCTCTGCATCTTTTACAAAGCCGTCAGCGTCTGCCACAGTGAGGATGGGCAGATTGTAGGCGTCGCACAACTTTACGAAAGCCTCTGCCTTATAGGCGCAAGCGGGGCAAACCGCAGAACCGTCAAAGGCCACAAAGCCGACGGTGGTGCCGCCAACGGTTGCCAGTGCGGTTACGCAATGGGTGGCATAGCCGCCCTTCAGTTCTACCACGCTGCCGGCATCCGCCACAGCACAGATCACATCCATTGCAGACGCGCCGGTGTCCACAGCCACAGACGGTGCAGTAAAGTCATACACCGGTGCCGGAGACAGGTTGTTGCCCGGCAGCAGAGCCACCACATCTTTGGCGGCGGTCAGTGCGCCGTCCAGATCGTCTGCCAAAATATCCACCGTGCCCTGCTCGTAGCTGGCATCCGCAGTCACATCACTGGGGGTGGTTACATAGAAATCGGCGTCCTTTACGGCGATCACCACATCGGCCATATTGGCCATCAAGGCACTGGCACCCAAACAACTGCCGGCAATAATGGAAACCTGCGTGCAAACGCCGCTCATCGCCGTAGAAGCCTTCACCAGTTCGCCGTAAGCGGACAGTGCTTCAAAGCCCTCGTCCAGCTTTACGCCGTTGGAATCATAAATACCGATCACCGGACAACCGGTCTTAGTCGCCAGGTCATAGATCTTTTTCAATTTTGCGCATTGGGCCACACTGATAGCACCGCCGTTTACATTTACATTCTGTGCAAATGCATAAACGGGACAGCCATTCACCGTGCCGAAACCGGCAGCAGCCTCCACATCGCCGGACGCGGATTTGGCGTAGCCGTCGATCTCAGTAAAAGCGCCGTCGTCAAACAGGGCAGTCAGCCGATCCACAGCCAGCTTGTCCTTCTCTGCAAGTTCGCTCACTTGTTGTTCCTCCTGTACACTCATTTGCGCTCCCGCTCATTGCAAAAGCGCAGTTCGGCAAATGCCGACAGTATTCTCTGTCCAAACTTACCTACTGTAATTATACCACCGTTGCCCCGGAATAGCAATAGCATATTCCATACAAAAAGCGCAGAAATTCCGCTGTATTTTCAGCAGATTTGGCAAGGCAGATCACTTCTTTGTATCCTCTGTTTGCAGCGCACCGGAGCGCATGAGTTTTTGCACCTCATTGTCCGTCAGCTCGCGCCACTTCCCTACCGGTAGCATACCCAGCTTTAAGGAGCCTACGGCAATACGCTTTAGGCGGATCACTTCCAAATCCACTGCCTCGCACATACGGCGGATTTGGCGGTTGCGCCCCTCGTGAAGCACAAATTCCAGCACCGTACGGTTCTCCTCTGCAGTCAGGACAGTCACGTCACAAGGGGCGGTCATACGGCCGTCCAGATCAATCCCCTCTCGCAGTTGCAGCAGCGCACTGTCGTCTACCTTGCCGCGAATGGTCACCCGGTATTTTTTACTGTACGCATGACGAGGGTGGGTCAGGGCATTGGCAAACGCACCGTCATTGGTGAGCAGCAGCAAACCCTCTGAGTCCTTGTCCAGTCTTCCTACCGGATACAGGCGGGCGTCAATATCCCGCACCAGATCCATCACTGTTTTACGGCCCAATTCGTCGGACACGGTGGTCACATAGCCCCGGGGCTTGTGCAGTAAAATATAGTAATTCCGCTGGGTTTTGCGCACTTTCTTCCCCCGCACGGTTACCAGATCTCTGCGCGGGTCGATCTTGTCGCCGATTTGGGCCACATGGCCATTGACCTTCACCTTACCGGCAGCGATCAGCTCCTCGCTCTTTCGGCGAGAAGCCACGCCGCACTCGGCCAGGTACTTTTGCAGTCGTTCTTCATTCTTCTGTGGCATAAATTTCAATATCCTCCTGTGCCCGCATAGGCACGGTTATTTGATTAATACAAGCGTAGCCGATCACATCGCCCTTCTTCACCGGCGCATAAATAAAAGGATAGTAATAGAGCCGCACGGTATAAGTGGCGTTCAGCGCCGTTTGGCTGTACCGAAACGCGGCGGTCACATAGGACTCCTTGCCGCCCACTACCGGCACCTGCACATGGCGGTCCAGCTTGTAGGTGGTGTACTGCTTTTTGCAGGCATCCAACAGCCGGCGGTGATCCACCCAGTCGTCCGGATCGGATAGGGTTACGCAGATCAGCGTGTTACCCTTATACTTGACCGCACTCACCAGGCACCGCCCTGCCCGTTCCGTATAGCCGGTTTTTACGCCTACACAACCATCCAGCGAAGTGAGCAGCCGATTGTGATTGTATACCATTTGCGATTTACCGTTGATGGTCACTTTGGCTCTAGGCGCGGCGCAGATTTTGGCAAAGGTCTTATTCTGAAGGGCGTGAGCCGTCAGCAGCGCCATGTCGTAAGCGGTGGAATGATGATCGCCCCGATCCAGCCCGGAGGGGGTCACAAAGTGGGTGTGGTGCATACCCATTTCCTTGGCCGCACTGTTCATTTTTGCAACGAACGCCTGCGTGCTGCCGGAAAGAAAGGCGGCTGCCGCATTGGNNNNGAAAGGCGGCTGCCGCATTGGCAGCGTCGTTGCCGCTGACCAACAGCATGCCTACCACCAGATCGTACAAAGTGATCCGATCCCCCACATGCAATCCCAAGGAGGAGCCCTCTGTGTCTTTCAGCATAGCGGCTGTTATAGGCACCGTTCGCTGCAAGTCCCCGGCTGCACAAGCCAGGTAGGCGGTCATAATTTTGGTGGTCGAGGCCATGGGCCGTTCTTCATAAGCATTTTGTTCATACAGCACCGTGTGTCCGGCAGCGTCCATCACCACGGCGCTTTGGGCGCTGGTGGACGCCAGCGCCGGCATCGGCACCAGCAAAAACAAACATAAGAGAACGGCAAAAATACGCTTTTTTACATACAAAAGAATCACCCACACAAATATATGCGGGTGATCCGTACATCATTATTCGGCCGCGGGGGTCTCCGCCTCGTCTGCTTTGCCGTCCTTGGCTTTCAGCAGCTCGGTGAGTTTGTCTACCAACTCCGGAATCATAGACACAGCACGATCCGCAGAGGAAGTGTAATTGTTGATCTGCATCATACGGCACTTGCCCTTTTCGATCACGATAAAAGCCACCGGGGTAATGGTGATGCCACCGCCGCCGCCACCGCCGAACAGCTCTTGATTCTGCTGCTTGGTGGGCAGATCCGTACCGCCGCTGGTAAAGCCGTAAGTCACTTTAGATACCGGAATAAGCGTGGTGTCGCCGGTGACCATCGGATCGCCGATGATGGTAGAAACATCTACCATTTCACGCATTTTTTCCAGCGTGTTTTCCATAATCTTGTTTACCGGAGTTTCTTTCATAATGCTTTCTCCTTACTTATCTTTAATAAAATTTTTTAAAAAGACGATACCGGCCCGCAGGAGCATACGCACCAAAAGACCGACGCTGAGACTACCGATGAGCTGGAATTCGTACTCCGAGCGGGGTGCGATAAAATCCGGCTGTATGTAATCATCGTATTGGTCCACCTTCATGCCGTTTAAGATCATGCCCTTAACGGGATAATAGAACGAACAGAGGGTGCCGTACTTCTCAGCTATATCTGCGGCATCTGCGCCGCCGATAATCATTTTAACATATAATGAATAAATATGGAAGCCCCTAAATAAAGTTGTTACCGCAGAAGACGCAGTTTCCACTAAATTGCTGATCAACAGCAAGTAACCGATCACGCCGTCCTTGTCCCAAAGCTGCTGGAAGTAGTTGGGCTTTTTGGACTTTTCTTCCGCCTTAGCGGGTGCCTTTTCGCTCTCCGACTGTTCTGGCACCGCCTGGGTCGCTTTCTCGTCTTCCGTGGGCGCATTTTCCGGCGTAGGCTCCGTGGTGTCTTTCTTGTTCTCTTTTTTCTCCTTGCCCTTTTTCTTAGTCTGCTCGGCGGATTTTTCCGGGAACAGGATAAAGGAAAGAATCTGGGACAGCACAATGTCTTTTTTAATGAACAGCACTTGTACACTGGTATGCCAGCCGCCGTCATAGATCAAAGTTAATGTGGCAGACAGAGACATCAGCAGTGCGATGAGCACCACCAGCACACCCACTATAATCAAAAAGATTTTCAAATCCTCACCTCTCCCGCTCAGATCTCTTTTTCATCGTCATTATTGGCACTTTCCAGTGCGTCTGCCGCTGCAGCCAGCGGGTCGTCCTTGCCGCCCTCTTTCTCAAACAGGGAGGTTTGGCCGTTGTCCTTGGCGATCTGCTCCACTTCCTCTGTGGATGGCAGATCCGGCAAATCATCCAGGGAATTCAGGGAAAAGCAGCGCAAAAATCGATCTGTGGTGCCGTACACCAGCGGGCGGCCTGGCAGGTCCAGTCTCCCCTTTTCCTCGATCAAACCCTTTTGCACCAAACCGGAGATGGGACCGGAGCAATCCACGCCGCGCACCTGCTCCACAAAGGAGCGTGTCACCGCTTTATTATACGCCACAATCGCCAATACTTCAAATGCGGCCGGGCTGAGAGGCGTATTCTTTTTGATCTCCAGTAGGGCACGCACACCGTCCGCATAGGCTTCTCTGGTGCAGATTTGGTACTTGCCGTCTACGCGGATCAGCCGCAGTCCGCTGCCGCTCTCGTCGTATTTGGCCTCCAAATATCCAAGCATTTTGATCACATTTTCAATATCCAATTTTAGCACATCCGCCAGCTTTTCCGGCTCCACCGGATCTCCGGCGGCAAAAAGCATGGCCTCTAACTGGGCAATGGTGTTGTTCTTCTCACTCAACGGTATTTACCTCGTTTATGATTTGCACATCCGGGTCCTCCATGGTCCCGTCAATGGTGATCTTCTTGGTTTTAGCCAGTTCCAGCACCGCTAAAAAGGTAGCGACCATATCGCTGCGGGTTTGGGCGTCCTGAAAGAGGGACAAAAAGCGCACTTTCTTGCCGTTCCACAGCTTGCGCAGTACCGTCTGTACCTTAGACGCCACATTCACAAACTTGCGCGCCACAATCACCTTGAAGCTGTCAAGCGGCGGCGGCAGCTTGCGCTGAGCGCGCCCGGCAGCGTTGATATACGCCTGCAAAAGCTCCTCCCCCTCGTGGAATCGCTCGTAGGCATAGTTTACATACCCCTCCTGAGGTGTGCGCACATAGCGGTCAAAACCGTCTGTATGGGCGCTCAGTTCCTTTGCCATTAATTTGCAGTCCCGGTATTCAATCAGTTCGCCGGTCAGCTCTTTTTTTAAGGTTTCTGCCTCCTCATGGCGGGGCAGTAGAGATACGGTCTTGATATAAATCAGGCGGGCAGCCATCTCCAGAAATTCGCCGGCGATGTCAAAATCCTCCTCCTGCATTTTTCGCACATAATCCAAATATTGATTTACAAGCTCAATAATGGGAATGTCGTTAATATTCAGTTTATGCTTAGAGATCAAGTGAAGGAGCAAATCCATCGGACCCTCAAAAATCTCCAGTTTATAACTTGGTTGTTCCATATTACCTCAAAAAGATTAGCGCCGGAATAATGGAAATAAACTTCATCATCGCCGTACTTAAAGTGGAGATCACGCCGTCCAGCGCACCCACAAACAGTAGAATCATCAGTGCGATCATGATATATTGCTCATAGCGCATATATTTATTGTATGCCTTATAAGGCAGCACAGCCGCCAGCACCTTGGAACCGTCCAAAGGCGGAATGGGGATCAAATTAAAGACTGCCAGAGACACATTGATCCAGGCCGCAAAATAAAGAAAATACTCTACGGCACCCAAAAAGCCATCGGCACCGGGTGCTTTGCTGTAAATAGCGATATAAATAAAATTGAAGATAAAGCCCATCAGCAGATTGGCAATGGGTCCGGCCAGGGACACCAGCGCCATACCGCTTTTGGGATGCTTAAAGCGATTGGGATTCACCGGCACCGGGCGAGCATAACCAATCCCAAAGAGAAAGATCATAATGGTACCGATGGGGTTTAGGTGCGCCAAAGGATTAAAGGTCAACCGGCCCTCGTCCTTGGCGGTGGTATCTCCCAACTTATATGCCACCCACCCGTGCGCCAACTCGTGCACAGGCAAACAGCAAAACACCACAAAGCAGCTGGAAAGAATAGAAATCAGCGCCAGCAGGTACTCACCCTGGCGCAAATAAGAAAGAATAGAAAGCATAAGAGCACCCTTATATTATAAATGATAAGAATAGCATACCATTATCCCTACGCAATAGTCAAGAAAAATTACGCAACGGTAGCGATTAATATACGATCTTTGCCGTAAATGTCCTGCCTAACCTGCACATTTTCGCAGGTGGCAAACAGGTTTTGCACCGCCCTGCCCTGCTCGTCGCCGATCTCCAAAAGCAGCTGCGTGCCGCCGGCCAGTGTTGGCACAATCTTTTCAGCAATCAGGCGGTAAAAGTCCAGTCCGTCCGTGCCGCCATCCAGTGCCATCATCGGTTCCTTTAGCACCTCCGGCTGCAAGGTAGGCAGCACAGCAGCAGGGATGTACGGCGGGTTGGATACCAGCACCTGCGGCTTGGGCAGCGCAGTCAAATCGCCGCTGATATCTGCCAGTACAGGGCGCACATTGGCAACAGGCATGGCGTTCTTTTGCAGATAAGCAAAGGCTTCTGTCGACTTTTCCACACAGTAGACACTGGCACTGGGACAGGCCTTGGCAATGCTGATCCCAATGCAGCCGCTGCCGGCGCAAAGGTCCCATACAACAGGTGTCGACCCTGCATTTTTGACCTGTTCAATAGCCAACTGCGCCAGTTCTTCCGTCTCTGGCCGGGGGATCAGGACCCCGGGACCCACGGCAAATGTGCTGTCTAAAAAGTCCCACTCCCCCAGCACATATTGCAACGGTGTGCCGCTTTTCAGTTGCCACAGGCCGTCCGCCAACTTCTTTTGGCTCACCAGGTCGCCCAGGTGGCTGTGGTAGTCCCGGTTGGCGATCTTTGCCAAATGACACACCAGGCACTTGGCCTTAAATTCTTCTTCATCTACGCCGTTGGCGCCTAAAAAATACACACTATAATTATAGGCTTCCTGAACCGTCACTTGATTTCATCATCCTCCGGGTTATCGGTAATTACAGCCTTGAGTGCGGCGATGCCCACCTCCATCATAGAGTCGTCCGGCTCCCGAGTGGTCAGTCGCTGCATCCAAAGGCCCGGTGCGCTGACAATCTTAACGAACAAATTATCGTGCTTACCGGCATAGCGGATAAATTCATAGCCAAGGCCCATTAAAATCGGCAAAAATACCAATTTCAGCAACATCCAAAGTACCCGCTGGGTAGCGATCACTGGAAAACACTTGGCTAAAATAGAATAAAAAATCACGCTGAAAATCAGCATTACAAAAATAAACGAAGTGCCACACCGAGGGTGGAAGCGGGTCATTTTCTTCACATTCTCCACCGTCAGATCCAGCCCGGACTCGTAACAGGCAATGCTTTTGTGCTCTGCACCGTGGTACATAAAAGTGCGGCGAATGTCTTTCATTCGACTGACAAGCGCAATATACACAACAAAAATGATAATTTTCGTTACGCCCTCAATGGTACCTTGGGCCGGAGTAAGCGTGCCGTCAAAGTGTTTGTTTAGCACATTAAACAGCAATACCGGCAGATAGAAGAAGATCAAAAATGCCAGTGCAAAGCCCAGCACGGACGCTACACCGGTGAGCACTTTCATCAGTTTGTCGCCTAACTTGTCCGTCAGCCAGCGCTCAAACTTGCTCATTTCTTCCTCCTCCACTTCCTCCATACCGGAGACCTCAGCGGAGTACATCAGGGTCTTGTATCCGATCACCATAGATTCAAAAAAGTTCACGGCGCCGCGTACCAGCGGCCAACCCAGAAACTTATATTTCTCTCGCAGACGGTGGAATTCGTGGTATTCGGTTAATATGTCGCCGTCCGGCTTGCGCACGGCAGTAGCCATACCTTTGGGGCCTTGCATCATAATGCCCTCAATGAGTGCCTGACCACCTACCGATGTTTTATGCGTTTTTTTCTCCTGCATTGGCATTGTTTCCTCTCAATTCCATACTTTGATCCACTTCTCTGGTCTCTGCCGTTTGGGGCTGCTGCGCTAAGTCCTTTTTGCTGGGGGCACTGCTGATGGGCAGGTAAATGGTCACCAGCGTGCCGGTGCCCTCCTCGCTGTCGATCTCCAGGGTGCCGCCGTGTAACTCCACCAGTTCATTGGTGACCGCCAGTCCGATTCCGGATCCACGCACGGACATATTTGCCTTATAGAATTTTTCTTTCACATGGGGCAGATTTTCCTTGGAAATGCCGCATCCTTGATCCGCAACGGCGATTTTAACATAATCCTGACCGCCTTTTTTGGCAAATTCCGCCTTTACAAATATCTTAGCAGGCGCTCTGGAATACTTTAAAGCGTTATCCAAAATGTTCATGAACACTTGCTTTAACCGGTTGGCGTCTGCATTGGCCGGAGCCGGCAGATCGGGAATACTGTATTTTAACTCAATCCCTTCGCGCATGGCACGCTCACGGAAGGTGAAAACGGTTTCGTCCAGCTCGGCAAAGATATCCGTAGGCGCCAGGCGCAGCTTCATACGCCCGCTTTGCAGACGGCTAAAGTCCAGCAGCTCCTCTACAAATCCCTCCAGTCGCCCGGCCTCGTGGACGATCACTTGCAGTCCCTTGCGGGTGATCTCGTCCTCATTATCATTCTCTGCAAACGCCAGCGTTTCGCCCCAGCCTTTAATGGAAGTCAGCGGCGTGCGCAGCTCGTGAGAAATGGTGGAGATAAAGTCATTTTTCATTTTATCCGTTGCAGAAATATCCTCAGCCATTTGGTTGATGGAATCCGCCAGATCGCCGATTTCATCATTATATTTCTTTTCAATACGAACGGAGTAGTCCCCTTGCGAGATCTTCTTAGTGGTTTGGTTGATCTCCTGCACCGGGATAATAATGGAACGGATAAAGAACAGGTTGGAGTACAAAATCACCGCAAAGATCAGCACCAACGCCAGAAAAATCAGTAGCACAATGGTGCCGATCTGACGGTCGATCATCTCCAAAGAACTGATGACCCGCACGGCGCCCATCGGCTCGCCGTCGCCGCTGTAAATAATGCGTGTGACTGCCATGCACTTTTCGCCGTTATCGGTAATGTGCCCTACATATCGTGCACGCCCTGTATCACCGGCCAGGGCCTCCTCATAGTCCGGCATACGCACCTTTTCTACCGCAAAACCGCTGGAGGAGGTCACTACGCCGCCGGCATTGTTAATGATCCAAATGGTGGTCTTGTCCCGGTAGCTAAAGCTGTCAATAAAATCCGCAGCTGACGCCTCTAAGGAACTGCCGCCGTCCAGTCGGCCGGAAAAGTAATTGGTGGCCGTGGTGGACGCACCGGAATTTAAGATACTTTCAACTGCATTATAATAGTATGCGCGAATGGTAAAAGCGGAAACCACAAAAACGATCACAAAGAAAAGAGCGATCACGCCTAAAATATTGATCACCCACCGCTTTGTGATACCCTGCATCCGCAGTTCTTTCAGTCTCCCGGCTGTATGTAATTTTTTCAGCCATTTCTCTTCCATTGCGCCGTTCGTCCTCGTTGCTTAGTTATTTTTGGTGACCCACTTGTAACCCAGGCCCCAAATGGTGGTCAGGTATACTGGATTGGATGGATCATCCTCCACCTTCATGCGCAGACGGCGAATGTTCACATCCACAATCTTGTCATCACCAAAGTAGTTGTTACCCCATACGGTCTTGAGAATATCCGTGCGGGTCAGCGCAGCGTTGGGGTTCTTAAAGAAATATTCAATGATTTGGAACTCTACCTGGGTCAGCTCAATGTTGGAGCCGTTCTTAGACAGGGTGCGATTGCGTAGGTTGAGCTCAAACTCGTCCAGCACAACCGTGTCCCCGGTGGTGTCGTTCTTGCGAAAGCCCCGGGTCATCTCCACCCGGCGATAAACGGCATCTACCCGCGCCATCAGCTCACTGGGAGAAAAGGGCTTGGTCACATAATCATCGGCACCGAACATCAACCCGGTGATTTTGTCCATCTCTTGTGTCTTGGCGCTGAGCATAATGATGCCCAAGTCTGAGGATTTGGCGCGTAGCTGCTTGCACACAGCCAAGCCGTCCACCTCCGGCATCATAATGTCCAGGATCGCCACATCAAAGCCGCTTTCATCCTTTGCAAACTTTTCCAGCGCCACGGCGCCGTTCTCCGCCTGTTCCACAGTATAACCGCTGCGGGTCAGATTGATTACAATAAATTCGCGAATGGACTCCTCGTCCTCTGCAACCAGTACTTTCTTCATACATCCTCCTGTTAAAAGGTAATGATCCAGTCTTTCAGTGTGTCTGCGGTTACGGCAAAAGCCGTCGAATTGCCGCACTTTGCCAAATATACATAACCGCCCTCTCGCAAGAGTTCGGTATAATCCTTATAGTTGCCCGGGTTGGCGTCATACTGAGTTTGAAGCACCGGCAACACTTCAAAGGCAGTCTTTTTGTCCGTCTTGGACTTCACCGTCAATGTGTGGCTCTTGTCAGCATAGCTGACAGTTACGGACTTAAATTGCTTATCCGGCAGCACCATTTGATAGCCGTCCTCCTGTACTGCCAGGGAGTACCCGGTGTGAACCAGCACGGAGCTTTTGTATTTGCACCAGTCTACGCCGCGCACCTGCGACGGCAGACCTTTCAATTTGGCGTCCGTTGGAATTTCCAGCAAACCGTCGCCGTTCATATCCACACAAGGCACCATCACATCCCGGCCGGTGTCCGCCGTCAGGCCTGTGTTGTAACTGTAAAATGGGGAAACGATGGAGTCATAATAATCGCTCCAACAGATCAGCTCTGTGAGCATAGACGCCCCATCTGATTTTACCGCGTCCGCATACACCGCCGGCTTGCCGTCCGCTTTGCCCACCTGTAGTTTGCGATAGGCGCTCACATGCCCGTCCACGCGGGTCTCGCCTAACAAGGTCTGCTTGTCTCCTTTATAGGAGTACAGCGCCGCGCTGGCAGAAAGGGACTTCATTTGATCCGCCGAGAAGAACAGCACCTCCTGCACGCCGTCATTGTTCAGATCCGCAGGAATATAAGCACTGTACTGCATCGGCTCGGCTAAAGCCGTCAATTTCGATTCCTGGCCCGAACCGGTCATTTTGTACACAGACATCAAGTGGCTGGTAGAGTAGCTGATCATATTCCAAGAGATCAGAAATTCCGTTTTGCCGTCGCCGTTCACATCACAGAAATCTACGCTGTATACATCCGTGCCTTCCCCTTGAATATTGGCAATTACCTGCCAATTCTCCCCGCTTTGCTCCAACACGGCCATATCAATCTTGCCAAGAGCGTCATTGGGCTCATAAAATGCCAGAGCCTCCTTTTGACCGTCATCGTCAAAGTCATAGAAAATATAAGAAGTGGTATATTTACCCGCCGCAGGGATCTTTACAGAATAGCCGCCTTTACAATAGGCATCCATAGCACTTTGGACGCTGGCGTCCGCCCCGGCAGGCGCCACAGGCGAAATAAGATCATCTATGGAAGACGCCAAATGAAATCCGCCGCAACCGGAAAACAGCAGAGCAATGCACAAAATCGGAATTAAAACTTTAATCGCTTTCACCGCGCTGCCCTCCCGGCTTCTGATTTACTGGCCGATATGCGCCACCGCACATCTCACCGAACTATTATAACAGAACTTGGTTACAAAATAAATACCAAAATATCAAAAAAATGACAAAACCGTGACATGAAAGCAACGAACCGCCTGCGCGGTTTATGATCTGACTTTTCACGCCTGAACTAACGATCTTTGCATTCCCTTCTTTCCAAATTCCCCGCCTTATCCTTGAATAATGGACACGGAATCAGTTAAAAATATTCTATTTACCTCATTCGGCGGATAAAATATCACAATTTGCAATATTTATATGGGAGATTTTGTCGAAACTATTGACAATTATTCACATTCTTACTACTATACAAGATGAGATTTTGTTTTATATTAATTCAAATGAAAGGATCGAGAAGAAATGGAATTGATCAACACGAAAGATCTGTACGAAAATGACGCATTTGTCATTATTGAGGCAGAATTTGAGGACAGCGAAACCAAAAAGCGAATGCAGGAAATTTCGCTGGGACTTAAAAACAACCAAGGGGATATTACAAAAATTCGTACCATTCACCGCAAGCAATTTTAATCGAAAAGGACCCGGCGGCAGTCAAACGGCTGTTACCGGGTCCTTTTTTTATTCATGTTTGCACCGAGACATTTTCACTTTCCATCCGCAGCGTTATGCGGCAAGGAACGGCAAGCCTTTTCCAGCGGCGGGAAATCCACAGGCGTGCCGGTAAAGGTGCGGTCTGTAATTTCCTTTTCCACATAAAATACACCGTCGTATTCCGCAACAATCACAAATTCTGTTCCACAGATCGGTGCGTGATCATAGGCAAAATACAGCGTGTACCACCCACTGTTGGTATTTTTCTGAAAAGTCTTTGCCGCCGGGTCTTCTTCCTTTTTGGCCATGGGATTCTCATCATCTATATTGGAGCGTTCCTCCTCCTTCGCCTCTTGTGCGCGATATTTTTCCTCCTTTAACGCGGCGCAGTAAGCCACAACCGCCGGGTCATTGATAAATTGTTTTTTACTTTCTCCGCCACTTGGGCTTACCAGAACGGAAGTGATCTGATTTTGGCTCATTTGATCCACGCGCCGAGCGGAAAGCCGCGTGTACAGAATGTGATCCCGAAAGGCGGTACTGTACAAATAGTCGCCGTTCGGGTCATTCTTCAGCGTGTAATAGGCGCGCGAAAGCACCGGCCGCGGCTTGTAGCTGACCCGATGATCGGTTATAAAATTGCAGTATTCACCGGTGAGACCGTCCATACGATAGTAGGTGCTGCCGTTGTATTCCACCCAGGTCACCGAGCCGCCTTGGCGGTGCTCCTTTACCTGATACCCGACAGCGTAGCACCAAATTGCCACACCTGCAACACAAACGGCCATCACAGCCATAAACACAATAAGCGATACTTTGCCGGTTTTGATTCTGGTTTTCATAGGCCCCTCCCATATCATCGGGATCTACAATTCAATATTTATCTCTATTTTCCTATATAATTTCAACATTGTGATACAGTTTGTGAAATATTTCCAATAAGTTATGTAAAATGTATTGACAATCTCGCTAAATATGTGTAAGATATACACAGAATGATTGCTTGAGCAGTCATTCGACACCTAAAAAGGGAAATGAAAAGGAAAGGGCGGCGTACCGTGCGCGTTTATTCTCTTAGAACGCGCGCTCTGTACACCCGACCCACACCGTAACGGTGCGGGGAAGAGCAGGTCGTAAGGCCTGCTCTTTACTTTTGCAGGATCAGCTTTTGCGTAACAAGGAACCGTCCCCTGTTTTACTACGAAAATTGCACCACTTTTTTTATTGCCATATATTTTTTTATTGACAATCCGGAAAGTACTGCAAAAAACAGTAAAATACCTGTAACAATGAAAGCAAATATTTTGATTGGAACACAAAAGAAAATAAAAACAGATAAAATAAGAACTAGCCAAAAAAGTTGAAAATTATATTTTAGTAATTTTCTTTTTAATTCATCAAAGCATAATTCATAGTAATAATTATCAATTATTACTTCCCCTTCCGGTGAGGAGATAAGATAAGGCTTTATTATATTCTGATTATTATTTTTCAATGTTGGATTTATTATCTGCAATTTGAACTCATTCAGATTATCTGTATTTACTTTTACATCACAATTGAATTTATATAGGTGACTTTCATAATACCATTTGTTATTTGAGGTAAGTTCAAATATCAGTTTTAATGGAATTTTAATCAATTCTAAGATAAAGTCTATAATAATCTTGTTAACTGTCAGTCTTTCCGGCTTATATGAAAGATTCATTGATAAATGATTATCAACACACAAATTAATTGAACTACTATCGTGGTTAACTTGATATGTCTGTTCTCCAATATTTATATTATAACTTGCAAAGTCATTTTCATTAAAGTTAAACAATATAGATATATCTTTCATTTTATATTCCTCATAATTTATACATATATGCGCAAATAACCATCTAATCTTCTTGGCGAATCGATAAAATAATC
>FR885389.1:95080-96088 GCA_000436335.1 Clostridium sp. CAG:217
TCCGCCTAACGATAAAACTAAATCAATAAAACAGGAACCGTCTCCTGTTCTAATCGACTGCGAATAATGTAGTTTCATCGTTGGTTATCGCACAGAGATAGTGACTATCGTAGTTACATTTCACATCTAAAAAGCGGGAGCTTTTAGGAAATTCAACTTTTTTTATTAACGAAAAATCCTCACCATCGTATATGTACAAAGCGAACATCGCAGAGATAAGAAAATATTTACCGTTGCTGACCCAATTTATACTATATACGGTTTCAGGTACTTTGAATTTTATCCTGGATGTACCTGAAAAATCAAAAACTTCTATTGTCTTCCCATTTGCATATGCGATATAGTCATTATTGGGTTCAATACTATAATTTGTTAGAGGAACATCCTTTGAGATTTTATACAATGGAGTTGAATCATTACGCATGGGATACTGATAAATTGACAATTCACGATTACGCTCTTTAAGCGAGTTTATCGAAACAAAATATATTTGATTTCCCAATCCTAATATATCCCAACAATATTTCGGTTGGCAACAAATTTCCTTAACATCGGTATGATTGACAATATAAGCTTTTCGATAAAATTCATTATGTTTTGCCGAAACCAACAATTTATTATCAAATACCCTATATAAATTGCAATCAACTCCGAAATTCTTTTGCAGAACGGTACAATGTTGATCTTTTAAGTTTATGCAATATAGACTTCCATGCTCATTGACAACATATGCAAATCCATCTATAAACAAACAATAATAAGATTTTTTTATCGGAAAAGTCATTGTTTGTTTTCCATCGTGAATAAAAACACGGTTCTTACTATTGTAAAATGTGTTTTTTCCATCTGAGAGTAGAATTTCTTGGAAATATTCGCTTTTAGGTGTTATGGATTTGACGCGCTTTATTTGCATAATTTTCCTGCTCCCTTTAAAACAGGGAACCGTCCCCCGTTTTATAGTTTGATTTGTTAGCGCTTATGACCTAAAGTGGACGAAATTTGAATCTA
>FR885390.1 GCA_000436335.1 Clostridium sp. CAG:217
TGAACCAGACCTACAAGAATTTAGAAATTATTTTGGTAGACGACGGCTCGCCGGATAACTGTCCGGCGATGTGCGACGCATGGGCAGAGAAGGATAGCCGCATTCGCGTGATTCATAAGGCGAATGAAGGCGTTGCTATAGCGCGTAATACGGCGTTATCCCAGGCTAAAGGTACATATATTGGTTTTGTAGACGGAGATGATTATTGCTTTCCAGATATGTATGCGCATTTATTGCAGAACGCATTGCAACAGGATGTGGATATTTCTATGTCTTCTTATTACGAGAGCGATGTGGAGGTAGAGGCTGATGCGTTAACGAACGTGCCTGTGACAGTCGAAAAAATGAAAGCGCAAGCCGTTTTGCCACAAGTTTGTATTGGCGACTATGCTTTTGGCGTTTTGTGGAACAAATTGTATAAGGCTTCTGTGGTCTCCGGTTTGGAAATGCCACCGCTTCATTGTTCGCAGGACTTGCCATATAACTATTTTGCCTTTAAGCGTGCAAATATGATCGCAATCAGTAATGAGCAGTTATATTTTTATAGAAATCGCTCAACCAGTACTACGAATTCTAAATTTAAGAGTGGTTCATTTGATGCAATCAAGGCCAGAGATATTATTTTGAACGCGGAAAAAAATAATCCGGCATTATATCCATATGCCATTCAAGGCTATTTGAACGCCAATTTTGCGGTGCTTAGTGGTATGATTGCAAGCAATATGTTTATGGAACGTTTTGATGAAGTGCGTTCCAACATTTTGAAATATAAAAAACAAATGTTGCAGAAGAAGACGGCAATACAATATGCCAATCGTGATAAAGCGAAAATGCTGATCTTGTGGCTGTCTCCAAAATTGTTTATTCGAATGACCAGGAAGTGAAATTATGAAAATTGCTGTAGCCGGCACCGGATATGTTGGATTATCCTTATCTGTATTATTGGCGCAACATCATCAAGTGGCTGCTGTTGATGTGCTACAAAAAAAAGTAGACAAGATCAATCGGGGCGTTTCTCCGATTCAAGATGCGGAAATTGAACGCTTTTTGAAAGAGAAACACTTGAATTTAATTGCAACCAGGAATGCTCAAGAAGCCTATAAAGATGCCGAGTTCGTTATTATTTCAACACCGACCAATTATGATCCGGTACTAAATCATTTCGATACCAGTTCGGTAGAATCTGTTATTCAATTGGTAAAAAAAGTGAATGCCAAAGCCACCATGGTGATTAAATCGACGGTGCCAGTAGGGTTTACAATGTCCATGCGCAAAAAATACGCAACGGAAAACATATTGTTTTCGCCGGAGTTTTTGAGAGAGGGTCGGGCGCTTTATGACAATTTGCACCCCTCTCGAATCATTGTGGGTAGTTCGGATGCGCAGCGTTTACAGGCAGAGGCCTTTGCGGATTTGCTATTGGAAGGTGCACTGGATAAAGAAACACCAGTGCTGTTGACTAATCCGACAGAGGCTGAGGCGGTTAAGTTATTCGCAAATACTTATTTGGCCTTGCGTGTGGCATACTTCAATGAATTGGACACATACGCCGAGGTGCGTGGATTAAATACAAAGCAAATCATTAAAGGTGTATGTCTGGATCCGCGAATCGGTGACCATTACAACAATCCTTCCTTTGGCTACGGCGGATATTGTCTGCCCAAAGATACCAAACAATTGCGCGCGAATTTTGCGAATGTGCCGAACAATCTGATCGGTGCTATTGTAGATGCCAATGCAACGCGCAAGGACTTTATTGCTCGTCAGATTTTGGACAGACACCCGCAAGTTGTGGGTATCTACAGATTAACGATGAAAGCAAATAGCGATAATTTCCGACAGTCATCGATTCAGGGCGTGATGCGTCGAATTCAGGCGCAAGGTGTTCAGGTCGTTGTTTATGAACCAACACTAATGGGTACGGAATTTCAGCAATGCAAAGTGATTGTGAATCTAGAGTCTTTTAAGTCGCAAAGTGATGTGATTGTGGCAAATCGTTACAACTCCGAATTAGCAGATGTACAAGATAAGGTGTACACCAGAGACTTGTTCTTTAGGGATTGATAGAATGATGAGTGAAAAGCAGCCGCTGATTAGCGTGATTGTTCCCATTTACAAAGTGGAACAATATTTGAATCGGTGCGTACAGAGCATTGTGGATCAAACCTACAAAAACTTGGAAATCATCTTAGTAGATGACGGATCACCGGATAACAGTCCGGCAATGTGCGATGCGTGGGCGGAGAAAGACGATCGTGTTCAAGTTGTACATAAAAAGAATGGCGGAGTTTCTTCTGCGCGTAATGCCGGCTTAGATGCTGCAAATGGGGCATATATTGGCTTCGTAGACGGTGATGATTATATCGAGCCGGATATGTATGCACAGTTATTGCAGGCGATACAAAAAGATTCCAGTGACATGGCAGTTTGTGGGTATTACTATAACCAAGATGCAGTCACTTTTCCGGAGAGCGTTTGTGTTTCGGCACAGCAGGCAATGTGCTATATGTTCGATAGCGCTGCAAATGCTTTTGAAGGTTACTGTTGGAACAAATTGTATTGCAAGCCGATGATTAATAATTATTGCTTGCGACTTGATTTACAGCTGATAGAGGCAGAAGATACAAATTTTAATTTTTTGTATTTGAAAAACAGTGAACATGTATCACTGATTTCATATGCGGGATATCGTTATATTCAACGCATAAGTTCAGTTTCAAATACACGAAACCAGAATTATCGTTTGTCTTCAATTAATCTGCCACTGACTTTTTTATCTGAGTGTTCAGAATCCGTCCTCCCTTATGCGTTAAAATGGGCATTTTATTTTTGGATGGGTGCTATTAACGAACATGCAAAGATCAATAACACTTCAGTGATTTGGCAAGTTATTCGGAAGGTCAAACAAAATCGTCGCCAGTTTTTGCGTCTGTCA
>FR885391.1:0-846 GCA_000436335.1 Clostridium sp. CAG:217
GGCCAAGAGCGTGACCACCAAGAAGTAAGATTATTTTGGCTTTCCAATACGCGTAGGGCGGGGGCTTGCTCCCGCCGAACAATAAAAAACGCCCTCTGTTTCACTTAAGAAACAGAGGGCGTTTCCTATTTACCGGTGCATGACTACAAAAGGTCGTCGTACCAAAAGCGATGGTCGTTGGTATTATAAAGGCCGATGACCGTGGTGTTCTTGCACGCAGCGGTCAGTTCTTGGCTGCTGCGGCTTCTTCTTTGTCCAGCTGTTCGGAGGTCTTGTTGTAGATAAAGTCGATCAGCTGCTTTTTATTCTCCTCTTTATTGATGGCGATGACGGAGTTGCCGTTGATGGTGTCATACCACCAAGTGTCCGGGAAAGGTACCCGGGCCTGGTGGGTGCTGGTGGCGCAGCTGCCGGCCTTGGCCACAAAGCTGCACAGTTCGCTTTTGGTCATATCCGTCTCAATATATGGGGCGGCGTTGCTGGCCATTTTATACAGGGTAAAGGGGTTGGAGGACTTCATTTTCTTAATAATGGCGTTCATCACCGTGCGCTGGCGCTTGGTGCGTACAAAGTCCGTGTCGATCTTGCGAATGCGGCAGTAGGCCAGAGCCTGCTTGCCGGTCAGGTTGTGCTTGCCGGCCTGTAACTTCACATTGCCGTAGCGCTTGGGGTGGCCGGTGACCTCCTTGGCCTCCGCCTTGGTAACCTTCACTTCTACGCCGCCGATGGCGTCCACCAGTACCTGGAACATCTCAAAATCCGCGACCACATAGTTGTCGATCTTTACGCCGAAGTTGTATTCAATGGTGTCTACCACGCCGCTGTAACCGCCGTACTGGCAGGGGG
>FR885391.1:853-4269 GCA_000436335.1 Clostridium sp. CAG:217
CGCCGTACTGGCAGGCGGCGTTCAGCCGTTGACTCATATCCTTGCAGGGGATATACACCCAGGTGTCTCGCAAAAAGGAGGTCATCTTAATGGTGTGGTGCACAGAGTCCACGGAAATCAGCATCATGGTGTCACTGCGGGAGGCGCTGGCCTTGTCTTTGGGTCTGGCGTCTACGCCCAACAGCAGCACATTCTTTACCCGCGGGTCGCTCTTTAGATTCGATGCTGTTACATATTGATTTTCTTTGTGCGTATTATAGGTGATCTTGCCCAGCACGCCGGTGGCGCAGCCCACAAGAATGAAAATCAGCGCCAGCAGCACGCAAAAGATACTTAGCCCCACTTTTGCCTTTTTACTGCCCTTGCCTTTTTTTGGCGGCTTGCCGTGCTTGTCGGTGGGGGTATGGCTGCGGCCCGCGGTGCGGGGATCACGGCTTGTCCGCTCCCGGTGGTGGGCGCGCGTGGGCGTAGGCGTGTTGCTCCGGTCCGTATAAAAATCGGCCGGGCGCTCGCTCTCAAACCGGCGGGGCGGCGCCGGTGGCTCTATGTAACCGTTTGGGTCGTAGTCGTTATTTTGGTTGTACGGTGCAGAGGGGGCGTAGGGGTCCCGATAGTCGCAAGGGTTGATCCCGCTTTCGTCCTGCCGGTCGATCACATCCCGCTGCCGACGGTTAAAATCCAGGTCCACTCCCGGCACCAAATGCCGGTCTTCCTCCGGCACCGTGCGGTCCAGGGCGTCGTTCTCCCGCCGACGGCGGGGGTCAAAGCCTTCCTGTTCAAATCTGGGCATTCCGATTACCTGCCTTTCTTTGCTCCATAGTATTACAAAAAGAACAGAAATGCAAGACCTGTTCTGTAAATTCTTGCCCGGCAGAAAAACAGTTGACATTCCCCGGTGCTATGGATTAAAATGGAGAGGATGAGCCGGGCAGGCAGTTGCGCGCAGGTTACTGCGTGAGGAAAGTCCGAGCAGCACAGAGCAGGATAACGGCTAACGGCCGCCGGGGGCGACCCTAGGGAAAGTGCAACAGAAATAAACCGCCGCTTTTGCGGTAAGGATGGAAAGGCGAGGTAAGAGCTCACCGAGGGGGTGGAGACATTCCCTGCCATGTAAACCCTATCCGCTGCAACATCGACTGAAGGGTTGTTTGCTCGACACAAAACTTCGAAGGATGGCTGGAGCGCACGGGCAACCGTGCGTCGAGATAGATAATTGCCCAAGACAGAACTCGGCTTACGCCCGACTCATCGTATTTTTTGATTTGTATTTGAGGTGTGCCTATGCTGGTGAATATGCGTGATCTGCTGGCGGATGCCCGTGTCGGCGGCTATGCCGTTGGCTCCTTCTCCGTTGCCAATATGGAGATGGTGCTGGGTGTGCTGCAAGCGGCAGAGGAACTGCGCGCCCCGGTGATCCTCCAGATTGCGGAGGTGCGGCTGCGCCAGTCGCCGCTGGAGCTGATCGGTCCCTTGATGGTGGCCGCTGCCCGGCAGGCAAGCGTGCCGGTGGCGGTGCACTTTGACCACGGCAAAACGGAGCAGAAGATCGGCCAGGCGCTGGAGCTGGGCTTTACCTCTGTGATGTTTGACGGCTCTCATCTGCCGCTGGATGAGAATATAGCGGAGACTTGCCGTATTATAGAGATGGCGCGCCCTTACGGTGCTGCCGTGGAGGCGGAAATCGGCTGTGTAGGCGGTTCGGAGGATGGCTCTGAGGAGATCGCTATGCATTGCACGGACCCGGCGGACGCGGTGCGCTTTGAGCAGGAAACCGGGGTGGACGCTCTGGCCATCGCCATCGGTAACGCCCACGGCAATTATAAGGCCACGCCCAAGCTACGGTTTGATATTTTGGCGCAGGTGGCCGAGGATACCCACACGCCCTTGGTGCTCCATGGCGGCACCGGCATTTCGCCGGAGGATTTCCGCCGCTGTGCGCAGACAGGGATCCAAAAGATCAACATTGCCACGGCCACTTTTGACAGCGTGGAGCAGACGGTGCGGGGCGCTTACGACGCCGGTGCTATCGGCGGTTACTACGATCTGCAAGGGGCAGAGGTGCAAGGGGCGTATAAGAACGCCCACCGCCACATTTTGATTTTCGGCACAGACGGCAAGGCATAAACCTGTCGCCTGCGCATAAATTTATGGAGAGGGAACTATGAAGTACATTGAATTTGACAGAACCAAACCGCTGGATTTTATCCCCATCGGCCGCATTGCCATTGACTTTAACCCCACGGATATGTATAAGCCGCTGTCCCAGTCGTCTAACTTTAACAAGTATGTAGGCGGCTCTCCGGCCAATATTGCCGTAGGTCTGGCCCGGCTGGGCTGCAAGGTGGGCTTTTGCGGCTGTGTGTCTGCCGACCAGTTTGGGGACTATGTGGTGGAGTATTTCCAAAATGAGGGGATCGACACCTCCCATGTGACCCGAGCCAAGAACGGCGAGTGCATTGGCCTGACTTTTACGGAAATTCTGTCTAAAGAGCAGTCCTCCATCTTAATGTACCGGGATAATGTGGCAGATTTTTGCCTGGCGCCGGAGGATATTGACGAGGCGTATATTGCTTCTGCTAAGGCCATTGTGATCAGCGGTACGGCGCTGGCCAAGTCTCCGTCCAGAGAGGCCTGCTTAAAGGCCATGATGCTGGCCCAGAAAAACAATGTGCGCATTATCTTTGACATCGACTATCGGGCGTACACCTGGCAGTCCAAGGACGAGATTGCTGTGTATTACAGCTTAGTGGCTCGCGGTGCGGATATTATTATGGGCTCTCGTGAGGAATTTGATCTGATGGAGGGCATTGTGGGCGTAAAAGGCTCCGACCCGGAGAGCGCCCGTTACTGGCAGTCCTTTGGTGCGACGATTTGCGTCATTAAGCACGGCAAAGACGGCTCCACCGCCTACACCAACGACGGCAATTATTACTCCATTAAGCCCTTCCCGGCAGTGGTGCTCAAGGGCTTTGGCGGCGGCGACGGCTACGGCTCCGCTTTTCTGTACAGCCTGCTGCAAGGCAAAGAGATGATCGAGTGTCTGGAGTTCGGCTCCGCCTCGGCCTCTATGCTCATCTCCGCCCACAGCTGCTCGGACGCTATGCCCACCGCAGAGGCAGTGGCGGCCTTTATTAAGAAAAGCAAGGAAGAATATGGCGAAATGGTGGCTCGCGCCTGACGAACCGCCACCCGGAATAAAAAACAGACTCGTATGTAGTGATCCTATATACGGGTCTTTTTATTTTCAAATGGGAGGTTCTGCAATGCAGGCATACAGATGGACGGCAGAGCGGGTGATGCGGGAGCTGAACAGCGCCCCCGGCGGGCTGAGCCGCAAACAGGCGGCTGCCCGGCTGGCAAAACATGGCGAAAACCGGCTGGCGCGGAAAAAGGGCGACAGCCTGTGGCGGCGGGTT
>FR885391.1:4344-8197 GCA_000436335.1 Clostridium sp. CAG:217
GTCTGCGGTGCTGTGTGTAGTGCACCGGGAATTCCCGGCGGATGTGCTGATCATTATGACCGTGGTGACGGTGAATGCCGTCTTAGGTGTGGTGCAGGAGAGCAAGGCGGAAAAGGCCATTGCCGCCTTGCAGGAGATGACCCCGGCCACCTCTCGGGTGCTGCGGGGCGGGGCAGAGTGTACCGTGCCCAGCCGCACTTTGGTGCCCGGCGATGTGGTGCTGCTGTCTGCCGGTGACCGTATTCCCGCAGACTGCCGGGTGCTGGAGAGCATTGGCCTGCGGGTGGAGGAATCCGCCCTTACCGGCGAGTCCCAGCCGGTGGAAAAATCCGCAGCCCCTTTGTCGGACGATGGGCAGACGCTGCCGCCTTCCGCTTGCAGCAATCTGGTATTTATGGGTGCCAATGTGGTGTACGGCCGCGGGCGTGCTGTGGTGATTGCCACCGGTATGGACACGCAAATGGGACGCATTGCCCACGCCCTGAACACCGCCGGACAGAACGCCACGCCTTTGCAAAAGAAATTGACCCAGCTGTCTAAAATTTTGTCCCTGCTGGTGCTGGCCATCTGTGCCGGGATCTTTGCGTTAGATGTAGGGCGCAGCTTACTGGCAGGCGGGTTGACCTTTAGCGGCGCGCTGTCCACCTTTATGGTGGCGGTGTCTCTGGCGGTGGCTGCCATTCCGGAGGGACTGGCAGCGGTGGTGACCATTGTGCTGTCCATCGGCGTGACCAAAATGAGCCGTCGCCACGCAGTGATCCGGCGACTGACGGCGGTGGAGACCCTGGGCTGTACGCAGGTGATCTGCTCGGACAAAACCGGCACGCTGACTCAAAATAAAATGACCGTTACCGCCCGCACCGGTGTGCCGCCGGAGCAGCTCATGACCGCTATGGCGCTGTGTTCGGACGCCCACCGGGCCGGGGACCGCATGGAGGGTGAACCCACAGAGGTGGCACTGGTGCAGGACGCGGCAGACCTGGGGTTGGAAAAGGCGGCGCTGGAGCGGCAGTACCCCCGGGTGGGGGAACTGCCCTTTGACTCTGCCCGCAAGATGATGACGACGCTCCACCGCACCCCGGAAGGCGTGGTGCAGTACACCAAGGGTGCGCCGGATGTGGTACTGAAACGGTGCACCCACACCTGGCAGCAGGGGAGAGCGGTACCCTTGACTGCGGATCTGCGCTGCCGGATCCTGGACGAAAATCGGCGTATGGCAGACCGGGCGCTGCGGGTGCTTTGCGCTGCAACCAGACAGTACCCGTCCCTGCCGTCTGCCCGGTCGCCGGAGGCACTGGAACAGGGACTTTGCTACCTGGGGCTGGTGGGTATGATGGATCCGGTGCGCCCGGAGGCGGTGGCGGCCATTGCTGCTTGTCGCCAAGCGGGCATTCGTCCGGTGATGATCACCGGCGATCATCGGGATACTGCTGCGGCCATTGCCCGGCAGCTGGGGATCTTGGAGCCGGAGGGGGAGGTGCTCACCGGCGCCCAGCTGAGCCAAATGGACGATCGGGCGTTGGACGATGCCGTTGCCCGGTGCAGCGTGTTTGCCCGTGTGCAGCCGGAGCATAAGGTGCGCATTGTAGAGGCCTTTCACCGGCAGGGGGCTGTGACTGCCATGACCGGCGACGGGGTCAACGACGCCCCGGCCATTCAGGCGGCGGATATTGGCGTAGGCATGGGCATGACCGGCACGGATGTGACCAAGAATGTGGCGGATATGGTACTGACGGACGACAACTTTGCCACCATTGTGGCGGCCGTGGAGGAGGGCCGCCGGGTGTATGACAATATCCGCAAGTCTATTCAGTTTTTGCTGTCCTCTAACTTGGCAGAGGTACTCACCATTTTGGTGGCCACTCTGCTGGGCTTTACCATTTTGGAGCCGGTACACCTTTTGTGGATCAATTTGATCACCGATTGCTTCCCGGCGCTGGCACTGGGTATGGAGCGGGGCGAGCCGGAGATCATGCGCCGCCGCCCTCGAGATCCAAAGGACGGCATTTTTGCCGGGGGTATGGGCTTCGATGTGGCCTGGCAGGGACTGCTGGTAACGGCGGTGACCCTGCTGGCTTATTTCAGCGGTCTGCTGCTTACCTGCCCGGTACAAATGGACTGGGCGGCACTGGTACATATTACGGACCCGCTGGCCCATAAAACCGGTATGACCATGGCGTTTTTTACCCTGTCTATGGCGGAGATCTTCCACAGCTTTAATATGCGCTCGCGCCGGGCCAGTTTGTTCTCTATGGGGCAAAACGGCTATTTGTGGGGTGCCATGGTGCTGTCTTTGGTGCTGTCCACGGTGGTGCTGTATGTGCCGGCGTTGGCTGCGGCCTTTGATTTTGTTCCGCTGTCCGGTACAGCCTACGGTGTGTCGATGGCGCTGGCCCTGGCAGTGATCCCGGTGGTGGAGCTGGTCAAGGCAGTGCAGCGGGCCGTCCATCGTTAAAACTGCAAAAAAAGTGCGGCAGGCAAGGAAATTTGCCCGCCGCCTTTTTCATTTTAACACTTCCTTTTCCCGCGGTTTTATGCTATGATAAAGGACGGTGATTTGGGTGCAACTCAAAAAGAATGACGAGATTCAACTGAATATAACCGCCCTGACTTCCGAGGGCAGTGCCATCGGGCGCAAGGACGGCGTGCCGATTTTTGTGCGCGGCGGCGTGCCCGGTGATGTGGTTACGGCGCATATCATTAAAGCCAAAAAGAACTATGCTGTTGCCCGGTTGCAACAGGTGCTGGAGCCATCGCCTCATCGGGTGGAGAGTGACTGCCCGGTGTCCGCCCAGTGCGGCGGCTGTGCCTTTCGCACGGTGGATTACGCGGAGGAACTGCGCTTTAAGCAGCAGCGGATCGACGATGCTTTTCAGCGGATCGGCCACCTGGATTTGCAGGTGGAGGGCGTGCTGGCAGCACCCGATACCGTGCGCTATCGCAATAAAGCCCAGTACCCGGTGCAGCTGCAAGACGGCCGACCGGTAGCCGGTTTTTATGCCTATAAGAGCCACCGTGTGGTGCCTACCGGAGATTGCCTGCTCCAGTGTACGGATTTTTCCGCCGGTGTGGCGGCTTGCCTGCAATGGGCGGAAGAATATCAAATTTCCGTATATAATGAGGAGACCGGCACCGGCCTGCTGCGCCACTTGTATTTCCGCAAGGGCCAGGCTACCGGCCAGGTGCTGGCTTGTATTGTGATCAACGGCACGGATCTGCCCGGCGGGGACGCACTTTGCGCCGCCTTGCGTGCCGCTGTGCCCGGTTTGGTGGGCGTGGTGCTAAACAGCAACACCCGGCGTACCAATGTGATTTTGGGTGACCGGGATCGGGTGCTTTGGGGCAAGGGCGAACTGCTGGACAAGCTGTGCGGCAAGACCTTTGCCATCGGCCCCCATGCTTTTTATCAAGTCAACCACGACCAATGTGAACGCTTGTATGCTCTGGCAGGGGATTTTGCCGGTCTGACCGGCGACCAGGTGCTGCTGGATCTGTATTGCGGTGTGGGCACCATCGGCCTGACTTTAGCGGATCGCTGTCGCCGGTTGATCGGCGTGGAGGTGGTTCCCCAGGCGGTGGAGAACGCCCGAGAGAATGCCCGGCGCAACGGCATTGAGAACGCAGAATTTTTGTGTGCGGACGCAGCCGGTGCGGCAACGCAGCTGGCGTCCCAGGGCGTGCGCCCGGATGTGGCCATCGTAGACCCGCCACGCAAGGGCTGCGCGCCGGAGGTATTCGCCGCTATTGATAAAATGGGCATTGAGCGGCTGGTGTATGTGTCCTGCGACCCGGCAACCTTGGCACGGGACTTGGCGCTTTTGGCCACCATGGGCTACACCGCCCGCCGCGCCTG
>FR885391.1:8205-26695 GCA_000436335.1 Clostridium sp. CAG:217
CACCGCCCGCCGCGCCTGCGGCGTGGACCTGTTCCCTCGCACCCCCCATGTGGAGACCGTGGTGCTGGTGGAGAGGGACGATTGATATGTCAAGAAAGATGGAAAACGGTTTAATGACTAATGATAGCGCTGATGATAATATCGCCGTATCCTCAGTGTCTATGCTTAAGAAAAGTGTGAATAGTCTGGTTACCGCTTGCGAACATTCAATGACAATGATGAATGGAATATGTGGTACGGATTATGTATGCGAAGTACCCATTTACTATATTTCGGATATACATTTGGAGGAGCAGGGCGATTTAAAGGATAAATCATTTCCGCAGATTTATGATTGGCTGTTGTTAAAATGTAGGAATTTAGTGAAATGTTTGCCGGGACAGAAAGGGATTATCTTAATAGGCGGTGATATTGCCAATGATCGCAGATTAGTACATGCGTTTTTGTATGTACTGCATGAATTGATGATTGAAATAACGACGACTATGCCGATTTTTTATGTGCTTGGCAATCACGAATTGTGGTGCGGAGAGGACGAGCACATTCCGTGTCAGGAGATTTTCAAGTTGTATGAAGAGGACAATAGCTCTTTGGCTACTTTACTTGAGAATGCGCTGTACTATCGATATAAAGGTTTGAGCTGGTCACATAGAGTATTAAAAGAGGAAGAACTCATTTCCATGAGCGAAGCCGATTTGAAAGAACTGTGCGATAGTTCAAGTTGCTTAATATTTGGCGGGTTAGGATTTACAGGTAACAATCCTTGGTATAATGCGAGAGGTGGTGTGTACCAGAGCGTAGTTAGCGAAAGCGAAGATGTGGCTCGTACAGCAAGGTTTAGAGATACCTATAATAAATTGCTGCGATGCGCAGGAGATAAGTGTGTTCTTGTGCTTACCCATACGCCCATTCAAGATTGGAGTGATGACCAGTATAGCACAAACTGGATTTACATAAACGGACACACACATCAGAATCGGATTTCAAAAACGCATAATGGAGCTCGCGTTCTTTCTGACGCACAAATCGGTTATAATCCAAAACCATGGAAGTTTAAGTGTTTGTCCATAGAGGGCGAATACGATCCGTTTGAAAAATGGAGCGATGGCATTTACAAAATTAGTAAAGAACAATATGTTGAATTTTATCGCGGCCGAAATGTTCATATAATTTGTAATCGGCCTGACCAAATATATATGTTGAAACGCAATAATAAGTATATGTTCTTGCAGCAAGGAAAAAGGCTTTATGTTTTGTCCGGTGGGAAACAGTGTGTTGCTGATTTTGAAATATCATATTATTTTGAAAATATGTTGGAATATGCAAACCGGCTTGCACAATTATACTTGCCGCTGAAAAATGTATTGGATCAAATCTCACGAGAAGTGCATTTGTTCGGTGGGCATGGCACGATACACGGTTGCATTGTTGATATTGATCACTATATGCATATTTATCTAAATCCTTTTGATGGTAGCTTGGTCCCTTACTATGCGTTGAATCCTGATTTCAAAACAGTATATAAGAGTACAGAAAAGCTGTTAGAAGCTTATTCAGGGCGATACGGATTGGCTGCAAAGTCATATACAAAAATGTTAAAACAATATACAGCTCTCAAAAAGAAGAAAAAGCTGCCCTTGATTAGCGGCAGGAAAAAATGCTCGGGAAGCGGTTCATCGTCTACCCAACTGGTTACGAGTCGGGCAATGTATTCTCCGTCTGCAAAAATTTATGAATTGCAGTATTTGATAGATAAGAATGTCATTCGCCATTGGCAAGACGATATAATACGGCACAATTTAAATATCAATTGTGCTTTAAGTCGTAATACGAAAAATTGACGAAAGGACGAGGTAAATGAAACTGAAAGACGGTATGGTGCTGGGGCATGTGGATGGCGAGGATTTTGCCATTGCTACCGGCAAGGCCATGAAGCACTTTAACGGTGTGATCCACAACAATCCCACGGCGGCATTTCTGTTTGAACTGCTCCAGACGGAGCAGACGGAGGACAGCCTGGTGGCGGCGCTCACGGAGAAATACGATGTAGACGCAGACACCGCTCGGGCGGATGTGCGTGAAATGCTGGATACCTTGCGGGCTGCCGGGGTGCTGGACTGAGTATGCAGACGATCACCGGAGACCTTTTGCAGGACAGTCTGCTGCACCTGCTCTATTGTGCTTTAAAAGAGGAAAAACCGGCGCTGCCTACGGATTTGAACTGGGAGGCGCTGTTGCAGTTGGCCAATCGCCAGCAGGTATACAACACCGTGCTGCCGGTGCTGGAAAAGGCGGCGGTGCTGCCGCCGGAGCAGCTGCAGCGTTGGAACGACTATCGCTTAACGGAGCTGCAGCGTACCCTGTATGTGAACAGCCAGCGACAAGCCGTTTGTGCGGATTTGGAGGCGCAGAACATTCGTTATATGTTCTTAAAGGGCTTGGTTCTGCGGGCGCTTTATCCCCAGACCATGATGCGCCAAATGAGCGATAATGATATTCTGTTCGACCCCGATCGGCGCGGCGATCTGGCCAAGATCATGCGTGAGCATCAGTTCACCTTAACGGTGGCTACGGACAAGTCAGATGATTACTACAAAGAACCCAACTGCCTGATCGAGTTCCATCGGGAGTTGTTTAACCACGCCGATTTGCAAACTGCCTTTCCGGCGGCGCTGGTGTGGCAACATGCGGTGCCGGACCCGGATCATCCCTGCTGCTATCGTATGTCCCCGGAGGATAATTATCTGTTCACTCTGGGTCATATGTACAAGCACTATATTATGGAGGGCTGCGGCGTTCGATTCCTTTGCGATATGTATTTGCTGCGCGCCAAGCAGCCGCAGATGAACATGAAATATGTGGAGTCTATGGTGGCGAAGATGAGCATCTCCCCCTTTCACCAAACGGTGATCGGTTTGGCGGAGGCTGTGTTTGCCGGCGGCGAACTGACTGACGACGGCCGGCAACTGTTGAACGATATGTTTTCCGGTACCGTTTACGGCAAGGGCAAGACCATGGCGGAGAAAGTGGACGAGCACGGCGGCAAAGGACGCTATATTCTCTCTCGCCTGTTTCCCAAAGTATCCATTATGAAAAACACCTACCCGGTGCTGGAAAAATGCCCCGTTTTGCTGCCTTTCTATTATCTTGTGCGGTTGTTCAGCCGCCTGCGGCATCGAAAAAAAGAAATTCGCAGCGAGGTTCGCCAGCTAAAGAACAGCAAAGGGGATCGGCCGTGATAAACGTACTTTTTGTAGGTCTGGGCGGCTTTGTGGGTGCAATACTGCGCTATCTGCTTGGACTGATCCCGGTGCGTCAAACGCCTTTTCCCATTATCACTCTGTGCATCAACATGCTGGGCGCCTTTGGAATTGGGCTGCTGGCCGCATTGTGTGAAAGGCATAAAATCAACTCCCAGCCGCTGCTGCTGTTTTTGAAGGTGGGGCTTTGCGGCGGGTTTACCACATTTTCTACCTTCTCGTTGGAGACCTATGACCTGCTGAGCAGCGGGCGCACGGCACCGGCGATCTTGTATGCGCTGCTGAGCGTAGGCTTGTGCCTGCTGGCCATCTTCGGAGCCCGGGCGCTGATTCATTGACTTTCGGAGGAAGACCATTGGCTGTAAAGAAAGAGAACATTCGCAATTTTTCCATCATTGCCCACATTGACCACGGCAAGTCCACTTTGGCGGACCGACTGTTGGAGCTGACCAGCTCTGTGCAGCAGCGGGATATGCAGGAGCAAATTCTCGATGATATGGACCTGGAGCGGGAGCGGGGCATTACCATTAAGGCACATGCAGTGACGCTGGGTTATGACGCCAAAAACGGCGAGCACTACGAATTTAACCTGATCGACACCCCCGGCCATGTAGACTTTAACTACGAGGTCAGCCGCTCGCTGGCGGCTTGCGAGGGCGCTATCTTGATTGTGGACGCCTCTCAGGGCGTAGAGGCGCAGACCCTTGCCAACACCTACCTGGCTTTGGATCACGACCTGGACATTATGCCGGTGATCAACAAGATCGACCTGCCGGCAGCGGACCCGGAGCGGGTGGCCCAGGAGGTGGAAGAAGTGGTGGGCATTCCCTGTATGGACGCCCCACGCGTGTCTGCCAAGACCGGGCAGAATGTGGAGGAGGTGCTGGAGCGGATTGTGACGGAGATCCGCCCGCCGGTTGCCAACGACAATGCGCCCCTGCGCGCGCTGATCTTTGACTCGGTTTATGACAGCTACCGTGGCGTGATCGTGTATGTGCGCGTAATGGACGGCAAAATCAAGGCCGGCGATACCATGCGTATGATGGCCACCGGTGCCCAGTTTACCGTGGTGGAGGTGGGTCGTATGCGGGCCACTTCCATGGAGAATACCGGCGTGCTCTCCTCCGGCGAGGTAGGCTATATTACCGCGTCCATCAAAACCGTTTCTGACGCCCGGGTGGGCGATACCATCACTTTGGCAAATGCGCCGGCAGCGGAGCCGCTGCCCGGTTACCGCAAGGTGAACCCAATGGTGTTCTGCGGTGTGTACCCGGCAGACGGTGCGGATTATGAGGCCCTGCGAGACGCGCTGGAGAAGCTGCAGCTTAATGACGCGTCCCTAAGTTATGAGCCGGAGACGTCCGGCGCTCTGGGCTTTGGCTTTCGCTGCGGCTTTTTGGGTCTCCTGCATTTGGAGATTATTGAGGAGCGCCTGGAGCGAGAGTACAACCTGGATCTGATTACCACCGTGCCCTCGGTGATCTACAAGATCCACATGACCGACGGCACCATGGTGGAGATCGACAATCCCACCAATTACCCGGATCCGTCCCTGATTGACTACTGCGAGGAGCCGTTTGCGGACTGCAATATTTATGTGCCCAGTGAGTTTGTGGGCACCATTATGGATATGTGCCAGGATCGGCGGGGGATCTTTAAGAATATGAGCTATATCACCCCGGATCGGGTAGATATTCATTACGAGCTGCCGCTAAATGAAATTATCTATGATTTCTTTGACGCACTTAAATCTCGCACCCGTGGCTACGCTTCTTTCGATTATGAGATCAAGGAATACCGCCGCTCGGATTTGGTGAAGGTGGATGTGCTGCTCAATGGCGATACCATCGACGCGCTGAGCTTTATTATCCACCGGGACAAGGCTTACCAGCGGGGGCGCCGCATTGCGGAGAAGCTCAAGGAGCATATCCCGCGGCATTTGTTTGAGATACCGGTGCAGGTGGCTATCGGTGGCAAGGTTATTGCCCGCGAGACGGTAAAAGCCCTGCGCAAGGATGTGTTGGCCAAGTGCTACGGCGGCGATGTGACCCGTAAGAAAAAGCTGCTGGAAAAGCAGAAAGAGGGCAAAAAGCGTATGCGCCAGTTCGGTCAGGTGGAGGTGCCCCAGGAGGCCTTCCTGGCAGTGCTCAAACTCTCCTCCGACGACGAGTAAAGCAGAAATATAAAAAATCCCACCCGATACAGGTGTTGCCTGCTCGGGTGGGATTTTTTGCTATTTCATTCGGGTTATGCGGTTGCGGCGGACTTTGTAGGCGGTGCGGGAGAGATGGATCATGGGCAGGTCGGCGGCGTTGTCGGTATAGAATGCGTCCGGTACGGCGCTTGCTCCAAAGCATTTGCGAAAAGCGGACACCTTATTGGCGCTGAAGTTGATATACTCCACCGTCAGGGTTTGGCGGTCCACCACGGAGCAGATACAGTGCTGCACCCCAAGGCGGCGGCACACCTCGTCCATAATCAAATTCAGCGAGGCGGTGACGATCACATCGTCCTTTTCCGGGTGATACCAGGCTTTGATCTTGCGCATATGCCCGTCCCAAAAGTCTCGGACCAGCCCTTCTGGGTCATCAAAGCTGCTGAGGTATTGGGCGGCGTGCTTGCGTCCGGCCTGCTCCAAGTCTGCCATGGTGGTGCGCCCCAACTTATAGCGCAGCAGGTGATACAGCACCACCGGCACATAGCGTGCTACCTTTGGATTGCGGCGCAGGCTGAACAGGTAAAAGTCAATGACGCTCTCACCGTCATAAATGGTATTGTCAAAATCAAATACGCGCATAAAAATCCCCCTTGGTACTTTCAGTATAACACAAAGCGCCAAAGGGGGACAGTTTTTTATTTTTTGCCGCCCAAGTGGCGGCCGAGGTAGCCCAGCAGCAGAATGTCCTCGTCCGTTAAGGCGCTGCCGTCGCCGGGTTCCGGTTGTTCTTCTTCCTCCGGCTCCAGGGTCAGGGTCAATTCCCATTCCTCCGGCGGGTTATTTTTGTCCTGCTGCTTTTTCATACCATGACCTCCCTTGCACTCTTACTGTAACACAAAAAGCCACCGGGTGCAAATGACAGGGAGAATTATAGGACAGAGAAATGGCGCTGCCCGGTACAGCCGACATTTACTTTTAGTTGTTTTTTTCGCTTTTTGGCATGGCACGCAGGGCCTTGCGGAATTCAAAGAAGAAAAGAACGCCGGTGAAGGCCACGGCCAGCACATCTGCCACCGGCTCCGCCATAAAGACAGCCTTGGTTAGGTCGGCAGTGTACAGGTGGGGCATCATGTAGATCAGCGGCAGCAGCAGAATAAACTTGCGCATCACCGCCACGATGATGGACGCCTTGGCGTTGCCCAGGGCGGTAAATGTCATTTGACAGGCGATTTGAATACCAAACAACCCCAGCGCCAGAGTGTAAATACGCAACATCGGCTTGGTAAAGGCCAGCAATTCTGCGTTAGAGGTGAAGATGGCGGCAAACACGCCGGGGAACAGCTGGATCAGCAGGCAAAAGATCATGGCGTAGCAAACGCTGCAAATGAGCAGCAGTCGGTATGCGCGGCGTACGCGGTTGCTGTTGCCGGCACCGTAATTGTAGCTGATAATGGGTTGGGCGCCTTGTGCCAGTCCTTGCAGCGGCAGCATGGCAAACTGCATGACACTGGTGAGAATGGTCATGGCACCCACTGCCAGATCGCCGCCGTATTTCAGCAGTGAGGTGTTAAAGCATACGGAGATCACGCTCTCGCTGGCCTGCATGACGAACAGGGCACTGCCCAGCGCCAGACAGGGGAGAATGACCTTGGCGTGCAGACGCAGATTGCACCGGCGAATGCGGATAAAAGTCTTTTTGCCAAATAAAAAAGACAGCACCCACAGGCAGGACAGTCCCTGGGACAGCACGGTAGCCAGTGCGGCGCCTTGCACACCCATGTGGAAGCCGAAGATAAACAGCGGATCCAGTGCTGTATTGGCAACGGCGCCGATGAGCACCGAGAGCATACCTACCTTAGCGAAGCCCTGGGCGGTGATAAAGGCGTTCATGCCAAGGGTCAGCTGCACGAATACGGTGCCCAAGGCGTAAAGGTTCATATAGGCCGCACTGTAATCAATGGTGTTGGTACTGGCGCCGAATGCCAGTAGCAGCGGCCGGTTCCAGATGAGTACCACCGCTGTCAGCACCGCAGACACCAGCAGTTGCGTGACAAAGCAGTTGCCCAAAATCTGCTCGGCTTCTGCCGTTTGCTTCTTGCCTAAGGCGATGGAGGCCCGAGGTGCGCCGCCGTTGCCCACCAATGCCGCAAAGGCGGAGATGATTAGGATCAGCGGCATACACACGCCCACCCCGGTAAGCGCCAGCGCGCCCTCGCCGGGAATATGGCCGATGTAAATGCGGTCCACCACATTGTAAAGCATATTGATCAGTTGGGCGGCTACTGTGGGCAGGGACAGCTGGAGCAGCAGTCGTCCGATGGGCCGGGTGGCTAAAAAATCTTTGCTTTGTTCCATAGTCGTCAACTCATTTCTGCAATCTAAGCGTACTTAATTATAACACGACGAACGGCGGTGTCAAGGCGCGGATTTTGAACATGGGTCACTTATGCGGCGAATGCAGCAATGTGTCGAACATACAAAATTCACAATTTGCGCGGTTCAAAGCGTTTACATTATGGTGAAAATATGGTAAAATAGACGGCGTGAAAACGCACATATTTTTATTTCACTCTTTACCCGATCCGACGCGCTGCGCCCGGTCGGAATTTCAGAAATGGAGAATGAGTATGCATTTGATTCCCAATCCCCGCGCATATCAGGCGTTGGACGGCGCCTTCACCTTGCAGGATGGCGAGAAGGTGAAGAGCGAACTGCGTATTCCTTTGGTACGCACCACCACCCGGGAGGCACGGATTATTGTCACCCGCAACCCGGCGTTGCAAAAGGAAGCCTATACCTTGAATGTGACCCCGGAGAAGGTGCACATCACCGCCGCTACGCCAATCGGTGCTTACTATGCGCTGCAATCCCTGCGTATTTTGGCGGATTATGATATCGGCGGGCGTACGGTGCCCTGCTGCAGCATTCACGATGCTCCCCGTTGGGGCTGGCGCGGTATGAGCCTGGACGAGAGCCGCCACTTCTTTGGCAAAGAAGAAGTCAAGCGACTGCTGGATATGCTCTTTATGATGAAGCTCAATGTGTTCCACTGGCACCTGACGGACGATCAGGGTTGGCGCATTGAGATCAAAAAATATCCGCGCTTAACGGAGATCGGCTCTAAGCGCACCTGCACCCAGGTGGACGGCTGGCATACTTCTCATATGGTCAACGAGCCTCATGAGGGCTTTTATACCCAGGAGGATATTCGGGAGATCGTGGCCTATGCCAACGCCCGGGGCATTATGGTTGTGCCGGAGATTGATATGCCTGCCCATTTTGCGGCGGCGCAGGCAGCTTATCCCTGGTTGGCTTGTCGAGAACTGGAACGCGAGGTGCCCGGCTACTTTGGCGGTCGCGTGCCTACATTGCACGGCGTAATGGACTGGAACCGCTCTGCCTGCCTGGGCAAGGAGAGTACCTTCCAGTTTATCTTTGATGTGATTGATGAAGTGTGCGAACTGTTTGACGCGCCTTACTTCCATATTGGCGGCGATGAGGCGCCCAAGGACGAATGGAAGAAGTGTCCCCACTGCCAGGCGAAGATGAAAGAGATGCACCTAAACGATGTGGAAGAGCTGCAAGGCTGGTTCAACAACCGGGTGCTGGAATATGTAAAGCAGAAGGGTAAGCGCCTGATCGGCTGGAATGAGATTTTGGCCGCCGGCAATTTGGACCCGTCTGTGATCGGTCAATACTGGACCCCCAAGCGGGATAAGAATGTGGAGCGGCATATTGCCCGCGGCGGCGATGTGATCCTGAGCAATCACCGCAGTTTTTACTTTGATATGACCTACGGGCAGTACCCGTTGAGCTATACATACGATTTCGACCCGGGTCGTTATCATATTCTGCCTCGTTCCTATGACCATGTGCTGGGCGTAGAGGCTGAGGTATGGACCGAGTGGATCGACAAGCGTCCAAAACTGGATCTGAATGTGTACCCCCGTATGCAGGCTCTGGCAGAGGTTGCCTGGTCGGCCGAAGAGAGAAAAAAATACGCGGACTTCAAAGAGCGACTGGAGGCCTTTAAGCCTACGCTGGACGCCTTGGGAATCGGCTATGCTGTAACCAGCGTGGCGGAGCCGGGCACCTTCCAGCGGCAAAAGCCCCGCCGTTTGTTCTACTGCGGCGACACCCATTATGAGTTGAAGCTCAACGAAGAACGCAAAGCAAAAGGAGAAAAATAAGTATGAAATTTAGCCAATTTCCCCAGCAGGTGATCGACGAAAATGTGGATTACACAGTCAAGGAGATCACCAACATCATTAAGAAGTACGGTCCCCGGGAGTCCGGCAACAGCAACTGCCTGGCTGCCGAGAAGCACATCAAAAAAGAGATGGATCCCTTCTGTGACGAGACCCACTTTGAAAGCTACAAAATGGCGCCTAAGGCCTTTTTGCACTTTACAAAAATCGTCAGTGTAGCCATCATCCTGGCTGTGGTGGTGTGTGCCGCGCTGGTGTTTACCAGTGTGCTGCCTTGGTGGATCGCCCAGTGTATTGTTGGCGGTGTGACTTTTGTGGGGCTGTTTATCACCGTAATGGAGTTCCTGTTTTACAAGCGGTTTATGGATCCGCTTTATAAGAAGGTAGAGGGCCACAACTTTTGTGCCACCCGCAAGCCCACCGGTGAGGTTAAGCGCCGCATTGTAATCAGCGGCCATATTGACGCAGCCTATGAATGGCGCCATCTGTACTATGCAAAGGGCAAGCTGCCCTTGATGGGAATTTTTATGGGCGGTACCATTGTCTGCGCGATCATCTCCTTTATTATCGCAGTGATCTGCCTGATTGCTCACTTTGCGGATATGGGCGCTTTCGGCGATTTTATGCTGAATTACAGCTACTATTTCCACTTTGTCACCGCGCTGTTTATGATCACCCTGTTCTGCTTTGTGGACTTTAAGACCATTTCTCCCGGCGCCAATGACAACCTGACCGGTACTTATGCGGCGGTGTGTGCTTTGCGTATGCTGGATATGGCCGGCGTGGAATTTGAAAATACCGAGGTGTGCTGCATGATCACAGACGGCGAGGAGGCCGGTCTGCGTGGCTGCAAGCAGTGGGCCAAGGACCATAAAAAAGAGTGCGACGAGATTGAGATCGCCGTGCTTTGTGTAGATACCTTAACGGATCTGGAATACCTGAATGTGTATAGCAAGGATATGACCGGTACGGTGAAGAACTCTAAGCCCTTCAGCCAGCTGGTGATGGACAGTGCCATTGAGGCAGGTCATAAGGATTTGAAGTTCGCCAGCGTGTTCTTCGGTTCTTCCGACGCAGCGGCATTGTCCCAGGCGGGGATTCACGCCACTTGCCTGGCTGCTATGGACCCGACACCGGCCGACTATTACCATAATCGCCGGGATACGGCGGAGCGCCTGGTGCCGGAGGCTCTTAAGACCGGTTACGAGGTAGTGCTCAGTACCATTCTGAACTTTGACGAGAAAGGGCTGGGCGCAGCAAAATAAGCGTATAAGTCCAATACAAATGTATAAGCGGTACCCGGGTTTGGGTGCCGCTTTGCAGATTCAGGCTGTTTTTTACGGAAAGGGGAAAAGAAAATGACGGCTTTGTACATTATTTTAGGCTTGCTGGCTGCGTTTATCGTGATCACGCTGATCCGTGCAGCGTTCTTTACGGCGCCCAAGCCCCAGCGGGAGGAATTCCCGCCGGAGCAGGTGAACGGGCAGCGGGCATGCGACCGGCTCAGTCAGGCAATTCAGATCAAGACCATCTCCTGCGAGGATGAGAGCCAAACGGATTGGGCTGCGTTTGACCGCTTCCATGCGTTTTTGGAACAGTCCTACCCGCTGATTCACAAAAATCTGAAACTGGATCATATTTCCACTGCCAGTCTGTTGTTTTACTGGGAGGGGACGGATCCTGACCTGGATCCTATTGCCTTTTTGGCTCATCAGGATGTGGTGCCCATCAGCGAGGGCACCGAGGGGGACTGGGAACACCCGGCCTTTGACGGCGTAAATGACGGCCAGTTTATTTGGGGTCGCGGTGCGCTGGACATGAAGAACCACCTGATTTGCCTGATGGAGAGCGTGGAGACGCTGCTGGAGGAGGGCTATACCCCAAAGCGCGGGGTGTACCTGTGCCTGGGGCATAATGAGGAGATCGTCAGCGGCGGCAACAACGGTGCCCGGGAATTGGCGCGGGAATTGGAACGCCGGGGCGTGCACCTGGACAGCGTGGTAGACGAGGGCGGTGCCATGCTGCCGGCGCATGTAAAGGGGCTGCTGGACGCCAACTTGACCGGCGTGGGCGTGGCAGAGAAAGGCTATGCGGACTTTAAGATTACTGTAAAGTCCAAAGGCGGCCATTCTTCTCAACCACCCAAACACACCGCCATCGGCCAGTTGGCAAAGAAGGTGGAGCGACTGGAGAACCACCAATTTAAGAGCACCATTTTGCCCTTTGTTTATAATATGTTTACGGACATCGGCCGCCACGCCACCTACCCGGGGCGGGTGGTACTGTGCAACCTGTGGCTGCTGCGCCCGGTGCTGAAGCTGGTGATGAAGCAGATCCCGCCGGCTGCATCTTTGATCCGTACCACGACCGGTGTGACGATGGCCAGCGGTTCGCCTGCCGCCAATGTGCTGCCCCAAAAGGCCAGCGTAACGGTAAACTTCCGTATTATGCCGGGCCAGACCATTGCGGATGTGCAGCGGCATATTGAGAAATATATGGGCGGCGACAATGTGGAGATTGAATTCATCAAGGGCAAGGAGCCCAGCATTGTATCACCCACGGACACCCGGGCTTTTGATACCCTGCGTCGGCTGTCCGTCAATCTGGACGAAAAGAATATTGTGGCGCCCTATTTGGTGATGGGCGGCACAGACGCTTATAATTACGAGAATGTGTGCAGCAACATTTATCGCTTTGCGCCCTTTACGGTGGACACGGCGCTGCTGCTCACCACCCACTCCACCAATGAGCGCATTCCTGTGGGTCAGATGACCCAGGGCGTCACCTTCTTTAAGCGCTATATTCGGTTGATGACCGCAGAGTAAAGGGGGAAAGTGATATGGATTTTAAAGAAAGCGGATTTATGTATGCTCTGGGCGGCTTTATTGTGGTCTTTGTGCTGGCCCAGTCGCTGTTTTTTCTCATTCGTGCCTGGAAGCAGGGCAAAAAGCTGGGGCTGTCCACCGCCATCATGCGAGGCACGGTGACCCAGTCAGCGCTGTTTAGCCTGGCGCCTGCCATCTCGATTGTGGCAACCATCCTTACCCTGTCCGGTGCGCTGGGCATTGTGCTGCCCTGGATCCGGCTGACAGTGATCGGCGCCATCTCTTATGAGGTGCCGGCAGCGGAGTCTGCCATGGAGGCACTGGGTTATACCGGCGGCCTGTCTGCGGAGATCACGGATCCCCTGGGCTTTTCTACCGCCGCGTGGGTAATGACTCTTGGCTCTGTGATGCCTCTTGTGATTATTCCCTTTGCCATGAAGAAAATTCAAAACAGTATCGGCAAAGCGGTGAGCAAGAATACTGCCTGGGCGGATGTAATGAGCGCCGCGGCGTTTATCGGTCTGATCAGTGCCTTTGTGGGCCGTGCCATTGTGGGCCAGGGCGACAAGGCGGTGCTGGGCGACGGCGCCGGGATCATGAGCATTACCGCTTTGGCGGTGTCTATGCTGTCTATGCTGCTGTTTATGCAGATTGAGAAAAAGAAAAAGATTGCCTGGCTGCAAAGTATGGCTATGCCGCTGGCAATGTTTATCGGTATGGGTGCGGTGATGCTGCTGGCCAAGGTGCTGCCCACCCACATTGCTTGGCTGGAATGGAGGGGCTAATATGAAAGATTATAATGAAAAGACCCACCTGTACGGTCGCTTTTGGGTGATCTCCGCCCTGTTTATTTTCTTAATGCTGCCGGTTGCTATCAGCGCCCATCTGCATGCTTTTCCCTCTGCCCAGGTGGTGTTTAAGGGGCTGGCGCCTATTGCCCTGCTGTTTTATCCCACCGCGGTGATTGAAGTGATGACCTACACGCCGCTCCTGGGCACCGGGGCAACCTACCTGGCTTTTGTAACCGGGAATATTAATAACTTAAAGCTGCCCTGTGTGCTCTCTGCCCTGGACTCTGCCCAGGTGCGCGCCCAGAGCAAGGAGGGCGAGGTGCTCTCCACCATTGCCTGCGCCACATCCTCTATTGTGACCACCCTGGTGATTGCCGCAGGGGTGCTGCTGTTCAGTCCGGTGCTGCCGTACTTGACAAATGACGACTCTGTTTTTGCCCCTGCTTTTAAGCAGGTGGTGCCCGCACTGTTCGGCGCGCTGGGTATGAGCTATTTTGCCAAGCACTTTAAGCTGACTGTTGTGCCTGTTGCCGTCGTCTGCTTGATGTTGCTCTTTAAGGGCGACTTGGCGGTAGGCGTACTGATCCCTGTGGGCGTGGTGGTATCGCTGCTGTCTGCCCACCTGATGTTTAAGAAAGGCTGGGTCAAATAACAGGCCGCATTCTTGCCAGTTAATCAGCAGATCGCCCAACTTGACTTTTATTGGTATGGTGGTGTATAATCATCATACGATCATTAGAGACGGGGGATATAAGCAATGAAAGAGACCGATCTGCGGTATGTGAAGACCGAGCGCGCCATTCGGGACGCCTTCTTTGAACTGCTGGAGGAGAGCGAATTTGACAAGGTATCCGTTACGGATATTACCCAGCGAGCCCAGATCAACCGAAACACGTTTTACCTGCATTACAGCGATAAATTCAATTTGGTCAATTCTATTTTAATTGACTTTGTGCAAGAGCTGTCCCAGCAGGCATTAAAGGTGATCGACCAGGCGGAGAAGCCGGACACAGCCACCTTTAACCAGTATTTCTTAACGATTTTTGTCAGCGCCAATCGGATCAAGAAAAAATATCGGATCTTGTTTCGCAGCCGAAATATTGAGCCGTATTTGGATATTGCTGCCATTACGGATGTGATTGCGGATCATATCGGCAAAAACAAATTTTTGGATTTTCGCAGTCAGCGCTCCTCCGTGAGCAAGAGCTTTTTGGCTTTTGGCTTTTTCGGTGCGCTCAACGATTATTGCAGCAATGATTATACCAAGGAAGAAACGGTGCGCATGATCTCCGCCATGTCTGCCGGCTTGGCCGAGATTGCCCAGCAGCTACACGCTGCCGGGAACAAAGTCGGCAATGGAAACAAGAGCAATAAATAACAGACGATACAAAGCAAAAGGGACCTGAATCCAGGTCCCTTTTTGTATAGATATTTGTCATTCGCTCAGCAGACCATACCGCCTTCCACCCAGCGCATAACAGCCGGGTATTCCTCTTTATAGTTGTCCAGCTGGTCTGCGTTGGAGTCCACAAAGGCCTGAAATTCGTCCGTGTCCTCAAACTCGTAGGTAAAGTCTTGCTCAAAGTCATAAGTGGCGGTAAACAGGTAGTCAAACAGATCATCGGCAGAGAATTCCTCTAACAGCTTGTCCGCTGTGCGCTCCGTGATGGTATCCAGCGCGTTTTTTACCGTTAGCTCGAAATCCTCCGGCTCGACCAGAATTTCCGGGTCGTTCTCGCAGTATTGCAGAATATCGTCCTCGCCGATAGCCAGGGTGCCCAGGTACTCCAGTACATCCTCATATCCGGTTTCGTTGACTGTATCATACAACCGGTAGGCAAACTCGCCTACCAGATTTTGCAGTGCCACCGCCTTGAACACACTGTCAATCTCGTAGCCGCTCTCATCGGTGATTACATAGCCCACCTCCTGCAGGTTCTCCCACATCAGGTAGTAAAAGATGCGGTGCTGTTCTTTCTCGCCAAAAATGGCTTCGTGAATAAAGGTATCAATATCCATTGCCGTTCTCCTCTGTCTGTCGCATTTGCGCAAGGCTACTCATATTCTATACTATATGCAGGGGATTTGCAACATTTTGCAGGTAGATTTTGGCTTTTTTGTAAACTCTGAAAACCCCGCCTGTTTTTATTGCAATGCCGGTAGGGATAAGCTATAATAAAGGGGACTGGAGGGTTCTTATGGAACTGACATTAAAAAATGAACACTGTGCCGTCACCGTTACGGACGCGGGGGCGATGCTCCGCTCCCTGGTGCGGGACGGCCGAGAATATCTTTGGCAGGGGGACCCGGCTTACTGGGCCGGCCAGGCGCCGGTTTGCTTTCCCATTGTGGGGGTGCTGCCCAAGGGGGCGTCTACCGCATTTGGCAAGCCCTGCCGTATGAAGCGCCACGGCGTGGCCCGCATTAACCCCTTTACACTGACGGAGCACCACCGCAACGGCGCCACCTTTACCCAAGTGGCAGATGACAACACCTTGGCGGCGTACCCCTTTGATTATCGGCTGGAGATCCGCTATGAGTTGGTGGACAGCACCGTTGCCGTGACGTATCATATTATTAACAGCGGCGGGGAGCCTATGCCCTTTGTGATCGGCGGCCATCCGGCCTTTAACTGCCCGCTGGCAGCAGGGGAACGGTTTGAGGATTACAAGGTGCGCTTTGATCGTCCTGTGACGAAGGCGCCTTTGCGCCCGGATCACCAAACCGGGATCGTGGATCCGGCGCGTCGGTACAATGTGCTGGTGAATGGGCAGGAGCTGCCCCTGCGGCACGATCTGTTTTATGACGACGCATTGATTTTTGATCAGGTGGAAGCCAAAGCGGCTACCTTGCTGGGTCCGATGGGCTACGGCGTGCGGGTGGAGTACCAAGATATGGCCAACTTGCTGGTTTGGTCCGCAGAGAATGACGCCCCCTTTGTGGCACTGGAGCCTTGGAGCGGCATTTCTCATTGTACGGACGAGGACGGCACCCTGGAACACCGTCGGGGCGTGACCGTTTTGCAGCCGGGGGAGACAGCCACCTTTGGTTATAAAATTACCATGCTGAGCGGAGAGAAGAAATGAATTACGGATTTTTCAGAGTAGCGGCGGCAGCGCCCCGTTTGCGCGTGGCAGACCCGGATTATAACGCCGGGCAGCTGGAGACAGTAATCGACCGGGCTGTGGCGCAGCAGGTACGCCTGCTGGTGACCCCGGAGCTGTCCGTCACCGGCTACACCTGCGCCGATCTGTTCTTTACCGCTGCGCTCCAGCAGGCGGCGGATCGGGCGGTGCAGCGGCTGGCTGCCTATACGGCGGGCAAGGGCATTGCGGTGCTGATCGGCGCCCCGGTACCCTATAAGAATAGCCTTTATAACTGTGCCCTATTGCTCCGGGACGGGCAGGTGCAGGGCATGGTGCCCAAAGTGCATCTGGCCAATTATAATGAGTTTTACGAAAAGCGCTGGTTCGCCTCCGGCGCGGATTTCAATACGGTACAGATGGTGAACGGCGTGCCCATGGGCAGTCAACTGTTTGACCTGGGCAGCGGCGTACTGCTGGGTGTGGAGCTGTGCGAGGATCTGTGGGTGCCTCAGCCTCCCAGCGGTGCTTTGGCGCTGCAAGGCGCCAATTTGATCGCCAATCTGTCTGCCAGCGACGAGTATGTGTCCAAGGCGGCCTATCGTCGGGACCTGGTGGCCGGCCAGTCCGCCCGCTGCGTGGCCGGGTATGTGTATGCCGGCGCCGGGGTGCATGAGAGCACCACGGACCTGGTGTTCAGCGGCGCCACCTTAGTGGCGGAGAACGGCGGCATTTTGGCAGAGGGGGAGCGGTTTGCCCGGGAAAGCGTGCTCACCGTTGCCGATGTGGACGTGGAGAAGTTGAATGCCCAGCGGCGGCAAAATATGTCCTTTGAGAACCGGCCCGGCGCGGCGGTACAGTCTTGCCCAGTGCCCAATGCAGAGAATGATTTGGCGTACCGCATGGTGGACCCTCACCCCTTTGTGCCGGCAGCGGACGCCCAGCGCCGAGAACGGTGCAAGGAGATCTTCCTGCTCCAGGCCAGCGGCTTGGCCGGGCGGCTGGAGCATGTAGGTTCCAAGGGTTGTGTGCTGGGGATCAGCGGCGGTCTGGACTCCACCTTGGCGCTGCTGGTGGCTGTGCGCGCCATGGAGCTGCTGGGTAAACCGGCCAGCGCCGTGCTGGGTGTGACCATGCCCGGGTTTGGCACCACGGACCGCACCTATCGCAACGCGCTGGATCTTATGGAAGCGCTGGGGGTCACCCGGCGAGAGATCTCCATTGCAGACGCCTGTGTGCAGCACATGGCGGACATTGGTCACGACCCGTCGGTGCATGACATTACTTATGAGAACACCCAGGCCAGAGAGCGCACCCAAATTCTCTTTGACCTGGCCAATAAAGAAGGCTGTTTGCTGGTGGGCACCGGCGATCTGAGCGAGCTGGCCATGGGCTGGTGTACTTACAACGGCGACCACATGAGTATGTACGGCGTGAATGCCTCCGTGCCTAAGACGCTGGTGCGATACCTGGTGGATTATGTGGCCGGGGAGTTGGGTGGCCGCACGGAAGAGATCTTGCGGGATGTACTGGACACGCCGGTGTCGCCGGAGCTGCTGCCTCCGGACGCCAATGGCAAGATCGCCCAAAAAACGGAGGAGAAGATCGGCCCCTATGAATTGCATGACTTTTTCCTCTATCACTTTGTGCGCTTCGGCTTTGACCGGGAAAAGCTGGCCATGCTGGCGGAGAAAGCCTTTGACGGCCGGTACGATCGTCCCACCATTGACCGGTGGCTGACGGAATTTTTGCGCCGGTTTTTTATCAGTCAATTTAAGCGTTCCTGTATTCCGGATTCACCCAAGGTGGGTTCTGTGTCGCTGAGCCCCCGGGGCGACTGGCGTATGCCCAGCGACGCGGCGATGCAGGCGTTTTTACAACCGGATGAACGGATATAAAGGAGCTGTTATAATGAAAAAAGCAATGGCATTGCTGCTGGCTTGCAGTATGGTACTGGCATTCGCTGCTTGCAGCAAAAAGCAATATACAGAACAGGAGGTCACAGCTGTGGTGGATGTGACCGATGAGAACGGCAAGACCGTTACGGATAAGGACGGCAAAGCCCAAACCCGGGTGGTTACCATACCCCAAACGGACGCCAAGGGCAACACCGTGGCGGCAGGGGAGAGCGCTGCCGACGGCAAATCCGCCGGCAACGGCGGTTC
>FR885391.1:26704-41446 GCA_000436335.1 Clostridium sp. CAG:217
AACCCGCCGGCAACGGCGGTTCGGCTGCAAAGGACGGCAAGGACAAGACGGAAAAGGCAACCAAGAAGAACGAAACCACCACGAAAAAGACCACGACTACCACAACCACCGTGGCCGCCAATCGAAAAATTCACATTTCCGTTTCTCTGCCTGCCGGCACAGATACCCGCACGGACAAGCTGCGCATTACCATTAACGGCAAGCAGGTGGACGAGAAAAAAGTGACCCTGGAGATCGGCAACACCTTTACCTACACCACGGAGAAAAAGTACCGGGGGGATGTAAAGGTGCAGGTGGAGCTGGAGCACACGCAAAAGAGCGCCAAAGTCACAGTGAAGAAAGGCACGGACACCGCCAAATTCAATTTTGAAAATATTGAGAATCTGCTGGGCGACGACGACTAAGCGACAATTGGTGAAAAAAACGAAATAATCGACAAAAAAGCAGTGTCTATGCGCTGCTTTTTGTTATTATTATACAGAAACACGAAATTGTTGTGTTGAATTCCGCACGCCGGAGTGCTATAATTGGTATAGTTGTGGGTTTGCGCCCAAACTGAGGTTGTTATCTGTAAGATAAAATACAGGAGGAAATTCCATGAACAGAAAGAAAAAAACCATGGACGGTAACAGCGCCGCTGCCCATGTCAGCTACGCGTTTACAGAAGTTGCCGCCATTTATCCCATCACCCCCTCATCCACCATGGCGGAGGAGACGGACGCCATGGCCGCTCGCGGGGTTAAGAACCTGTTTGGCCAAACGGTCAAGGTGGCGGAGATGGAGTCTGAGGCCGGTGCCGCCGGCGCCGTGCACGGTTCTTTGTCTGCCGGTGCGCTGACTACCACTTACACCGCGTCACAGGGTCTACTGCTGATGATCCCCAATATGTACAAGATCGCCGGCGAACTGATTCCGTCCGTTATTCATGTGTCTGCCCGCTGCGTGTCTACCCACGCGCTGAATATCTTTGGCGACCATTCCGATGTGATGGCCTGCCGCCAGACCGGCTATGCCATGCTTTGCTCTGCCAATGTGCAGGAGGTAATGGATCTGGGCGCTGTGGCTCACCTGTCTACCTTAAAGAGCCGTGTGCCGTTTTTGCATTTCTTTGACGGCTTCCGTACCTCTCATGAGGTGCAGAAGATTGAGACCTGGGACTATGAGGACCTGCGGTCTATGGTGGATATGGACGACGTGCAGGCGTTCCGCGCCCGCGCCCTGAACCCGGAGAAGCCGGTGTTGCGCGGCTCTGCGGAGAACAGTGATGTGTTCTTCCAGCACAGAGAGGCATGCAACCGCTACTATAACGACGCAGTTGCCACTACTGAGATGTATATGAACACCATCAACGAGAAGCTGGGCACGGATTACCGGCTGTTTAACTACTACGGCGCGCCGGATGCAGACCGTGTGATTGTGGCTATGGGCTCTGTGTGCGACACCATTCAGGAAACCGTAGATTTTCTGAACGCCCGCGGCGAAAAAGTGGGCATGGTCAAGGTGCACCTGTATCGCCCCTTCAGCGCCAAACATCTGCTGGCTGCCCTGCCGGAGACGGTGAAGCACATTTCCGTGTTAGATAGAACGAAGGAGCCCGGCTCCTTAGGTGAGCCGCTGTTCCTGGATGTGGTGGCTGCGCTGAAAGGCTCTGCCTTTAACGATGTGCCGGTGTACGGCGGTCGTTTCGGCTTAGGATCTAAGGACACCGTACCGGCGCATATTATCGCTGTGTACAACAATATGGCTGCGCCCCAGCCCAAGCCGGAGTTCACTCTGTCCATTGAGGACGATGTGACCCACTTGTCCCTGCCGGTGACCGAGAACCCGGACACCACCCCGGCAGGCACCACTTCTTGTAAGTTTTGGGGTCTGGGCTCCGACGGCACCGTTGGCGCCAACAAGGACTCCATTAAGATCATCGGCGACAATACGGATATGTTTGCCCAGGGTTACTTCTTCTATGACTCCAAGAAGTCCGGCGGCATTACCGTGTCCCACCTGCGCTTTGGCTCGTCACCCATTACCTCTACCTATTTAATCAACAAGGCCAACTTTGTGGCCTGCCACTGCCCGTCCTATGTGACCAAGTATGATATGGTACAGGATCTGGTGCCCGGCGGCACTTTCCTGCTCAACTGTATTTGGACCCCGGATCAGCTGGACAGCCAGCTGCCTGCGTCCATGAAGCGCTATATTGCAGAGAACAACATCCATTTCTATATCATTAACGGCATTAAGATCGCAGAGGAAGTGGGCTTGCCCGGTCGTGCTTCCACCATCTTGCAGTCTGCATTCTTTGCCATCTCCGGTATTTTGCCGGTAGAGAAGGCTATTGAGCTGATGAAGGCCGCCGTGGTCAAGAAGTTCTCCAAGAAAGGCGAGGCGGTGGTGAATGCCAACTTTGCCGGCATTGACCGTGGCGCCCAGGAGATTGTAAAGGTGGATGTGCCGGACAGCTGGAAGACTGCAGAAGACGCACCCCGCCGGCTGGAAGTACCCACCGATCGTCCGGAGATGAAGAAGTTTGTCAAGGAAATTCTGGATCCGGTTGGCCGCCTGCACGGCGACGATCTACCGGTATCTGCCTTTGCTGATCGGGCGGACGGCGTATATCCTGCCGGTTCTGCCGCCTTTGAGAAGCGGGGCATTGCCATTACCGTACCCCAGTGGGACGGCACCAAGTGCGCCCAGTGTAACCTGTGTGCCATGGTCTGCCCTCATGCAGTGATTCGTCCCATTGCTATGAATGCAGAGGAAGCGGCTGCCGCGCCGGAGGGCACCACCATGGTGAAGCACAAGAGAGCGGATTATCAGTACGCCCTGATTGTGTCCGTACTGGACTGCACCGGCTGCGCCTCCTGCGCCAATGTGTGTCCCACCAAGTCCCTGACCATGAAACCCATTGCCAGCGAGCTGGATCGGCAAAAGATCTATGATGCACTGGTGGACACCTCCGAAAAACCGGAGCTGCTTACCAACAATACCATCGGCGTGCAGTACAGAAAGCCGTATTTGGAGTTCTCCGGCGCTTGCGCAGGCTGCGGCGAGACTCCGTATGCCAAGCTGGCCACCCAGCTGTACGGCGACCGTATGTACATTGCCAATGCCACCGGCTGCTCCTCCATTTGGGGCGGTTCCGCACCCTCTACGCCTTACACGGTAGACAAGAACGGCCACGGCCCCGCTTGGTCCAACTCTCTGTTTGAGGACAACGCTGAGTTCGGCTACGGTATGCTATTGGCACAAAAGCAGATCCGCGAGCGGCTGGCTATGGACGCCCAGCAGCTGCTGGACACCCCGGTGGCGGACAAAGCCCAGGCTTGGCTGGACACCTATGAGGACGCTGCTACCAATACGGAGCCTGCCCAGGCACTGATCGCTGCATTGCAGACGGCAGCGCTGGAGGGTGACGCCAAGGCGGCGGCTGCCGATTTCCTGAAAGACGCAGATTATGCGGCCAAGAAGTACCAGTTTATCTTTGGCGGCGACGGCTGGGCCTACGACATTGGCTTTGGCGGCCTGGATCATGTGATCGCGTCCAATGAGAATGTGAACATTGTTGTGTTTGATACGGAGGTGTACTCCAACACCGGCGGTCAGGCCTCTAAGGCCACCCAGACCGGCGCTGTGGCCAAGTTTGCTGCCTCCGGTAAGGTGGTCAAGAAGAAAGACCTGGCGCAGATTGCGATGAGCTACGGTTATGTGTATGTGGCTCAGGTGGCTATGGGTGCCAATGCCAATCAGTGCTTAAAGGCGTTCCAGGAGGCTGCGGCTTATGACGGCCCGTCCATCATCATCTGCTATGCCCCCTGTATTAACCACGGCATTAAGATGCCCTTTAACCAGGCAGAGCAGAAGAAGGCGGTTGCCGCCGGGTACTGGAACCTGTTCCGCTTTAACCCGGATCTGGCCAAGGCAGGGAAAAATCCCTTTACCCTGGACAGCAAGGCACCCAGCGCCGATTATGTACAGTTCATCGAGGGCGAGACCCGTTACTCTGCGCTGAAGCGTTCCTTCCCCGGCAAGGCGGAGCAGCTGTTTAGCATTGCGGCGGAGAACTCTATTGAGAAGTACAACAAGCTGGCTGCACTGGTAGACTTCTACGCACCCAAGGGCGAGTAAAGCCAAATAAAAAAACAAAGCGCTGCGGTTCTTCCGCGGCGCTTTTGCTTTGTGATAAAAAACAACCCCTGCACACCGGGTGCAGGGGTTGTTCCTTTATGTAAGGGCTTAGCCGTTGAGAATGGCAAAATTCTCTTTGTTGGCCTTGTACAGGTTCTTAAACACTTTGAAGTTGCGGTCATAGACTGCCTTGTTGGCCGGGTTGGGCTTATAAGTGGTCTTTACCGGGATCAGCTTCTTTACATCAAAGATGGAGGGGATGGCGCCCATACCTACGGCGATACAAGCGGCTGCACCCACGGCGCCGATGTTTTGCGGGGACTCTACCACCACCACATCACGCTGGAGAATATCGGCCAAAATCTGGCAGGTGGTTTCGCCCAAAGCGCCGCCGCCGCAGAAGCGCACGGTCTTGGACTTTTGATACTTGGTGGTTTTCAATTCCTGGCGCTCCAGCATCCAGCGCATGTGGAAACAGATGCCCTCCACAACGGCGCGGATCAGCTCTGTTTTGCCTACATTCAGCCGAATGTTAAAGAACATACCGGCGGCATTGGGATCCTCAAAGGGACAGCGGTTGCCGTGAAGCCAGGGGGTAAAGATCACGCCGTTGGAACCGGCGGGAATGGTGTCAATCACTTCTTCCAGGTAGTCGTACATATTGAATTCTACCTGCTCCAGGCTGTCGGTCGCGTTGCCGTAGCGCTTTAAGAACACGCCGATCTCGTCCAGCGCCAAATGATCCTTGACCCAGCCTACGCACTTGTTGGAGGTCTCCAGCTCACCAAAGTAGTTAAAGGTCTCCGGATTGGCGCCTACAATGGCAGCCATCATCGCACCGGTATCAACCATCTGCTCCGGCACAACGGTGCCCACCCAGCCGGAGGTGCCGCTGTAAATGTGCGCGTCGCCAATCTCTACCGCTCCGGCGCCTACGCCGATCAAAGAGGCGTCGCCGCCGCCGCCGTACACAGCGGTGCCCTGAGCCAGACCCAGTTCCTCGGCAGCCTTGGCAGTGACTTCGCCCACTTTATCGGTGCACTTTTTGATCTCCGGCAGGTGCTTCATATCCACGCCTACCATATCGCAAATGGGCTTGCACCAGCCCTCGTGGCCCTTGCGGGTGTCATACAGCAGGGTGCCGAATGCAGAATCCTGGGTCATCACGAATTCACCGGTCAGGCGGCAGATGAGATACTCTTTCACATCCAGCCACTTATAGACTTTCTTAAAGTTTTCCGGCTCGTGCTCCCGCACCCAGCGGTACTTCCAAATAGGGTCCTTAACAGAGGAGGATACGGCACCGGTATAGCGCAGGTACTTGAGCAGCTTGGTCACTTCCGCACCGGCGATTTGTACGCCGTGGGCAATGCCCTTCTTCAGCTCATCGCCGGCTCGCTGGTCCATATAGGTCATGGGGCGGCGAATGCAATTGCCCGCTTTGTCTACCAGGACCAAACCCTGCATGGCAGAGCAGAAGCTAATGCCCTCTACCTGGTCTTTGGTCACGCCTACGCACTTATTGAACACATTGCGGGTGGTGCTGCACATGGCGCTCCACCATTCATCGGCGTCCTGCTCGGCGCCGCCCTTTACGCCGGTCTCATCATCCACATACAGACCGTAGCCTGCGGTGTCAGAGGCCAGGATGCGCATGGTGTCGCCGATCTCAATCAGACAGGTCTTGACCCCGGTGGTGCCCACATCGTAGGTGATTACATATTTGCTCATAAAATATCCTCCCATGGTGTTGTACGCGGTAAATACCGTCACTTCTTTTCAAATGTAAATGCGCTCTCCACAAATTTCAGCAGTTGACCGATCACCCGCTCCTCGTCCATTTCCTCCACATCTACGCCGGTGTAGAACTTGAACCGCTCCTTGTAGTAGTCGCAGGTGTAAGAGAATTGCAGGGACATCAGCAGATTGTCCAAAAAGAAGGCAAAGAGCCGGGGATCCAGATCCGGGCGCACATCTCCCTTGGCCAGCGCCTGCGCAATGGCCGTGGTGTAGATACCGCTGGTCTCGCTCTCAATCTCCCGCACCAGCATTTGGGTGCGTTCGCTGTCTTTTTCCGAGGCGATCTCATTATACAGCCGAATGTAATTGGCATTTCGCTTGGAATGGACGCAGGTGGCGCGAATGAGCTTTTCTGCCTTGACCAGCAGCTTGTCGTCGCTGGCCATAATCTCCTCGATCACCTGGGACAGAATACGCATGCCTCGCTGAATGCAGGTGATGAACAGATCCTCTTTGGTCGCAAAGTACTTGTACATCAGCCCAATGCTGATCCCTGCGTTCTTGGCGATCACATTGATGTTGGCGTTTTCGTACCCTTTGGAGGAAAACTCCTCGGTGCCCACTTCCAGTATGCGCTCCCGTCGCTCCTCGGAAATGCGGTCAAATGCGTCCTTGTGATGTTTATTTACCATTTCAAAAAATTTTGTAGCCTTGCACAAAGAACGGAAAAGCCCTTTGTGCAATCCGTACAAATACTCCCTCTCTGTAAAGCGTGAACCGCAATTCACTTTTCTTATATTATCATTATTTATCCGTTATTGCAAGAAATCTGAATAAAAATGCGGGAAAATTGAACAAATTATTGCAAGTATCTATTTGACAAATCATTAAAAAGTGATATACTAAAGGTGTATTTTATGTGAGCGATGGCTCACGCCCTTTGGGGTGAGCGACGACTCATGAATTTTAAGGAGGAACGACCATTATGGATACCCGATTTGCAATTTCTGAGTATCTTGATGCAGCGCAGGTCACCGCTCAGCTGGACGCGCTCATCAAAAAGCCCATTTATTCCATCAGCCCGGCTGCACTGAAGAAGTATGAAGAAGAATACTTCGACAAGAAGTGCGCTAAGTCTAAGGCGATGATCACCGAGGCGAAAGAGATCATTCCCGGCGGTGTGCAGCACAACCTGGCGTTTAACTATCCTTTCCCCATCGTGATGACCAAGGCCAAGGGTGCTAAACTCTATGATATTGATGGCAACGAGTATTACGACTTCCTGCAGGCCGGCGGTCCCACCATCCTGGGCTCCAACGACGATGTGGTGAAGGAGAAGGTTAAGGAATTGCTGGACGATTGCGGTCCTTCCACCGGTCTGTTCCATGAATATGAGTACAAGCTGGCTAAGAAGATCTCCGACTGTGTTCCTTCCGTAGAGATGTTCCGTATGCTGGGTTCCGGTACAGAGGCCTGCATGTGCGCTGTGCGTGTGGCCCGTCTGGCTACCGGCCATAAGAACATCATCAAGATGGGCGGCGCTTATCACGGCTGGTCCGATCAGCTGGCATGGGGCATGCGTGTGCCCGGTACCATGAATTTGCAGTCTCACGGCGTACCGCTGTTCGTATTCAAGCACACCCAGGAGTTCTTCCCCAATGATCTGAAGAGCCTGGAGCGCAAGCTGATCCTGAATAAGTTCCGCGGCGGCACTGCTGCCGTGTTCATTGAGGCCATTGGTCCGGAGTCCGGTACCCGTCCGGTAGACAAGGACTTCCCCAAGGGCGTACAGGCACTGTGCCGCAAGTACGGCGCTCTGCTGGTTTGCGACGAGGTTGTAACCGGCTTCCGTATCGGCGTGTCCGGTGCGCAGGGCTACTTTGGCATTGATCCCGACATCACCATCTTCGGTAAGGTGATTGCCGGCGGTTACCCGGGTGCAGGCGGTATCGGCGGCCACAGAGAGGTTATGAAATACTTAGGCGCCGGCCTGGATAAGGGCAACGGCTCCGGCAAGAAGATCCATAAGGCAATGTGCGGCGGCACCATGGCTGCCACCCCCATCTCCTGCTGCGCAGGTTACACTGCCATTTGCGAGATCGAGAAGCGTAACGCCTGCCAGGTAGCCGGTAAGATGGCGGATCGTCTGGTACACGGCTTGCAGGCGCTGATCAAGAAGTATGACCTGCCCTTCGTGTGCTTCAACCAGGGTTCTGTATGCCACTTGGATACCGTTGGTACCATGCACTTTAAGGTGGACTGGAAGCATCCGTGGACCATTCCGCACACCTTGAAGGAGACCGGCAAGCGTCAGTCCGAGATGGAGCACATGGGCGCTGCTTACATGGCAGAGGGCTTGGTAACTTTGGCCGGTTCTCGTCTGTACACTTCCGCCGCTTATACGGAAGAGATGATTGACGACTGCCTGAACAGATTTGAGAATGTGTTCAAGAACTGCGTTTGCATCGAGGCGTAAGATTTTTTACCAAGGGCGGTACCGGGCAGTGATGCCCGGCCGTCCTTTTGGTGCTTTTGCCCCCGGGGCAAAAATACGATTTTAAGGGGAAAACACATGGCTTACGAATTAGAAGAAGCAAAAAAGCTGGTCGTTGCGGCCGGCAAAAAGCTGGTGGAAAGCGGTCTGATCGCCCGTACCTGGGGCAATGTATCCGCCCGTATTTCTGACACCCAGTTTGTGATCACACCCTCCGGTCGGGCGTATGAAACGCTGACGCCGGAAGAAGTGGTTGTGGTTAATATTGAGGACTGCTCCTATGAGGGCGAGATTAAGCCCTCTTCCGAGAAGGGTGTGCACGCTGCAGCGTACCGCCACCATCCCACCGTGGATTTTGTGATCCACACGCACCAGAAGGCGGCCACCATCGTCAGCATTACCGGCATGGAGATCCGCAATGTTTACAAGGAATTTCAGCCGGTTCTGGGCAATAAGGTGCCCTGCGCCGATTATGCTATGTCCACCACCAATTCTCTGCGCAAGAAGGTAGAGACGTGCATTATGATGAACCCGGGCTGCCGCGCCATTATGTTGATGCACCATGGCACTCTGTGCATGGGCGACACCTATGAGCAGGCCTTTGAGATTGCAGACGCACTGGAGAAGTGCTGCCAGCGGGTGATCAAGGACAACTATCTGCGTCATTCCTGGGCAGAGACATATTCTGACGAAGGCAAGCGCAACTTTTACCTGAAGAAGAATGGCGCTGTGGCTATGCCGGAGCGCATTTGTGATCTGGGATCCTCTGTTCGTAACGGCAAGACCTTTAGCTTGACCGTTGGCGGAGAGACCATTGATGTGGATTTGGAGACTGGGCTGGGCATTACCGGCATTGCACCCAAGTGCGCCAAGATCCATAAGGCCATTTATGACAGCCAGGATTGCTCCATCATCAAGCATGTGACCGATCCGGATGTGATCGCTGTGTCCTGCACAGGTGAAGATATGATTCCTATGATCGACGACTTTGCACAGATCGCCGGCGTGGATGTGAAAAACCGCCCGTGGATCGACGGTGATACAGACGCTTGTGCCAAAGATATTGCTAAGGCCATGGACAGCCGCAATGCAATCCTGATTCAGGGCAACGGCGCCATCATCACCGGCAATTCCGATGGGGATATGCAGGCGCTGGAGATCATTATGGATAAGGGCTGTGAGGCCGTGATTGACACGGATATTTTCAATCGCCCCCATTATGTGCCCAAGGTGGAGTGCTTCTTGATGCGCACCGTGTATTTGGCTAAGTATTCCAAAGAGATCAATAAAAAGTAAGGTGCTTTGCACCACCGCCACCCATTGTCTTGCAGTGGGTGGCTTTTTTATGGATTGCAGGCCACCCAAATGCCCATATCGGCCGCGGTGCGATGTGTATTGTATTCTGCATCGTTGACACACAGGGCGGGCGGATGCTATCCGCCCCTACGGTCATCTGGTTATAATAAGGCTTTCGTAGGGACGGCAATCTGCCGCCTGCTTCTCCATACATACGCGCAAAAAAAGGAGCCTCGCTGATGAAGCGAGGCTCCTTTTTGCTTTGCTTTTACTTTTCCAGCACCAGGGTGGTGATGGAGCGGGCAGGGAGGGCAAAGGCATCGGCGGCGGTGCCGCTGTCTGTCTTTGCCAAGTCGTTGTCTTTGTCGGTCACATAGGTGGTGTGGCGGGTGTAACCGTCCAGCGCCAGGGTGGTGCTGCGGGCCTTATCCGTGTTGTTGATGAACACGGCGGTAACGGTGCCGTTGGGGTTTTTGAATGCCACGGACTGCACATCGCTCAGTTCCTTCGGTAGGGTAATGGAAATGCGTACGCTACCCTCGTCGGTGAATTTGGAGAAGTTGCCCAGTACCCACAGCCGCTTGGAGGTCTCGACTTGATGGCTGTCTTTGTCCAGATACACCAGTCCGTCGGTGTAGCCGCCAAAGGCGCAGGCGGTCCACCAGTCCCATTCTACCGCGTTTAGCACCGTCAGATCCTGATGAATGATCCCGGCCAGTGCCAGACCGTATTCCATGCCCAGGCCGCTGTCCATACCGTTCTTTTGGATCAGGTCGTACACGCCGCTGTTTTGGTCCTCGGTCATTTGGCAGTATTCCGTCAGCGCCAGCTTGTAATTGCTGCCGTAGGTGGTGGCTATGGCATTGGCAAAGGCCTGCTTTTCCTCCGGGCTGGCCCAGTAGGAATGGAGTGCCAGCGTGGGCATACCCTTGCGAAGGGCGTTGTTTTTCAGTCCGTTGACACCGCTTTTGCCAAACATGGTTTGGAGGTATGCCATACAGGTGTCCGTGCCGATGTGGCCGCTTTCCCAGCCTTCCAGCCGGCAGTCCTTTAGCGCGTCTTCCTGCGCCATTTGCTTCAAAAATACCTTGTACAGATCTCGACACTGGGTCTTGGAGTAGTAGCAGCCCTCCTGCTTGGCGGTGCCGTCTTCATAACCCCGCCAGCTCCATTCCGGCTCATTGATGGGAGACAGGCCGGTGACCCGATACCCGGCCTCTGTAAAGTGCTTGGCGCAGGCAATGCTGTACTTGGCAAAGTCCGCGTACCGCTCCGGCTCCAGGTTGGTTACATAGTTTTCATCGTCCGGCAGGTAGTCGCAGTAGGCTTTGCCGTTGACGGTGTAAAACACCGGGGCACTGTTAGAGAACAGGGTTACCCGCAGGTCTTTGTTCATACTTTTTGCCAGGGCCAGGGCATTTTGCGCTGCTGCGTCCCGCTCCCAGTGGTAGCTGCCGTCCTTGTCTATAAAGGCTTCTGCCCGGCGGTCCAGGTCGGTGATGGTGGCGTCATCCTTGGAACCGGCGCCCAGGTTGTAGCGGTAAATATTCAGCCCAATTCCGCTGTTCTCGTCATACAATAGGGAGAGAATATTCTTGGCGTTCTCCCAATTGCCTACCTCCTGGCTCCACCAGCAGGCAGAAGCACCAAAGCCGTTCATTGTCTGATAGGCAGCGGTTGGTTCAATGGTGATGGTCTTGACCTGTGCGGTGGTTGCGGCAGGTTCTGTGTTGTCGGAGGTGCCGGCGGCGCACCCGGCCAGCAGGGCAGTGGTGCACAGAACAGCGGTCACTTTTTGTAAGCGTTTGGTGTATGCAGTCATTTTTTTCGTCCTTATGTGAATTTAGTCTGTAATGGTAATGCCTTTTTTCTCCCGCTGGGCAGCCAGCTCCGTTTCCATTTTCTCCCTAAAGTCGCCGGTCAGGTTGTAGAAGAACATGGGAATGGTGCATACCAGCAGACTGATGGCTGGGATCAGCGATACCACGCTGAATATACCGCCCCGCACCCCATGACTCATCATCAGCGGGTTGGCGGTGACGGAGGCGTTAATGGAGCCTACATCCAGGTCTACAATAATGTACATGAGAATGATAAACGAGGTGGAGAGCGCCGCTCCCAGTTTGGTGACAAAGCTCTGAATGGCAGAGCCCATACCGGTGAGCCGGGTGCCGGTCTTCCACTCCATGTAGTCCAAACAGTCGCCGATCATGGCAAAGGCGCACACATTGATGGCGCCGCAGGGCACGCAGCTGAGTACCAAAAACGGCACGCAGGCCCAGAAATGCTGATACCCGATGCACCACATAATCAGACTGGATACGGCGCCCAGCAGGCTGGTGGCAATAATGATCTGTTTGTAGTTGAATTTCTTAAACAGCACCGGCATCAGCAGCATGGCGCCGAACATACCCACGGCGCTGGCCACGCTGAACACGGTGCTCACCAGCGAGATATTGCCTTGCAGTGCCGCCTCCTGCTCCGCGGCGGACAGGCCGGTCAGGTCCTTGCCGATATAAAAGCTGTAACGGGCGGCGTGCACTGCGCCGGCCTGGTACATATACCGGGCGGCGGAGAGAATACCCATCAGTGCTGTGAGCATTAAGGGCTTGCAGGTGAAGATCAGCTTCAGTGCAGAGGGCTGGCTTTTGTCCTTCTTAGGCGGAATCGGAATGTTCACCCGTTCCTTGGTCTTAAAATATACCCGGATAAACAGCAGATTGCCCACAATGGCGCAAAACAGGGCAATGCACATATACTTGGTCTTTTCCAGCTCCGTGCCGGACAAATTGAACTTGGGCAGAATAAAGCCCAGTACCATAAAGAAAGCGGTAGGTACGGCAGAGCCCACGCCGTTGGCGGTGCGCGCCTTGCTGATAATGCCGCCCCGCTCATCTGCATTAGGCGTTAAGGCATTGGGCAGTGCCCAGAAGGGCACATCCGAGGCGGTGTAGATCATACCCCAGGCCACATAGGTAACGGCGGCGTAGATCATCTTGGCTGTGTCGCTGATATTGGGTGCGTAGAACAGCAGCACCGTCAGTATGGCAATGGGAATGGGTGTGTAAATGAGATACGGCTTCATTTTGCCGTTCTTTGGATTGGCGTGGTCCATAATATAGCCCATGATCGGGTCGTTAATGGCGTCCCACACCCGTGCCAGCAGCATCAGCAGCAGCACAAATAAAGGCGTGAGCTTCAGCACGCTAATGTAAAAGTCTGAGATATAGCTGCTCATAATGGCATAGACCATGCCTTGACCCAGTGCTCCGACGCAGTAGGCCATCCATTCTTTTTTCGGCACATGATTTGTATGATTCATGTGACCGTCCCCCCTCTGTATTTTATTTTTAGGACAGAATATTCCAATACTAAGATACCATAGCCACCTACCTGCCGTCAATGAAAATGTACAGAAATCTGCATAAAAATAACCGGATTTTTACATAGAATGGAAGTAGTCAACACTGCGCAAATATGCTACAATGGGTTTGATAAGATCATCAAAGGAAGGAATTTGTATGCAGATCAAACTCATTGCAATGGACCTGGACGGCACTTTAATGCTGCCGGACCATCAGCGGGTAGGCGAGACCACCCGCCGGGCGTTGGCTGCCTGCCACCAACAGGGCGTGCGCCTGGCGTTGGCCACCGGTCGCACTTTGGCGCTGACGGAGCCGGTACAGGCCCAACTGCCTTTTTTAGATTATATTGTATTCAGCAACGGCGCCGGTGTGTGGGATGTGCAGAACAAAAAGCGGATCCACAGTGATCCGATGCAGCTGGCGGACGCGCGGCAGATCTGCGCTTATTTGGACAGCCGCCCGGTGTACTATGAATTCTATGCCGATGGGGTGCCGGTGGCACCTGCCCGGCGCAAGGGCATGGCGCGGCTGGACGGAGTGCCGGACAGCTTTGTGGACGAACTGCTGGAGAAAGTGGTGTACCGGGACAGTGTGGCAGACGCACTGGTCGGTATGACGGTGGAAAAGCTCAATCTCTTTACTATACCGATGGAAGAAAACCGAGCCCTGCGCGCGTTTTTGCAGACCATGGGCCATGTGGAGATCACCTCCTCCATCGGGTGCAATGTGGAGGCCGGCAAGGTGGGCACCAGCAAGGCCACGGCCTTGGCTGCCTTGTGCGGGCAACTGGACTATGACCCGGCCCAGGTGATGTGTTTTGGTGACGGCGGTAACGATGTGGATATGCTGCGCTATTGCGGTTGGTCGTATGCCATGGAGAACGGTACGGACGCGGCCAAGGCGGCTGCCCGTTTTTTGGCGCCATCCAATGCTCGGGAGGGTATTGCCCGCGTGGTTCGGCAAGAGATACTGAAGGAGAATGCAGATGAATAACAAAAAAATCGCCGCCATCGTGCTGATATTTGTGATTCTGTTTTTGGTGCTGGTACTGGGGATCGGCTTTTTTGGTGCCATTCCGCTGATCGGCAAGTGGATCGCCTTTGTGCTGGCCTGTCTGCTGGTGGTGTTTTGCGTGGTGTTCTTTTGGTTGGCCGGGAGACGAAACCGATGAGTCGCAGATACACCCGGCGGGGCACGGCGCTGCTGCTGGTACTGGCGTTCCTGGTGAGTATGCTGGGGGCGGCTCTGCCTGTGATGCAAAAATCGGGTGCCGCTTCCGGCACTTTTGCTACCGCCTATACTGCTCTGTTGGAGAAAGCCCCGGTGGCGCAGGCGGATTTAGAGCGTGATCCTTATGGTCTGTGCCGCCTGGTGGTTACCGGCTACGGCGGCAAGGACTACGGCGCTGTGGCAGCGGCGGTGACGGACGGCTTGGCGATTTTGCAATATGACACACCGTTGGCTGCCCGCAAGGCGGCGGCACAGTTGGCGCAGGACGGCGCCACGGCGGAGCCGGACAGCCTGTGCCAATTAGAGACGGATACGAACCTGACCGGCAACCTTTGCCCCTGGGCGGGGGAGATGGTGGGCACCACCGCTTTTTGCGCCCGGCGGCAGATCCCGAGTCACCGGGTAGTCATCGCTCAAATTGATACAGGTTTTATGCTGGATCACCCGGCGCTGCAAGGGCGGCTGGTGTCTGACGGCATAGATCTGTCCGGCGAC
>FR885392.1:0-11275 GCA_000436335.1 Clostridium sp. CAG:217
GTGTGCTCTAGCCAACTGAGCTATAAAGCCATACTGAAAAACTTGCAAACAGAATTATAGCCGATTGCGCCCCGTTTGTCAACACTTTTTTTGCAAAAGAGATCAGAATGCCGACGGATTAGCACATTTGTTTGACAAGGCAGGGGCCAAATGCTATACTGTCTTTAATATAAAACAGGAAAAAGCGGACGGAAGGGAGGTCCCGAACATGGACGCTGTCAGCGGGATGCAGCAAAAGATTCTGCGCTATATTCAGCGCACTTTGGACGAGCGGGGTGTGGCGCCCTCCGTGCGGGAGATCGGTGACGCCGTGGGGCTCAGCTCCACCTCCTCCGTGCAATACAATTTGAACAAACTGGAGCGTATGGGCTGCATTGAGCGGGACCCCAACTGCAAGCGCACCATTCGACTGCCCGGCCGCGCGGCCCAGGTGGCCCAGGTGCCGCTGCTGGGCACGGTGACTGCCGGTGTGCCCATTCTTGCTACCCAGCATATTGAGGAGTATATTCCTGTGTTCGGCGCGCGGCCGGGGGAGGAGCTGTTTGCCCTCCATGTGCGGGGCGACAGTATGATCGGCGCCCATATTGAGGACGGCGACATTGTGGTGGTGGAGCGCACCCCGGTGGCGGAGAACGGCCAGATCGTGGTGGCGATGATCGACGAGGAGGCCACGGTGAAGCGGTTTTATAAGGAGCACGGTCACTTCCGCCTGCAACCGGAGAATGATGCCTACGCTCCCATCATTGTGGACGAATTGGTGGTGCTGGGACGGGTTAAGTTCGTGATCCGGCAATACTATTAAGAGTTTAACCGGCGGCAGCGCCGGTATGCAGAGGTGTTTGAGATGAGCGAAAACTGTAATCATAACTGCGAGGGCTGCCAGGCAGACTGCGGCAGCCGCAAGGCGGACTTCAAGCAGCCTGCCAACAAATACAGCCATATCAAGAAAGTCATCGGTGTGGTCAGCGGCAAGGGCGGCGTAGGCAAGAGCCTGGTCACCTGTCTGCTGGCTGCCGGGTGCGCCAAGGCGGGACTGAAAGTGGGTGTGCTGGACGCGGACATTACCGGTCCCAGCGTGCCCAAGTCCTTTGGGGTGCACAGCCGGGCGATGCAGGACGGCGAGTGTCTGCTGCCTGCCGTTACGGACGGCGGCATTAAATTGATGAGCATTAACCTGCTGCTGGAGAGCGAGAGCGCCCCGGTGGTGTGGCGTGGCCCGGTGATTAGCGGGGTCATTAACCAGTTTTGGTCCGATGTGCGCTGGGGAGAGCTGGACTATCTGTTTGTGGATATGCCCCCGGGCACCGGCGATGTGGCGCTAACCGTGTTTCAGGGCCTGCCGGTGGATGGGATCGTGATCGTTACCACCCCCCAGGATCTGGTGCAGATGATCGTGGAAAAGGCTTTCAATATGGCCAAGATGATGAAAGTGCCGGTGCTGGGCTTGGTGGAGAATATGAGCTCTTATGTATGCCCGGACTGCGGCAAGTCCCACCCGCTGTTTGGTACGTCTAAAGTAGAGGAGACGGCGGCGGCGCTGGGCGTGCCGGTGCTGGCGAAATTGCCTTTGGACCCGGCGGTGAATGCGCTGGTGGACGCCGGTCGGGTAGAGGATGTGCAGCGCCCGGAGCTGCAAGATTTTATTGATGTACTGAAAGGCTATGGTGATTAAGATGGCTAAGCGTCAGGATTATATTAGTTGGGACGAGTATTTTATGGGCATTTCCCTGCTCAGCTGTTTGCGCAGTAAGGACCCCAATACGCAGGTGGGCGCCTGCATTGTCAACGGCGACAATCACATTGTCAGCGTGGGCTACAACGGCTTGCCCCGCGGCTGCAGCGATGACGAGTACCCTTGGGACCGCACGGCCGATGCCCCTAACAAAACCAAGTATCCCTTTGTGTGCCATGCGGAGCTGAACGCCATTTTGAACGCCGGGGGCAACAGTCTGAAGGACTGCCGCATTTATGTGGCGCTGTTTCCCTGCAATGAGTGCGCCAAGGCCATTATCCAAAGCGGCATTAACGAAGTGATCTATATCAGCGACAAGTACGCTGACTCGGACGCCACGTTAGCCAGCAAGCGTATGCTGGCCTCCGCCGGGGTCAAGCTGACCCGCTTTGCCAGCAACAAGACCATTACCATCTCGTTTGACGAAAAGGAAGTTTAATTATGCCAAACCCGGTTGCTATCAGCGAGACGGCGCCTCAAACGGCGCTGCCGGCGCAGGTGGATATTTACGATTTTGACAAAACCCTGGTGCCCTTTGACAGCGGCTCCCTGTTTATCGGCTACTGCGCCCTGCATTATCCTTGGGTGCTGGTGTATTTGCCGGTTTGGTTCCTTGCGTGCCTGCTGTTTGCCTTGCGGGTTTTGTCTTTGCAAAGATTTAAGAACCTGTGCTTCGGCTTTTTGCCCATGGTGCCGGTGCAGCGGGCGGCAAAGGGCTTTTGGGAGAAGCATTTGCACCAGGTGTATCCCTGGTTTACCCAAAAGAAACGCCCAGCGGTGATCATCAGCGCGTCACCGGATTTTTTGCTGGAGGAATTGCAACGCCGACTGGGGCTACCGTATCTGCTGTGTACCCGGCACAACCTAAAGACCGGGCGTATTTTAGGGCAGAACTGCCGAGGTGAAGAAAAGGTGCGCCGCTTTCACCGGGCGTTCCCCGGTGTGCAGGTGGTGGATGTGTACTCCGATTCTTTGGGCCACGACAAACCCATTTTTGGTCTGGCAACCGGCACCTGTTACCATGTGACCGGCCATGCACCCCATGCCTTTGACTACCGAACCCAATATAAAGACTGACATTTTTTAAGGATTTTCCGGAATGAGAAAGAATTTACCTATTATTTTGCTTTCTGCACTGGTGGTGATCGGGCTGCTGGTGGGGGTGGGCTATTATTTTCAGACCTACCGCCACGGCGAGGCGCCGGAGGAAGGACTGACGGTGGTTACCGCCGAGAGCACCACCGCTTCTAATAAACGCACCTTTTTGGCAGAGAATAAAGAAGGCGACTTTCAGCTGTACGCCCAGGGAGACAAGGCCATCTTGGTCCATCAGGGCAAAAGCAAGACCTTTTCCGGCTGGAGCCATTACCTGACTAAGGAACGACCCAAGCTCTACTATACGGATCTGAACGGCGACAAAAAGAAAGAGCTGGTGGTGCGATTGGTCAGTGGTGTTGACCGGTCCACCGGGCAGGAGCTGTACACCTATGACCTGTATGTGCTCACCCCCCACAAGCAAAAGAACGGCAGCTTTGAATACGACCTTGTGGTTGCCGACCGAGAAAGCTGGAAGCGGCCCTTTACCCAGGCGGTGAAGTGCAGCGTCACCCAGTTGAAGAATGACCCTATGCGGGTGCAGGTGGCCATGGGCAATGCCTCCGGCAGTCTGAGTTTTGACGAAAAAACCGGTATTTCCACCTCCAAGTACACCGCATTTTCCCGAGCGGAAACGAATACGGACGGCACCCCGCAAACCATTTACGGCTGGGACTACGGTATCGGCACCTACACGGTGGAGGACGGGCAGATTAAAGTCAAAATCGCCGTGCGTATCGACTACAAGCCCTCCCGCCAGATCAAGATTGTGGGCTATGTCCACTGTGGCCTGGATTATTTGGGGGGCGGCTTCTCCTTAAAGAAAGGCAGCGTTTACTATCGGGCTGCCAAGGACTACCGCATTACGGACCCCCGGGATGTGGCGGAGCGGGACTGGGCCTATACCCTCACCAATGCTTCCGGCACCGCAGGCATTACCGAGCCGCAGCTGAGCCGGGTGGAGGGTACCCTTACCGTGCCGGACAGCGGCGCGGACGGGGTGCGATCCTTCAGCGGGATGGACAGTCAGATCAAGGCGGTGAGCGCCGTGCGCTTTACCAACAAGCAGATTGTGCTGACGGCAGCGGAGGGTTACAGCTTTATGCAAAATACGGCGAATGCCCGGGACTATGCGGTGCAGATCACCCGGAACAAAGTGACCTACCGTATTGATAAAAGTGCAGAGATCACAGAGGCGGACGGCCGCAGTGTGCTTACCTTTACGCTGGACAAAAGCTACAAGCGCAGCGACCTGCAAAAGGTAACCCTGCGCTTTGGTGCATAGGATTTTCCGCTTGCTGTAAACATTGCGCGCATTGGTTGACAGACACTGCTTTTGTGTTATACTATTTTCGGAGGCGTTATTATGAACCAAGTCATGATCTCGGCGGACTCCACCTGCGATCTGCCGGTGGATCTGCAACGGCAGCGCCATGTGTACTGCTTTGCCCTGTCTATTTTGCTGGGCGATACGGCGTATGCAGACGGGGTGGAAATTCGCCCGGCGGATATTTACGCCGATGTGGCGGAGAACCATCGCCTGCCCAAGACGGCGGCGGTGCCCCCCGGTGTGTATTATGACAAATTTAAGCAGTGGACGGACGCCGGGTGCAGCGTGGTGCACATTGGACTGTCCTCCGCCATTTCCTCCAGCTATCAGAACGCCTGCACCGCTGCGGCGGATCTGGACAATGTATATTGTATCGACTCTAAGAATTTGTGCATGGGCATGGGGCTGCTGGTGCTGCGCGCCTGCGATCTGCGGGACAGCGGTATGGACGCCCGGCGGATCGCCGCCAAGGTGAGCCGGTTGGTGCCCAAGGTGTCTTCCACCTTTGTGCTCAGCGACTTGGAGTATTTGTATAAAGGTGGGCGCTGCTCCGGCGTGGCCCGCTTCGGCGCCAATGTGCTGGGGATCAAGCCCAGTATCGCCGTCACCCCGGAGGGCAGTTTGGAAGTGTCTAAAAAATATCGGGGCAAAATTGATAGTGTTTACCGCCAGTATGTAACGGACCGACTGCTGGATTTGAAGCGCATGGACACCGGACGAATTGTGTTGGCAGACAGCGGCGGTGTTGCGCCGGATACGCTGGCGTTTTTGCGAGGCGTGATCAGCGGCAAGACCGGGTGCAAGGAATTGATCCTGGCGGATGCCGGGTGCACCATTTCCAGTCACTGTGGGCCGGGCACGCTGGCGGTGTTTTATCTGCAAAAATAAGAGCGTGGCTTTTATTAAATAAAAAGAAATGTGAGGAGACACGAGGTGATCGTATGCGCGTAAAAAGCAAGAGCGCGGTGCTGCATATGCTGCTGGGCAGCCCCAATTACATCAGCGGTCAGGAGCTGGCCAATCGGTTGGGAGTCAGTCGCCAAACCGTTGGCAAATGTGTGCAGCAATTGCGGGAGGAAGGGTACAAAATTGAAGCCACCCAGCGACTGGGTTATAAGTTCCTGGGCGACAACAATCTGGTTACGGCAGAGGTGCTTACCCCCCGACTGCATTGCCCGCTGGAGCCCATTTATTATGCCACGGTGGACTCCACCAACACGGAGGCCAAGCGGCTGCTGAACGCCGGGTATCGAGGTAATTTTTTGGTGGTGGCAGATGAGCAGACCGCCGGCCGCGGCCGCCAGGGCAAGCAGTTTTATTCTCCCCGGGGCACCGGGATCTATATGACCGTGGTGGTCCATCACGGTCGACGGCTTCAGGACGCGGTGTCTGTGACTACCGCTGCCGGTGTGGCGGTGTGCCGAGCCATTGAGGAATTGACGGACAAGCACCCGCAGATCAAGTGGGTCAACGATGTGTACATAGACGACAAGAAGATCTGCGGCATTTTGACGGAGGCCGTTGTGGGGATGGAGAGCGGCTTAGCCGAGGCTATGATCATCGGCATCGGCGCCAATATGCAGACGGAGGAGTTTCCGCCGGAAGTGGAGAACGCCGCGTCTTTGGACGCAGATGTGAGCCGGGCGGACATGATCGCCGCGATTGCGGACCATTTGTGGGAGATCTTGGACGACGGTTACGAAAGTTATATTGATTATTATCGCAGTCACAGTATGCTGCTGGGCAAGGCCATTACTTTTATCCGAGACGGCGTGACCACCCCGGCTACGGCTATCGGTATTGATGAGATCGGTGGGCTGGTGGTGCGCCTGGAAGACGGCAGCGTGATTACCCTGCGCAGCGGTGAGATTACCGTGCGCCCCCGGTGCACAAAAAAATCTTGACAATCGGCTAAATTCTGTTATAATAATTAAGCCGCATATTGCGGGCTGGTAAGTTGCGCCCTTTTGGCGCGCGCCTGCCGTAGCGAGTTTAAGTAAAGGAGAATGACAGATGTACGCAGTTATTGTTACCGGCGGTAAACAGTACAAGGTGTCTGAGGGCGATGTGCTTTATATCGAGAAGCTGAATGCCGAGGCAGACGCCGAGATCACCTTTGACACCGTACTTGCAGTAGGCACCGACGACGGGCTGAAGGTAGGCAAGGATTGTGCCAAGGCTGCTGTTAGCGCTAAGGTCCTGAAGAACGGCAAGGCAAAGAAGATCACCGTCTTTACCTACAAGCCCAAGAAGGACGAGAAGCGGAAGATGGGTCACCGTCAGCCTTACACCAAGGTTGAGATCACTTCCATCAAGGCATAATGATTTCCATTGATTTTTTCGCAGTGCAGGGAGCGCTTACGGGCTTTTCCGCCCACGGCCACGCAGACACAGCCCCTTATGGAGAGGACATTGTTTGCGCCGCCGTATCCAGCGCCTGCCTGCTCACTGCCAACACCATAACCGAGGTGCTGCACCTGCCGGCCGCAGCGGAGATGAAGGACGGGTTCCTTCAGTTGCGGCTCAGTGGGGATACCGCCCCGGCGCAGGTGCTCCTGCAAGGGCTAAAGCTCCATTTGAGCGCCCTTTCAGAGCAGTACCCGCAAAGTATTCAAGTTTTGATTTCGGAGGTGTAAGTCATGCTCAAGTTAGATATTCAGCTTTTTGCACATAAAAAAGGTATGGGTTCTACCAAGAACGGCCGTGACAGCGAGTCCAAGCGCCTGGGCGCCAAGCGCGCAGACGGTCAGTTCGTGCTGGCCGGCAACATTCTGTATCGCCAGCGCGGCACCCATATTCACCCCGGCACCAATGTAGGCATCGGCTCTGACGATACCCTGTATGCACTGGTGGACGGCACCGTGAAGTTTGAAAAGCTGGGCAAGGACAGAAAGAAAGTTTCTGTTTATCCCGTAGAGCAGTAATGCAAACCAAGAGAGGGTAAGGGCAGTAGGCTCTTACCCTTTTTTATTTTGTTTTTTGGAGGAATGGGTATGAAGACAGCGGTAGTTACCGGCGCATCCGGCGGCATTGGATTGGAGACGGCGCGGGCGCTTTTGGCAGACGGCTGGCAGGTGGTGTGCCTAAGCCGCCATGCCTGCCCGTTGGAAGGGGTGCGCAGCATTCCATGCGATATAACGGACCGCGCCCAGGTGCAGGCGGCCTTTGCGGCCGTTGACCGGGTAGACCTGCTGGTGAATAACGCCGGGTTCGGTATTTCCGGCGCAGTGGAATGCACCGGGGAGGCAGAGATGCGCCGCCAGTTCGATTTGAATTTTTTTGCATGGGTCACGGTGATTCAGGCGGCCCTGCCGGCCTTGCGAGAGAGTCGGGGGCGTATTCTCAATATTTCCTCCGCCGCAGCGGTGTTTTCCATTCCATTCCAAAGCTTTTACTCTGCCACCAAGGCGGCGGTGGAAAGCTTGACCTGTGCCCTGCGCAGCGAACTGGCGCCCTTTGGTATTACCGTTGGCGCCCTGCGGCTGGGGGATGTAAAGACCGGCTTTACCGCCGCCCGTCAAAAAAGTGGCTCCGGTGACGATTTGTACGCCGGGCGCATTGCGCGCAGCGTGGCGGTGATGGAGCGGGACGAGCAAAACGGTATGCCCCCGGCTGCCATTGCCGCCGCTGTGGTTCGTGCCGCCCATAAGAAGCACTTGCCCCCGGTGACCACCGTGGGCATCAAGTATAAGCTCCTTTGCGGGTTGAATAAGCTGCTGCCCCTTTCCGCTGTCACCGCTCTGATAGCCAAGATCTATATTCCGGAGAAGTAGGCACCGTCACTGCACCGCGGAGATGGAAACCGATTTGCCTCCTTTGTAAAGGGTGACACGCCGCAGTGCGGGGAGATGTGGCGCAGCGACAGAGGGAACGGGCACCGGTTCGGTGGTGTTGAGCGAAGCGAAACGGAGGGATTAACCCCCGCCCATACGGCTACAAGCCATAAAAAAGACCACCCACAGCGGGTGGCCTTTCATTTTGTGAGTAGAAATTACAATTCGATCTTGCCGTTTTGTTTTTCGTATGCGGCGATGGCGTCGCGGATCAGAATGAGGATTTCGCTGTTGGCAGAGCGCCCCTCGTAATCCGCAACCACATGCAATTTGTTGAGCATCTCCTCATCAATGCGAATGGACAGACTTTTGATCTTGCCGGCCATAATATCACCCCAAACTGTGTTTATTATGGCTTTATTTTATATTCTATATGTGCTACAATGTCCTAAATGAATGTAAAGTGCGTTCATAATGTGTTTGTTGTGGGGTCAAAATGGAAAAGGCGTGTAGTGGATTTGGGCATAGAACCGTGTTTGGCAATATTGAATTGGCAGTGCAGGCTTGCGTAATACAGGCGATTGAAATGGGGTGTACGGTTTTTTACACCGGTGCCATGGGCGAATTTGACAGTGTGTTCATTTCTGCTGTGCGTGCTGCCAAAAGGCGTTACCCTGCTTTGGGATTACGGTTGATTTGCGTGAAGCCGTATTTAACAAATGAAATGAATACCCACAAGGCGCAGTATGACGCACTGTATGATGATGTGCTTGTGCCGGAGGAGCTGATGGGCTTGCATTACAAGAGGGCGATACCTGCACGCAACCGATGGATGGTGGATAGAAGCGATATGGTCATCGGATATGTGATACGCCAAACCGGTGGTGCGTATGCGGCAGTTCAATACGCCCGGACACAGGGGAAAGTGGTATGCCCTGTTATTGCCAGCGATCAATGAAAGCGGCTTGATGCCCGTATCGAGCCCTACACAAAATTTATGTAGGGTGCGGTGCCCACACCGCACCGCGGAAGTCACTCTTTGCAAGGGAACCGGAGATTTTGAAACCGATTTGCCTCCCTTGTAAAGGGAGGTGGCGCAGCGACAGAGGGAACGGGCACCGGTTCGGTGGTGTTGAGCGAAGCGAAACGGAGGGATTAACCCCCGCCCATACGGCTACAAGCCATAAAAAAGACCACCCACAGCGGGTGGCCTTTCTGTTATCCATAAGTGTTTACTTTGTATCAAAGCGGAATTCGGTGGTGGTGGTGAAGGGCACGCCGGCTTTGACGAATTCTACCGGGAAGTTGGGGCAATGAAGACTGTCCGGGTAGAACTGGGTTTCCAGCGCTACGCCCCGGCGGTAGGTAACCTTGGAGTCGCCCTTGCCCGGGTTGCCATCTTTCTTTAGCCAGCCGCCGCAATAGACCTGCACACCGGGCAGGTCCGTCCACACGGACAGCCGCCGTCCGCTCTCCGGCTCCCACAGCACCGCCGCTTCTGCAAAGGCTCTGGGGTTTGCCTTGGTCAGGCAGAAATTGTTATCATAGCCGATACCGGGAATCACGGCACGGAAAGGCGCATCGATCCGTTCCCCGATGGGATGGGGGGCAGAAAAGTCCATCATCGTACCGGTCAGGTCGCCCAGCTCGCCGGTGGGCAGTTGGTCGTCGTCCGTCTCCGTAAACCGATGGGCGTGGACAGTGAGCACATGCCCCTCAATGGTCTTTGCCGGGTTGCAGGACAGATTAAAGTACACATGGTTGGTGGGGTTGGCCACCGTGTCTCGGTCACTGTCTACCCGGTAGGCAAGCCGCAGGGTGTTCTCTTCCGTCAGCGTATAAGTCACCTGCAAGGTGAAGTTGCCGGGGAAGCCATCCTCCATATCCGGCGAAAAGCGGGAAAAGGTGATGCTGTTCTCTGCGGTGTCCTTCACCTGCCACAGGTGAAAGCTCATACGCCCGCCGCTGTGTAGGGTCCACTGCCCCTGATTCATGGGGGTGTGGTAGGTTTGGCCCTGAAAGTCAAAGGCAGCGCCGCGAATACGGTTGGCCCAGCGACCCACCACCAGTCCCTGGTAGCCCAGGTCCGGGTCTGTATAAAGAGCCGGGTCGTCAAAGCCCAGCACCACATCGCCCAAATTGCCGTTCCTGTCCGGCATATACAGGCGCACGATCCCGGCGCCCAGGGTTTGCAGCGATACGCTGGCGCCCCGGCTGTTGGTGATGGTATACAGGTCCACTTGCTCCCCGGAGGGCAGATGGCCAAAGACAGTCTTTTCAATCATAACAAATGCTCCTTGCCGGGCGAAAATGCCGCCCAATTTTTCCATTTTCAGTATAAACGAAAGGGGCGGGAATTGCAATACTTCTTGACTTTTTCTCCCTTTATCAGTATTCTGTTAATAATAAGAAGTATAATTTGCCTTTTGAAACGCAGATAAAAAGGATGTTGAACCTATGGATACGATTTTACAATTCTTGACCGGCGTGCTGCGGTATGTGCTGCCGGTGCTGGCGCTGCTGATCCTGGCGGTGTGCGTGATCTCTCTGTTTCGCAACCGCCCCCGGGTGCACAAGATGGCCCAGCTGGTGGACCAAAATAACGGCTCCGTAATGGATATTACCCACTGGGAGACCTCTATCGGCAAGAGTAAGGCCAACGATGTGGTGCTGCCTTTGCCCAGCGTCAGCCGCTTTCACGCGGTGATCGCCAAGAAAAAGGACGGCTGGATGGTAACGGACACCTTCTCCAAGAACGGCGTGCAGGTGAACGGCGTGCCAGTGGACCAGCGGGCACCGCTGGCGGACGGGGATATTCTGATGATCGGCACCATTCCGCTGCAATTCCTGTGCAAGGAAGCCATCTCTACCGACGACCGCAGTCAAATGCGCACCGCCGCCCGGCAGAACCGGGGTCAAACGGTGGCCTATGGCGTATTGGTGGACGCAGAGACCCACCGCCCGGTCTATATCAAAAAGCAGGATGTGCTTATCGGCCGAGGCGAGGACGCGGATATTCAGCTGCTCAGCCCCACGGTCAGTGCCCACCACGCACGGCTGCGCCGCACCTCCAAGGGATGGGCGGTGTATGACCTGGACAGCCACAACGGCACCAAGCTCAACGGTCGGTTTATTACGCAGCCCCAGCTGATTTTTGACGAAGATATGCTCACCTTTGGGGACAAGGTGTTTCTGTTTTACGAAAAATAAGAAAGGAGCAGCCCTATGCCAAAGAAGAAAACGGCAGCCACCAAGCAAAAGAAGCTGCCCCGTATTAAACCCATTAACAACTTTGCTCTTTTAATGGTGCTTAGCGTGTTTCAGCTACTCAGTGGCACGGCGGCC
>FR885392.1:11296-20523 GCA_000436335.1 Clostridium sp. CAG:217
GCGGCCGCCGGTGGCACCGGCACCTTTGAAGTCAAGGTACTGCTGTGCACGCTGGCGCTGATCGTGCTGGAGTGGCTGTATGTGAGCGTGTTTTACTTTGCCATGCACCGGCGGAATTTTGAGTTGGAATTCATTGCCTTTTTCCTATCCGGGGTGGGCATTACCGTCATCGGCAGCATTAAGCCGGACGACGCCTTTAAGCAGCTGCTGATGCTGATCGCCGGGGTCATCGGCTTTATTGTGCTGGTGTTCCTGATGGGTGATGTGGACCTGTGTATGCGCCTGCGCCTGCCGGTGGCGGTGGCGGCTATTTTGCTGCTGATCGTCAACATTGCCATTGCCAAGGTGACCCACGGCGCCCGCAACTGGATTACCATATTCGGTGTGACTTTCCAGCCCTCGGAATTTGTAAAGGTTGCCTTTATCTTTGTAGGCGCTGCCACGCTGGAAAAAATTCAGACCTCTAAGAACCTGTATGCCTTTATTGCCTTTTCGCTGGTGTGCGTGGGGGCGCTGATCGTCATTAAGGACTTTGGTACGGCGCTGATCTTTTTTGTGACCTTTCTCATTATCGCCTTTATGAACTCCGGCGATATTAAGACCATTTTTCTGGCCTTGGCCTCTGCGGCTATGGGCGGGTTTATCGTTATTAAGTACAAATCCTATGTGACCGCCCGTTTCTCCGTGTACCGCCATGTGTGGGAGCATTATAACGACAGCGGGTATCAGCAGACCCGGGTACTGGTGGGTCTGGCCTCCGGCGGACTGCTGGGGCTGGGTATCGGCGCCGGCACCACCCGCGGTGTGTGGGCGCGGACCACAGACCTGATTTTTGGCGTGATCTGCGAGGAATGGGGCTTTCTTTTTGGGCTGCTGCTGGTGCTGTCCTTTGTGGCCATCGCCGTGTCTGCACTGGTAAACAGCATTGCCGCCCGCTCCACTTTCTACTCCATCGCCGCCGTGGCGGCAGCGGGCCTGCTGCTGTTCCAAACGGCGCTGAATATCTTTGGCATTACCGATGTGCTGCCGCTTACCGGTGTGACCCTGCCCTTTGTGAGCCAGGGCGGTTCTTCCATGATCTCCTGCTGGGCAGTGCTGGCCTTTATTAAGGCCTCCGATGTGCGGACATACAACTATCTGGGAGGTGTGCGCAAGAAATGAAGATGATTACCAAGCGGGGCATTTTCCTGTGGATCCTGGCAGTTGCCTTTCTCTTTGGGCTGGGCTTTATGACTTACAGCCTGGTGGAGAACGGCGACACCTGGGTGATGAAAACCTACAATACCCATATTTACAAAAACGGCGATTTGATCGGCGCCGGCACCATCAAGTCTGCGGACGGCGCGGTGTTGGCAGAGACCCAGGACGGCAAGCGGGTGTATGCTGAAGACCCTACGGTGCGCAAGGCCACCCTGCACACGGTGGGCGACACCAAGGGCTTTATCTCCTCCGGTATTCAGTCCGTGTACAAGGCCGATTTAACCGGCTACAACCTGCTGTTCGGCGTGTATTCCATTGAGCGCTACGGCAAGGGCAACAACATGCGGCTGACCATAGACAGCCGGGTGTGCGCTAAGGCGTACAGTCTGCTTAGCGACTACAAGGCGGGCACCGTGGGCGTGGTCAATTACAAAACCGGTGACATTGTGTGCGCTGTGTCCACCCCCTCTTATGACATGGAGGACGAGCCGTCGGACCTGAACACCAATTCCGCCTATGAGGGCGTGTATATCAACCGGCTGATGACCGGGCTTTATACTCCCGGTTCCACTTTTAAGCTGGTGACCGCCGCCTGTGCCATTGAGAATATTCCGGACTTGATGGATCGCACCTGGGAGTGCACCGGGGAGTATGACCCGGGCAAGGGCGAGCCCATTCGCTGCAACGGCGTGCACGGCCGCCTGACCTTTAAGCAGGCGCTGGCCAAGAGCTGCAACGCTACCTTTGCGCAGATCGCCATTGAACTGGGGCCGGAGAAGCTGGCAAGCACCGTAGAGACCTTGGGGCTGACCAGCCGGGTTACCGTCAGCAACAAGCTGAATTCCGAGCAGGGGCGCTTTTTCTTGGAAAAGAGCGACCCGGATGATTATGTGGGTTGGACGGGCATCGGTCAGGGCGACACGCTGCTGCCTCCCATTGCCATGCTGCGCTATATGGCGGCCATTGCCAACGACGGCAAGGCGGTGTCCTTTAACGAGGTGAATTCTCTGGCCTCCCAGGCGGGCAAGGCGCTGAATTTGAATATTACCAAGAACGAGACCCAGTTGCTGAGCACGGAGACTGCCGCCCAGCTGAAGAAGCTGATGCGCAATAATGTAAAAGCCCAGTACGGCGAATATAACTACAAGGGCTTGCATCTGTGCGCCAAAAGCGGTACGGCTGAGGTGGACAAGGACACGGACCACAACACCGCTTGGTTTGTGGGCTTTATGGACGACGCGGACCACCCGTATGCCTTTGTGGTAGTGGTGGAGCACGGCGGCTCCGGCTCGCAGACAGCCGGTCCCATTGCCGGCTCCGTGCTGCGTACCTTGGTGGACAAGGAGAGTAAGTAACCGTGGCGTACCAGTGGACAAAAACAGACGCAGCCGCCCCGGAGCGGGTGCTGCTTATCGGTCTGGACTGCGGCGATTATGACGCAGAGGCCTCTATGGCGGAGCTGGAGCGGCTGACGGATACCGCCGGCGGCCTGGTAGTGGGTCACACGGTGCAAAAGCGCCCGGCGCCGGAGGGCGCGACCTACATCGGCAGCGGGCTGGTGGAAAGCCTGGCGGAATTTTGCCGGCAGAACGAAGTGGATTTAACGGTGGCGGACGGCAGCCTGACCCCGGTGCAGGCCCGTAATTTGGAGCGGGCACTGGGCACGGCTGTCATCGACCGTACCGCATTGATTTTGGATATTTTTGCCGCCCGGGCACGGAGCAGCGAAGGCAAGCTGCAAGTGGAGCTGGCCCAGCTGCAATACCGGCTGCCTCGGTTGGGCGGGCAGGGCAATTCCTTGTCTCGATTGGGCGGCGGTATCGGCACCCGCGGCCCCGGCGAAAGCAAGTTGGAAAGCGACCGGCGCCACATTCGCCGCCGGATTACTGCCTTGCAGCGGGAGTTAAAGACCGTGCAGGAGCGGCGGGAGCGGATGCATCTGCGCCGCCAAAAGAACCGGGCGCTGACGGTAGCGCTGGTGGGCTATACCAATGCGGGTAAGTCCACTTTGATGAATGCTTTAACGGACGCGGGCGTGCTGGTCGCGGATCAACTGTTTGCCACCTTGGACCCCACCGCCCGGCGGCTGGTGCTGCCCTCCGGCCGTCAAGTGATGCTGGTGGATACGGTGGGACTGGTGCAGCGGCTGCCCCATGAGTTGGTGGACGCCTTTCGCTCCACGTTGGCAGAGGCAGCCTGGGCAGATGTGATTCTGGATGTGTGCGACGCTTCCGACCCGGCCTGCAACAGCCAAATGCAGGTGACTGCTCAGGTGCTGGACAGCCTGAGCTGCGGGGGCAAGCCTCTGCTCCATGTGCTGAACAAATGCGATCGAGTGCCGGAGGAAGAGCGCTTTCCGCTGCTGGGCACCAGCGTGCGAATCAGCGCCCGCACCGGCGAAGGACTGCCACAGCTGCTGGCAGAGATTGACCGGTTGCTGCCCGGGCAGTGGGCGAGAGCGGCACTTTGTATTCCCTTTGATCGGGGCGATCTGACGGATCGGCTCCACCGGGAGGGTAAGGTGCTGGCAGAGGATTACACCCCGGCAGGTACCCGCCTGCAAGTGCTGGCCGACCCGGCGCTTCTGGAAGAACTGCGCCCCTATTTTATTTAACAGAACAGTCCTAATTTGCCCTGCCGCCGCATACTTTGTTATGAGGTGGTAGAGTATGAAAGTGATGACGGTAAAGCTGAACCCTAAGACGGTGTTCGGCCTGATTTTAGTAGCCGCCGGGGTGCTGGTGGTGCTGCTCACCTTTTTGGCCAATCATGTCAAGACCGGAGACGCGGCACCCTCTGCGGCAGAGCCTGCGGGACTGACCTGTGCGGATGTGCAGGCAGGTGCCCGGCTGCTGACCGATATGGGTTGGCAAGTAGGCGACAGCAACCAAAAGACCATTACCGTGCCTCGCAACTGGGACGCGGTCTATACCGAGTACAACGCTCTGCAACAGCAGCAGGGCTACGACCTGACCCCCTATAAGGGCAAGCAGGTACAGCTATATACATACGAGATCACCAACTACACCGGCTACGACCAAGGCATCGTGGCGGATCTGTTGGTCAGTAACGGCAGAGTGATCGGTGCAGATCTGTGCAACACCTCTGCCAAGGACGGCTTTATGCTGGGATTGGAAAAACGCAAATGAGCGAACGGATCGAAAAAATACTGGCCCGAGAGTTGAACGAGCCCCGCAGCCGGGTCAAAACGCTGCTGCAAAAGGGGCAGGTGACTGTAGACGGCGTGGTGGCTCGCGCCGGGCAGCAGGCAGACCCGGACACCCAAGAGATTTGTCTGGCAGGCGAACCCATTGCCTGCCGGGCTTTTGTGTATTTGATGCTCAACAAACCCACAGGGGTGCTCTCTGCCACGGACGGCAAGGGAGAGCCGACGGTACTGGATTTGGTGCCTTCGGCACTGAGGCGCAAAGGACTGTTCCCCGCCGGGCGGCTGGATAAGGACACCACCGGCTTTGTGTTGCTGACAGACGACGGCGCCTTTGCCCACCGCATTCTCAGCCCCCGTAGCCATATTCCAAAGACCTATATCGCTACCCTGGACAAACCGGTGCCCCCTACGGCTGCGGCGGCCTTTGCCGGAGGGATGGAGATGGACGGCAAGGTACTGCAGCCGGCGCAGCTAACGATTTTATCTACCGATCCGCCCCGGGCGCAGGTGGTGCTGCGGCAGGGTATTTATCATCAGGTTAAGCGCATGTTTGCCCGGGTGGGCTGCACCGTCACCGCCCTGCACCGCACCGCCATGGGCGCGTTGGAACTGGATCCAACGCTGGCGCCGGGGGACTGTCGGGCATTGACCCCGGCGGAGGTGGCGCTGTTGGCAAAAGACACCGTACAATAGGTGTTAAGAACTGCGCGGCAACAACATATTGTGGTTTTGGTGTGAAAAAGTCGGCCGTTTATGCAAGTCGCACAAAAAATAATAAAAATTTTTGTCGAAAGGTTGCAATTTGATTAAAGGCATTGTATAATATGACCAATAAAGGGTGATTGAATTTGTGCAATTTTATCCCTTTTATTTGATAAAGAATTGACAAAGGGGTTGGATCCTGATGCCCAACAGACTGTTTCAAGGCATTATAAACCAAATGCGTGAGGTGCTGGACCGTACCATCGGTGTGGTGGACGAGAGCGGTACCGTGATCGCTTGCAGTGAGCTGGGCCAGATCGGCGAGGCACGCAAGGGCATTATCTCTGCCGGCGTGTTCAGCGGGGCACAAATCTGTGTGGATAACTGCACATATAAGGCCTTTGGCAACTCCGTGCACCCGGATTATGCGGTATTTGTGGACGGTACGGACGATATGAGCAAGCATTATGCGGACATTATCGCCGTGTCGCTGGATCAAATCAAGCAGAATAACGACGAGAAATTCGATCGTTCCAATTTTGTAAAGAACGTGATCCTGGACAATATCCTGCCCGGCGATATTTATATCAAATCCCGCGAGCTGCATTTCAATAATGACGCTTCTCGAGTGGTCTTTCTCATTCGAGTGACGCAGGATACGGATGTGTCCGTCTATGATGTGATTCAAAACTTCTTCCCGGACAAGACCAAGGATCTGGTTATCGACATTAACGAGAAGGACATTGCCTTGGTAAAGGAAGTGCGCCCCAATGTGGACAGCAAGGATTTGGAAAAGCTGGCTCGCTCCATTTGCGACACCCTTTCCACCGAGTTTTACTGCAACGCCGTTGTGGGTATTGGCACCCGGGTTACCGGCATTAAGGACTTGGCCCATTCCTTTAAGGAGGCCCAGGTTGCGCTGGAAGTGGGCAAGGTGTTTGACACGGAGAAGTCCATTATCAGCTACGAGAATTTGGGTATTGCCCGGCTGATCTACCAGCTGCCCACCACCTTGTGCGATATGTTCCTGAAAGAGGTGTTCAAGCGGGGCTCCATTGACAGTCTGGATCAGGAAACCCTCTTTACCATTCAAAAGTTCTTTGAGAACAACCTGAATGTGTCTGAGACTTCCAGAAAGCTGTTTGTCCACCGAAATACATTGGTGTACCGACTGGAGAAAATCAAAAAGCTCACCGGTTTGGACCTGCGGGAGTTTGACGACGCCATTGTGTTCAAAGTGGCGCTGATGGTCAATAAGTATCTGGATTCCAGTCCCATAAAATATTAACGGCATTTGCGGCACCTTTTGGTGCCGCTTTTTTGTTTGGACAAAAGCGGGCCGATATAGGTGGATCGGATCGGTGTGTTTCGCCCAAATTTTAACAATTCTGTCACATCTTTTACAAAATAATAACAAGTAAGGGGTTGATTTATCCCTTGATTTGCTATATATTATAATTAACTATATAGTGCCGTAGTGTTACCCTTAGCCTGCGGCACCAAGTTAAAAGAGGTAAAAATTGTGATTGAATTCAGAAATGTATCTAAGGTGTACGACTCTACGGACACCCACGCCCTCAATCATGTGAATATTAAGATTGAGGACGGCGAGTTCGTGTTTGTGGTAGGCTCCTCCGGCGCCGGCAAGTCCACCTTTTTAAAACTCATTATGCACGAGGAAAAGCCCACGGAGGGCGAGGTGATCTTTAACGAGTATTCCTCCGCCACTTTGAAGAAGCGGCAGGTGCCCTATTACCGCCGCACCATGGGTATTGTGTTCCAGGACTTCCGCCTGATCCCCAAGATGACGGTGTATGACAATGTGGCCTTTGCCATGCGGGTGATCGGCGCTAAGGAGAAGGACATTCGCAAGCGGGTGCCTTATATCCTTCAACTGGTGGGGCTGAGCCAAAAGGCGCGCTCCATGCCCAATGAGCTGTCCGGCGGCGAGCAGCAGCGTGTGTCCCTGGCGCGCGCGTTGGTGAACAATCCCAAGGTCATCATCGCGGACGAGCCTACCGGCAATGTGGACCCGGAGATGAGCCACGAGATCGTGGAGCTGCTTACCAAGATTAACAACGCCGGCACCACCGTGATCATGGTGACCCATGAGCACGATCTGGTGCGCTCTTTCCAGCGGCGGGTAATCGTGATCAAGAACGGCGAAGTGGTCTCCGACACCCCGGATCCCACCCACGCCCGGTTTGAGAGCAGCGAGCCCCGCAAAGAAACGGATATGTTCTTTTACGAAGAGGGCACTTCCATTGACCTGTCCAAGACGGCAGACGCCCGGACGGACGAGGATGTGTTTGACAACTTAGAGTCCCTGGCGGACGAGACCCCGGCGCAGGCAGCGGCCACCCCGGAGGATGAGAACGGAGGTGCGGCAGAATGACCGGCGCAAGTTTAAGATATTTAATTAAAGAGGGCTTTCGCAACACCTGGACCAATCGGATGATGTCCATCGCGTCCATTTGCGTATTGATGAGCTGCTTGGTGCTCATCGGCTCTGCTTCTATGATCTTTTTGAATATGGACTCTCTGCTCTCCCGCATTGAGGAGGAGAATGTGATCATGGTCTATATTAAGGATGACGCAAACCAGGCCGCCATTGACACCATGGGTCAGGAAATTAAGGCCCTGGGCAATGTGAAGGAGCTGGAGTATGTGCCCAAGGAAAAGGCGTGGGCACAGCAGCTGGAAACCATGGAGGACGCCCAGGCCAAGTTCTTTACCCAGATCAGTTCGGATATTCCGCTACCCAATGCCTACAAGGTGACGGTAGCCGATCTTGGCAAGTTTGATCAAACGGTCAAAGGGCTAAAGGGGCTGCAAAATGTAGACACCATTCGAGAGAACAAGGACCTGGCGCAAAAGCTGGTGTCCATTCGGCAGGGCATTACGGTGATCTCCGTTGTGATCATCGGCGTGCTGTTTGCCATCTCTCTGTTCATTATCTCCAACACCATTAAGTTGACGGTGTATTCCCGCCGGTTGGAGATCAGCATTATGAAGAGCGTGGGCGCCACCAACAGTTTTGTGCGCCTGCCCTTCGTGGTAGAGGGTATGATCCTTGGTATCGTGTCCGGCGCTGTGTCGCTGGGGCTGGTATGGGGGCTGTACGAGCTGGCGGTGCGCCAGTTCGGCGACCTGCTGAGAAGCCTGTCCCTGTCTGCGCTGCCCTTTGCCCCCTATGCGCTGCAAATGCTGGGCATCTTTGTTGCCATCGGTATTATTAGCGGTGTGGGCGGCTCCATGATCACCATGCGCAAGTACCTGAATAAGGAAGGTAGTGAGATTAGTGCAGTCTAAATCCAAAATTTGGTTGCGGCGGCTGTTTTGCCTGCTTTGCAGTCTTGTGTTGGTGCTGACCGCCGGGGTAAGCTCCGCCTTTGTGGCAGAGGCTAAGTCCCGCTCGGAGCTGGAGAGCGAAAAAAGCAAAATTCAGTCCCGAATCAACAGCACCCAAAGCAAGCTGAACAGCTTGTCCAAGCAAAAGAAAGATACGCAGGAATATATCAACACCCTGCAGGAAAAAATAAGCCTGTTGCAGGACAAGATCTCCAATTTGGAGAGCGACAAGTCCGCCCTGCAATCGGAGATTGACGCCACCCAGGCGAAGATTGAAAAAACCGCTGCGGATATTGAGGAGACCCAGCGTCAAATTGACCAAAAGCAAAAGGAATTTGACGCTACATACGCCGAGTATTGTCAGCGGCTGCGGGCTATGTATATCAGCGGCAGCGCCTCCACTTTGGAAGTGCTGCTCACCTGCTCTGACCTGTCCAGTCTTTTGACCCGGTCGGAGATGATCAAGTCCGTCTCCCAGCAGGACAGCGCCACCTTGGACAGCCTGATGAAGAAGATGGAGGAGATCGAGGCGCAAAAGCAGAAGCTGGAGGAAAAACGCAACCAGCTGAACGCGGACAAAAAGAGCCTGGAGTCGGACAAAGCCGCTCTTCAGAAGAATATTAACGATATTTCTTCCACCAAGGCGGATCTGGACAGCGAGGCCGCAGAGTGCAATGCCCAAATGCGCAAGCTCTCCAAGCAGAGCTCCGAGTATCAGGAAGCCATTGAGACGGATCAAAAGCAGTTGCAGCAGGTGCAAAATGATATCAGAGCCGCCATTGCCGCTGCCGGTTCTCACGGCTCC
>FR885392.1:20528-60330 GCA_000436335.1 Clostridium sp. CAG:217
CCGCTGCCGGTTCTCACGGCTCCGGCAGCATCAGCGGTTCTCACGGCTCCGGCAACGGTCGGTTGCGCTATCCTACGGACAGTCGCTCCATTTCTGCCGGGTATCCCAACTACTCCAGCGGTCGTTACCACGGGGGCATTGACTTCCCGGTATCCACCGGCTCCAATGTGTATGCAGCCGCCAGCGGCACGGTGATTTTGGTTAAGTACCTAAATTACAGCTACGGTCGGTATTTGATCATTGACCACGGGGACGGCCTGTCCACCCTGTATGCCCATAACAGCCAAATTTTGGTGAGCGTGGGCGAGAAGGTCAGCGCCGGTCAGGTGGTGGCCAAGAGCGGCTCCACCGGCAACTCCACCGGCCCGCACTGCCACTTTGAAGTGCGCGTCAACGGCTCCCAAGTGAACCCGCTGAATTATCTGTAAATAGAAACGGCGATGGCGCCCCACCGTGGGCTGCCGCCGTACCATACAACAAGAATAGACCACAAAGGAAGTGAAGCCAGTGAAGCGGCAAAGACATGGAAAACAAGTTTTGGCTGTTTTGCTGGCTTTCTGTCTGTTTTTACCTGCTGTGTTCTCCACCCCGGCGGCTGTGCCGGCAGCGGACACCGGGCTCAACAGCCAAATGACGCCGGAGGAGCAGCAATCCTACCTGGAAATGAAGCTGCGCCAAACGGAAAAAACCTTGGAGACCCTGGGCAAGCAAAGCAAGGACACCCAGGCGTACCTGGACGCCCTGGATCAGAAGATCGGCTACCTGCGCAGCCAGTTAAAGCTGACGGAGCAAAAGGTGGACACGGCGGAGAACCGCATTACCGTGCTGCAAAAGCAGCAGAAGAAAAATCGGCAGGATCAGGCGGCGCTGCAGCAGCAGATTACAGACACCAAGCAGCAGATCACTGTGCTGGACGCCCAGTTTCAGCAGAACTATCAGCGCTACTGCCAGCGGCTGCGGGCCATGTATATCAGCGGCGAGACCAATGTGTTGGCGTTCCTGCTGGGCAGCACGGACATTGGCCAGCTGCTCACCCGCTACGAGATGGTGGCAAGGGTTGCCAAGCAGGACACGGCGCTGCTCCGATCCGTACAGACAGAGGGCACCCGGCTGGAACAGGCCAAAACGGATTTGACCGCCCGGCAAAAAGACCTGCAAACCAAAAAGACGGCATTGGCCGCCAGCCAAACGGAGCTGGAACAGACGGTGACCACCTTGCAGGCGGATCAGAAAGATTTGACCACCCGGCGGCAGGTGCTTACCGGCCAGCAGACAGAGGCCAACCGGCTGCTTAAGCAGTTGACGGATAAGACCAAGGCCTATACCGAGTACCGGGATGTGACCCAAAACGATCTGGATGAGATCGACCGCCAAATTGAAGAAGCGGCAAAGAAATATACAACCACCACAACCACAACCACGACCACAACAAAGAAGCATACCACGACAAAGCACGGCGAGAGCGCAGGCACGACTGCTTCCACCACAAAGAAGCACACCACCACGGAGAGCAAGCGGCTGCGCCTAACCTATCCGGTGCCCAGCCAAACCCGCATTACCACCGCGTTCCATGGCTACGCCGGACACTCCGGCTGCGATTTTGCATGCGCCAGCGGCTCCCGCGTTGTGGCGGCAGAAAGCGGCACGGTGATCGTGTCGGCCGATCTGACGAACAGCGACGGCAGCTACCGCAGCTACGGGCGCTACATTGTGATCGCCCACGACAAGACGGACAGCGTCGGCAATTCGGTGTATACCCTGTACGCCCACAACAGTCGGCGGGTGGTATCTGCCGGCACGCATGTGCACCGTGGCCAGCTGATTGCTTACAGCGGCTCCACCGGTAACTCCACCGGCCCGCACTGCCACTTTGAAGTGCGCACCCCCACCGCGTCGTATAACGACTGCGTGAACCCGGAAATTTATTTGCCCTAATGCGTCAAGGAGATGGAACAGAATATGAAAAAATACAGTCAAAAGCTCCTGGCGTTGGTGCTGGCGTGCGCCCTGTTGTGCGCCCTGCCCGGGGGCAGCGCCTGGGGTGCGGAGACCGCGGAGAGTACCACGGCGGCGGAGACCACCACGGACAAGGCGGCGGAGAACGCCAAAAAGGATCAGGCCAAAAAGAGCCTGGAGCAGCAGCAAAAAGAGCTGCAAAAAAGCATAGAAGAAAGCGAAAAGAAGCTGGCGGAGCTGGGCAAAAGCTCCAAGGTGACCCAGGATTATGTGGACACTTTAGATCAAAAAATCGGCGCCATGAACGACCGACTGACGGTGCTGCAAGCCCAGGTGGACGAGAGCCAAAAGGCCATTGACACGCTAAAGCCCCAGATTGCTGCCAACAAAAAGCAGCTGGATGCTCTGCAAAAGGAAGTGGACGCCGGCCAAAAGGAACTGAACAAGCTCAACGACCGGTTCGAGGCCACCTATCAGGCCTATTGCTACCGGCTGCGGGTGATGTACATAAGCGGTGAGTACAGCATTATCTCCGCGCTGCTGGGGTGCAAGGATATTTCCGGCTTCCTTACCCGGTACGAGATGATCAAGGCCGTGTCCAAGAGCGACACGGAGTTGCTGCAAGAGGTCAATGGCAAGATGGAGGAGATTTGTTCCAAGCAAAACGGCCTGAACCAGCAAAAAGCGCAGTACCAAAAGGTCAAAAAAGACCTGGACGAAAAAAACAAAACCTTAAAAGCCAAGCAGGCTGCCATTGAGCGGGACCAGGAGGGCATTGCCGCCAGCAAGGTGACCCTGGCCCAGGATCGGGCTGAGAGCGACGCACTCTTGGCGCAGCTGACAGCGCAGAACCGAATGTACACCGAGTACCGTAACGAGGACGAAAAGCTGCAGCAGCAGGTGGAAAGCGAGATCGACGCCCTGATCAGCGGTTTGAAGAACGCAGACGAGGTGACCACCCTGTCCAAAAAGGACAAGGAGCACACCACCTCTAAGAACAACACCGCCGGGGGCAAGGCCCAAGGGGTTTACAGTCACTCGGACGCGGCGCTGAATATGACTTATCCGGTGCCCGGGCACTATACTGTCAGCGCCGGGTTCCCCAATTACTCCAGCGGCAAGTACCACGGTGGGCTGGACTTTCCTTGCGGCGTAGGCTCCAAGGTTGTGGCCGCCCAGTCCGGGGTGGTGATTACCGTCAAGCGGCTGGATTACAGCTACGGCTACTATGTGATGATCTATCACGGCACAGACAGCCACGGCCGCAGCGTGGTGACCCTGTACGCCCACAATTCGTCTATTATAGTGGGCACCGGCCAAACAGTGAAGAAGGGTCAGCAGATCGCCAAGAGCGGTTCTACCGGCAATTCCACCGGGCCCCACAGCCATTTTGAAATTCGGCTGAATGGCACCCGGGTGAACCCCACTTACTATTTGAGCAAATAATATGAACAAAATCAATTACGATCGTATGTGTATGGCCGTGATCCGGCAGCAAACGGCGGCAGGGCGAGTACCCACCCTGCTGCTGCACAGCTGCTGCGCCCCCTGTTCCAGCGCCACGCTGGAGTGGCTGTCGCAGTATTTTCAGATCACGGTCTTTTATTATAATCCGAATATTGCCCCGGAGGGAGAGTTCCAAAAGCGCTTGGCGGAGCAGCGGCGGCTGATCGCGCACCAGCCGGCAGTGCACCCGGTGCAGCTGATCGCCGGGGACTACGAACCCGCGGCCTTTGCGGCTGTTGCCAAGGGGTATGAGGACTGCCCAGAGGGGGGCGCCCGCTGTATGCGCTGCTATCGCCAACGGCTGGAAAAGACGGCGGCGCTGGCCAAGGAAATGGGCTTTGACTATTTTTGCACCACCCTAAGCATCAGCCCCTTAAAGGACGCCCAAAAGATCAATGCCATTGGGCAGAGCGTAGGGGAGCAGTACGGGGTGGCCTGGTTGCCCTCGGATTTTAAGAAGCAGGAGCGGTACAAGCGCTCCATTGCGCTGTCCCGGGAGTACGGCCTGTATCGCCAAAACTTCTGTGGCTGTGTGTATTCTAAGCAAGAGAAGGAGAAACCGGTATGACCAATCCCCTGGCAGACCGTATCCGCCCGGAAAGCCTGGAGCAGGTGGTGGGCCAGCAGCACTTGCTGGGACCCGGCAAGGCGCTGCGGCAGCTGATCGAGAGCGGCGATATTCCAAATTTGATTTTTTACGGCCCGCCGGGGGTGGGCAAGACCACGGTGGCGTCCATTATTGCCAAGCGCACGGATCGCGCCTTGCGGCGGCTTAACGGCACCAACGCCTCTACGGCGGATATTCGGGCACTGGTGGCAGAACTGGACACCCTGTCCGCGCCCAACGGCATATTGTTGTATTTGGACGAGATCCAGTATTTTAACAAACGCCAGCAGCAGTCCCTGCTGGAATACATAGAAAACGGCAAGATCACCCTGATCGCCAGCACCACGGAGAACCCGTATTTTTATATTTATCCGGCAGTGCTCAGCCGGTGCACGGTGTTTGAGTTCAAATCCGTCACCCCGGCAGATGTGGTGCCCGCGGTGGAGAGGGGCTTCCGTTTGCTGGAGGAGGAGAACGGCACCCCGGCAGAGTTGGAGGACGGCGTGGCTCGCACCCTGGCAGAGCGGGGCGGCGGTGATGTGCGCAAGTCCCTTGGCGCGGTGGAAAACTGCTACTTTGCTGCCCAGGTGACGAACGGTAAAAAGCGGATCACCCCGGAATTGGTGGATCAGCTGACCCAAAAAAGCGGCGCCCGCTATGATCGGCTGGGCGACGAGCATTACGATATTATTTCTGCCTACCAAAAATCTATGCGGGGCTCGGACCCGGACGCTGCGCTCCATTATTTGGCGCGGCTGCTGGAGGCGGGGGACCTGCCCTCCGCCTGTCGGCGGCTGATGGTCTGCGCTTGTGAGGATGTGGGGCTGGCGTATCCCCAGATCATTCCCATTGTTAAGGCGGCGGTGGACGCGGCCCAAATGCTGGGTCTGCCGGAGGCACGGTTGCCCCTGGCGGACGCGGTGGTGCTGGTGGCCACCAGTCCCAAGAGCAATACCGCCCATGACGCCATTAACGCGGCTATGGCGGATGTGCAGCGGGGCAATTACTCGCCCATCCCCCGCCGCCTGCAAAACAAGCACTACGACGGTGCAGACGCCAAGGTGAAAGGGCAGTTTTACAAATACCCCCATGAATATGAAAATCACTGGGTGGAGCAGCAGTACCTGCCGGATGTGCTTAAGGGCACGCAGTATTATCATTTTGGCGACAACAAGACCGAGCAGGCCGCCCATGCCTACTGGGAGCGGGTGAAGAAGAGGAAACTGTAAATATGACCAGGAAAGAACGATTTTTGCGGGTGGCGGCTGCCTTGGAGCAGCTGTACCCGGACGCCAGATGCTCTCTGTTCTCCGGCAACGCCTTTGAACTGCTGGTGGCGGTGCGTTTGTCTGCCCAGTGTACGGACGCCCGGGTGAACCAGGTGACCCCGGCGCTGTTTGCCAAGTACCCCACATTGGAGGACTACTGCAACGCCGATGTGGCGGATATAGAGCGACTGATTTACTCCTGCGGGTTTTACAGGACCAAGGCGGAGAATATTATAGAAATGGCACGCAAAGTACGAGACGACTACGATGGTCGGGTGCCGGACACCATTGAGGATCTGCTGACCCTGCCCGGGGTGGGGCGCAAAACCGCCAACCTGATCGTGGGTGATGTGTACGGCAAGGAGAGCGTGGTGGTAGACACCCACATGATCCGCATTGCCAATCGGCTGGGGCTGGTGGCAACGAAAGATCCCAAGCAGATCGAATTTGCCTTAAAGAAGATCATTCCCCCGGATATGGGGTCGGATTTTTGCCACCGCATTGTGCTGTTTGGGCGGGATATTTGCCCGGCCCGCAGCCCTAAGTGCGAGAGGTGTCCCTTGGCAGACGGTACTTGCCGCCGCGTAGGTGTGGCTGCCAAAAAGTGAAGAATTGAGGACGAGAAAATGCAAGCAAACAGCGGCAATATCATATTGATCGGTATGCCCGGCAGCGGCAAATCCACCTGCGGGGTGGTGGCAGCCAAGCTGCTGCTGAAGAATTTTTTTGACACGGACCTGCTGATCCAAAATCGGGAGGGTCAGCGCCTGCAACAGATCATTGACGAAAAAGGGCTGGATTACTTTGCCCGGGCAGAGGAGGAGGCCGTTTTGTCCCTGGATATTGCCGGTACGGTGATCGCCACCGGCGGCTCCGTGGTGTATTCCCCGGCGGCCATGGATCACCTGCGCCGCATGGGCAAGGTGATTTATCTGCATCTGGAGTATGAGACCATGTGCCGCCGTATTCAGAATTTGGACAGTCGAGGCGTGGTGCTGCAAGCGGGCTACACCTTGCAGGATATGTACAAGGAGCGGCTGCCCCTGTACCGCCGGGATGCAGATGCAGTGATTAAGTGCGACAACAACACGGTGGAACAGACCGCCCAGCAGATCGCCCGCTGCGCCCGATAAAAGGAGAAAGAAATGGAGAAGAGAAGAAAGGCGAAAAAGAGATTTTCTGCCCTCACCAGCTTTTTGCTGGCGCTGGCTCTGCTGACGGGCACGTTGGGCGCGCTGCCGGCAGAGTGCTTTGCCGCCCAACCTGAAAAGGCGGCGTTTCACAGCACTTACGGTTTTCGCCTGGGCAGCAGCGCCAAGATGGAGCTGCAATTCCGGGATAAATTAGAGAAGAATTACAAGGTCAACGGCAACACCTACTACGGCAGCCAAACCGATCTGAGCCGCCAACTGCGGGACCAGATGGTAAAGCGCAGCGACCAGGTGGTGCTGCGCTTGGCCACCGATCGGCGGGGGTTGACCGGCAGGAGTAACAGCGCCACACAAGCGCGTGAGGAGCTGTTTTTGGGCCTGCTTAACGACGCCACCGCCCAGCGGAACTCCGTTTCTGCTCGGGATGGGGACTATCTGCGCTGGCAGCTGGGCAGCGTTAGCGGCGTGCTGTATGCGGACGGCAGCAAAAACGGGGTCTATTACTACCGGGTGATCTATTACGGCTTGGGTTATTACACCACCGCCGCCGAGGAGCAGTGGGTGGATCGGTATGTGCAGAAGTATGTGCGCCGGGTGGACCGAAACAAAATGAGCGATTATGACCTGGCAAAGAAGGTGCACGACGATGTGTGCCGTGCTACGGTCTATGATATGGAGATGGACAGCCGCTACGACGACTATGATTTCTCTGCCTATGGGTGCCTGTATGTGGGTCGTTGCGTGTGCCAGGGGTATGCGCTGGCGTACTACCGGCTGTGTCGGGAGTTGGGATTGTCGGTGCGCTTTGTGTACTCGGATCCGCACGAGGGCTGCCACGCCTGGAACTTGGTACAGGTAGGCGGCAAATACTATTATGTGGACTGCACTTGGGACGATACCTACCATGAAGGCAATATCGTCTATAACTTCTTCTTAAAGAATTACACGGATTTGCAGGCGATGGACAGCGACTATCACGAGCACCGGCTGGACGACGGCGTGTATGCAGACGCGGACTTGACCCGCAATTATGTGGATCGGGTGGCCGCCCGCAGCTATGAGCCGCTGCTGCCTAATATGGGCAATGTGGTGGTGCGCCTGAGCCAAACCCAATTTACTTACAACGGTAAGGCACAGGGGCCCAAGCTGACGGCTACCTACGCCGGGCAGCCCTTTAGCGGCTACACCGTCCGCGGCGGCACCGCTACCAATCCGGGTACGTACACCGTGACCCTGCGGGGCACCGGCGGTGACAGCACCGGGCGCACCTACACCATTCGACCGGCTAAGGTACAGCAGATCAAGATCACCAAGCGGGAGCCAAAGGCGCTGACCTTCAGCTGGCAAAAGGCTGTGGGGGCGAGCACCTACCGCTTGCAGCAAAAGAAAAATGGCAAGTGGGTCACCGTTAAGACCGTCAGCGGCAACAGCGCCAAAATCGGCGGTTTGTCCCCGGCTACCACTTACACTTTCCGGGTTACGGCTTACAAGGGCGGCATTGCCGGTGCGGATGGCAGCAATTATGTGACCTGCACCACCCCGCTTACTCCGGCGGCGCCTAAGCTGACAGCCGGCAAGGGTACGGTCACGGTGAAGTGGAAGAAGGTGACCGCTTCCGGTTATGAGGTGCGCTATTCCACCCGATCGGATATGAAAAAGGCCAAGACGGTGAAGATCAGCTCCGGCAAGACGGTGCAGAAGAAATTAAGCAAGCTCTCCCGTCATAAAAAATATTATGTGCAGGTGCGGGCGGTTAAGACTCGCAAGAACGCAGACGGCAAAACGGTGACCTATCGGGGCGCCTGGTCCGGTAAAAAGAGCATTTCTACCAAATGAATACCACCTTTTGCGTCGGATTTTCTACTTGCAGGGCGGCGCAAAAAGTGCTATTATAGTAAAAATATTCTTCACGGAATAGGAATTTATTGATAACGGAGGTAATGTAATGAGCGAATACGGCGCAAAGTTTGTAAAAGAAGGGCTGACCTTTGACGATGTTCTGCTGATCCCGGCAGAGTCCGATGTGTTGCCCAACGAAGTGGATTTGTCCACCAAGTTGACCAAGGATATTACCCTGAATATCCCCTTGATGACCTCTGCCATGGACACGGTCACCGAGTCCAATATGGCCATCGCCATTGCCCGTGAGGGCGGTATCGGCGTGATTCACAAGAATATGACCATTGAGGATCAGGCCACGGAGGTCGATAAGGTAAAGCGCTCGGAGAACGGCGTCATTACCAATCCGTTTTTCCTCTCTCCCCGGCACTTGGCCCAGGACGCGGAGGATCTGATGCGTAAATACAAGATCAGCGGTGTGCCCATCTGCGAGGCGGACGGCACGCTGGTGGGTATCCTTACCAACCGGGATATGCGGTTTATGACGGACTTCTCCGTGCCCATCTCCACTGTGATGACCCCCAAGGATAAGCTGGTCACCGCGATGGCCGGCACCACCCTGGAGGAGGCCAAGAAAATTCTGATGCGCTCCAAGGTGGAGAAGCTGCCTCTGGTAGACAAGAACGGCAAGCTCACCGGCTTGGTGACCATTAAGGATATTGAAAAGAGCGTTAAGTACCCCAACACCGCCCGCGACGAGAAGGGTCGCCTGTTGTGCGCTGCCGCTATCGGTGTAACCAAGGATATTATGGATCGTGCCGGTGCGCTGGTCAACGCCCAGGTAGACGCCTTGATTTTGGACTCTGCCCACGGTCACTCCGCCAATATTTTGAAGGCAGTGGAGCAGGTGAAAAATGCGTTCCCGCAGATCTCTCTGATTGCCGGTAATGTGGCCACCGCAGAAGGCACCGAGGCTTTGATCAAGGCCGGCGCAGATGCGGTAAAGGTAGGTATCGGCCCCGGCTCTATCTGCACCACCCGTGTGGTTGCCGGTATCGGCGTGCCCCAGATCACAGCGATTTATGACGCGGCAGAGATGGCCGACAAGTACGGTATCCCGATCATTGCAGACGGTGGTATTAAGTACAGCGGCGAAATCGTAAAGGCCATTGCGGCCGGCGGTTCCGTGGTGATGGTCGGCTCTTTGGTGGCCGGTTGTGAGGAGTCTCCCGGTGAGACGGAGATTTACCAGGGTCGTCAGTTTAAGGTGTACCGCGGCATGGGCTCTTTGGGCGCCATGAACAAGGGTTCTGCCGACCGTTACTTCCAAAACGGCACCAAGAAGTTCGTGCCGGAGGGCGTAGAGGGTCGTGTACCTTACAAGGGCCCGGTAGGCGATACCGTGTTCCAGATGATGGGCGGTTTGCGCTCCGGCATGGGCTATGTGGGTTGCCACAGCATTGCGGAGCTGCGCACCAATGCCAAGTTTATTAAGATCACCGGTGCAGGTTTGGTGGAGAGCCACCCCCACGATGTGTATATCACCAAGGAGGCGCCCAACTACTCCGGCAGCCGCCAGGATTGATTTTAGGAAAATGATGTTTCAAATGCCGAGATCCAGCCGTTTCTCGGCATTTGTCCGCTTTTGAGGTGAGTCTATGGCACAGCCGCAAAGCCGCTGGGTGCGGTTTAAGAGGTTCTTAAAACGGAATATGACCCCCACCTGGGCCAAGCATTTTTCGTACCAGGTGTTCAGCTTCCTGGTGTCTGTGGCTATGGTGATCGGGGTGGCCAATTATGCCATCACTCGCTCGTATGACGAAAGGAAGTTGACTTTTGCGGATGGATTTACCATTACGGCCCATACCGGCGCATTTCATACGAACCAAAACAGCCTGGAGGCTGTGCAGGCGGCGATTGACAATCAGGTAGAGGCGATGGAGATTGATGTGCGCCAGCGGCCGAACGGTATTTTGGTGATGGCCCACGACTTGGTGGTCAAAAACAGCGACGGCGTGCCCCTGGCAGACGCCTTTGCTCTGCTGGAGCCGACTGCCATTCGGTTGAATTTGGATATTAAGGAGACCAAAGTGCTGGGTGCGCTCCACGATCTGTTGGTGGAGTACAACCTGTACGATCGGGTGTTTCTCACCGGGCTGGAGGTGTGGAATATGAACGCCGTAAAAGCCTCCACTTGCCGTGACCTGCCCTATTATCTCAATTATATTCCCTCCCGGTTCCAGATTTTTTCTGCGGATTACCAGCAGCGCCTGCTGAAAATACTGGAAGAGAGCGGTGCTATCGGGCTGAACTGTAATTATAAGCATGTGGGCGGTCGGTTGAGCAACTTCCTGCATAAGAACGGGTACAAACTCTCTGTTTGGACCGTAGATCGGCGCGATACCATGAAGCGCATTTTGGTGGCAAAACCGGACAATATCACCACCAAGCAGTACGATAAGCTGCAAGATGTAATCGCCCGGTGGGGGAAGAATAAATAAACGCAAAAAGAAAAGAGCACCTATGTGGGTGCTCTTTTTTGTGTGGGTTTTCGTAGGGCTGGGGCTTGCGCCTGCCCTGTATTTATGGCTGCGTAATCTCTTCGTCAGCGCCGGATTCAAAATATCCCTGCAAGGCGGACCAAATGCGGGCCTCTACCTGATCCGGTCCGCCGCTGCCGTCCACGATGAGAATGTGCTCTTCCGTTTTTAATCGGTCAAACACCTGCTGGTACCCGGTGCGAATTTGGCGAGCCAGTTCTGTTTTTTCATAGAATTCCGCGGCGCCGCCCCGGTGCGCTCTCCGGCGGGCACATTCCTCCGGGTCCACATCGACAAACACTACGGCGTCCGGGCGCAGGGTGCGCCGGGCAAAGGCGTTGTATCGCAGCAGATCCTCTAAATCAGAGGTAAGGGTCTGGTAGGCGAAGTTGGAAAAATAGTACCGATCGCACAGCACCGTTTGGCCGGCCTCCAGTCGCGGCAGCAGGTCCTTTGCAATATGCTCCACCCGGTCGGCGGCATACAGCAGCGCTACTGTCTCCGGCGCCAAGGCCAGCTTTTTTTGGCTGAACTGTTGACACAGTATCCCCGGGGCGCTGTCGCCCGGCTCCCGGGTACAGAAAACGGCGTTTGTGCCCAGCTTTTCCGTCAGTCGAGCACCCAGCCGCTCCAATTGGGTGGTCTTGCCGCTGCCGTCCAGTCCCTCAAATACAATGAATTTGCCCTGTTTCATACGCCCACCTCATTTTGTTTCTCTCCCCAGTATAGCAAAATTTCACCCCCCGGGCAAGACCAAGGCGGAAATTGGGGGGATAATCTGAAAATCCCCTTGCAATATAGAGCCAAAATCGGTATGATATAGGGGATCACAAAAATCGAGCCGGGGCGCTTGCGCCGGCCTATTCAATGGGGTAAAAAGATGAACAAGTATGCAAAGGATCCGCAGGAGCTGCGGCGCATTTGCGCCAACCTGACTTTTGCAAAACAGCTGGGACTGATTGACGACGACAGTCTGGAGGCGGCAGAAGAACGCTGCCGTCAGGAGAATGCCCGCCGTGGGGAAAAGCTGGCTGCCGGGGAAGTGGTGTACGGCTTGACCGCCTATCCGCTACCGGCGTATCTGCAATATGAATGCACCCGCTTTCGGCTGGCATTCGCCGGGGAGCGCAAGCAGGTGCGTTACAATTATGCGCCGATTACCGCCCGGGAAGAAAAGGCCTATTACAAGGCCAACAAGGACCTGTTTACGCGCTATATGGGGGACAAATTCCGTTTTCGTGAAGTGAAGCAGGTGGTTCGTAAGAAAATGCGAGAGGAGGAGTATGACCGTGCCGTCCAAGACTTATTACGTTAGTTCTCTTCACGGCAGTGCCGATTTTGACGGCCTGACCCCGCAGACACCGTTCTTGCACCCGGCGCAGGTCAGCGCCCTTTCTTTGCAGCCGGGAGACAAGGTGCTTTTAGAGCGGGGCAGCGTGTTTGCCGGCGAGGCCATGCACCTGAAAAACTGCGGCGATATTGCCGGCGCGCCCATAGAGATCGGCGCTTACGGCGAGGGCGATGCCCTGCCTTGTATTGCGGCAAATGGTACCGGCGTGTGGTATCAGGATTACGGCACGCCGCTGGATTTTGACGGCCATGTATATCGGGGAGAAGTGTCCTCCGCCGTGCTGCTCTATGATGTGGAGAATATTGTGCTGCGGGATCTGGAGATCACAAACGATGCGCCCTTTACCGACCTGGAAAGCTACTGCGCTGCAGACAAGATGGACCGTACCGGCGTGGCGGTGGTAGCCCGGGATCGGGGCACCCTGCACAGCATTACGCTCACCGGACTGTTTGTCCATGATGTGAAGGGCAATGTATACAACAAGCACATGAATAACGGCGGCATTTATATGACCGCCCTGACTCCGGCCGATGAGGCCAAGACCGGCGTGGCTCGGTATGACGGTGTAACGGTGGAGAACTGTATGGTCCAGCAGGTGAGCCGCTGGGGTATTGCAGTGGGTTACAGCTATCGGCACCGGGACTTTGCTGCCAAGGCGCTGGCAGAAGACGCTTTCTTAAAATACGGCCACGAAAATATTACTCTGCGGGGCAATTATGTGGTGGCTGCCGGGGGCGACGCGATTACCCCCATGTACGCCCTGCGCCCGCTGGTGGAGCACAACACGGCGGACAGCTGCGCCTTTGAGATGAACGACCGCTATTACAAATACCCGGGCAAGCGCCAGGGCAAGGTGGCGGCGGCCATTTGGCCCTGGAAGTGCAAAGACGCCCTGCTGCGGTACAACGATGTGGCAGATACCAAACTGAACCAGGACGGTATGGCCTATGACGCAGACTCCGGAGACGGCACCGTGTATGAATACAATTACTCCGCCTACAACGAGGGCGGAGCCATGATGTTTTGCCTGGGCGAGGCGGTGCACAGCACCTATCGCCACAATGTAAGCTACCGGGATTTGGGGGGCGTGCTGTCGCCTTCCGGCAACCCGGACGGTTTGGTAGAGGACAACACATTTTATATGGAGCCGGGCGTGCCCTTAAGGCGCAAACGCAACCACGGCAAGATGAAACTGGTGAACAACACCGTCGTTCCGGCGGACAGCAAGGAAGATTGAGGTAACAAACTATGGCAAACAGAAAGGGCAGAGTCACCATCCCCACCGACCTGGATGTGGTGCCCCAGACCAAAGAAATTATGGAGCGCTGGGGCGCAGACGCCCTGCGTGACTGCGACGGCACAGAGTTCCCCCAGGAGCTGAAAGACACCGGCGCCAAGATCTACGCCACCTACTGCACCACCCGCAAGGACAACGCCTGGGCCAAGGCGAACCCGGACGAGGTGCAGCAGATGTACATTATGACCCCGTTCCATACGGCGGTGAAGGACACGCTGGAGATCCACCTGATGGATCACCTGTACCCGGCCATGCTGAAGGTGAATACCTATGATGATATTCAGCGTTGGTGGGAAGTGATGGACCGCACCACCGGCGCGCCGGTGCCGGTAGAGGACTGGCGTTATGATGCAGAGAGCGGCAATGTGGTGATCCGCACCGTGCCCTTCCACCAATACACCGTCAGCTTTTTGACCTACATTATGTGGGATCCGGTGAATATGTATAACGCGGTGGTCAACGACTGGAAAGACGCAGAGCCGCAGATCACCTTTGATGTGCGCCAGCCCAAGACCCACGCCCACTCTATGGAGCGGCTGCGCCGGTTTTTGGACGAGCACCCGTATGTGGATGTGATCCGCTTTACCACCTTCTTCCACCAGTTTACCTTGGTATTTGACGAGATGGCGCGGGAGAAGTGGGTGGATTGGTTCGGCTATTCTGCCTCTGTCAGCCCGTATATCTTAAAGCAGTTTGAGCAGGAGGTGGGCTACAAGTTCCGCCCGGAGTTCATTATTGACCAGGGTTATATGAACAACAGCTACCGGATCCCCACGAAGGAATTTAAGGACTTCCAGGCGTTCCAGCGCCGGGAGGTGGCTAAGCTGGCCAAAGAGATGGTAGACATTGTGCACAGCTACGGCAAAGAGGCTATGATGTTTATGGGCGACCACTGGATCGGCATGGAGCCGTTTATGGAGGAATTCGCCACCATCGGGCTGGATGCTGTGGTGGGCAGCGTAGGCAACGGCGCCACCTTGCGGCTGTTTAGCGATATTAAGAATGTAAAGTACACGGAGGGTCGCTTCCTGCCCTATTTCTTCCCGGATGTGTTCCACGCAGGGGGCGATCCCATTATGGAGGCCAAGACCAACTGGGTCACCGCTCGGCGTGCCATTCTGCGCAGTCCCATTCAGCGGATCGGCTACGGTGGCTACTTAAAGCTGGCGCTCCAGTTCCCGGACTTTGTGGATTACATTGAGTCCGTGTGCGACGAGTTCCGCACCCTGTATGACAATATTCAGGGCGTAACCCCCTATTGCGTAAAGAAGGTGGCCGTGCTCAACTGCTGGGGCAAAATGCGCGCCTGGGGCAACCATATGGTGCACCACGGTCTGTATTATCGGCAGAATTATTCTTATTTCGGCGTCATTGAGGCGCTCAGCGGCGCACCCTTTGATGTGGCGTTTATCAGCTTTGAGGATATTAAGAGCGATCCTCACTTCCTGGATCCGTTTGACGTGATCCTGAATGTGGGCGACGCAGATACCGCCCAGACCGGCGGCGCCTACTGGTGTGATGAGGAGATCGTCACCCGGGTAAAGGCCTTTGTCTATAACGGCGGCGGCTTCATCGGCGTGGGCGAGCCGGCAGCCCACCAGTGGCAGGGCAAATTCTTCCAACTGGACGATATTCTGGGTGTGGAAGAGGAAAACGGCTTTGCCCTGAACACGGACCGCTACAACACCACCGCCCACCCGGATCACTTTATTTTGGCGGATACAGACGGCGATGTGGACTTCGGCGAGGGCAAGAAGAACATTGTGGCTCTGGAGGGCGCTCGGGTGCTGCTCCAGAACGAAACGGAGCTGCCCTTTGCGGTGCGCAACGGCTGTGAGGTGCAGATGGCGGTCAAAGAATTCGGCAAAGGCCGCGGCGTGTATATCAGCGGTCTGCCGTACAGCTTTAAGAACAGCCGCGTGCTGTACCGTGCAGTGCTGTGGGCGGCTTCTGCAGAGGCGGAGCTGCACAAGTGGTTCTCCACCAACTACAATGTGGAAGTCCACGCTTATGTAAAGAACGGCAAATACTGCGTGGTCAACAACACCTATGCGCCGCAAGACACCACCGTGTATGTGGGCGACGGCAGCGGGTTTGACCTGCACCTGGAGCCTAACGAAATTAAGTGGTATCAGATTTAACAGGCATAAAAAAACCGGCAGGGAACTTTCCTGCCGGTTACTTTTTGTGCAAAAATAAAAAGAAACGACAATCTTCAGAAGAAAATTGTCGTTTCTTTGGTGGGCAGGGATGGATTCGAACCATCGAAGTCGTAGACGGCAGATTTACAGTCTGCTCCCTTTGGCCACTCGGGAACCTACCCATATAAATGCGGAGAACGGCGTTGCCAACTCCGCCGTGGAGCTGGTGAACGGACTCGAACCCCTGACCTGCTGATTACAAATCAGCTGCTCTACCAACTGAGCTACACCAGCATTTCTTAACGCCTTAATACTATAACACAACAAAAAATGATAGTCAAGCCCAAATTGCAAATTTCCAAAAATTCCGTTACTGGCAAAGGGCGTGCGCCTGCATAGACTAAAAGTGAGGTGATGTTATGTGCGGAATTGCAGGAATTCTGCGTGAGGATGTGGATCTGCGGGAGCAAGAGCAGCTGCTGTGCCAAATGAGCGACAGCCTGCGAAGCCGTGGCCCGGACGACAGTGGGCGATACTTAGAGCCGGGGGCGGCGCTGCTGCACCGGCGGCTGGCGATTATTGACCCGGCAGGTGGGCGGCAGCCCATGCGCTTTGGCGATTTAGTGATTGCCTATAATGGCGAAATTTACAACACAGCAGAAGTGCGCCACCTATTGGAAAGCGCCGGATACAGTTTTGAGACCGCCTGTGATACGGAAGTGGTGCTTAAGGCCTATCATAAGTGGAAAGCCGGGTGTTTGGAAAAGCTCAACGGCATTTTTGCTTTTGCGGTGTATGACACCCGCCGGGGCACTCTATTTGCTGCCCGGGACAGGATCGGGGTAAAGCCCCTGTTTTACTGCAAAAAAGGGCGACTGTTTGCCTTTGCCAGCCGGATCCCTACCTTGCTGCTGCTCCCGGAGGTGGAGCCGGTGGTGGATCGCAGCGGGCTGGCAGAGATCTTTATGCTGGGGCCTGCCCGCTCCCCGGGGCACGCGGTATTTCGGGATCTGGCGGAGCTGCCTCCGGCCTGCTACCTGACCTATGACCACGGCACTTTGCAGGTGCATCGGTACTGGAAGCTGCACGCCGCGCCCCATACGGACAGCCCGGCGGATACCATAGAGCGCACCCATCAGCTGGTGACGGACGCGGTGGAGCGCCAGCTGGTCAGCGATGTGCCGGTATGTACTTTTCTTAGCGGCGGGCTGGACTCGTCCATTATTTCCGAGATCGCCGCCCGGAAGATGGCGGCGCAGGGGGAGCGGCTGTGCACCTACTCGGTGGATTATGAGGACAACGACCGCTACTTCCAAAAGAGTCTGTTCCAGCCCAATGCGGACAGCGATTATATCGGCCTAATGGCCGAGGCCATCGGCTCCGATCACCGTAATGTGGTGCTGAATAATGTGGATGTGGCAGAGGCGCTGGTGGAGGCCACCCTGGCCCGTGGCGTGCCGGGCTTTACCGATGTGGACTCCAGCTTGTTGTTGTTTTGCAGGCAGGTGCACCGGGACTTTAAGGTGTGCCTGTCCGGCGAATGCGCCGACGAGATTTTTGGCGGCTATCCATGGTATCATCGGCAGGAGATCTTGTTTGCGGACACATTCCCTTGGTCCCGCAGCGTAGACGTGCGCCAAAGTCTGCTGCGCCCGGGGTTGCTGCCGGAGGGGGCGGACTATGTGCAGGCCGCCTACCGCCGCACGGTGGCAGACACGGAGGTGCTGGACACAGACAGCCCGCTGGAAAAGCGTATGCGCCAGATGTTCCGGCTGAACACCGATTGGTTTATGCAAACGCTGTTGATGCGTAAGGACGCCATGAGTATGCACAGCGCCTTGGAGGTGCGTGTGCCGTTTTGCGACTGGCGGCTGGTAGAGTACGCCTACAATATGCCTTGGGCGCTGAAGTCGCCGGAGGGGCGGGAGAAGGGCGTGCTGCGCAAGGCCTTTGAGGGGGAGCTGCCCTATCAGATCGCCTGGCGCAAAAAAAGCCCGTACCCCAAGACCTTTAATCCGGCGTATTTTGCCCGGGTCAAGGCGCTGGCAGAGCCGGTGCTGACGGACACCGCCTGCCCGTTGTATGATCTACTGAACCGGGACGCGGTGGTCGCTCTGTGCCAAAACCCGGACACCCTGCAAGAGCCTTGGTACGGCCAGCTGATGCGCGGGGCACAGGTGGTGGCGTATGTGGTCCAGATCTACGGCTGGGTTCAGGCCTACGGCGTGACCTTTGACTTGTAATTCTCCCGGGATTGTGCTATACTGAGGCTGTGTTCCCCTGCCCGGTTTTGCGCCGGGCGGGGGGCGTGCAGTAGGCAGTGCCTGCCGTAGAGAGGAAGTGGTACATTTGACCAATGCAGAATATATTGAGGCCATCGGCGCCCGCTGTTCCCGCCGTACTTACAGCCACACGCCGCCGGATCCCCGGGTGCTGGAGATCTTGCAGGAGATGGTGGACGCCGTCAATCGTCAAAGCGGGCTTTCCTTTCGTCTGTTGGCGGATGGCACGGCCCCCTTTACCCTGTTTACCGGCAAATTTGCGCTGGTGGCTGTGTGCGGGCCGGACACGGAGTGGGCCAGAATTCAAAGCGGCTACTTTGGCGAAAGTATTGTTTTGCAGTGTGTGTACCACGGGCTGGGCACCTGCTGGGTAACGGGTACATATAATGAGAACAAGCTCTACCAAATGCTGGATTTGCCCCGGGATCTGCGCCTGTACGGTGTGATCACCATCGGCAATGTTAAGCCCGGCAAGAGCATGAAAGAGAAGATGATGTACAACGCCACCCACAAGACCAACAAGCCCTACCAAAAGATGATGGAGGCCTGCGACCGGGCGCTGCCGGAGCCGTATGTGTTTGCCATGCAGATGGTGGAAAAGGCGCCGTCTGCCACCAACCGGCGGTGCGTGCGCTTTCGCTACGAGGAAGGCAAGATCTCTGCCTCGGTGGACGCGCCGTACTCGGACAAGAGCCTGGACTTTGGTATTGCCCAGCTGCATTTTCAGTTGGGCGCCGCCCACAAGGGTGTGCAGGGCAAGTGGAACAAAAAAGGGGAGTTCGTCACCGACGATAAGGTGATCAAATTCCCAACGCAATCGGAGGGGGAAAAAGAAAATGAGTGAAACCGCAGTGAAAAAAGAGAAGAAAAAGTGGTCCACCGGCAAAAAGGTGGCAGTGATCCTGTGCAGCGTGCTGCTGGCGCTGATCCTGATTGTGGTCAGCGGCGGGTTGATCTATCTGCACAATTACTGCCAGGTGAAGGACTACACCGTCACCGCTATGGGCAATCATGATGTGACCTTGATCGCCCACCGTGGGTTCCGTGCCGTGGCACCGGAGAATACGCTGCCTGCCTTTGAGGAGGCCGGCAAGGCCGGATTTACCGGCGCCGAGTGCGACACCTATCGCACCAAGGACGGGGTGTGGGTCATCTCTCACGACAGCCATACCTACCGTATGATGGATCAGCACGCCTTTGTGGAAAAAAAGACCTACGACGAGCTGCTCACCTACAATACGGACAACGGGGTGAATATCGACCAATATCCCAATTTGAAAATTTGCACCTTAGAGGACTACTTAAAGACCTGCGTCAAGTACAATATGACCGCCGTGATCGAGCTGAAAGGCAAGAACAACACGGAGCATTATGACGAGATCTTGAAGCTGGTGGCGGACACCGGTGCCAAGCCGCTGTTTATCTCCTTCCATTTGGAGAATTTGCAGCAGATCCGCAAGCTGTCCCAGGATGTGCCGGTGTGGTATTTGGTACAGAAGATCGACGACCAGGCCATTGCAGACGCCAAGGCTCTGGGCGGAGAGTGCGGCATTGACTTTAACGGCAACAAGGACGAAAACACCAAGGAAGTGGTGCAAAAGTGCCTGGATGCCGGGCTGGAAGTGGGCGCCTGGACCATTGACGATATGGACACGCTGCAAAGCCTGAAAGACAAGGGTGTTACCTACATTACCACCGACAGCATTACCTATTAAGTTTGTATAAAATAAAAAGCAAAATTGTCCCGGCGCCCTTTGTAGGCGCCGGGGCTTTCTGTACCCGCCGGAAAGAAAAGTGCAAAAAATCAAAAAAAGACTTGACATCCGGTTAGAAATCGTGTATATTTATGTTGTACTCATTACAAGTCAGTAATAATTACAACATAAAGAGAGGTGATCCCAACGGAAACGGCAGAGATCGTACAAATCTTTAAGGATCGAGGGTTTAAGGCAACGCCCCAGCGCATTGCCGTGTACAAGTATCTGTGCGAGCACCGCACCCACCCGGATGTGGAGAGCGTGTACCGGGCAGTGCTGGAGGACAATCCCGCTTTCTCAAAGACCACAGTGTACAATGCCCTGCAAGCCCTGGACGCCTGCGGTCTGATCATTCCGGTGACCATTGACAGCGGCCGAATCCACTACGATGCGGACACCCGCTTCCACGGGCACTTCCGGTGCGAAAAATGCGGGCGGATCTATGACTTTATCCCGGACCTGATAGGTATTCAGGGACTGGACGGCTTTACCGTCCACCACAAAGATGTGTACTTCAGCGGCATTTGCAGCTGTTGTCAATAAATGTGTTATCCAAATCATCTAAAAAGGAGAAAGACGATTATGAGCAAAAAGTATTATTGCCCGGTATGCGGGTATGAGAGCGACACCCCCATTGATGTTTGCCCCATTTGCGGCGCTAAGATGGCCGTGCGGGAGAACGAGGAGCGCACTTGGGCTGCCGAGCACCAGGTAGGCATTATCGACGGCGTGGACGAGGAGATCGTCCAGGGCCTGAGAGACAACTTTAACGGCGAATGCTCCGAGGTGGGTATGTACCTGGCTATGGCCAGAGTGGCACACCGTGAGGGCTACCCGGAGATCGGTCTCTACTGGGAAAAGGCCGCTTATGAAGAGGCAGAGCACGCTGCCAAGTTCGCCGAGATGCTGGGCGAGGTGGTGACCCCCTCTACCAAGAAGAACCTGGAGATGCGTGTGGCTGCCGAGAACGGCGCTACCCTGGGCAAGTTTGAGTTGGCTAAAAAGGCTAAGGCTGCCAACCTGGATGCGATTCATGACACCGTGCACGAGATGGCTCGCGACGAGGCCCGCCACGGCAAGGCCTTTGAAGGTTTGTTAAAGCGCTATTTCGGCGAATAAGTACCCGGTATCAAAATAGCCCTGCGGTATGTGCCGCAGGGCGTTTTTTATGGGCATATTGCCGAGTAATCCCTCCGTCAACGCCTGACGGCGTTGCCACCTCCCTTTACAAGGGAGGCAAATCGGTTACATAATCTTAGGCTCCCTTGCAAAGGGAGCTGTCACGAAGTGACTGAGGGATTGCGCCGGAGTCGTTCTAAGAAAATCTGCCGCCCGCTAATTTATCCTCATTGCAAGGCGGCTCGTATGGTTATTCCACCGTTACGGATTTGGCCAAATTCCGGGGTTTATCTACATCCAGACCGTTTTGTTTGGCGATATAGTAGCTAAGCAGCTGGTAGGGCAAAATGGACACGGCGGGTGCCAGCAGCGGGTGGGTTTCCGGTACGCGGATCAGGGTGTCAATATCTGACGCCCGCACATCGCGGTTGGTGACCACCAGCACCTTGGCGCCTCGGGTGATGACCTCTTTCAGGTTGCTGACGGATTTGTCCACCAGCGCCGGGTCCGTAATGGTGCCGATGACGGTGGTGCCCTTTTCAATCAGGGCAATGGGCCCGTGCTTCAGCTCGCCGCTGGGGTACGCCTCCGAGTGGATATAGGAGATCTCTTTCAGCTTCAGCGACGCCTCCAGGCTGGTGGTGTAGTCGCTGCCCCGACCGATAAAGAACACATCGGTCTCTCGATGGATCTTGTCTGCAAAGGCTTTCACTTGGGGAGCGCACTGGAGTGTCTCTTCGATCAGTGCCGGCAACTCCAGCAGATCGGCTTTTAGGTCGGCTGCCACACCGGCGCCCAGACCCAACAGCTCGGCAAAATGAATGGCCAGCACCGCCAGCAGCACCACTTGGGCAGTATAGGCCTTGGTAGAAGCCACGGCGATTTCCGGTCCGGCATGGGTGTAAACGGTGTAATCCGCTTCTCGTGTAATGGAGGAGCCAATTACATTGCTGACGGCCAAGGTGGCGGCACCGGCAGCCTTTGCCAGCCGCAGGGCGGCAATGGTATCGGCAGTCTCGCCGCTTTGACTGATAAAAATGCACAGGGTGCGGTCATCTACCAACGGGTCCCGATAGCGGAACTCGGACGCCACATCCACCTGGGTGGGGATATGCGTTAAATGTTCAAACATGGGCTTGGCCGCCAGCCCCGCGTGCATGGCGGTACCGCAGCCGATAATGTAAATTTGGTGCAGATTTTGCAGCTGCGCCGCAGTGAAGTCCAGTCCGTCCACTTGGGTGGGCGCACCGGCGGTTACACGGGTACCGATGGTTTCCCGTACGGTAGAGGGCTGTTCGTACATTTCCTTTAGCATAAAGTCCGGGTAGCCGTTTTTCTCCGCCGCGGTGGCATCCCAGTCAATGCGCTGGTGCTTCTTCTCAAAGGGGTGCAGCTGTTCGTCATAGAAAGTGATATTCTCTCGGGTGATGACTGCGTACTCCTGGTCGTTCAGCAGGTAAAAATCCTTGGTGTAGGAGAGAATGGCCGGAATGTCCGAGGCAATGTAATTCTCCTTGTACCCAATGCCGATGACCAAGGGGCTGGATTTGCGCACCACAATCATTTGGTCGGGCGTTTCGCTGCACAGCACCTCAATGGCATAGCTGCCCTCCAGCCGTTTGCACGCCCGCTGGGTAGCCCGCAGAAAGCGCTCCTCTGCCGGTCCTTTGTCTGCAAAATAGTAGTGGGCAATCAGGTTGGGGATCACCTCGGTGTCTGTTTCGCTTTTGAAGGTGCAGCCCTCCAGCTCTAGCTCACTGCGCAGATCCTCATAATTCTCAATAATACCGTTGTGTACCACGGTAAATACCCCGCGGCTGTCCAGGTGAGGGTGGCTGTTCTCCTTGCTGGGCTTGCCGTGGGTGGCCCAGCGGGTGTGGGCAATGCCCACGGTACCGGTGAGGGCGTCCAGCTGCGGATCCTGGTACAGATTACGCACCCGACCGGTGTTTTTCACCACCGTAGGGGTGCCGTCCTCTAATGTTGCAATGCCGGCAGAGTCGTATCCTCTGTACTCCAGCTTCATCAGTCCACTAAGTAAAATCGGACTGGCCTTTTGGCTGCCGATATAACCTACGATACCGCACATAATTGCGTACCTCCATATTGTGCCTTACCATATAGGTAGGACTAAAATGTGGATTTTGAAAAGACAAAACCCAGTCTATTATAGCAAGTAGATATGGAGATTTGTGGCATTTTATGAAAAATTCACTTAATGTTCACAATTCGCATAAGTGTGCAATTACGGTCGCGTATATCTGTATAAGCGGCAAAATATCGGACAAAATAAAGAAAATCGTCTGTCAAAGCCGGTCAAAATCCCCCGCTTGCCATGGCTTTACAGGTGTGTTACAATAAAGAAAAAGGGAGGGAACCCAGTGAAGATCAAATTGAATCCGGACAAAGAGATGGTCAAAACCGTGCGAGAGGGCTTAAAGCGCACAGGCGGCTATTGCCCCTGTATGCTGGAGCGTTCGCCGGACACCAAGTGTATGTGCAAGGCGTTCAGAGAGCAAAAGGAGCCGGGGTTTTGCCATTGTCGGTTGTATTATAAAACAGAGGAGGATGACTAAAATGGCCGTTATGACCGTTACAAAAGAGAATTTTCAGGAAGAAGTGATGCAGGCCGGGTGCCCGGTGCTGTTGGATTTTTGGGCCACCTGGTGCGGCCCGTGCCGTATGGTGTCGCCCATTGTGGATGAGATCGGCGCAGAGGTTACCGACGCCAAGGTGGGCAAGGTGAATGTGGACGAGCAGCCGGAGCTGGCCCAGGCCTTTGGCATTGCCAGTATTCCCACTTTGCTGGTGATTCGGGACGGCCGTACGGTTAATCGTGCCGTGGGCGTTCGCTCTAAGGAAGAGATTTTGCAAATGCTGGACTGATACGGAACATATAAAAAGCGACTGCACTTTTTGCGCAGTCGCTTTTCTTCGTCTTTTTGCGATTTTATTATGCTTTTTTCTTGTCCTTTTTGCTGACGGCGGTATTCTCCTGGCCGCGGAACACCACGAATTTGTCATAGAGGAATTCCGTGATCATATTGGTGGCCATAGTCAGCCCCAGCACAATGTAGTTGATGGCGCTCACATCCGCAAACTTGGCGGTAAAGTAATTGCCCAGCAGGGTGGAAATGGGGGTGAACACCAGGTAAAAGGCAAAGACCTTTAGCATGGCCACCGGCACATTGGCGGCGGACTTAAAGGTGAATTTGCGGTTAAAGGTGAAGTTCCACACCACAGACAGGATTAGGGCGGTCAGGTACATGGGGCCGTACTCATTTTGCATGATCCTGGCAAAGGTAGCGTTGCTCTCCATGGCACTTTGAATGGCAGGCAGCTTGATGACCACCTCGCTTAGAAGGGTAAAGGTCAGCACCTGGATAATGCCGGCGGAGGCGGAGAATAAGGCAAATTTGATAAATTGGCCAAAGCTCTGCTTTTCTTTCTTTTCAGTGGTATTGCTCATAAATTATGCTTCTTCTTTCTCTGTTGCAGTGATCTGGGGTTTCTTCTTGCGGTGAATGATAAAGCGGTTACAGGGATAGGTCCACAGCGTGGGGATCGCCATACCGATCAGCTTAATCACCATGTCCCAAAAGCCGCCGGTTAGGTTGTGCCCTTGGGCAAAGGTGGTCATAGCAGAGCCGATCCAGCCGTTGGCAAAGATGGTAAACACCACCATAATGGCATAGAGGATCATACTAAGTGTGGGGTTCACATCTGCCTTAAAGGTGATCTTTCGGTTCAGGATAAAGGCGATGCCGTAGCCCACGGTGGTGGAGATTAGGTAGGTGTACAGATAGCCCTTGGACTCAATGCCGATCATATTCAGCGCGTCGTTGGTGATGGGCTGATCCAAAAAGGGCTTAAACACCGTTGCCAGCAGTACCATGTGTACCACCAACTCTACGGCAGAGGAGCCGCCGCCGGCAATCATAAATTTGATGAATTTCCAGATTTCTGCGTGCTTCTCTGTCCAGCGGACGAAGGCGTTGTCTTTTTTCTTTTCGTTCATAATGGTCCTCCGTTACAGTAGTTTGGCCAGTAGAATGATCAGGGCGACGATTACCGCCAGCCCCACCACGGTCTTTACGATCATGGGAATGGCTGCGTCCATGGTAGCCGGGGCTTTGCTGGACAGGTAATCAAACACCGGGCGGTGCACCTTGGTGCCCACCAATTCTTCATAGGTGCGGGTGTAGGTGTCGTAATGCGTGGGGTCGTCCTCATGCAGAACAAAGCAGCGCACGCCGCGCTTGGTGCGGTTGCCGTACACATTAAAGCCGGCGGACTGGGTAAAGCCCAGGTCCATATCCTTGTACCGGCCAACAAAGCTGTTTTTGTGGTCGTGGCCTACAAACACGCCCAGAATATCGCCCTTTTCGTGCAGGGCATCAAACTCGCCGTTGTTGATGTCCGGAATGGAGGGCGGCTCCTCCAACATATCGCCGGGACGGCAGGTATCGCCCAGCTTGTAGAATTCGTTTTTATGGGTGCGGAAGGCTTGGATGGCGCCTTTCTCGCTTTTTTTCACCCGTCGCAGCACATGGTAATACTCCGGCATGGGAATGTGCTGGAATACCAAAGAGGGCACATAGTGGCCGGTTTCTGCCTTCAGTGCGTCCCGGGTCTTGCGATACCAGTCGATAATGGCCGGATCAAAGGCCTCATACCCGCCGCCCTTGGCGTCGGTGCCGGTGTCGAACAGGTACAGGTTCATCACCGTGCGCCCGGAGCCGTCAGAGGCGGTCAGGGGCACTGCGTAGGTGCCGCCGCCGGGAATGCCCTCTGCTTGCTCTCCGATACAGCCGGGCAGGGATTTGTATATGTCGTTAAATTGGTCTGCATTGCTGATGCCCACTTGCCGATCGTGGTTGCCAAAGGTAACGGCAAAGGGAATGTGGCGCCGGGTTACCGGCTCCAGCAGGGCGGTAATGGTCTTGGCCACAGCGGCCTCCAACTCTTTTTTGGTCTTGCCCTTGTAGGTCACGCCGTAGCCCTTGATTTGGTCGCCGGTGTAGATGACCAGATCCGGGTGCTCCGCCTCCACCGCCGCGTCCAGCAGTGCCAGGGTGTCCGGTGAGATGGCCGGAATCTCTTGCATATCGGTGATTTGCATGATTTTCAAGGTGCCGTCCGATTTGAATTGCATCGCATTTCCCCCTACAGTCAATGATTTTTAATCCAAAAAGAGGACGCGGCGGAATGCTTATAAGTCAGCTCCGTTGCGTCCCCGGTTGTTTTTATTGTAGCATTTCCCTGTGTCGCTGTCAATATTTTGTTGTTCTTGTCTGCTTTTGACGGCAAATGGTGGGTGTTTACACCGGCGTCAGATATTCCGGCGGCACGGCGGGAACGGCAAATTCGTGATGCTCCAGCACCTGCATAATGGGTTGGGTCCGGGCCAGAGCACAGGCGTCAATTTCCAGCAGCACAAAGGTGGCGTCTTGCCCGATACGGCCCACCTTCCAGTAAAAATAGCTGCTGTTTGCGATGTAGTCCGGGTTGTCGGTGATGTACACATAGCCGCTTCGGTTGGCCGGGCGCAGCCCGTGGGCGCGAATATCGGCCATATTGTCCAGTACCGTCCAGTGGTACAGCCGATCACCGGGTGCCGGGCAGTAGGGCGCCGCAAAGCGGACTTCCTCCCGGCGGCGAGGATTCAGCAGTCGTTCCGCCAGATAAGAGGAGCAGCCGTAGGCCAGCACTGCCTGCACAAAAGCCCGACGGCTGTTGTGCCCGGGATAGCGGCGGACCATTTGTCGGGTGTCCCCAATGCGCGCCCAGACCGGGCCGCCCTTGCGCCGCACCGCCAGCTTGTAGCGCAGCTTTTCCCAAAGGGAGCGCCGCTGCGGGGGCGTGTATGCAATTTTCACCGTGCGCATAGGCCGCTCCTATCTCCTTTGCTGCAAATTCGTACAGTTTCTCTGCTACCATGGTACACAAAACGGAGCGAAATTGCAAGCCCCTGCGGTCCGTACATTGCGGCAGTATTCCGGATAATAAAAAATGCGGGCCGAGGCGGGCAAAAGAAAAAAGCCGATTTCAAAAGAAATCGACTTTTGGCAAAGGACTGTAATCTTGATGGAATTTGTGCAAGGGGGCGCTGCGCCGTCTTGACACGGTACTCTCCCCTGAAAAATTGCGACAAAACGGAAGTTATCAATTCAACATTCCAAGCGCAATGCGCCGGTTCAGTTCCCAGAGAGCGGTTTTGTTGCTGTCGTATTGAAGTCGTGTGTGTGCTTCTGCATAATTCAGCCAATTATATTCTGTATGCTCATGAGACAGCTGCAAAACTGTGCTTTCTACTCTCACTGCAAATGCGTACTCCGGAATGACGAAACACGCTTTACCCCATATTGTCTCTGCATTCTTAAAGCAGTTGGTCGGTATGCTGCAGCAGGTATTGAGCTTGAAAAAATCACAGGACTTAGAAATACCGGCTTCTTCAAAGGCTTCTCTTTTTGCCGACGCAATGATGGAAAGATCCTCATCTTCTCCTCCGCCTGCTATGAATTGCCAAATGCCCATATCGCTTCTTCGAAATAAGCAGAATTGCACTAGGTCGTCCTGTATGCAATATGGAATGACCAAGACCTGATACCTTGCTCGCGCCATGATTTACTACCTCTTCTAATCGCATTTTTTCAAACGAAATATAACATTAAAAAATCCACCGTAATTCTATCAAAATTACGGTGGACTTTTGGTGGACACGAAGGGAGTCGAACCCTCGACCTCTGCAATGCGAATGCAGCACTCTCCCAACTGAGCTACGCGCCCGTGTGGCTATTATTATACCACGCAGGGGGCGGCAGGGCAAGGGGTAAATTAAAATTTATCGTGCCAATTCCGGCGCGGCGATCCGCTGCCGGGTGCGGGGCAAAAAAACTTCCCTCGCAGGGCTTTGCAAGGGAAGTCGGTGGCAAAATTACTTTTGCTTTTTCTTGATTTTATTCAGCTTGGCGTTGATCTCCAGGATCTGCTCCTTGGTAAACAGGCCGCCGGCCATCATGCACACGCGCTTGACGGTGAAGCCCTTGCCCATGTCAATCAAGCTCTTGTTGATTTTCATGCCCTTGGCCATATCTGCCATGCCGCCGGTGGAGCCGCCCTTGTTCTTCTTCATATTGGCCCGCACCATTTGCACGATCCGCAGGGCCAGCAGCTTGCCCCGGGTGGTGGCCAAAATATCGCCGATGGTGTCGTTAATGCTCATATAGCCGGGCGGAGTCTCGATCTCAAACCAGTTGATGACGGCGCCCTCCTCTTGGAGCACATAGTCCCGGTTTGGCTCATTCACATGGCGCAGGTGACTCTCGTCCGTGCAGTCTCCGGCCTTGGCGGTCAGGGTCGTCTCGCCGCTGTTTGGCACATCAAAGTAGAAAAACGGATATTCTCCCTTTTGCTGCACGCCCAGGCTCTTGCCGTTGGCAAACAGCTCTACCTGGGGCTGGTTGGTGTAGACGGTGACCTTGGTCACATCCTCGGTGCGGTCCACATACCGCTTGCCGCAAATGTGGACGAACGGCTCCTTGGACAGCCAAGCCTTGTAGGCATAGAACGCGTCTTTCTTATACTGCCGGTCAAAGGTTACCAAGCCCTTGTGGTTCATACCGTTCTCGCCGCCCTCGCTGCGGGCATCTGCGGCAAAGTCAAACATATTCCACACATGGGTGGACCACATCCAGGGGCGCGCGGCGATTTGGCGGATTACATCCTCGTGATACTTGGCCTGGTACTCCTCGGTGTAATCCCCCTGCTGGGGGTCAGAGGTGTGCCAGTTCAGCGCCTCACAGCCGTACTCGCTCATGCCTACCGCCCGATCCGGGTACTTCTTGTGGAATTTGTCAAACCAGGGGCCGTACATCTCGGTTTTGCCGCCGTACCAGCCAAAGTAGTGGTTGTAGGACAGCACATCGGCGATCTGTACATACGCCTCTCCGGGATCGCACATACTCAGCACCGCTATGGTTGTGGGGCGGGTGGGATCCATTTTATGCACCAGGTCGTTCAGTGCCCGGTGGTTCTCCAAAAGGGAGGGATCCGACGCGCCGTTCATGGTGATTTCGTTAGACAGACCCCATACCACAATGCTGGGGTGATTGCTGTTTTGGCAGATCAACTCCGTCATTTGGCTGATGGTGTTGGCCTTGCCCCCGGGCATATGACGGGAGATATAAGGGATTTCTGCCCAGACGACCATACCTCGCTCGTCGCACAGGTCATAAAAGGTCTGGCTGTGCTGGTAATGGGCCAGGCGAATGGTGTTGGCGCCCAGTTCGCAGATCAGATCCATATCCTCCGTGTGCTCCTTGGCGGTGAGGGCGTTGCCGATCCCCGGCCGATCCTGGTGGCGGGATACGCCGCGCAGGGGATAAGGCTTGCCGTTTAAGATAAAGCCCTTTTGCGGATCAATAGCAAAGCTGCGACAGCCAAAGCGGGTGGCAATTTCGTCTACCGCTTTGCCGTTTTGCAGCAAAGTGACCGTCAGGGTGTACAGGTACGGGTCCTCTGTGCCGTGCCACAGGTGGGCGTTTTCTATTTTGATGTTGGTCTTTGCATTGGCAGCGTCCGCATCGGCTTCTGCCACCGGGTCGCCGTTCCTATTGGTGATAGCAAAATGCACGGTGCAGCCTGCCGGTGCAGTCACATACGCCGTGGCAGCCACCGTGGCGTCGGTGCCTTGCATGGTGGGCACCACTTGCACGCCGGGAGCGCCGTAGTAGTCCAGGTCAAAGTGGCTCTCTTCCACGCCCAGCACGGTTACATCCCGGTAAATGCCGCCGTAGAAGGTGAAATCCGCCATCTGGGGATATACCGTTTCATTGGGGCTGTTGTCTGCATAGACCACCAGCAGGTTCTCCGGCAAAATTTCCGGCAGCTTGGCACGGAAGGTGGAGTAGCCGCCGTCATGCTTGGCAATCTGCTGACCGTTCCAGTAGACCTGGGCGCTGCTGTTTACGCCGTCGAATTGCAGGTAATGCACCGGGGCGCTGCCCAGTTCATCGGCGGTGAGTGCCTTGGCGTAGGCGCACTTGCCTCTGTAATAGTCGTTGCCGCCGTCTTGGCCGTCTGTGCCGTTCCAGGTGTGGGGTAGGTCCACCGACTCCCAATCTGTGGGCAGGGCTGTGGGGGTACTCTGGGGCTTTTTGGAAAAGCGCCAGTCTTTGTTTATGTTGATGATTTGTCGCATAGGGTTGCCTCCGGGTGGATTATTTTACTTTTTCCTGGGCGTTGTCGTCCAGATTATACAGGAAATGCATACTGATCAGGCTGATCAGCGCGCCAATAAAGGGTAGGAACGCGGTGACGAAATAGATCTTCTCCGGTACACCGGCAGCCTGCTCCAGGGCGCCCAGCTTTTGGTCATAGCCGGTCATACCGATGGCCCAGCTGACTACGGCGGCGCCTACACCCTGGGCAATTTTGCGGAACAGGGAATAGGTGGCGTAAATGGAGCTTTCCTCTCGGCGGCCGGTTCGGCGCTCCTGGTAGTCGATGCAGTCTGCCACCAGTGCCCACATCAAGGTCAGGTAAAAGGCAGAGCCAAACATGGCGATGGCCACCAGTACGATCCAAACATAGGGGTTACGGATCCGCACAAAGGCAGCCACGCCGGCAGAGATGGCCGACAGGACAAAGGGATAGGTGCACAATTGCTTTTTGGTGAATTTCTTGAGCATGGGCTTTACCAGCAAAATGCCCAGCGCCACCGGACATCCGGCCAGCATGGTGGCAATGGTGATCAGCTTGGTGTTCTGGAAATAACACATAAAGATATAAGGCATGGAGGTGGTCACCGTCATCATCAGCGCCAGGTATGCCACGGTGCTGATGGTCACGCCCATCATGGGTTTGTTCTTAAAGAAGGAGCCAAGCGTGGCAAAATAGTTGAACTTCTGTTTCTCCTGGGGCTGTGCAGCGGCAATGCGCTCGGTGGTCATGCGCCGCAGCAGGTAGAAGGATACCAAACCGATGGCACCCATCACGCCCACAAAGATGATGAACAGCTCACCGCGGGGATTGTCGTTCTTGTCATATACCAGCAGGGGCAGCAGGATCATAATGGGGATCTGGGCACACATAGCGCCGATACTCCGCCACTGGGACAGGGAGGAGCGGCCCGCCGGGTCGTTGGTAATGCAGCTTTGCATGGAGCCGTAGGGCACATTCACGCTGGTGTACGCCACGCTCCACAGGCAGTAAATGCCCAGGCACATGGCGATTTTTACCCCGTAGGGCGCACTGGGTGCATAAATGAACAGGGCGATACTGGACAGCAGCAGCACCGGGCTGGCCCACTTGATCCAGGGCTTAAATTTACCGTCCTTGCCGGGTTTGGTGGCATCGCACAGACCGCCGATGATGGGGTCGTTGATGGCGTCAAAAATTTTGCCCAGCAGAATGAGAATGGCAAAGTGCTTGGGATCAATCTTCATACAGGTGACATAGAACAGCATCAGGTAGCTGTTAATGAATGCAAAGCTCATATTGCATCCAAAGTCGCCAAAGGCATAGCCGATCTTATCGCGCATACCGAAGGGGCGCAGTTGTTTGTTGGTGCTCATATCCATATCGGTTCCCTCCAAATTCCTATTTTGTACGATGTGTACATCTCTTTTTATTATACATATTCTATAAAAAAATGCAATGGAAAGTGATGGAATTCGTCCATTTTGTGCATAATATGGCAAAAGGAACCGGATTTCTTTAAGATTTTTCGGGCAAAGAAAAAGGCGGCTGCGGTGCAGTCGCCCTTTTGATTTATTGCTGTTTGAACACACGCTTAGGATCCTTGACCAGCAAGATCGCCAGCCAGGCGATGGCGCCCAAGGTTACGGCAGAGAGACCCAGCAGACTGTCGTTCAGTATTTCGCTGAAGCTCTGCTGAAAATACGCCGCCCCTTCGCTGAAGTATTCAAAGAAGAAGTCCACCAGCCACATCAGCCCGGCGCCCCAGTAGATCAGGCACAGCGTGCCCAGTCGGTAGGTTTTGCGTTTTTCGCAGGCGTACCAGGCTACGGTGGCTGCCACGGCAGCCATCAAGGTTAGCAGCAGGCACATATTAACCCTCCTGCGCAGCCGTTTTGGCGCGCTTTTTGAACTTGGCGCTGACCACGGCGACTGCTATGCCCCATACAGCGGTGACAACGGCGCTCATAGTCACACCCACAGTAGCCATTTCGTGGAGCATGACCGCTTTGTCCTCCGGGTTGCTCATGGCCGTTAGAAACGGTGCAAACAGAGTTACCTCGCCGTGCCACAGATGCTCAAAGGCCAGCAGCAAAATGCCGCCCCACAGCAGACCGGACAGCAAGAACAGCTTGCGGCTCCAGGTAAATTTCTGCTCCTGGGCAGGTGCCCCAGTGCCCACAGCTTCATGGGCGGGCAGCGTGAGCTTTTCTTCCTTTTTCTTCAGGGTCAGCGCCACAGCGGTGACCACCACGGCCTCAGCGGCCGGTACTAAGAAACATGCCATTTGGTTATCCTCCCGATATTGCGCCGTTGGGCGCTTACTTGATGTTTTCATTTTACCACGGCGGCAGGGCAGTAGCAACCCACCGTGGGGGATTATTTTAGTCTTTATACTGCCCGGCGAATTTTGTGCGCAGGGTCATGCGTAGCACATTCTTTGCCGTGCGTTGCAGCTCGCCCAGGGTGATGCCGTCGGGCTTGCCCAGGGTCGCCAGCAGACTGCCGTCGTTAGGGGCGGACTTGCTGATGGCGGTTTTGGCGCCGGGCATCAGCACATCAACCTGTGCCCGCACCCGGTAGCCGTTGTCCCGCAGCTCCGGGAACTCCGGCGAGGCGGCGTAGCGCATCCACCAGTCGGTCATCACATTGCCGGTGTAGCCCCATTCCTCCCGCAGCAGGGCGGTGCACAGCTGGTAGTTGTAGTGGCTCCACACGCCGTTGATCTTGTTGTAGCTGGTCATCAGGTTCTTAGGATGTGCTTCTTTTATGCAGATCTCAAATCCCCGCAAATAGATCTCCCGCATGGCGCGGGCGCTGACTACGGAATTGTTGTGGTTGCGGTTATATTCCTGATTGTTGCAGGCAAAGTGCTTGGGGCAGGCGGATACCGGAGCGCTTTGCAGACCCTGTACCACCGCAGCGGCCAGCTTGCCGGTGACCAGCGGGTCCTCAGAGAAGTATTCAAAATTGCGCCCGCACAGCGGATTGCGGTGGATATTCATGCCCGGCGCCAGCAGCACATCGGTGCCCTTGTCCACCATCTCCCGCCCCATGGTGGCGTACAGGTCCTGTACCAGCGGCAGGTTCCAGCTGCAAGCCAGGGCGGTGCCGCTGGGCAGCAGGGAGCAGGTGGCCCGCAGGCGAATCCCGGAGGGGCCGTCGGTGGTGATCACCGGGGGTATGCCCTTTTGCCGCAGGCTTTCGCTGACCCCGGCCATGGCGCCCGCATTGCCGGAGGCACCCAGTGGGCTGTCCATCATGCCCTCGCCGCGACTGAGCAGCTCCATCTCTGTGGTAGACAGCTGCGCCACAAAGTCGTCCAGGCTGACGCTGCCCTCGGCCACATCTGCCAGCACAAAGCCCTTGTTGCCGGTGACCGGCAGGGCAGGGGGCAGATGATCCAGGATCTCCTGCTTTAAGTCTACGGTGGCGGTGGGCACCGGGGCGTAGGTCTGGGTCACTTTTCCGTTTTGTACTGTGGCGGTGAGTCGGTCAAAGCCGCTGTCTGCCGGGGGCGCCAGCAACTGGCAGCACTGCTCCAGCACCAGCGTGTCCGCCAGGTGCAGGTCACCGCAGGGGACAGCGCTGCGCACATCTGTACCTAAGCAAAAAGCGTAGTCCCCCGCTTCCAGCAACCAGGCGTTTTTGTGCCCGGCAGCACCGCTGTCGTCAAAGCTGGCAAAGTGCCGATAAGGAGCGGTGAGGGTCAGGCTTTGGTGCTTGCCGGGGGCCAGTTCCTCCGTTTTAGCAAAGGCGATGAGCACCTTAGCGGCTTTTCCCAGCGCGCCGCAGGGACAGCAGGCGTACAGCTGTACCACCTGTTTGCCGGATAGCGCGCCGATGTTCTCCACCTGCACCTGCACGGTGACCGTCTGGTCTTTTGTTTCTGTTTTTGTCACTTTGCAGGCAAAGTCCGTGTAAGACAGACCGTAACCAAAGGGGTACAGTACCCGCTCCGGCGCAAAGGTCTCAAAGTACCGATAGCCCACAAAAATATCTTCTGTATAGCGGTTCTCTGCCTTGTTGCCAAAGTTCTGTGCCGGGTAGTCGGCGTAGGTTTTGGCGATGGTGTCCGTCAGGCGGCCGCTTGGGTTCACCTGCCCGGTGAGCACATCCGCCACCGCGTTACCGCTCTCCATGCCCAGCTGCCAGGCCAGCAAAATGGCGCTGATCTTGTCGCAGTAGGCGTCGATTTCCGCAAAGTCCATAATGCTGCCGATATTCAGCACCAGCACCACTTTTTGAAAGGCGGCGGTCACTGCGTCCAGCAAGGCCTTTTCTTTATTCGTCAGGTAAAAACTGCCTTTTTTCAGTGTGTTTTCCCGGTCCTCACCGGCGCTGCGGCCAATCACCACCACGGCGGTTTGGCACCGCTTAGCAGCCGCCTGTACCCAGTCTTGCTTCACCGGCATTTCTGCATAATAGCGGGGCCAGTGCCCCCAAAATCCCGGGTCCGGGTCGTTGACAGAGGCGGTGCACCAGCTTTCATAGGCAGCCAGTACGGTGCTGTCCAGCTGCACACCGGCGTTTACCAGCCCTTGTACCAGGTTGATACTGTACGGGGCGGAAACATCGCCGCCGCTGCCGTTGCCTACATAAAAATAGTTTTTTTGCACCCGGCCAAACAGCGCCACCGGCGCAGACAGATCCAGGGGCAAAGTGTGGTTGTTGTTCTTCAGCAGCACGCAGCTTTCCGCACCGGCCCGTCTGGCCAGTGTCGCCACCTCCGGATTGCCCGGTTCACCGGTGATCCGTCCGCTTTGCTGCTGCGCCAGCTCCGCCCCGCCAAAGGTTTGCAGCACTTTGCGCACCGCCTTATATCCCCAGTTGGTCATAACCGTACCTCCATTATGAAAATCTATGCCCATCATAGCAAATTCCGCCGAGAATTACAATAGGAATCAAAAAAGCGGCGTGTATCGCACACAGCAAAAAACAAAACGCATTTGCTGCACCAAGACAAAAAAACACGGACACTCAAGGGAGTGTCCGTGTAGGTTGCTTGGCGTGAACTTATTTCAGCTCAACGGTAGCGCCAACCTCAGTCAGCTTAGCCTTCAAAGCCTCAGCGTCAGCGGTGGGCATTGCTTCCTTAACGGTAGCGGGAGCGCCGTCAACGATAGCCTTAGCTTCCTTCAGACCCAGGCCGGTAGCCTCACGAACGGCCTTGATCACCTGAATCTTGTTGGCGCCAACATCGGTCAGCACAACATCAAACTCGGTCTTCTCGTCAGCAGCAGCGGCGCCACCCTCAGCGGGAGCAGCTGCAACGGCGACTGCGGCAGCAGTAACGCCAAAGGTCTCTTCGATTGTTTCCTTGAGCTCTTTAAGCTCCAGAACGCTCAGTTCTGCGATGGAATCTACAATAGCAGTGATTTTCTCGGTTGCCATGATAATTACCTCCGTAAATTATAATAAAAATTAAATTATTCTGCTGTTTCTTCAGCAGGTGCTTCCTCAGCGGGAGCAGCCTCTGCGGGAGCCTCTTCGGCCTCTGCAGCGACGGGTGTTGCACCGCCCTTTTCTTCCAGTGCTGCAACGGCACGGGCAATGCAGGCGATGGGCTCAACAACAAGACTTGCGATCTGAGCCAGCATGGCCTCTCTGGAAGGCAGCTTGGAAAGCGCAATAACCTCGTCCAGAGCGATCACTTTGCCGTCCAGATAACCGGACTTAATGGCAAAATTGTCGTGGCCGTCTGCAAACTTTTGCAGAATGCGAGCAGATGCCACATAGTCATCGTCACAGGTGGCGATGGCGGTGGTGCCTTCCAACACAGACTCAAGGCCTTCCAGACCGGCAGCCTCAGCTGCTCTGCCCAAAAGGGTGTTCTTTACGACAGTGTAGTGCACACCGGCCTCACGCAGCTCGTGACGCAACTGCGTGTCATCGGACACGGTGATGCCTTTGTAGTCAACTACTACACCGGCGCAGGAATTCTTGATCCGGTCAGAAAGAGCGGCAACCTGCTGCTTTTTCATTTCAAGAACTGCTGTACTTGGCATAAAACATAACCTCCATAAGTATTTGCCGCAAAATGCGGTCTTTATGGCTGTTTAGCAAAACAAAAAGTGCATTCCGATGTACCTCGGAATGCACAAAATGACATAGATATTGCACCGCAGGGTGCGAACCATGCACATTCATTCCTCGGCAGGCGATCAACTTACGCCAAACGGCACCTGCTGTCTTTGGCTGAACAGCGATAGTATTTTAACACAAGGCACGAGCCTTGTCAATACCCAAAAACTTATTGAGCAGAAACAGTACCAACTTTGTTGGGGTTGATACGCACGCCGGGGCCCATGGTGGAAGCCACGGCAACGGACTTAATATACTGACCCTTCAGTGCAGCCGGCTTTGCCTTGATGATGGCGTCCAGCAGAGCGTTGAAGTTCTCCAGCAGCTTCTCCTGCCCAAAGGAAGCCTTGCCGATGGGGCAGTGAATGATGTTGGTCTTGTCCAGACGGTACTCGATCTTACCGGCCTTAGCCTCGGTTACAGCCTTAGCCACATCCATGGTTACGGTGCCGGCCTTGGGAGAGGGCATCAGACCGCGGGGGCCCAGCACTTTACCCAAACGACCAACGAAGCCCATCATATCCGGGCTGGCAACGGCCACATCAAAGTCCATCCAGCCGCCCTGGATCTTCTCTACCAGGTCAGCGTCGCCAACGATGTCAGCGCCGGCCTCGGTAGCAGCCTTAGCCAGGTCGCCCTTGGCAAATACAGCCACGCGCACGGTTTTGCCGGTGCCGTTGGGCAGCACCACAGCGCCACGCACCTGCTGATCAGCGTGACGGGAGTCAACGCCCAGGCGAATGTGAGCCTCAATGGTTTCGTCAAATTTAGCTGTGGCGGTCTTAACAGCCAGGTCAAGAGCCTCAGCGCTATCATACAGATTGGAGCGGTCTACCAGCTTGGCGCCGTCCACATATTTCTTTCCGTGTTTCATTACAAATTACCTCCAGTGGTTAATCGGATCTTTCCTCCCACAAGGGACTCAGTCTTCTACTACAATACCCATGCTGCGAGCAGTGCCGGCGATCATGGACATAGCGGCCTCCAGAGAAGCTGCGTTCAGGTCGGGCATTTTGGTCTCAGCGATCTTCTGGACCTGCTCCTTGGTGATGGTGGCTACCTTGTTCTTGTTGGGAACGCCGGAAGCCTTGTCAATGCCGCAAGCCTTCTTGATGAGAACGGCTGCGGGCGGGGTCTTGGTGATGAAAGTGAAAGAACGATCCTCATAAACGGTGATCACTACGGGAATGATCAGGCCGGCGTCGTTCTTGGTTCTCTCGTTAAAGTCCTTGGTGAAAGCCACGATGTTTACACCGTGCTGACCGAGAGCCGGGCCAACCGGGGGGGCAGGGGTCGCCTTACCGGCCGGGATCTGAAGTTTAATTAAACCTACTACCTTCTGTGCCATAATAATTTTCCTCCTAAATTGTGGTCATTGGCGGGGCGCTGTGCGCTCCTCCCACGCACCGCAAAAAGCGGTGATAATCAGCGGCAAGCCGCGTATTACCGAATGTTAGTCTTTGACCTTTTCAAGCTGGTCAAGCTCAAAATCAACTGATGTTTCGCGCCCAAACATGGAAACGGTGACCTGTGCGCTGTTGTTGGGAATGTCGATGGCGTCCACAGTGCCGGAGAAGCCCTCCAGCGGGCCGTCGATCACATTGACCAGATCGCCTACGGCGTAGTGCACCTCTACGGTGACCTTCTCTACGCCCAGCTTGCGTACCTCTTCCTCTGTTAAGGGAACAGGCTTGCTCTCCGGACCTACAAAGCCGGTACAGCCGCGGGTGTTGCGCACCACATACCAGCTGTCGTCGTTCATCACCATTTTGATGAGCACATAGCCGGGGAAGATCTTGCGCTCCACTTCCTTCTTGGTGCCGTCATCTTTGATCTCTACCACCGTCTCGGTAGGGACGACCACATCCTGAATCCAATCGTGCAGGTTGCGGTTCTCTACCACGGTCTCAATGTTGCTGGCTACCTTGTTCTCATAACCGGAAAAGGTGTGGGCAACATACCATTTTGCTTCTTCCATACTAAACAGAACCTCCGTAAATTGCTGTGATCCGAATGGGGGCTTTGCCCCTGCGTGCGTTCGGGTCTTTATTTGGTGGTCTGTTCGGTGGTGGCCTCAGCCAAAGCCGCCGAAGTGGTTTTCTGGGTGGTGGTTTCGCTGGCAGCGGTGGTGGTCTCGCTGTTGGTCTTCAGGCTCTTAATGCCCTTCATACCCAGGGTCAGGCCGGTGTCTACCAAATAAATGCACACGCCGACGATGATCACGACTACCAGTACGGTCAAGGTGTTCTTGAGCACGCTCTTACCGTCTGACCAAACGACTTTTTTACCCTCTGATTTTACGCTTTTGAAGAATGAACCAATGGATTTGAACGGATTTTTCTTGGCTTTTTTTGCCTTTGACTTGTCTGCCTTGGCGTCGGACTTTTTGGCAGGCTTGCTGCTCTTTTCCGGCTTTGCAGACGCTTTCTTTTCGTCAGCCATTGTCAGTCCTCCTGTTATTTCGTTTCTCTGTGCAAGGTATGCTTTTTGCAGAAACGGCAGTACTTGTTCATCTCAAGTCTGTCGGGCGTATTCTTCTTGTTCTTCATTGTGTTGTAGTTGCGCTGTTTGCACTCTGTGCAAGCTAAGGTAATCTTAACTCTCATTAATAAGCACCTCCGTTGTATTTCGATTGTGTGTGAATCTCCCTCGTTGCGCCACGCAATGCGCACCTAAAAATGGGCAAAAAATAAAACCCCACTTACCGAGGTACAAACACTATACCACAACCGCACCCGTTCGTCAAGGGGGAAATCAAAATAAAAGCCGCTTTCATGCGAGACGGCGCAAGAATTGTTTGCATTTGGCGGCGGAATATATTATGATATGTATATTCTATATAAGGGAGGCGAAGATATGCAGGTACTGATCGTGGGCGGCGGCGCGGCGGGATTGTGCTGTGCCATACGGCTGCGGCAACTGGACCCGGCGGTGCAGGTCACGGTGCTGGAGCGGCTGGAGCAGCCGGGCAAAAAGCTGCTGGCTACCGGCAACGGCCGGTGCAATTTGACCAATATGCAGGCGCCCCACAGCCGGGCGGTGCTGAATTTCTTTGCCTCTCTCGGTTTGATGACCCGGCAGGAGGATTTGGGGCGTGTATATCCTTACAGCCTGCGGGCAGCCACGGTGCAAAATTTGCTGCTGGACGCCTGCCGCTCCTTGGGCGTGCGCTTGGTTACCGGCTGCCGGGTGGAAAAGATCATCCCCGGCTTTACGGTGCAAACGGATAAGGGCGTCTTTGCCGGCGACAAGGTGGTGGTGGCCTGCGGCGGGCAGGCACAACCGGCACTGGGCAGTGATGGCAGCGGCTATGCCCTGCTGCAAGATCTGGGCCACAGCTGTACGCCCCTGTATCCGGCGCTGGTGCAGCTGACCTCCTCCAGCAAATACCCTCGCAAACTCAAGGGGCAGCGCACCCGAGCGGCAGTAGCCGTCACTTTGGACGGGGAAATCGTGGCGAAGAGTCAGGGCCTTTGGACGGTGAAATCGTGGCGAAGAGTCAGGGCGAGGTGCTGTTTACCGATTACGGTTTGTCCGGCATTGCGGTGATGGATGTAAGCTGGGCGGTGGGGCAGAACTTTGCCCGTCCCCGGCCGCAAAAGTGCTGCGCAGTGCTGGATTTGGTCCCGGAGTGGAGCGAAAATCAGCTTTTGTCTTACCTGCGGCAATTCGGCTCCCTGCGAGGGATCCTCAGCGCAGAGGT